>VGES01000070.1 GCA_016869765.1 Alphaproteobacteria bacterium
ACCGCCGCTTGCTGCACCAGCAAGCCACCGCCTAGACTGACAAACCAGATGGGCCGAAGCCTCCATTAATAAAGCCTTCGATCAGTCTCAAATGATCTGACGACGGACATCCTGATCGACAACGCGGAACGAGTCGTTCGCAAGGCCTTTCGGTTGTTGACGGAAGGCCCTGACGAGCCCTTCAAACTGCCACCGCCCCCACCCGAGCGCCTGACCAAGCAGATCGCAGCCCTGCAGGGCGCCCTGCAGCGACTTCAGGGCAGCGTCCAGGGCGAGGCTGGGTCGTTCGGTGGCAACAGTATTCTATCCGCCGGCGGCGGAGACCTGCTCGCCGGCAGCATGCGAATCGTCAACCGAAACAAGCGTTTGTTCGGCCTGAAGATTTAGCGCTTCGCCTCTATCATCAGTGCCAAGGCTGCGAGGGCGGCGAGCAGGGCCATGCCCGCCATCAGCCCGACGGTCGGCATCGCCGAACCGTCATGAAGCGCACCGACGAGGTAGCTCGTGAGGGCGCCGACGCCCATTTGTGCGGCGCCAAGGGCCGCAGCCGCTGTGCCGGCCAATTTGGGATGCGCGTTGACGCCGCCCGCGATCGAGCACGGGATGACGAAGCCGTTGCCCATGCCCAGGATCAACATGCCGATGGTCAGGATCGCGACCGAGACCTCGCCGAGGATCGCGAGAACCGCGGCGCCACCGCACCCGATGAGGGTAATGCACGCCCCGAGCAGGATGGTCTGGTGAAGACCAATGCGTCCGGCAAGGCGTACCGCAACGTAGGCTGAGCCCATGTAGGCGATGACCGTCGGGATTCCCAAGAGGCCGAACTCCGAAGGTGTTAGCCCGAGCAGTTCGATCGTCACGAACGGCCCACCCGCAAAGAACGCATAGAACGCGCCGTTGACCGCGCCAACCGCGACGATGTAGAGCGCAAAAACCCTGGCGTGGAAGAGGCGGACATAGCCCACCGCCAGAGTGCCCACCCCTGCCCGGACGCGTCTGGCCACTGGATGGCTTTCGCCAAAGGATCGCCACACCAACCCGGTCGCTGCTATCGAAAGGGCAGCCGTCGCGAACTGAGTCCAGCGCCAGTTGCGTTGCTCCTCGACGATTCCACCGACGTAAGGCGCTACCGCAGCAGCGAAGCCCGCACTAATGGCGACCCATCCGATCGCCCGGGCCGAGCCCTCAGCGCCAAAGAGATCGCGCATCGCCGCAGGGCCGATCACGAAGACGGCGCTGGCGCCAATGGCTTGCACGAACCGACCTAGAACAAGCATGTCGAGACTGGTAGCGAACCCGCAGGTCAGTGAGCCGGCGGCAAACACCCCGCCGGACGTTAGCAAGATCACGCGACGTCCGTAGCGATCGGACAGAGGGCCGTTCACCAGTTGGAAAACCGCATAACCGAAGAGAAAGGCGGTTAAGACGAGTTGCGCATCCGCGGCGGTTTCGCCGAATTCTCGCGCGATAGTCAGTAGCGACGGCACGATGATCTGCATCGACATGACCGACACAATGGTCAGGATCAGCAGAACGTAAAGCGACCGTCGCGCAGCAGCGTCGCTCATGACGCGGACCGTCGCCGACGTTGATCGAACTTGACCAACGCGTAGGCCGGGAGGGCGAGCGTGGAAAGGAGCAACATCATCGATGTGATCGCAACTTGATCGTGATGGACGAAAAGGCTCGCCAGGTAGGACGTGAGCGCGCCGAAACCCATCTGAAACAACCCGAGGAGCCCCGACGCTGTCCCCGCGATCGACGGATAGGCCGAAACCGCCGAGGCCTGTCCCGGAGGGAAGCAGAGCCCGCTGGTGAACCCGGTGATCAGCATCGGGGCAATGATCGCCGCGACGGTGAACTCCCCTGCGACAGCGAGGCCCCACATCACGGCAAACCCCGCGGTGGTCGCCGCGACTCCGATCCCGATCATGCGATCGATGCCGATCCGGGTCCCAAAGCGCGACGCAAATGCCGCCCCCAACCAATAGCCCCCGGTATGCACCAGGATGTAGAAGCCGTAGGCCCATTGGGGCTGATCTAGGCGATCGATCAGAAGAAAGGGCGACGCCGCGATGAACGCAAAAAACCAAGCGTTCACAGATGCCACGATCAGTGTGTATCCCATGAACGAGGGCGATCGCAGCAATATCCCGTAGTTGCGCAGAACGGCACCGAGGTCGAAGGCCTGGGTACCACGGTACTTGTTGGTTTCGGGCAGCCAGAACCAGGCGACCATGTAGGGGATGAGCGAAACCAACGCGAGGAACGCGAAGTTCATCCGCCACCCGAAGGTCGCAAGAAATCCGCCAAGAGCCGGCGCCAGCGTTGTCGTGAGCCCTGCCGCGATCGCCAGCAGCCCCATCACACGCACCGCCTGATCGCGTTCGTAAAGGTCACGGACGATCGCCCGCAGCAGAACCCCGCCGGCACAGGCCCCGACGCCCTGCACGACCCGAAACGCGAGCAACGCGTCGATGGTTGGTGCCAACATGCTCGCTAGGTTTGCCGCGAGGTAGATCGCCAAGCCCACGAAAAGGACCGGCCGACGGCCGTAACGATCGGAGAGCGGGCCGTAAATCAGCTGGGCCAACGAAAAGCCGATCAGGAACACCGTGATCGTCAACTGCACCGATGCCGGCGTGGCCGCGAGCGAATGCGCGATATCGGGCATCGATGGGGCATAAAGGTTGATCGACAGCAACCCGCCCAGTTGGAGGGTAAACAGGAGGAGGAGCGGAGGGTGGCGGGACGAGGACATCACGGGAGGGCTAGGCACCTTAGCGGCCCAACTGATCGGGTCAATCGTCGTCGCAGCCCTTGTGACCACGGGACTCGCCCCCTATATTCGCGCCGCCCAAGAGGGGCCATTTCCCAATGGAACTAAGAAACATCGCCGTGATCGCACATGTCGATCACGGCAAAACGACCTTGATCGATGCCGTGCTGCGTCAAAGCGGGACGTTTCGCGCCAACCAACAGGTTGCCGAGCGGGCGCTCGATTCGAACGACCTCGAGCGGGAACGGGGCATTACGATCCTGGCCAAGTGCACGTCCATCGCCTGGGGCGACACGCGCATCAACATTGTCGACACCCCGGGCCACGCCGACTTCGGCGGCGAAGTCGAACGCATCCTGTCGATGGTCGATGGGGCCCTTCTCCTAGTCGACGCCGCGGAAGGCCCGATGCCCCAGACCAAGTTCGTGGTTGGTAAGGCCCTGGCACGCGGTCTCCGCCCGATTGTGGTGATCAACAAGGTCGACCGCTCAGACGCTCGACCCCACGAGGTTCAGAACGAGGTCTTCGACCTGTTCGCCGCACTCGATGCCAACGACGAACAACTCGACTTCCCCACCCTGTTTGCGGTCGGGCGTGACGGCTGGGCCGCGGCCGACCCCTCCGGTCCAAGAGAGTCCCTGCGCCCCCTTCTCGATCTGATCGTCAAACACGTGCCGCGCGTCAAAGCGGACGCCGATCGTCCGTTCAGCATGCTGGCGACGATCCTCGAGAGTGATCCGTACTTGGGTCGCGTGATCACTGGGCGCATCCACACCGGGCGCCTCAGACCCAACATGATCATCAAGGTGCTCGATCGCCAGGGACAGCTCGTGGATCAGGCTCGCCTGACCAAGGTTCTCGCCTACCGCGGTCTCGAACGAGTACCACTCGAGAGCGCGGAAGCCGGCGACATCATCGCGGTGGCGGGTCTCGAAAAAGCGACGGTGTCGCAAACACTTTGCGACCCGGAGGTCGTTGCGCCGATTCCTTCCGATCCGATCGACCCACCGACCTTGGCGGTGTCGTTCTGGGTCAACGACTCGCCCCTCGCTGGCCGCGAGGGCGACAAGATCACGTCTCGGATGCTACGCGGCCGGTTGCTGCGGGAAGCCGAAGGCAACGTCGCGATCACGGTCCGCGAAACCGAACGAACGGATGCTTTCGAGGTCGCCGGGCGGGGTGAATTGCAACTTGGCGTGCTGATCGAGACGATGCGCCGCGAAGGGTTCGAACTCGCCATCAGCCGGCCACGGGTGCTGTTCAAGACCGACGAAACCGGCAAACGGCTCGAACCGATCGAGGAGTGCGTGGTCGACGTCGACGAGGAATTCGCGGGCGTCGTGGTCGACAAGCTGTCGCAGCGCAAGGGTGAATTGGTCGAAATGCGCCCGATGGGTGGCGGCAAACAGCGGCTGCGGGTCCTGGCGCCGACGCGCGGCCTTATCGGTTATCACGGAGAATTCCTGACCGATACACGCGGTACCGGAGTCATGCACCGCATCTTCCACGGTTACGCCCCTTACAAAGGCGAGATCGGGCGGCGGCGCAACGGCGTTCTGATCTCGACGGACTCCGGCCGAGCCGTCCCTTACGCCCTATGGAACCTCGAAGAGCGAGGCGCCATGTTCATCGACCCAGGCGTCGACGTGTACCGTGGCATGATCATCGGCGAGCACAGTCGGGGCAACGACCTCGACGTCAATCCGCTCAAAGAAAAGCACCTCACGAACATCCGAACGACCAGCAAGGATGAGGCTGTTCGCCTGACGACTCCGCGAAAACCGACACTCGAACAGGCGATCGCCTATATCGAGGATGATGAGTTGGTCGAGGTGACGCCCAGGGCGATTCGCCTGCGCAAACGCTTGCTGGAACCGCACGAACGCAAGAGGGCCTCCCGCGCCGCGGAATAGTCAAGTTCGTGCGCGATTGAGGAAGCAGAGCGCCTCGATCTTGTTGGCGTCGGGGTCCAATACGAAGCCGGCGTAATAGTCTGCCGTGTATTGCGGGCGCAAGCTCGGCAGGCCGTCGTCGCGTCCGCCGGACGCCAGCGCTACCCGATGGAACTCGTCGACAGCGTCCCGGCTCGGCGCATTGAAGCAGACATGGACGCCGTTTCCCGGATTGGCCCGCCCCGCATCGAATGGCCGACCGACCCAAAAGGTCGGGAAGTCGATTCCCCAGGCTCCAGCATTCGGGTGATCGAATATCCTCCGGTAGCCGAGCACGGCGAGTATTGCGTCGTAGAACGCTTTCGCCCGCGCGACGTCGTTGGTTCCAAGCGATACATGGCTGATCATGCTGCCTCCTACCGCGACGGCGACCGTCGATGAAACTCCGTCTCACGTTGAAAGGCATCGGCGAGGCCCAGTAGGCGTGCTTCACCATAGGGTTTTCCGATCATCTGGAATCCCACCGGCATGCCGTTCGCCGAAAACCCACACGGCACCATGATCGCCGGCAGCCCCAAATAGTTGATGGTTCTGGTACAGCGGGCCAATTGCTCGTTGACGCTTAGCGCGTCGCCCGATACCGCGGCATCGACGTCATCCAGGGTGGGAACCTCGATCGCGAGCCCCGGCGTATGCAACACATCGACCTTGGCGAAGACCTCGGCGGCAAAGGTCTTCAGGTGCTCCCCGCGCAGCCGCTGGGCCTGCAGATAGCGAACGCCGGGAATCGCGAGACCGGCTTCGAGTCTGGTCCGCACCTCGCGTGAGTATGCGTTTTCCCTGGTTCGCAGCCATTCGCTGTGGATATTGGCGGCTTCGACCTTGAGAATGAGATTGCACAGTTCGCGAAGTTCGTCCTGGTCGGGGACATCGACCTCGACAACGATCGCACCGAGCTTGCGAAACACGTCCAAACTCGCGTCGAGCGCTTTTGCGACCGAGGGCACGATGCCATCGTAGAAGTACTGCCGAGGGAAGCCGACGCGCGTACCTCGGACGACCGTCTGGCTTAGACGAGATTCGTAGTCCGGAACCGGTTCATGGCTCGACGTGGGATCACGTTCGTCCCATCCGGCGACGACCGTCATCAGGCGCGCGCAATCGCGCGCGGTTCGCGCTACGGGCCCGACGTTGTCCAACGAGTAGGACAGCGGCATGACGCCGGCACGACTAATGCGGGTTTGGGTCGGCTTCAGGCCGGTGACCCCGCAGAGCGCCGCCGGAATCCGGACCGAGCCGCCCGTATCGGTGCCGAGCGAGCCATAGACGGTCCTCGCCCCTACGGCGGCGCCAGAACCGCTGGACGAGCCGCCGGCGATTCGCTTGGCGTTCCATGGGTTGCGGCAGTGGCCAAAGTGCTCGTTCCGTCCTGCCGCCCCCATCGCGAGTTCAGACATGAGCAGTGTGCCGATCGTGACCGCCCCGGCGCGATCCAATCGCTCCAGGCACGTCGCTTTGTTCGTCGGGTGTCGATCCCCTAGGACCTTCGATCCGCAGGTCACGCGATCCCCGCCGCGATCGAATAGGTCCTTGTGTGCCAGCGGGACCCCATGAATCAGGCCAGCGGTCTGCCCCCGCGCCAAATCGCGGTCAGCATTCTCGGCCGAACGCAATGCGGCCTCTTCATCGATCGCAATGAACGCGTTGATCGAGGGCTGCCACGCCCGGGCGGCGGCGATGCTCAGGCGAGCTAACTCGACGGCCGAGATATGCTTGTGCCGCACGGCATCGGCAGCCTCGACGAGTGTCCATTGCAACGGATCATTCATCACGGGTTGTCCTTCAGCGCGTCGAGCACTCCGGAAAAACCGAATGGATCGGTGTCGAACGGATGCTCGCTCAGCGCGCGACGAACCGGTTCGACCAACGCCCTGACCTCGGTCGCGATGGCCTCCGCCCTTGGCGTCGCGAGATCAATGCCGTGGTGCGCCGCCACGGTCCGTTGCACGTCCCGACCCCGCAGCCCCTGTTCGTCGCTCATCCCGCCCCCCGAAATTTCGCAAAACGACCCCGGACTATAACGATTGTCATCATCGTCGTCGGCCGCTGAAAACGAGTCGCAATCTGCGGCCGACCGCCGCAGAAATTCCGCTTCTGCCGCCTAGGAGAAGGGCTATTATTGCAGGGTTCTCCAGGCCCTCCGGCCGCCCTCGACTTTCAGGCATGAGCGGGTGCAGCGATGCAGCGTGGCGTTCACGACGTTCTGCCGACGGCGACGCATGATGAAGCGTCGCGCGAGTCGTTTGTCGTTGCGCTCAAGTCCCATGTTGCGACCGAGGTCACCGGCGGTAATCGGCTCTTCTTCGACACCGTGGCTGCCCCGGAATTCAAACGTCGTCATGGGTATGCGCCACGCAATCGTAGCGATGTCCGTCGCGCAATGAATCCCGTGCCCTATTACCAGATGTCGAGTTCGCTCAAGCGCACGACTCAGGAACTCATGTGGGATTACGTGGGATCCAGTGTGGAACGCCAGCTTCCGGCACTTCTTGATCGTGCGAAACAGGTCACAGCATCTCCCAAGGGGTCTCTCCACTTGGATGCAGACCTTCCGCTGCCCCGCTATCTCACGGCCGTCGACATCCATTGCATGCCCGGCAACTACACCACCGATCTGGTCGATGGCGATGTCTTCGCGGGCGCCCTCTACGACCGGTCGGTTTACTTGTTCGCGATGGGAGGACTCGGTGCCTACAACGATGACGTCGGTAGGACGCTCATCACGGCACTGAAGGAGAAATTTCCTCGGTTTCATCCACGGCGCATTCTCGACCTCGGATGTGCGGTGGGGCATTCGACCCTGCCCTATTGCGACGCATTTCCCGGCAGCGAAGTCCATGCCGTCGAACTCGGTGCGCCGATGCTGCGTTACGCCCACGCGCGAGCCGAAGCGCTGGGCAAACACGTCCATTTCTCGCAGCAGAACGCCGAGCGTACGAACTACCCGGACGGTCACTTCGATCTGATCGTTTCGCACATCCTGTTTCACGAGACGTCCAGCAAGGCGGTCCCGCGCATTCTCAAGGAATGCCATCGCCTGTTGGCGCCTGGCGGAATCACCCTTCATTGCGAAGGCCCGCCATGGAACCGCATGTCGCCGTACGAGGCGTCGATCCTCGACTGGGACACGCATTACAACGCTGAGCCCTACATCGGTCAGGTGCACGACGAAGATCCCAAACACCTGATGACCGCTGCCGGATTCAGCCCGTCGCAATACCTAGACTTGAGCGTTCCAAGCGTCACCATGAGCCGCTATTTCCCGCAGTTGTTCAGCGAGGGAAACAACGGCATCGATGGAACATGGTGGTATTTTGGGGCGAGCAAATAGCCAGAAACCCACGGGAGGGAAAGGACTCACATGGCAAAGGCAAAGAAGAAAGCAGCAAAGGCTAAGGGTGGATCGAAGAAGCCGACCGCATCGGCGACACCGCCGGCACAGCCGATCAAGCGCATTCGGACGGCGAAGGGGCGGCGCCCGTATTTCTTCGACGACCCGAACATCGACAAGCTGCTGGCCATGATCATGGCACTCACGGGTGAGGTTTCCGTCATCCGGGAACGCCTCGACACCCATGAGCGTCTGGCCGAAAAGAAGCAGGCCCCGACGTCGAAGAACATCGAAGCCTACAAGCCGAGTGAGTCCGTCGATCAATGGCGCGTGCAGTGGCGTGCCGAATACATCGCCCGCATCCTCCGAATCGTCACCGACGAACTCGAACGGATCAAGATGCAGGAAAAGGACGACGACTACGACAAGATCGTCGACGAAGTCTCGAAGTAGCCGAACGCTCGGTTCATAGGAATGGGGCGGGCCCTCGACCCGCCCCTTTTCTTTCTTCACGCCGGCGCGGCCCGCCCGAGAATCAGATCTGCCGCCTTTTCGGCGATCATGACCGTCGGAGCTTGTGTGTTCCCGCTGACGATTGTCGGCATGACCGAGGCGTCGACCACCCGTAAACCGGCGACGCCCCTCACCCGAAGTTCACCATCGACCACAGAGGCGGCGTCGGCCCCCATCCGGCAGGTTCCCGTCGGATGGAACACGGTTTGAGCGCTGTCCTGGATCCAGCGATCGACATCGTCGTCCGTGCGGACGTCGGGGCCCGGCGATATCGCTCGCCCGAGATAGGGTGCAAACGAAGGTTGGGCAAACAACCGGCGAACGATGTGGAACCCGGATCGCATGGTCTCGCGATCCGTCGCCTCGCCGAGGTAGTTGGCCAAAATCTTGGGTTTTGCGGCCGGATCACCCGACGCCAACGTGATCCTGCCTCGACTCTGGGGACGAAGCGGATAGACGTGAATCAGGAAGCCGTGGCGCCCCTGCTTCTTCCGCGTGACGTCTAGGGTCAAGCCTGGGACCATCGTGATCTGCAGGTCCGGCGTCGCAACACGGCCGCTGGATCGCGCAAACAGACCCGCCTGAAGGGGCAACGAGGCCGCCGGCCCCCGGCCGAACAAGGCGACCTGGAGCATCATGCCGATCGCGCGATCCGGTCGAAACCACCCGTACATGGTGACGGGCTGGAGGCTCGCGTGCTGAACGTAAATGCCCAGGTGATCCTGAAGTCCGCGCCCGACCTCCGGGGCGTGATGGCGCACATCGATTCCCCAGGCGCGGAGTTGGGCCGCGTCGCCGACCCCGGAATGCATCAGGATGGTCGGCGAGTTCACGGCGCCGCCACTCAGAATGATCTCGCGCCGCGCCCGAACGGTTCGTACCGCCCCGTCGGCCGCATACTCCAACGACCGAGCCTGCCCCGCCTCGAAGATCACGCGCCGGGCCTGAGCGCGCGGCAATACCTGGAGGTTGTTTCGCCTCGCCGCCGGTCGCAGGAATGCGACGGCGGTGCTTTGCCGCCGACCACGGACGACATTGAAGTCGTGCCAGCCGAATCCCTCTTGGCGCGCGCCGTTGAAATCGTCTGTCTCTCGATAACCCGCGGATAGCGCGGCCTGAAAAAACGCCGCGTAGAGCGGATTGTCGGAATGGGTTCTCGCAATCTGCCAAGGACCCGCCGCGCCATGAAACAGATCACGGCGATCGCGATTCGCCTCCGAACGTCGGAAGTACGGCAGGACGCTCGCGTAGTCCCACCCTGCGAGGCCGAGTTGCCGCCAATGGTCGTAGTCCGCCGCCTGTCCGCGGACATACATCATACCGTTGATCGACGACGACCCGCCGATCACACGCCCTCGCGGCCAGTGGATCCGCCGACCGGCGAGGTGAGATTCGGGCTCGGTGTCGTACCCCCAATTGATCGCTGGGTCGAAATACGCCACGCCGGCCAGGAGCGGGATATGAATCACCGGGCTCGTATCGCGGCCTCCAGCTTCCATCAGCAGCACGCGGTTCCTTGGATCCTCCGAGAGACGGTTGGCGAGCACGCATCCCGCCGAGCCGGCCCCAACCACGATGAAATCGAACTCTGCCCCGGGCTCCATTGCATCACATCCCCAACGCCCGCCGCGAAGGGTTCCTTTTGTTTCGTATGGGTTGCTGCTAACTAGTCGGGGTCGGGAGGAGGATCGACACCGGCTCCAAGCGGCCTCGTCGCAATCCTAGAACAACTTTCATGAGCGTCGCAGCGACCACCAGCGATTCCCCCGCGGAGCTCGATCAAATCCGAGCCGCCGTTCGCGAACTCTGTGCCCAATTCCCGGGTGAGTACTGGCGCGCCAAGGATCGTGTCCGAGCCTATCCCTCCGAATTCGTCGATGCCCTCACCCGATCCGGCTTTCTCGCCTGCCTAATTCCCGAGGAGTACGGGGGCAGTGGCCTGCATATCTTGCAGGCTGGTGCGATCCTCGAAGAGATCCACCGCTCCGGCTGCAACGGTGGAGCCTGCCACGCCCAGATGTACACGATGGGCACCATCCTCAAGCATGGCAGCACGGCCCAGAAGGCGCGTTGGTTGCCGAAAATCGCCGCCGGGGAGCTGCGGCTGCAGGCCTTTGGTGTCACCGAACCGACGAGCGGCACCGACACGTTGAGCCTGCGGACCGCGGCCGTTCGCAAGGGCGATCGTTACATCGTCAACGGCCAAAAAGTTTGGACGAGCCGGGCCGAGTATTCCGACCTGATGTTGCTCCTCGCCCGCACGACATCCAAGGAGCAGGTGGCCAAGCGTACCGACGGACTGTCCGTTCTCGTCGTCGACATGCGGACCGCCAAGAAAAAGGGCCTGACCATCCGCCCGCTCGAAACGATGATGAACCACTCCTCGACGGAGATCTTCTTCGACGACGTCGAGGTGCCGGCCGAAAACTTGATCGGCGAGGAAGGCAAGGGCTTCCGCTACATCCTCGATGGCATGAACGCCGAACGCATTTTGATCGCACACGAGTGCATCGGTGATGCGCGCTGGTTCATCGAGAAAGCCTCGACCTACGCCAAGGAGCGCTCGGTCTTCGGACGGCCGATCGGCCAGAACCAGGGCATTCAGTTTCCGATCGCACGCGCCTATGCGGCGACCGAGGCGGCAGCGCTGATGGTACGAGAGGCGGCCGAGTTGTTCGACGCAGGCAAGCCCTGTGGTCCGCAAGCCAACATGGCCAAGATGCTGGCCTCTGAAGCGTCCTGGCAGGCCGCCGAGATGTGCGTCCAGACTCACGGCGGTTTCGGCTTCGCTGCCGAATACGACGTCGAGCGCAAGTTCCGGGAGACACGATTGTTTCAGGTCGCACCGATCTCGACCAACCTGATCCTGTCGTACTTGGGCGAACACGTGCTGGGCCTCCCCCGCTCCTACTGATCGATGTTTGCCCCCCTCGACGGCATCCTCGTGGTTTCCATGGAGCAGGCGGTCGCTGCGCCTTTCGCCTCGTCGCGCCTCGCCGACTTCGGCGCCCGGGTGATCAAGTTGGAACGAGCCGATGGAGACTTCGCGCGCCGCTACGACACGGCGGTGAAGGGGCAGAGCGCCTATTTCGTTTGGCTCAACCGCGGCAAAGAGTCCGTCGTCGTCGACATCAAAGAAGCCGAGGATCGCGATCTGATCGAGCGAATGATCGCTCGCGCCGATGTCTTCATTCAGAATTTGGCGCCAGGTGCAGCCGAGCGCGCCGGATTCGGATCGCGCGAGCTGCGCGCTCGCCACCCCAGGTTGATCACGTGTGACATCAGCGGCTACGGGGAGGACGGGCCGTACCGCGACATGAAAGCCTATGACTTCTTGATCCAGGTCGAGACTGGCCTCGCTTCGATCACGGGCGGCCCGGACGAGCCGTCCCGCGTCGGGGTCTCGCTCTGCGACATTGCGGCCGGTATGTACGCTATCGTTGGCATCAGTCAGGCGCTTCTGGAACGGCACAAGACCGGGCGCGGCACCGGCGTGCAGGTCTCGCTGTTCGACGCCCTGTCGGACTGGATGTCCGTGCCGCTGCTCCTCCAGGAACATACGGGGAAAGCTCCGGCCCGGGTCGGACTCAACCATCCGGGCATCGCCCCCTATGGGGCCTATCCCTGTGGCGACGGCCAACACGTCGTCATCTCGATCCAAAATGAGCGCGAGTGGCAGAGCCTGTGCGCCGAAATTCTCGGCGACCCGGCCTTGGCCGACGACTCACGCTTCGCCACCAACGAACGACGTGTCGCCAATCGGGCGGCGCTCGACGACATCATCATCACCGTCTTCAGGAGCCTCGCCAGGGCCCCGTTGATGGAGAGGCTCAAGAACGCTCAGATCGCCTTCGGCGCCCTCAACAGCGTCGAAGACTTCGCGAAGCACCCCCAACTGCGTCGCTGGCCGGTCGAAACCCCCAAGGGGGCCGTCGACCTCGTCGCGTCTCCTATTCGGCTCAGCGACGAGCCCACGCGGGCACGCCCGATTCCAACGATTGGCCAACACTCGGCGTCTGTCCGCCGAGAATTTCTCGGGCGCTAATCGTGGCGACCCCGCTAAACTGAGCGATCTCGGAAGGAAGACACCATGGGCAACAATCCGCGCATTCCATTCGTCCTGGCCGACAAACGGCCGAAATACCCGCCACTCAAGGGCAAGCCCCTCATGGTGCACGTGGTGGTCAACGTCGAGTCGTGGCCCTTCGACGCCCCGATGCCACGCAAGCTCTTGACCGCTCCGCACGGCCTCGAGGCCGTGCCAGACATTCCGAACTTCTCCTGGGCGGAATACGGACTACGCGCCGGCATGCCGCGCCTGTTCAAAATGTTTCGCGACAAAGGCATTCCAGCCAGCGCCTTCCTCGGCGCCGGAGTCGTCGACGACTACCCCAGTGTCGCGGAGGAGATCGCCAAGGCGGGTTGGGAGGTCGTCGGCCACGGCCTCAAGCAGAAGTCGATGCAAGGTGAGGCCAAGGAGGAGGACCTGATCAACCTGTGCCTCGAGAAACTCGAGAAGTTCTACGGCAAGAGACCCAAGGGCTGGCTCGGGCCAGGCCTCAAGGAAACGCACGACACGCCCGACATCCTGAAGAAAGCCGGATGCACATACCTCTGCGACTGGGTCGTCGACGACATGCCGCACTGGATGACGACCAAGCATGGCCCCCTGGTCGCCGTGCCTTACACGATCGAGCTCAACGACTCGGTGCTTTGGGCGGTGCAACAGCACGCCTCCGACGAGATGTACAAGCGATTCCGCGACACCGTGGACGTGCTCGGCGAGGAGGCGAAAACCAACCCCAAGGTGCTGACGATCGCTCTCCATCCGCACCTGATCGGCGTTCCCCACCGGATCGGCTATCTCGCCCGCATGATCGACGAACTGAAGCGGCGCAACGACACGATCTTCATCACCGGAATCGACGTTGCCGAGTGGTTCGCCAAGGTGGAACCAAGCTCCAGCAAATAGAGGACGATCGTGGCCAATACGTCGCTGACCAAGGCGGCCGTCGAGTTCGCCGTCAATCATCGCTTCGAAGACATCCCGGCCGAGGCCTTGCGCATCGCACGACGCTGCGTGCTGGACGGCCTCGCCGTGATGATCGGAGGATCCGAGCAGGAAGCCCTCGATGTCCTCGATCGCTACATCGCGACGGTAGGCGGCGCCCCCAGCTCGCGCCTCGTGGGCGACATCGGTAAACGCGTCCCCACCCACCTCGCCGCGCTATGGCACGGCTTGGCGGGACATGTGATGGATTGGGACGACACGCAGCTTGCGGAGGGACCGGGGCGCCCATACGGGCTCCTGTGTCACCCCACGGTGCCACCGCTTGCCGCGTGCCTGGCCGTGGGCGATCTCTTGGGCGGTGTCGACGGCAGACGTTTCCTCACGGCCTTCAGCGCTGGTTTCGAGGTCGAGTGCAAGATCGCCGAAGCCATCAACCCCGACCACTATATGCGCGGTTTTCACACTAGCGGCACGATCGGCACCTTCGGTTCGGCGATCGCGGCAGCCAAACTGCTCGGGTTCGATGCACGCCAGATGGCCCAGACCATCGGTCTCGCCTCGTCGATGGCCGCGGGAATCCGCGCCAATTTTGGCACGATGACCAAACCGCTCCACGTCGGTCGCTCTTCGGAGAACGGCGTCACCGCCGCCCTCCTCGTGCGCGAAGGTTTCACTGGCAACGACGAGGCGCTCGACGGAAAATGGGGCTATCTCGAGATTGCGGGCCCCGGCGGCAATCCGGACCTCGCGGTTGGGCGGTTCGGCAGGCCCTACACGATCGTCTCGCCCGGCGTGAGCATCAAACCCTATCCGTCGGGGGTGCTGACCCACCCGAGCATGGACACGCTCCTGTTCCTGATGCGGGAAAACGGGCTCAAGGCATCAGACATCGAGAAGATCGAACTCTACGCGGCCAAGAACATCCTCGGCCCAATCCGTTTCACGTTCGCGCGCTCGGAACTCGAGGCCAAGTTCTGCATGCACTTCCTGTTGGCGGCGATCGCCATTGCCGGCAAAGCCGGCAAGGCCGAGTTCACGCAGGAGTTCGTCGATCGCAAGGACGTCCAGGACATGCAACGGCGAGTCGCCACCTTCGATGACAAGGCGATAGAGGCCATGGGATTCGAACGCATCCGCTCGCGCGTCGAAGTCCTGACCAAGGCAGGCAAGCGAATCGTGAAGTGGGCTGACGAGAATTACCGCGGCAGCCCGCACAATCCGCTCTCCGACAAGGAGGTCGAAGGCAAGTTCCGCGACTGCGCTGCCGGACTGTTGAACGAAGCCGCGATCCAACGCCTGTTCGACCGCGTCTGGACCTTGGAGAAGCAGGCCAACGCTGCGGACGTTCTGGTCGAGCTCGATTGGCGTGGCAAACGCCGGTCGCGATCCGTCGCCTAGAGCGCGTTTCTGAAAGGTTGAATCGGCGGGGATTCCCTTGGTCGGGGATTCGTGATTCAAGATGCTGGCTGGATTGGAGGCCAGCAGCGATGGCGCGTCCCTATTCGCTGGATTTGCGTAACCGCGTGGTGGCCTCGGTATCGG
>VGES01000071.1 GCA_016869765.1 Alphaproteobacteria bacterium
AAATTGCCCTTGCAATACTAGCAGCGCAAGATAATCCTGGATGCAGCGGCCGCCCGGCGAGAACGGTCGTGCTCCGCGACAAGGGGGTAGCAATGTCAAACTTCGTAGAAGCGACTCGCAGTGACGGTGGTCATGTCGAGCCGGACACGGTCGATCATCAGGGCGACTTCCTGACCGAGGTTGTGCGAAGCAAGGCTTCCCGCCGAAGCTTCATCAAGGGCGTGATCGCTTCGGGGGCGGTGGCTTCGGCCTCGGCCTTTCTCTTCCGCGGACCCGGTGGCGGCGAGGCGCTCGCCCAGGCCGCCAAAGGAACCGTCGAGCGTCTGGTAAGCCTCAACGTCAACGGCCGGGTGCGTCGCGTCGACGTGCTGCCGCAAGAGACACTGGCGATGACATTGCGCTATAAGCTCGGGCTCACCGGCACCAAGTTGGGCTGCGACCGCACGGAATGCGGTGCTTGCACGGTGATGGTCGACGACATCGCCTATTACTCGTGCTCGACGCTCACCCACAGCGTGCGCGAGAAGAAAATCACCACGATCGAAGGCCTCGAGGGGCCGAACGGCGAGTTGCACCCGGTGCAGCGCGCCTTCGTGGCCGAACTGGCGCCGCAATGCGGGTTCTGCACGCCGGGCCAGATCATGTCGGCGGTGGCATTGCTCAAGGCCAACCCCAAACCCACTATCGAGCAGGCGCGTGTCGCGATGTCGGGCAACCTCTGTCGGTGCGGCGCCTACCACAATTATCTCAGCGCTGTCATGCGCGCGTCGCGGGAGGCATAAATGGCATTCAAGCACATCGGCAAAGACTTCCTGCCACCCGACGTCACCGCCAAGGTGACCGGCCGCGCCCGCTACGCCGAAGATTTCCGCGCCGAGGGCATGTTGTTCGCCAAGCTGCTGGTGAGTCCGATGCCGCATGCCAAGGTCAAGCGCATCGACACCTCGGCTGCGCTCAAGATGAAGGGCGTAGTGGCGATCCTGACGGCGGACGACGTGCCGCAGTTCCCGCCCCCGGAGGATCCGATCTTGACCAACGAACCGTTGTTTGCCGGTCAACCGATCTTGGCGGTGGCGGCGACCGACGAATACATCGCAGCCGAGGCGGTCGAACGCATCAAAGTCGACCTCGAACCGCTGCCATTCGTCACCGACCCGCTCGACAGTCTCTATCCAGGTGGACCCAACGCGCGTGAGAACGCTAACGTCGCCAACATCCGCCTCAACCTCCAGACCCTGAAATGGGAGGCGGGAGATTTCGCGAACGCCGGCGACGGCAAGCTTCCGATGGGCAAGCCGGCCGAGCAGTGGTCCTACGGTGACGTCGATGCCGCGATGGCCAAAGCCAAGTTGGTGATCGACGAGTCGTTCGTCACGCAAGGTCTGGCGCATCACTCGATGGAGCCGCGCTCGGCGATGGCGACGTGGCAGAATGGCAAGTGTATCGTCTACGGGTCGTCGCAATCGGGCAGCTTCGTCGTTCCGGGCTTGGCCAGACTCGTCGGCGTCAAACCCGAGGAAATCGTCTACGTCGGCGAGTATTGCGGTGGCGGGTTCGGCTCGAAAGCAGGGGCCTATCCGCTGATGGCGATCCCGGCGCACTTGTCCAAGAAGGCGGGAAAACCCGTGCTCCTGCGCATTACTCGGGCCGAAGAGTTCGCGCTCGGTCAGGGTCGTCCCGGCTTTCAGGGGCGGGTCAAGATCGGCTTCGCCGAAAATGGCCGCATCCTGGCGATGGACATGTATGTCGTGCACGAGAACGGGCCCAACACCGGATTCCCGGACTTCCGCAACGCCGGCAGCGCAGCATCGATCGTCTTCCAGCCCGAAACCATGCGCTGGCGCGGCATTTCGGTCCTGACCAATACACCGCCACGCGGTGCGCAACGCGGTCCGGGCGAGAACCAGATCGCGCTCGCACTCGAACCACTGATCGACAAGGCGGCGCGCGAGCTGAACCTCGACCGGGTCGCGATCCGGCGCATCAACGCGCCCGACAACGATGGCAAGATCGGTGAGCGGCGCGAGCCTCTGTCGAGCGCTTACCTGAAAGATGCGCTCGACAAGGGGGCAGCGCAGTTCAAGTGGGAGGAAAAGAAGAAACTTTCGGGCCAGCGCCAGGGCTCGAAGGTCATCGGTATCGGGGTCGGACAGGCCTACCACTCGGCAGGCTCATTCGGGTTCGACGGCTTGGTGCGGATCACGCCCGACGGCAAGATCCACATCCACACCGGCGTCGGCAACTTAGGGACGTTCTCCTACGCTTCGACCTCGCGCATCGCGGCCGAGGTGCTTAACTGCAAGTGGGAGAACTGTATCATCGAGCGCGGCGACAGTCGCAGGCACCTGCCGTGGAACCTGGGCCAGTTTGGCTCCAACACCAATTACACGATGAGCCGCACCAACTACGTCGCGGCGATGGACGCCAAGCAGAAGTTGCTCGAAATTGCCGCCGCCAACCTGGGCGGTAAGCCCGAGGACTATGACCTCGGTGAGGAGGTCGTCGTCAGCAAGGCGGATCGCAGCAAGTCGGTGACCTTTGCCAAGGCAGCCCAGCTCGCGATCGACATGGGCGGCAAGTTCTCTGGTAGAGAGATGGCGGAGGATCTCAACCCGATCACCAAGGCTTCGGTGTCGGCGCTCGCCGGAACCGGTCTGATCGGCGTCGCCAAGGACAAGCTGCCGAAGAAGGGGCTAACGCCTGCCTTAGCGGCGGCCTTCGCGATGGTCGAGGTCGACACCGAGACCGGCAAGGTCAAGGTACTCGAGGTGGTAAACGTCGCCGACTGCGGCTACGTCATCCATCCAGCCGGGTTGGCGACGCAGGTCAATGGCGCGACGGTGATGGGGCTCGGTTTGGCCTGCCTCGAACGTTACGTCTACGACCCCAAGCTCGGTCTGCCCGCCAATGTCGGCTTCTACCAGTGCAAGCCGCCGTCTTACCTCGACGTTCCACCCGCTATGGAGTGGGCGGCCGTCGACAAGCCGGACGGCGACAATCCGATGGGCGTCAAGGGAATCGGCGAGCCGATTCAGGGTTCGGCGGCGTCGGCGATCGTTTCGGCGATCTCCGATGCGCTCGGCGGGCATTTGTTCAATCGCACGCCGATCGTCGCCGACATGATCGTCAACCAAGTGGCCAAGCAGGCGCAGTCGTACAAGCCCCTGCAGGTCAACACCATGTAGGCGGAGCTGACCCATGATCATTCGAGACATGATGCCCGGCTTCGAGCTCTACCAGCCGAAGTCGATCGAAGACGCGGTCGCGTTGCTCGACAAGCACGGCAAGGATTCCTGGCGGCTGGCCGGCGGCAACGACTCGCTCAGCTGGTTCAAGGACCGGGCCAAGAAGCCGAAGGTGGTGGTCGATCTGACCGCCATTCCGGCCTTGCGCGGAATTAAAGAGACTGCGGACGGAGTCGAAATCGGCGCGCTCACCTCGCTCACCGAGATTGAACGCCATCCGGGGATCCGCCAGAAGTTCCGCACGCTGGCCGAGGCTGCAGCCAAGGTGGCGAGCCCGCAGATCCGCAACTCGGGCACGCTCGGCGGCAACGTCGCCCAGGACGCGCGATGCTGGTACTACCGCGCCGGCATGCCGTGTTATCGCGCCGGCGGCAACACGTGCTACGCCGACACCCCCGAGGGCATGAACCGCGAACATGCGCTGTTCGAGGCCGACCGTTGCGTTGCAGTGACCCCCTCCGACATCAACCCAGTGCTGGTGGCGCTCGAGGCCAAAATGGTCGTGCGCAACGCCAAGGGTGAGCGCGTGATCAACGCCGAGGATTTCTTCATCGGTCCGCGGGTCGATATCACGCGAATGACGGCGATGGATACCAAAGATCTCCTGGTCGCGATCCGTGTGCCCAACACCTGGGCTGGCGCCAAGCTCTACTTCGAAAAGGTCGCCGACCGCGAGAGTTGGGACTTTCCGCTCGTCAACATCGCCTCGGCGATGGTGGTGCGCGATGGCGTCGTGCAACAGGCGCGGATCGTCTGCGGTGGTGTTCAGTGCACGCCGCGGCGTCTGCGGGTGGCCGAGGACGTGGTCAAGGGCAAAACGCCCAGCCCCGATGTCGCCAAGCTCGCCGGGCAATCGGTCACGCGGGGCGCCAGACCGCTCAACTACAACCACTTCAAAGTTCCGTTGATGGCCAACCTCGTCGCCCGCGCCGTGCGCGACTCGACCTAGACCGCGACCGATGGATTGGGTTCGCTTCAGCCGCTCGGTCTATGGACAGGAAGCGGTGCAGGGGGCAGCGTGGGATCCGCTGTGGCTGTTCGTCGGAGCGGCCCTAGCGTTCATCGTCCTGCACGCCCTGTGGCGGGCGACCCGACGCCGTTCGAAGGCCGGGGCCGGGCAGTGAACGTTCCGTCGTCGCCGGCCGGCGCTCGCACCGCGGCGCCGGAACGGGTGGTGCGCCATCGGCTGACCGATCGCTTCTACCACTGGATCATGGCGGTGTCGGTGCTGACGCTGAGCGTCACCGCTTTTCTTCCCATCGTCGGCATCAAGTTCGACTGGGTCACGATCCATTGGATCGCCGGCGTCGTACTCTCGGCGGCGGTCGTGTTCCACATCGTACGCGCGCTCGCGGCGCAGGATTGGCGGGCGATGGCGGTCGGGCCGAAGGCGCTGGCCGAGGGCGTGGCTGAACTCGAGGCGCTGGCCGCGGGCGCGCCGCCGCCGCGGGCGGCCAAATACCCGATCGCGCAGCGGCTCTATCACTTGGCGATCGCGGTGCTGGTGCTGATCACCATGGCGAGCGGCGGCCTGATGCTGGCCAAGATCGACACACCGCTGTGGCGCCGCGACCCGTATTTCCTGGCGGACCAGGACTGGGGCTGGGTCTACCTCGCGCACGGCTATGCCGCGATGGCGATCTTGTCGCTGATCCTGGTCCATATTTATTTCGGGCTACGACCGGACAAATGGTGGATTACGCGTTCAATGATCCGTGGTTGGATCACCCGGCGCGAGTATCTCGACCATCACGATCCGGCGCGCTGGTCGCCCGAACGCTAGGTTGGAGGGGTCATGACGTTGAGCGAGGCGATCGACGCGATCGAAGAGGCTTACGAATTCATGCTGGCTTACGCCGCGCAGGGCCGAGACAGCGATGCGAGCCGGGACGGCAAAAGCGCCATCCGCCAGCAACTCGAAAGCGCCGAGGCCGCGCTCGCAGCGCTGCCGGGATTGCTGGCCGATGCGGCGGCCCGTTTCAATGGGGTTCAGGGCGAGGCGACGCGGGCCTTTTCGGCTGTGGTCGAACAGGACGGTGCCCGCGCTCGGGCAGCGATCCGCTTCGTGCTGGCCCAGCCGGGAATCGGTTCGCCGTTGGTCGACAACCTCAACGGTTCGATCCATCTCCGAACGATGCTGACCGATCTTTTCCTGATCGACGATGCGCTCAAACCCGTGAACTGAGTCCGATGACGGTGCGCGTCGGCTTCCTCGGCTTGGGCGAAATTGGCGCGCAGATGGCGCTCAACATCGCGGCGGCCGGTTTTCCGATCCAGGTCTACGACACAAACCTGCGGGCGACCCAGGCGATCCTGCTCGACGGTCTGCCGTCGATCGCGACCGACGCGGCGACGCTCGCGGCCGCGAGCGACGTCGTATTCGCCATGCTGCCCTCGGAAATCGAA
Source organism: Alphaproteobacteria bacterium (assembly GCA_016869765.1). Lineage (GTDB taxonomy): Bacteria > Pseudomonadota > Alphaproteobacteria > SHVP01 > SHVP01 > SHVP01. The sequence goes on from VGES01000071.1 coordinate 5,652, forward strand.
GTGGCCGACGCGGCGCTCGGCAAGACCGGCGTCGTCAATGGCATGAAGCCGGGCGGTGTGTTCGTCGACCTCAGCTGTTCGGCGCCGGCGGCGGCCCAGACGATCGCGCGACGGCTCTCGGCGCAGGGCATCGACATGCTCGAGGCGGGCGTGCTCGGCAATCGCAACGACGCCCGTGCCCGGCGGCTTCGCCTCCTGGTGGGCGGCGATGCCGCCGCCTTCGGGCGGGCCGAGCCGGTTTTCAAGGCGATGGCGGCCGAGGTGCACCACGTCGGCGGCTTCGGCACCGGGCAGGTTGCGAAACTCCTCGCGACGGCGCTCGAGGCCGCGGGCCTTACGATGGCGCTCGAAGGGTTGATTGCCGCCAAGCGGTTCGGCCTCAAGCCCGAAGAGGTGCTGGCCGGGGCCACCGTGGCGCTCGGCCCGTCCGCGGTGAACACCCTGGTCGGCGATCAGGTGCTCGCGGGTAAGTTCGACAGCGGACGAGCGCTCCGCTTCATCGTCCGCGATCTCGACGCGGCGACCAAGCTGGCACAGAGCGTCGATGCTCCGGTGCTGCTCCTCGCCCAACTGCGCGAAACCTGGGCCACCGCGAGCCGTCAGTTGGGCTCGGGCGACGATCAGACCAAGATCGTCCGATGGCTTGAGCAAGTGGCCAAGACCAGCCTCAGGTAGGCGTCGGGCTGCCCCTCGCGCGCGCACTGGGGCTGACCATGCGATGGAGCGCGCCCACGTCGGCGCGATACACGTGTGATCGGTCTAGGATCACTGGAGCGGCGACGACGTTCTCTCGGATGGCAAGCTCGGCCGGAGCATGCCGCGTTGGCGCCCGATTCCCCGCGATGGGCGGTTGGTTTGTCCCCTGTCCTTTCCGCGCGGCGGTCTTATAATTCGCCCCCAGGGGAGTCGCGTCGCCGGGCGTCGAGACGGAGGGGGCTTGTTGATCGAACATCGAATGCGCGCCACGATCGTGGCCAGCGCCGCGTTGATGGCTCTTTCGGCGTGTTCCTATGTCGAGTCCGGGTGGAGCGCGCTGTCGGGATTGATGCCCGGCGGCCGCGCCGCGGCCGTTGCCGCGCCACCGCCGAGTCCGCCGCGGGTCGTCAACCGGCCCGCGGATTCCGGGGTAGGCCCACTCGCTGATAGCGTGGGCGAAGCGGGGTGGATCGTCGATGCCACGTCGCGATGCGGCACGACCAATCCGTTCGCAAAACCCAACGAGAGCATCCGTTGGTTCGGTCCGTGCGAAGCCGGGCGCCTCGCGGGACGCGGCACGCTGATCTGGTACGAGGACGGTGTCGAAAGCGAACGCAACGAAGGCACGTTCCGTCGCGGCGAGTTGCATGGCGAAGCGATCACGAGCTATCCCGACGGGCAAGTCGTCGTCGGGACGTACGCCGACGGCATTCGGGATGGGGACTTCGTGATCGTTCGGGCGGACGGAAGCCACATCCGGGCGCGGTACGACCGCGGCGCGTTGCTCGGCGAGCGGCCGATGACGACAGCCGAGGTCGAGACTTGGCGTCGCGAACGCACCGTCGCGGCGGGCGGCACGCTCGCACAAGCGGTCATGACGGCGCCCGAGGCGGCGGCGACCACCCAAGCCGCCAACGAACGCCTGGTGGCGGCCAATCCACTGACCGACCAGCAGCGGGCGACGCTGACCGCGGCCCGGCGCCCGGTCGAAAACGTCCCGACGGTCCAGTTGGCCCGCGGCGAATCGGCGGTCCCGGCCGCCTCGGCCCCCGTCAGCGCGCCGGTTGTCGCGGTCCCGGCGCCGTCCAATCCGGCCCCTCGCGCATTGGCACGGGTCGATCAGGATTTGCGCGCCGATCGCACGGCGCATTTTGCTTCGACTCTCGGAGTGAGAACGGCATCGCTCGCGAGCCCGCCGATGAGCCCGGCGCCGATCGCCCCGGTGATCACGCAATCGATGAGCCCGGCGCCGTCACGCGTTCCGGATCTGACGGCCCCGACGACGCTCGCCGGCCAGTTTGCCGGGCGCGATGGGCCCTGGGTGGTCGCTGGAACCGCTTCAACGCTATCGCGACCGGCGGTGGCATCGCCGCGCGTGGCCGAACCGGTTCGTCTGAGCGCGCCGCGCGTCGAGTCGCGCGAGGTCGCGGGCCAGTTCGCCGGGCGTGATGGTCCTTGGGTGGTCGGCGGTTCGGGGCGGCCGAGCGTCGAGGCGCCGGTGCGCGTCGCCGCACCGCAAGTCGTATCGCCCGTCGTCCCTGCGCCCGGCTCGGTTCGTTCGGCGCCGCGCCCCGATCCGCTGCCGACCGCGGGTGGGCTTGCCGATGCCGATCTTCTCTACGCGCAGGGCTATCAGCAGGAACTCTCGTCGCAGTATTTCGAGGCCGAGCAAACCTACCGGCGGATCGTGGGCGAGTTCCCCGACTCGGCGGTGGCGCGCTTGGCGGCGGCGCGGCTCAATGCGCTGCGCGGTCCGCGGCGAGACCCACGACCTGCGCCCCTGGACGAGCGCGAGGGGTCGAGCGGCATGGTGGTGGCGGTCAACTCGCCCCGCCCGGCAGTGCCGGCGGCGGCCGCGCTCGGCACGGCGGCCAACCCGGGGATGAACCTGCAGTCGCCGCTGATCAATCGCATGGTGTGCACGCAAGAGGGTATCTATCAGCAGGCGGCGCGCTGGTGCGGGCTCGTCACCTTCGATGAGGGGGATTTCCTGCAGATCGAGGTTCGCGACATTCGGGTCGGCGGCTTCGGGCAGATCGGCATCTCGCGATCGCCATGCACCGGCAATGTCTTCCTCACGTGGTTCTCGCGCGGCGCTTCGGTTCGCGTGCCGAAGCAGTGCATGACGTTGACGGGCTAGCGATGATCCGACGCTCTGTCGTTGCCGTCGTCCTGGCCGCCATCGCGGGCCTGACTGTCGCTTCGGCCTCGGCCCAATCCGTCCTCCCGTCGGGTGGTTCGCCGGGGGATGCGTACGGGGCGGTGCTCGACCGCATGGCGGCGGGGGCCGACGGGGCGGCGCGCATGGTGCAGGAACGGCCCGGCGACGGCCCAGCGCTCTACCTCGATCTACGCCGTCCTGTCGCAGAGACGCGGGGGTTCGCCGCGTTGGACGCGGGTGATCAAGCACTGCTCGACGCCGCCAAGCGGACCTACGATGTATTTCGCGCCTTGGGCGGGCAGAGTGAGTTCGGCACCGCCCTCGTGCAGCGCCGCGGCGAGCGGGTCTATGTCGGGCTCGATGGCGATGGGGGCCGCTGGTTCACCAGTTCTGCTGCCGCCACGGCCTACCTGCTGCAGCGCCTGCTGGCGCGCAGCGACCTGCCGGCCCCGGCGGCCGAGGCGGTGACGAGTTGCCAGAATCTGTCGTGCGCCGTCCAGGCGGCCAAACGCGAGGTGTTCAAGATCGAGGCCGTGGTGCCGCGCGGCACCACGGTCGCCCTCGAGGTCCGCGCCCCCGGACTGGCGACAACACCACCCGTGGTGTCGACGCCGGCCGGGTTCGTGGTGCTCGCGGCGACCGCCTCCAAGGAACGCGCCGAGGTGAAACTCTCGATTCCCGCCGATGCGCCGCTGGGCATCAGCGGTCTCCACGTGTTCAACGAGGGGCGTCCCTTCCGACCGGTCGCCAGCGTCGATCTGCGGGTGGTCGGCAGCGTCGAAGAACTCGAAGCGTTGGCGACCGGCCGCCCGGTGGCCGACAACAGCCAGGTCGTACGCGGCACGGCCGCGGAGACCCTGGCCGACGACGTCGGCAACACCGCCGCCACCGCGGCGACGCTGGTCGAGCGCGCCGATGGCCGCATCGAAGTACCGGGCGACGTCGACGTGTACCGCATCGTCCTGAGCGCCCCCGGCGTGTTGACCGCGTCCTCCAGCGGTCCCACGGACTTGGCGGCGACGCTCACCGGCGAAGACGGCGCGACGCTGGCGAGCGATGACGACTCCGGGGCCTGGTACAATTTCTCGTTGAGCAAGCTGTTGCCGGCGGGAACGTATTTCCTCAACGTCCGCCACTGCTGCAACGGCACGGGCCGCTACACGGTCAGCATCTCGAGCGGCGCCAACTGATCTCCGCTTACTGGCCGACGGTGACGACCCGCCGCGGCTGACGGATGCCTTCCTGCTCCTGGCGAACGAGCGACAGGAACTTGTTGCGCAGCGCGTTGGTGACGCTGGCCGAATCCTCCGACGTCGCGACGACGACGGGCCGGATCAGGGCGACCAGTTCGGTCCGTCGCGCCGAGCGTGTCGTGACGCCGAACAGCGAACCGATGAGCGGCAATTCCTGCAGGAGCGGAATGCCGCTCTTGCCGTCCGAGGCTTCCTCGCGGATGAGGCCGCCCAGCATCACGGTGTCGCCGCTGCGCACCGACACCGTCGAGAGCAGGCTGCGGTTCTGAATCGTGGGCGAGTTGATGTTGGACGAGGTCGTGACACGAACGTCGCTCACCTCCTGGGCGAGTTGCATCGTCACCATGCCGCTGGCGTTGACCTGGGGCGTCACCTCGAGATTCACGCCGGTCGGCCGATACTGCACCGTGTTGACGATGAGCGGGTTGTCCGTCACTGCCGAGGTCGTCTGCTGCGTGATGATCGGCACGACGTCGCCCACGTTGAGGCGGGCCGTCGCGTTGTTGAGCACGATCACGTTGGGCGAGGAGATCATGTTGACCTCGGTGATGTCGGCCAACGCGTCGATGATGACGCGCGTCGCGGCCGACCCCGACAGCGTGAAATTGAACCCCGGCTGGATCGGTCGAATCACGGGATTGACGATCGAGCCCGGGCCGGTGCTCGTGACCGTGCCCCGCGTGAGCGAGAACACGCCGTTTTCGCCGATTCCAAGGCCGCCGTTGGTGATCGCATACTGGACGCCGAAGCGCAGCGAATCGGTCAGCGTGACCTCGAAGATGCTCGCCTCGATCATCACCTGCAGCGGCTGGATATCGAGCCGGGCGAGGACATCGTCGATCAGCGCGAACGCGGTCGGCGTCGCCGAAATCAGGAGCGCGTTGTGCTTGGGATCGACGGCGACTTTCAGGTCGTCGGCGCTGAGGCCGGCGGCGCCCTCGGTGCGTCCGGCGGTTTCGCCCGCCGGGGCCGGTTGCCCGACGATCGCCTTGATCGCGTCGGCCAGCCGTTCGGCGCCACCATGTTGCACGTAGTAGACGAACACCCGCCGCTCGCTCGGGTCACGCTTGCGGTCGAGCCGGTAAATCCATTCGCGGGCCTGCTCGGCGATATCCTGCGCCGGCGCAATGACGAGAATGCCGTTCAGGCGCTCGATCGGGATCAGGCGCAGCGGCCCGGCCGAACGGCCGCCGTTGGCGGCGGTGACGCTGAAGATGTTCTCGAGTTCGCCGGCGACCGTTCGCGCATCGGCGTGTTCGAGGCTGACCAGGGCCGTCGTCGATCCGGCCAATTGGTCGACATCGAAGATATCGATCGTGCCGGCAGCGAGGCGCAGGACGGCAGCGCTCCCGGCAACGACCAGGAAGTTGCGCCGGACATCGGCGGCGACCACCGCTCCCTCGGGCAGCAGCGGCTGAAGAATGCCGCGCATCTCGGGGGCGCCGATGTAGTCGAGGGCGAACACCCGGTAGGCCGTGCCGGCGCCGTAACTGATACCGCCGGCGGCGCGGGTCTCGGCGTCGGCGGCGCGGGTGAGCCGTACGACGTTGCCATAATCGAGCAGCCGCACGCCTTGGGAGGCGAGCACCGCTTCGAGCGTCGGGATCAGGTCCTCGCGGCGGAGCGGGCGTCGGGTCGACAACGACACGACGCCGCTCACGTTGGGATCGACCACGTGGTTGAGTCCGAGGATGTCGCCCAATACCGCACGCGCCACTTCGCGCAGGTCGGCACCATCGAAGCTGAGCGAGATGTCGCCGGCTTGAGCGCGTGGCAGCGCGGTGCCGCCCTGGCGACTGGTGCTGGCGGCGGGATAAATCTCGTCGATCCGCGGGGTGGCCGCGGGCGCGGTGCCGCGGCGTGGCGCCACGGTGGTGGCTGGTGCGGCGGGGATCGAGGCCGCCGCGATCGGCGCGGCGGACCTGGCCGCCGTGCTCGGGAGGCGGTTGGGCAACTCCGAGACATTGCGGATGGGTTGGGCGGCGCACGCGGTCAAAGCGACCGCGACCACGGCCAACAGCCACCGGCCGACTTTCACGACGACACCCCTTTGGCCCTTACCCGGGTCGAGCCTACGGACGCTGTGGCGGCAAATCAAGGCGAAGCCCCTCCGCGTTCGGGGACGCGGATCGTCTCGCGTTTGCCGTCCTGTTCGAGGACAAACTGGCGGTTGGTGATGTCGCGGACCACCCAACCCTCGATCCGAGCCCCCTCTGCGACGGACAACGCGCGACCCTCCACGCTGGTCAGCATCACTTGGCGGAGATTGGGGGAAACGATGACCCCGGTCAGCCGGTACTTGCCCAGAATGAGATTGGCCGCCGGTCGCGCCGCCGGGGTTGCCCGCCGGGTTGCGACGAACAACGGCCGTTCGATGGCGGCGGTGAACTGCGACAGCGGCCTGGCCACGGGCAACCCGCCGGTCGTCGTCGCCACGGCGTTCGCCCCTTGGTCGCCCGTTCCCACCATCCAAGACGCCGGCGCAAACATGGCGACGAGCGCAAAGAGGGCGAGCGCCGTCGTGGTCGTCGTCAGGCCGAGGAGGATCGGGTCGCGTCCGGCACTCAACGCTCGCCCCCGGGTTTGAATCCGTGGACCTCGAGGCTGACGTCGAGCGGATTGGTCTCGCCCACCGCGCGGCTCGTCCGGGCCCGCACGGCGAGACTCGAAACCACGAGAAGCATCCGGCCGTCCTCGATCCCGTGGAGAATCGAGACCAGGCCCTCGTGGGAGGCGGCAAACTGGACCCGGACGCCGATCTGTCGCAGATCGCGCGCGGCGACCGCGGGCAGCGCCTCCAAACTGGAGGCGGTGGCACCGGCCTCGCGGAAGAGCGTGTGGAGTCGGTCTTGCAGGCCGGCGCTCGCCGCGCTGTCGCTGCCCTCCGGCAGCAGGGCCTCGGACGCCGCTTCCGCCTCTGCGCTGGGAAGCGGTTGCCGGAGTCGCCCGGCTTCGACGAGCAGGGCGGCATGAAGGCGCTGGCGCAACTCGAGACGTTCGCGTCCTTCGCCGTACGCCGAGATCACCGGCGGGATCGTGATGCCGAGAATGACGGCGATCAGCGCCAGAGCGATGAGGGCGGCCACCAGGCGCGTCCGGGGCAGCGTCACGGGCGTCCTCGCGTCAGCGCGAGCGAGAAGTGGAAGCGTTCGCCTTCGCCGCTCGGGTCTCGGGTGACCGGCGCCAAATAGCCGACCGGCCCGAACCCGGGGAGACGTTCCAGCAATCGCACGAGGCCGCTGGCAGACGGGGTGCGGCCTTCGACGCTTGCTTCGTTGCCGTTGATGCTCAGTTGCGTGAGCCAGATCCCGTCCGGGAGGTGTTGGGAAAGATCGCTGACGACCTGGAGCACCGACGCGCCCTCGTGTTTGACGGCCACGGCGCTCGCCAGGCGTCGGGCGTTGCGCTCGGCGACGGTCTGCGAACTCTGGGCGTCGGCGATTGCGCTCCGCAACGCGGCGATGTCGTGCTCGAGGGCCGCGCTGGTCCGGTCGATGCGCCACAATGGTCCGTACGTGGCGGCGAGCAGGGCGACGACCAACAGGCCGGCGAGGCGGCGAAAGGTTCGGCCGCGCTCGCGCGGTGGCGCGATCAGGCTGGCGGCCGGGAACTGCGCGACCACCGACCCCGCTTCGATCGCGACCGCTCGTTCCGGGCGATAGCCGGCCGCTTGCAACGCCCCGATCGTGCGTTCGACGACGGTTCGAGGAACCGCAAAGGCGTCGACGTCGATGCGCTGATCGATCGGGTTGCGGCCGACAACGCGGCAATCGAAGGCGAGGTCATCGGCGCGAAACGGCGTGAGGCGTTCCAGTTCGAATCCGACGACGGCGTGAATGTCGCTTGCGGCTTCACCGGGAAGCGCCAGACGGCGACGCAAAACGTCGCTCGCCGCAATCACGGCGATCGCGCGCTGGCGCGCGGGATCGATAGCGTCTGCCCCTGGGGCGGGTCCACCGTCCGGCGCCACGACGCGCTCGCCGGCCATCGTCAACAGGACCTCGGCCGGAGCCCAGCCGGCCGCTCGCTGGACCGCAGCGGGACAAAGGGCACGCAGTTCGCCGAGCCACCAGCGCCCGTAGGCGAGGGCAGTGCGCCCGAATTGGGCGTTGCGAGAGAGGGACGAAAGGACAGTCACAACGCGCTACTGGTTGTTTGGAAATTTCCTTTCATTATAGATACTTACGACCCCACGGCAACCGCGTGTTGCGGGCCGGGGTATTTTGGAAGCGAAAGGGGTTGGGCTGGGGTATTGTGGAAGCATAAGGGGTTGTCGTAATGGCCAGGATTCTGCGGACGGCGCTAATGGGCGTCCTTCTTTTGGCCGCCACGGGGGCGAACGCCCAGACTAATCAAATCGGTGTCACGGCGGCGGTGAACCCGCAGGCGACCGGCCGCCCGCCGGTGCTCGAGCCGCGTGAACTGCGCGTGGGTATCAATGTGGTTGCCAATGAGCGCATCACCACGATGGCGCGCGGGCAAGCGCAATTGCTGTTCGCCGACGAGTCGGCGTTCACCGTGGGTCCCGACTCCGATGTCGTGCTCGACGAGTTCGTCTACGACCCCAATACTGGCAGCGGCCGCATCGCCTTGACCGCGACTAAAGGCGCGTTTCGCTTCGTCGGCGGCAAGATCAGCAAGAACACGCCCGTCACCCTCAAGACTCCCACCGCGACGATCGGCGTGCGCGGTGGAATTGCGCTCGTCAACGTGCGGGAGGGAGGCGCCACCCAGGCGATCTTCCTGTACGGCAAAAGCATGACCGTGACGACGCCGACGGGCGTGCAAGAGGTACGCCGGCCCGGGTTCACCGTGACGGCGACGGCGCCGAATGCCCCGCCAACGCCACCAGCGCCCGCAACGCGGGAACAGATCGGCGGGTCCGTAGCCGCGTTCGAGGCCGGGCGCGCCGCACCGGCGCCGGCCCGAGGACCAGGTCAAGCTCCCCCCCCGGGTCAGCAGGCGAGCGGCGACCAGCAGGGGCAACCGCCGGCCGGTCAGGGGACGGCCCCGGGACCAGGTCAAGCTCCCCCCCCGGGTCAGCAGGCGAGCGGCGACCAGCAGGGGCAACCGCCGGCCGGTCAGGGGACGGCCCCGGGACCAGGTCAAGTTCCCCCCCCGGGTCAGCAGGCGAGCGGCGACCAGCAGGGGCAACCGCCGGCCGGTCAGGGGACGGCCCCGGGACCAGGTCAATTTCT
>VGES01000072.1 GCA_016869765.1 Alphaproteobacteria bacterium
ACATAGCCTGAGCGATCAGGTCCATGCCGGCACGATGACTGAGCGAGCCGGTAAGGCCAAACCCTGAGATGACGCAATAGACGATCCCGGGGTTGTGCTGAGACAACGCCTCGTACCCGAGGCCGAGGCGATCGATCGTGCCGGTGCGAAAGTTGCTAACGAGGACGTCGGCCTGGCGCGCGAGCAGTCGGCAACGTTCCTGATCCGCCGGCTTGGCAAGATCGAGCACGACGCTGCGCTTGTTGCGATTGAGCTGCATGAACAAAGCGCCCTCATCGCCGACGAACGGCGGCGAGTGGCGTTGGTCGTCGCCGGTGCGCGGTTTCTCGATCTTGATCACGTCCGCGCCAAGGTCGGCGAGCAGTGACGTGCAATAGGGCGCAGCCACCCACTGGCCGACCTCGAGCACCTTTACCCCATCCAACGCGCCACGTTGCAACATTCCCGCCCCTCGGCCCGCCGCAATCGTCAGTGCACCTCGAAGACGCCGGCCGCTCCCATGCCCCCGCCGATACACATCGTGACCATCACGTATCGCGCCTTTCGCCGGCGCCCTTCGATCAAGGCATGACCAACCATACGCGCGCCACTCATGCCGAACGGGTGACCGATGGCGATAGCACCGCCGTTGACGTTTAACCGCTCGCGCGGAATGTCCAGTCGTTGGACGCAGTAGAGCACCTGACTGGCGAATGCCTCATTGAGCTCCCAAAGGTCGATGTCGGCCATCGACATCCCCAAACGCTTCAACACTCGTGGCACGGCGAACACCGGCCCGATCCCCATTTCGTCAGGTTCGCATCCGGCCACCGCGAAGCCTCGAAAGGTCCCCAGTGGCTTCAACCCGCGACGCGACGCTTCGGTCGCTGCCATGACGACACAGGCTGATGCCCCGTCCGAAAGCTGGCTAGCGTTCCCGGCCGTGATGAACTCTCCCTTGCCGCGCACCGGCTCCAACCCCGCCAGGCCTTCGATGGTCGTCGTCGGCCGATTGCCTTCGTCCTGAGTCAGCTTGACGTCGACCAGGCTCGTCTCATTGGTCTGGGGATCGGTTACTTGCTTCTTCGTCGGTAGCGGAACGATCTCCTCCGCCAGCCGACCGGCCTGCTGAGCCGCGGCTGTCCGGCGCTGGCTTTCGAACGCATATTCGTCCTGCGCCTCACGGCTGATGCCGTAGCGCCGGGCCACGATGTCGGCGGTCTCGATCATGGACAGGTACATGCCCGGAACGTGCTGCTCCAACCACGCGCTACGGGCGTGGGCCTGATTCGCATTCTTGAGCACGAGGCTGACGGACTCGAGTCCGCCCGCCACAGCAACCGGGACACCTTCAGCAACGACGCGGTTCGCGGCGATCGCGATCGCTTGCAGGCCGGAGGAGCAATAGCGATTGATCGTCATGGCCGAGACGCCGGTCGGTAGCCCGGCCCGGAGCGCGGCTTGACGGGCGATGTTCCGCCCGGTGGCCCCTTCGGGATAGCCACATCCCACGATCACGTCCTCGACATCGGACGGATCGATTCCGGCACGCGCCACAGCATGTTGAATGACGTGACCACCGAGCTCGATGCCATGCGTGAGATTGAACGCCCCGCGGTAAGCCTTCCCGATCGGGGTTCGGGCGGTCGAGACAATTACGGCGTCGGTCATGGCATTCCTGGTCCTATCGATCGTTCGGCGGCAGATCGGCAAAGCTACGGCCACTGCCGACCAGCGTTTCGATCAGCGCGGCTGGTTTCAAGCGCTCGTCGCCGAGCTTGGCGGTATAGCGTGCCAGCTTGTCGCGCACGATACGCAAGCCAACTTGGTCCGCGTAATACATCGGTCCGCCACGCCATACGGGCCAGCCGTACCCGTTGGCCCAGATGACATCGATGTCGCTCGCGCAACGCGCAACGCGCTCTTCGAGGATCCGAGCGCCTTCGTTGATCATCGGCAGCATCAGACGATCGAAGATCTCTTCGTCGCCGACAGCCCCGGGGTCGTGACCGAGCGACTTGGCGCGCGATCGAATGAACGACTCGACCTCCGGATCCGGGATGGGCGTTCGAGAACCGGGTTCGTATCGATAGTACCCCTTGCCCGTCTTCTGGCCGAAACGGCCCTGTTCACAGATCCAGTCGGCGATCGGAGCGACACGCCCCTTGGCTTTGCGGATACGCCAGCTGATGTCGAGTCCAGCGAGATCGCCCGTGGCACAAGGACCCATGGCGAAACCAAAAGCAAGCGAGACGCGATCGATGTCGCGTGGCAAGACCCCCTCCTGCATCAGGCGCTCGGTCTGTGCGCCGCGGCCAAGCGCCATGCGATTACCGACGAATCCGTCGCAGACGCCGACGACGACCGACGTCTTGCCCAGCTTCTTTCCCAGCATCAGGGCGGTGCGCAAGGCCATAGGGCCGGTCTTCTTGGCATCGATGATCTCAAGGAGGCGCATGATGTGCGCCGGGCTGAAGAAGTGCATCCCGACGACAGATTCAGGCCTCGCGGTCGCAGCGGCGATAGCGTCGACATCAAGCGTCGAGGTGTTGGTGGCGAGCACCGCCCCGGGCTTGGCTACCTTATCGATCCGACCGAATATTTCTTTCTTCAGGGGCAATTCCTCGAACACCGCTTCGATGATGACGTCGGCCGAGCCGAGATCGTCCCAGGATGTGGCGCCCCGAATGAGTGCGAGGCGGGCCAGCATCTCAGCCCGGGAGAGCCCCCCGCGTTCCACCGTCTTGCGATAGTTGGCCTCTACCACCCCGAGTCCACGGGCCACCGAAGCGTCATCACGATCGATTACCGTGACGGGAATGCCGGCGGCGGCAAAGCACATCGCGATACCACCACCCATGGTGCCTGCCCCGATGATCGCCGCCCGCTGCACGTCGACCGGCCCCACCGACGCCGCCTTCGGCGGGACCTTACCCGCCGTGCGCTCGGCGAAAAACAGATAACGTTGCGCCTTCGATTCGGGAGAGTTGAGAAGGTCGAGGAACAGCGCGCGCTCGCGCTTCAGCCCCTCTTCAAAAGGTTCCGTGGCCGCGGCGCGAATCGCCTTGGCGGCGGCCTCAGCCGCTCGCCGGTTGCGCCCACGTTTCACCAGCGCGGCCAGCGCCGCATCGAGTGTTGCGAGGTCGCGACGGGCGCCTTCAACGTGCTGAACGAGGTCCCGGATACTCGGCGGCCTCCCATCCGTAGACCGAAGACTGTTGGCGAGCGCCATGGCTTGCTCGATCAGATCGCCTTCGCCCAACGCATCGATCAAGCCGATGTCGCGGGCTTCGCTCGCCGAAATCGGCTCACCGCCGAGAATCATCGGAGCCGCTACCGAGAACCCGACGAGGCGTGGCAGACGCTGTGTCCCGCCCGCCCCCGGAAGCAGGCCCAGCTTGATCTCGGGCAGACCGAGACGGGCGCCGGCAACCGCTAGCCGATAGTGACAAACCAAGGCGAGTTCGAGACCGCCACCGAGCGCGACGCCTTCAATGACCGCGACCACCGGTTTGTTCATGTTTTCGATCGCCGCGAACACTTCGATGGCGCTGGGCGGTTTTGGCGGCTGACCGAATTCGCGGATATCAGCCCCAGCGACGAAGGAACCACGCGCGCCACGCAATACCACGCACAACACCGAATCGTCCTCGCGACACCGTGCCAGCGCCTCGAGCAAGCCGGCCCGCACGTCGGCGCCCAGCGCGTTGACCGGGGGATAGTCGATGACGACCACGCCGACACCGCCACCGACGCGCAACTGAACCGCTGACGCCATCAACTGCTCCCTCCCAAGTCGGGCCAACAGCGTAGCCCGATCGCCGACCATCCACCAAGCAAATGTCTCATAATATGCAACGATGTTATTTCATAATGTGATAGAAATATCGGATACAGGTTCGGAAACATGGCGGCCAACACGAGGCGGCGCGGCACGGCACCAAAGGGGGCGCAGAGCATCCATCGGGCCATCGATCTCCTCGTCACCGTGGGCGAGCACAATACGACGGGGGTGCGACTCAAGGATCTGACGAAGATGTCCGGGCTGCATCCAGCGACGGCGCACCGGCTGCTTCAAGCACTCCAGTGGCAACGCATGCTGAGCTTCGATTCTTACAGCAAGCGCTATTTCCTCGGCGTGCGACTACACGCGCTGATGGACTCGGCACGCTTCGCCGGGATCAAGGCCTACCTCCAGGAGACAATGACGCGAATCGTCGCGCAGACGGGCGACGTTGTCTATCTCTACCTGCCGCTCATGAACGACGTCATCTGCGTCGAACGAATGGAAGGGAACTTTCCGGTGCGTGCGCTCATTCGTGATGTCGGCGCACGACTCCCCTGCGGCATCGGTGCCGGCGGCGTGGCCATCCTCGCCGCCATGGCGACCGACCAAGCCAAGGCGATCGTAGCGGCGAACGCCGAGCGCTACCCTGATTACAACGACCTCAGTTCCGACAAGGTATGGCGTGCGGTCCTCGCCGCCAAGCGGATTGGCTACGGCCTCAATCGCGAGCAGGTCATGGCGGGCATCACGGGAATTGGCATGGCCGTCCACGACGCGCGCGGCGAGCCGAAGGCGGCCATCACAGTGGTAAGCATCGCCAAGCGCCTCGACGGCGATCGCCGACGGCAGGTGGCGGAAATTATGGAACGCGAGATTCGCACTGCAGAGCCCCTGCCAGACGTCCCCTGACAGCGCCGCGGCCGACAGCGGACGATCCGGCCGCACCGTCGATGGCGTACGGGCTGGATTATCCGAACAGCCGCTCCACATTGTGGCGCTGTTGGTTGTGTACCGCCGCCTCGAGCCAACCCAGGCGACCGGGGCGGAAGTTCATCGAGCGCGCGGCGCGCTGCAGTTCCGGGACGACCGAGCGGTCCTCTTCGATCACGCTGGCGATGAAGTCGTGATAGACCCGGGCGCGTTCCGCGAAGTCGTTGCGCGCGAAGTGCTCCTTCGGGAACAAGTGATAGACGAACACCCGCGTGCGATCCGGGCCTTCAGGCCAGGTCGTGTAGATGTGCGCCTCGTCGCGCCGGCCGATCACGGTGACGTGCGGCGCCAAGAAAGCCTGCGTCGAAAACCCGGGAGAACGATCGGCGAGCCAGGGCATGGGCCCGAGCGGCGTCCCGCCGTCCGGCGTCTGCGGCGCCGAGTCATAGGTGACGAACACGCCGCCGCGGGGCCGCAGGTCGAAGGTGTATTGCTCGAGCGGGATGCGGGCACCGAAGCTCGGATGCAGCGCCCGGAAGTGATAAGGATCGCTCAGGTTCTCGTTGGCGAACTTCCAGTTGCAGTCCCACACGGTCGAATGCTTGTTCGATATCCGGCAGCGCTCGAAGTGCAGGAAGTCCAGGTCGCGGGCGAAGTCGCCGAGCGCCGTCTCGAGCGGCGGCGCGTGATCGTCGAAGTTGACGAATATCCAACCCGCCCACTCTGCATGCCGCAGGGGCTTGAGTCCGATCTGCCCACGGTCGAAGCCCTCGGCCTGGTCCATGAACGCCGCGCCGGCCAAGCGCCCCCGCAAGTCGTAGGTCCAACCGTGATAGCGGCAGGTGAGCCGCCGGGCGTTGCCGCAGCCGGTCGCGAGTTGCACGCCGCGGTGCTGGCAGAGGTTGGCGAAGGCGTGGATCGCGCCGTCCTCGTCCCGAGTCAGGAGCACGGGTTCATCGACGATAGTCGCGGTGGTGTAGTCGCCCGGCCGCTCGATCTCCTCGACACGCGCGACGCACAACCAGTCGCGGCGGAAAATGCGTTCGACCTCTCGCTGATAGACCTCGGGCGAGGCGTAGTACCACCCCGGGAGGTGACGCGCCTGCGACAGCGGAGCACGAACGCTCGCCCGCAGATCGGCGATAGCGCGCTGGTCGAGAAGGCTCATGGGCAGACCCCGCCGGTGTTGATCCGTCGATCATGACCGACCGGGCCGGGCCACGGCAAGCGCAGCCATAAGAATGATCGAGGTTGCCGGATCGACGAAGTCTCCAACCTAGACGCCGCGTGCGCCCTGTTTGGCCGCTTGGAGAATCCACTCGCGAAACAGGCGGATCTTTTTCTTGCGCGAGCTGCCGGCCGAAGTCACGAGGTAGTAGTGGAACACCTCCGGGTATCGCACACCGAACAACGGGACCAAGCGTTTGGCTGCAATGTGGTCGGCCACCAGCACGCTTCGCGCCAGCGCCACACCTTCACCTATCAACGCAGCCTGAACCACCATCGACGAGATCGAGAGCCGTGGCCCACGCCGGACGTCGATATCCGGTACCCCGGCCACCTCGAGCCAGCGGCGCCAATCCGGGAACCCCGGCACGGGCTGCATGCCCTCGTCGTGGAGTAACCGGTGATGCCGCAAATCGGACGGCGAACGCAATGGTGGACCGTTTTGCAGCAACGCCGGGCTACACACCGGAAACACGTACTCGGGCATCAATGGATCGACGTGGCAGCCCGGAAACGGGCCCGGCAGATACCGAATGGCGATATCGGAGGTGTACTTGCCGTCAGCGTATTTGTTGATGACGGCCAGAATCCGCAAATCGATGTTTGGGTAATTCGCTTCGAACCGTGGAAGCCGCGAAGAGAGCCAGAGTGTCCCCAGGCACGGGGACAGGCTGATCGTAAGGAGGTCGTCCGCCTTGCGCCGGGCCAAGCGTTCGATGCTGGCGCTCAACCGCTCGAAACCGGCGTTGACTTCGGGCAAACACTCTAAGCCCGCGTCGGTAAGCTCGAGGCGTCGGCCGTTGCGGCGCATGAGTTGGAGGCCGAGGTAGCTCTCCAACATCTTCACCTGCTGGCTTACGGCCGCCGGAGTCACGAACAACTCTTGGGCGGCTTTCGTGAAGCTGAGGTTACGGCCCGCCGCCTCGAAGGAGCGCAGCGCGTTCAGCGGCGGCATTCTGTGATGCATGATGGGCCCCACCAGCCGGCAGTTGCCGTGAACAATGCCGCCCGGTCCCTCGTCATTGCCGAAGACGGCTCCGCCGTCCGGCGTGGCGGTCCTTACTCTAGCCTGCCGGCGCAAGTGAAGAAAAGACTTTCGCCGACGGAACCCCTACCCGTCGGCGCCCGACGACTTCGCCTCGCGAAAGCGCTGAATGCGGCCGATCGCGCGAAGAAGGCGCGGTGCCGTCGGGAAGACCGCGACCCCGGCTTCGAGCAGGCGTCGCTCGACCTCGGCGCGCAACGCATCGTCGATCAGGTGCGGCATTAGGGTAATCACCGGCTTACCCAAGATCGCCCCGGCCGTCGAAGACAGGACCTCGACAAAGGCATCCTTGACCCACTCGGCGTATTTCGCGGTCACCGCATAGAGATCGATCGCGATGTGAAAAACGATCGCGTCGACGTTCGGATCGGCCGCCACCAGCGCCAATGCCAGCGTCATTACCTTCGGCTGGAAATACTCCGCCGCGAAGTCCAACGGGTTGTGGATACTCGTACCCGCCGATAGCACCGCAGCGAGTTGCCGCTCGGTGTCCTCCGTCAGCGCCGGCATAGTGAAGTCATGACGATCACATTCGTCGGCGAAAAGCACGCCTTGTCCGCCACTCGGTGTGACGAATGCCAGCCGCCGCCCGAATGGGCCTCGCACGTTCTTGAACGCAACGACATGATCGACGAGATCGTCGAAGTCGTCGACCATCAGGGCACCGGCTTTGTCGCAGAGCGCGTCCCAAGTTTTGCCGGGCGACGTCATCGCGCCGCTGTGCGACTGGACTGCGCGAGCCCCGAGGGCCGTTCTGCCACCCTTGACGACCAACACGGGTTTTTCACGGGCCGTTGCCACGAGTTCCCGGGCGAATGCAACCGGATGACGAACACCCTCGACGTGACAGGCGACGAGCTCGGTCGCTTGGTCACGACGTAGTCCCCGCAGGTGAACCTCGATCCCGACGTCGGCTTCGCTCCCAAAACTGATCGCCCGGCTGATCCCAAAGCACTTCTGCTGGGCGATACGACCGAGTGCGAGAAAAACCACGCCGCTCTGGGTGAGAAAGCCGACGCCTCCGGGCCGACGTGAAGCCCCGTCCGGAACGATTCCCGCGGCCGGAGCGTATGGTCCAAGAGCGCTCGGACCGACGATGTAGGTCGAACTCCCGCGCACGATCTCGATCAATTCGCGGCGTAGCTCGCGCCCTTCCTCCGTCCCGTCCTCACCGAACCCTGAGGCACGGATCGCAACCCACGGAACCTTGCGGGCGACACATTGGCGCAAGACCTCGGGTACGTTCTGACGACCGACCTCGATCATGACGAGATCGGGAACGGCCGGCAGGTCATCGAGGCTCGCGACGGTTGGGAAATCGTCGACGCTTTCCTTGCGCGATACCGCGTGGAGGGGCCCAACAAAGCCAGCCTTCTGGACCGAACGCATCCACGTCCGACCGCGGTTGTAGCGGCCGGTGGTGACCCCGACGACAGCGATCGAACGCGGCGCATAGAGCTGATCGACCGTCGCATCGGTCGGCTCGCGCGGTGGTTCGCCCGTCGAAGGTGGTAGCGCCATCATGAACCGGGCGTCGGCAATGCGCAGGGAATCCCCGCGCGCTATGATTGGATTGAGATCGAGTTCCGTGATGTCAGGTCGTTCGACCAGAAATTGGGCGGCTTTGACCAGCAACTGGGCCATGGCGTCTTGCGACACCGCGGGCGTGCCGCGGAAGTCGGAAAACAACGCCGACGCCTTGGTCGATCGGATCATTCGCCTCGCTTCGGTCATCGACAGTGGCGCGAGACCATAGGCGACGTCGCGAAAGACCTCGGTCATCACGCCGCCAAGGCCGAACAGCAGCAGCGGTCCGAATTCGCTGCGGGTCGCGCCGATGAAGAACTCGTGGCCGATCGCCATGCTGTCAACAAGGATGCGGAACTGCTGTGCCGCCCCACGCGCCGCCCGAACCGAGGCCGCGATGGCACGATAGCCGTCGCGGACAGCTTGGGCGGTCGTAAGATTGACGCGAACGCCGCCCACCTCGGTCTTGTGCAGGATGTCCGGTGCAGAGACTTTGAGCACGACCGGAAAGCCAACTTGCTCGGCCGCCTGAACCGCCGCATCTTCGGACTCGCTGAGGTGGCCGAGCGTGACCGGAAAGCCCGCCGCCGCCAATGCGACCTTGGCCTCGTACTCGGTGACCATCCCACGAGGCTCTGCCCCGGCGTCGCCGATCGCCATGATCAGCCTCGGATCTTGAGATCCGTGGGAGCGGACTGCGCCGCGAGCGGTTCCTCGTGCGGGACCGCCACGCACTGATCGGGCGGCAGATGAAGCCAAATCCGCTGACCATGGGTCAGGTTCTGGGCGGCATCGGCGACCGATCGCAGTTGCACCGGGCCGGCCGTCACCAGGTAATGACGGACCTCGCCCAGGAAGACGCTGGTCGCAACCTGCGCTTCCCACACGTTGGTCGTGAGCGCCGGGTCTCTCGTTGTCATCATCTGCACGTTCTGGGGGCGCACAGACACCAGCACCTGCTGGCCGCTGGTCAACGGCTGCCCCGGATGACAGGCCAATATCCCTTGTGCCGTTTCCACTCGGACCTCCCGATCGGCGCCACTCAGGACACGTCCGGGAACGAAATTGGTCGTTCCGAGAAAATCGGCGACGAACTGATTGACGGGCCGGTCGTAGAGATCCTGCGGATCGCCCATCTGAACGATCTTGCCGAAACGCATGACGGCAATGACGTCGGACAAGGCGAGCGCTTCACTCTGATCGTGCGTCACGTAGATCATCGTGAGGGACAACTCACGATGCAGCCGCTGCAATTCGAAGCGCATGTGCTCGCGTAACTTGGCATCGAGGTTGGACAACGGCTCGTCCAGCAACAAGACGTCGGGTTGCCGAATGAGGGCCCGCGCCAACGCCAGACGCTGCTGCTGGCCGCCGCTGAGGGCCGTCGCCTCGCGTTGCTCGTACCCCGACAACTGGACGATCTCCAGGACCCGCGCGACCTCGCGGCGAATCTGCTGCCGTGACGGTCGATCCCGGCGTGGCAGGACGCGCAAGGGAAAGGCCACGTTGCCCTCGACCCGCATCTGCGGCCAGATCGCATAGGACTGGAACACCATGCCGATCGGACGACGTTGGGGTGGGACAAACAGCTTACGATCCGCTCGGAACATGTCCTTGTCGGCGATTCGAATCACGCCTCCGGTCGGCCGCTCGAGACCAGCGATCGACCGCAGGGTCGTCGTCTTGCCGCAACCCGATGGGCCGAGCAGCGTCAGGACACGGCCGTGCGGGACGGAGAACGTGACGTTGTCGACGGCACGCACGCGCTCGCCGCGATCGGTCTGGAACTCCTTGACGAGGTCGGTCACCTCAAGCATGTCGCCTCGTCCTTTCTTGCGATCACGATCGTCACGCGGCTTCGGCTGCCGCTTGCGCCAACGACGCTTCGTAGACGTCTCCCAGAATGTCGCGCTCGGTCCGGACGGGGAGAACGACGTCGCCACGCTGCTTCGAGGGCAACGCCGCGACGGCGAAACCGTCGGCCGTGCGCCGGTCGCGCTGGTCGCGACACCATATAGCGCAGCGCACGAGGAACTGGCCGTTCTCCTCGTATTTTTCCGTCACACGCCCTTCACACCACGTCGTGTCTCCGACGTAGTTGAACAGCCGCATGTTCACCCGGATGCGGCGCAAGAAGCCATCATCGCCGACCCAATTCGTCATCAGGTGACCGAGCCAGTCGCATCGCTGACCGCCGTAGTCGTAGGGCATCGGATTGCCGGTTTTCTTGGCCAATGCTTCTTCCCAATGCACACGTTCCGAAATGTCGGGAATCCCGTATTCGTTATCGGTGTAGCCGCCGGGATGCTTGAGGCGGTCTTCCCAGCCGACGCGATTGGCTCCTTTGATGAAGGGTGAACCCCGACCCATGTTGAAGGCGACCACGTCGGTCACCGTCAGCGGCCCCTTGAGCACGGGTGGCAGTGCGTCGCCGACCTGCACGTCTTCCCAGTAGCGGCGGCGCGCGCCCCTCAGTTCCTCCTCACCGTAGACCGCCTCGATCCGCTTGATGTCCTCCGGCGTGTAGTGCTGCGGTTTGATGTCCGCGTATTTCTTGCGTTCACCGCTTTTCTTCTCGCGTCCACCGGCGATGACGAGGCGACTGGCAATGGCGACGACCTGACCGCGCTGATTTGCCCACACGTGGCGATACTTGTAGTGCACGGAGCGACCCGACAACTCGCTGCTCTTTTCCTGCACGTCGCTGACGAAGTGCGAAATGGTCATGCGATCGCCCGCTTGAACGGGCAGGAAGTATTCCGACTCGTTGCCGGCGTAGAACTGGTGGACGCCCGAGAGCGCCCCTCGCCCCTTCTCGCGAATTTCCGGCGGAATGAGCTTGTTTCGGCTCTTACCCATGGTTTCGATGAAGAACGGTGCCGCCACGACACCGCCCCAGCGAGTCGCTCTGGCATATTGCGTGTCGCAGAACAGCGGGTTCGGATCACCGATACCGAGGGCGTGGTGACGAATCGCATCTTCCGTCGCGACCTCGTTCCAAGGCTGCGTATGGGGTATGAGCACGCCGATCCGGGCTCGCATCCGATCGATGTCCTCCTGCGTGATCTCGCGATGTTTCGGTGCGTCGTCTGTCATGGTGAGGTCCCCTCGAAGAGGCAACGTGGTCTGGTCGCTCCTAGCGCATCTGGATGCCGTAACGCCGGCCGACGGCGTAGACGACGATGGCGAGCGTCCCGAAGGTCAGGAAAATGAGCGTCGCGAACGCCGATACCTGCGGGATGCTGCCGCTCGAATAAATGTCGATCAGCAGCGGGGCGATCACCGGACTGCGCGAACTCACGAGCAGCACCGATGTCTCGAGTTCTCGGGCCGAAATCAAGAACACGTACGTCCAACCTGCGATCAGGTGAACGATGATGAGGGGCGCGATGATTCTCAGACCGACCTGGAAGCGCGAAGCTCGACTCAGGAGCGCCGCCTCCTCGAGTTCGGGATGGATCTGGATCATGCCCGCGTGGCTATAGCGGTAGCCCCAGGGAATGAAACGCGTGACGTAGGCGATCACCAGGATCACCTGCGTCCCGTAGATTCCGATCGGAATCTGGACGTAGGTCTGCAACAGGGCCAGCCCGAGCACGATGCCCGGAAAGACGAGCGGGAACGTCACCACGATATCGAGGACCCGCCGCAGATGAGGTGCTCCTCGGACGCTGTACCAGGACACGACGACCGAGATGGCCATGATCGCGGTTGCCGAAAGCGCCGCGACGATCACGCTGTTGGTGAAGGCGCGCACGACAATCGGATAGTTTAGGAGACTCCGGTACTGGCCAAATCCGAGATCAGTGAACGTCGGGCCGGCATAGAAACGCATGACCGAAGCCCAGCCGAGGATGAGCAGCGGCAGAACGACCATGACGATCAGATAGAGGACAATGATCCCGAAAAAGATCCAGCGTTGCCAGCCGAACTGAATGATCGAAGTTTCGAAGCCCTTGCCGGTCACCGTTGCGAAGCGCCGAGTCTGCGAGGTAACCGTCGTGTAGAGATAGAGCAGTCCGATGACCAACAGCACGAGCACCATGCCGTAGGCGCTGGCGAGGCCGTACTGCGGCGGCAGACGCTGCGTCGAGAAATAGACCTCGGTGGTCATCACGAGCACACGTCCGGGCATGCCGATGATGGCGGGCACGGCATAGGCCTCCAGTGCCCGGGTGATCGTCAGCAGAAGCACGGCGATGATGCTGGGCAGGAGCAGTGGCGTCGAAATTCGGCGCGCGACCTGGAACGGGCGTGCTCCCGCGACCAAGGCCGCCTCCTCGAGCGAGCGGTCCATGGAGCGGATCGGTCCCGAGAGCAGTAGAAAAGCGAGCGGCATGTAGGCCAGCCCCTCGACGAAGATCATGCCGGTAAGGCTGTTGATCCGGATCGGCGAAAAGGGCAGGTCGAAGAACCCGAAGATGTCTGCCAGCGCGAGATTGATGAGGCCGCCACGACCCAGCAGCAGTGTCCAGGCGATGGCATAGACCGCTGCCGGAATGGCGACCACACCGATGGCGACGAAATATCCGAGCCCACGAAACGGCGTGTTCGTGCGTTCGACGATGAACGCCAACAACCCACCGAGAAGAAGCGCCGCCACCGACGATCCGAGGGCGAAAACGATCGAATTGAAAACCGGACCACCACGTTCGATGTCCTCGAGCACGGCGACGTAGTTGGCCATCGACCACTCGGCCCGCGGCGTCAACGCGCCGGTTTGAAAGCTCGATACCACGAGCGATACCAGTGGCGGGCCGATAAGCAGGATCAGCAGCAACAAAACCGAGTAGAGGGGCAATCGAGCCAACGCCGCGGCCGAAATCGGCGTCAACCCAGATGATGGACTGGCATCTCGCCGTCGTGACACGCCCGTGTACTCTGATGAGGTCAAGGTCCCGCTGACGAAGGGCCGGGAGGTGGGCTCACCACCGTCCCCGCCGCCTCGACCCTCGGAACTACCGGATGAACTCTTCCTTCAGAATCCGGTCCCACTTGGCCGCCCCGGCCAGGGATCTTGCGGGTGTGAGCACCCAAGGCTTCTTCCCGGTGAGCGCGGGATGATTGGCCGTCAGCTTCGGATGCTGCGGCAGATACTTATTGTCCAACATGATTTTCTGAGCGCCGTCGGCCGAGATCAGGAAATCGGTTAACAGAAGTGCGGCATGGGGATTCCGCGGATTCTTCGGCAGCATCGTCTCCTGCGTTGATTGGAAGTACGTATCGCCGAGCACCACATAGCCGAGTGGCGCGCCCTTGGCCTTGAGAATATCGAGCGTGTGGACGGCACAAATGCAAGCGTCGTATTGGCCCGCCGCCACTTGGTCGACGGTGGCTGCCGTACCGATTGCCACGATTGCCATATCCTGCCTCCCGAGAGCCTTCAGGTACTCCATGCCCCTCTGTTCGCCCATGGTGTCGAGCGTGCCGCCGATGATCATGCCGGCGACGGTCACCGCATTCGACATGACCATCTTGCCTTTCCAATGGGGCTTCAGCAGATCGTCCCACGTCTTCGGCACATTCTCGGGTTTGACGTTGCGCGTGTTGTAGCCGAACGCACGAGCGTATTGCGTGATCGTCACCCAGCGGCCATTCGGCTCCCGACCAGTCTCGCCGACCGGGTAGTCGGCGAGATGGGGCGAGTCCCACGACGCCAGCACGCCGGACTCCGCTATGACCGGACCGGAGCCTGACGGCGTGATCACGTCGACGTCATAACGCCGTGCCGTGAACTCGGAAATGATGCGTTGCGCCAGGTCGTTATCGGTACTGGCGCGGAAGAACTCGACCTTGATGCCGGGATACTTCTGATTGAACCCCTTGACGATCTCTTCGACGAGGGGCTGAAGGACGAAGGTCGTGTACCACGTGACCTTGCCTTCCTTCTTTGCGCCCTCGACCAGTATTTGTTCGCGATCGGGACCTTTGTATTTCGCCAACTCCTCGAACGTGGTCGGCCGACCTTGGGCCGACGCTCCGCTCGTGAACGCTGCCACCGTCATGGCCAACGCCATGCTCGCAACTGTCAGTTGTTTCGTCATCCGCCTCTCCACCCGTTCTCGGTTCACTCGGATTGCGTCGCGTTGTCCCTTCATGCGGGCCGATCCTTCGCCTCCGCGGAGGAGATCACGGCACGCTGGATTTCGAGCGCGTCGACCTCGGCGCTGGAGTACTTCAG
>VGES01000073.1 GCA_016869765.1 Alphaproteobacteria bacterium
GGCGCGGCGGCGGCGGCGCGGCCGCGGTGCGCACGGTCGGCGCCGGACCGCTGGTATCCTCGCTGCGTCGGACGACATCGTCGGTGTAGCGCGCGTTGTCGCGATCGGCGATCAGGCCCTGGCTGATCTGGCGACGTTCCTCGGGTTGGGTCGTGCGCGGGCGCTCGGGTACGCTTGCCAGCGGCGGCGCACTCGCGTTCGGCGGCGTCGCGGGATCGCTGCGGAATTGATCGGCCACGCCGTCATACCAGCGCACCGGATTGGCCCAATTGGGCACCGAGCAGCCGGCCAGCAACAGCGCCATGGCGGCGGCCGCGGTCCCGTGGCGGGGCCGAAGGGTCCGGGGGCGTTGCTGATTCATGGGTCGTTCCTCGTCCTGGCGCCTTGGATTTCGGCGCGGCTCATCCCTAATCGTGCTTGGCCCGCCCCGCAAGGGCGACGAGCCACCACGTGGGGGTTCGGCTACCAAAGGGGTAGACTAACACCCGCGTCCTACTCACGTCACGAAAGCCCCAACATATCAGGGGCTTTGCGCCCTACCATAAAGGAACGCGTCATGACCGATCAACACGCCCAAGGGCCGAACGATGCCGGCGCCGAGGTGTTCGCCAAGAATTGGCGGCAGGTGGCGGAAAAAAGCCAGCAACTGATCGGCGAATTCCTCAAGCGCCAGCCCGCCGCCGACTCGCCGCTCAACCCCTTCGCGATCACCCAGGCGTTCCTCGAACTCACCCAGCGCATGGTGGCCGATCCCAAGGCGCTGATCGACGCGCAGGTCGAGATTTGGCGCGAATACCTCAAGGTCTGGCAGAACGTCGTCGAACGCGCCTCGGGCAAGGGCGAGACCAAGCCCTATGTCGAAGCGGACAAGGGCGACCGACGCTTCAAGGACAAGGCCTGGCAGGACCATCAGCTCTTCGATTTCCTGAAGCAGTCCTACTTGCTCACCAGCCGTTGGTTGCAACGCACGGTGGCCGACGTCGAGGGGCTCGACGAACGCACGCGGCGCAAGGTCGACTTCTTCACGCGCCAGTTCGTCGATGCCATGTCGCCCTCGAACTTCTTCCTGACCAACCCCGAGGTGCTGCGCACGACGTTCGAATCGAAGGGCGAGAACCTGATCCGAGGACTGGATCACCTGCTCCGGGATCTCGAGCGCGGCTCGATCACCATGAGCGACGCCCAGGCCTTCGCGGTGGGCGAGAAGGTGGCGATCACGCCGGGCAAGATCGTGTTCGAGAACCGGCTGTTCCAGCTCATCCAGTACGCCCCGAGCACCGATTCCGTGCACCGCCGACCGCTGCTGATCGTGCCGCCGTGGATCAACAAGTATTACATCCTCGACCTGCGGCCGGAAAATTCACTCGTGCGCTGGATGGTGGCGCAGGGCTTCACCGTGTTCATGGTGTCCTGGGTCAATCCCGATGCCGCGCTCGCCCAGGTGTCCTTCGAGCATTACATGACGGAGGGGCTCTTCACGGCCGTCGAAGCGACGTTGCGGGCGACCGGCGAGTCGGACCTCAACATCGTGGGCTACTGCGTCGGCGGCACGCTGACGGCTGGCGCCCTCGCCCACATGGCCGAACGCGGCGACCGGCGCATCGCCAACGCCACCTTCCTGACCGCGCTCGTGGACTTCACCGAGGCGGGCGACATCACGGTCTTCATCGACGACGAACAGTTGAAGTCGATGGACAGCCACCTGGCGAAGAAGGGCGTGTTCGAGGGCCGCATCATGGCCCAGGCCTTCAACATGCTGCGCGCCAACGATTTGATCTGGTCGTTCGTGGTGCAGAATTACCTGCTCGGCAAGGAGGCGATCCCCTTCGACATCCTGGCGTGGAACGCGGACTCGACCAATCTGCCGGCCGCGATGCACAGCTTCTACCTGCGCAACATGTATCACGAGAACCGCCTGGTGCAGCCGGGCGGCATCACGCTCGCCGGCGTCGCGATCGACGTGCGCAAGGTCGCGACCCCCTGTTACATTCTGGCGACCAAGGAAGATCACATCGCGCCCTGGCGCTCGTGTTACCGCGCGACCGGTCTCTACCATGGCGAGAAGCGTTTCGTGCTGGCGCAGTCGGGCCACGTCGCAGGCGTCGTCAACCCGCCCGACTCGGGCAAGTACGGCCACTGGACCAACGAAGCGTTGCCGGCCGAACCCGAGGCCTGGCTGGCGGGCGCCACTCAACAAGCGGGGTCGTGGTGGCGCGACTGGGCGGACTGGCTCCGGCCACGCTCGGGCGATCGGGTGCCGGCACGCCGTCCCGTCGAGGGCGCGCTGCGCGCGATCGAGGACGCCCCCGGCCGCTACGTCCGGAGGAAGAGCGGGTAGCGCGGCGGCGCGGCTACTCATTTTCCTGGCCCTGTTCTATTCTTACGAAATCTTGATCGATTGGAGTTTGGTATGAAATCGAAGGACACGGCGACGCTGTCGACCAAGTTCCAGATATCGATTCCCAAGGCGGTCCGCATCGCCCGTCAATGGCGCGCCGGCCAGGTGTTTGCGTTCATTCCCAAGGGGGACGGTGTTCTCCTGGTGCCGGTCCCCAAACTCGAAGCGTTGGCGGGAATCGCCAAAGGGGCCAAGGCCACGCGCTATCGCGATCGCCGCGACCGCGTGTGATGCGCGTCGTCGACACCTCGGCGTGGATCGAATGGCTCATCGGTAGCGCGGCGGGCGCAAGGGTGGCGGAGCAGTTGCCGCCGCGTCGGACGTGGGTGGTCCCCACCCTCGTGCAAGTCGAACTCGCGAAATGGCTCCATCGCGAGCTCGACGAGGACCGAGCCGACGGGGTGATCGCGTTCACGCGGACCTGCGTGGCGGCCGACCTCGATTCCGCGATCGCGCTGGTTGCCGCCGACCTGAGTGCACGACACAAACTCGCGGTGGCGGACGCCATCGTCTACGCCACCGCACTGGCCTATGACGCGGACGTCGTGACGTGCGACCGCGACTTCCAGCGTCTGCCCAACGTCCGTTTCATTGCCAAGGCCAGGGCCTGAACCACGTTCGCTCGCAACAGAGCGCGCTGCGCGCGATCGAAGACGCCCCCGGCCGCTACGTCCGGATGAAAAGCGGGTAGCGTCTCAGGCGTCGATCTCGTCCTTCTTGGGCGCGGGCTCACGCGCGCGCAGGAACTGCTCGAGGTCGTCGCGCTCGAATTCCTCGAGATCGAAGTCGTCGAGGCAGATGCCGTTGATGACGTCGCCGCGGCAGGCGGGACGCGCCTCGACGCCTTCACGCGGCACGGCGGGCGGACGGTCCCCGGCCTCGGTTTCGACCGGGCTGGGCGTGGTCGGCGCGACGCCGTCCGTGCGCCCCGGCGCCTTGGGCGGCGTCGGCAAAGCCGCGAACTCGCGGCGCAGGTTGTTCTCGGTGAGCGCAAAACGGCCGAGCAGCACCTGGTAGTCGGCCGCCTTGGTGTCGCGCGCCAACCCGATGCCGCGGTCGATGGTGTCGTAACGAATCCGGCCGTTGATGATCCGCCCGTCCTGGCACTTGAGCGTGAGCCGCGCGGTCATGCCGGGCTCGACCCGGCTGACACCGCCCACGCCGGTGAGCCCGCGGCACACGAGGTTGCCTTCGACGCCGTAGAGCGCGACCGAGGTCGTCGGTTCGCCGCGGATGCCCTCGACGGTGCCGACGTAGAGCTGGTCGGTGTTCACATCGCGCGCCGCGATGTTCATGGTCGCGGGCAGCACACCGCAGGCGCCGAGCAGCAGTGCCAGCGCCATGCCGGCGACAGCGCCCCACATCCCCCGACGCTCGCGCGCCAAGCCCCCCTCTCCCCGCGGCGCGGGCAGCGGGTGGGGTGAAAGGTGCGGCGGACGTTAGGCGACACGGCTCGTCACGCCGGCGGCGAGCGCGGCGTGTTCCGCGGCGAGGCGCCGGTAGTGCGCCGCGGTCGCGCGATTCTCGGCGATCTCGTCGGACGACAGCGCCCGCATCGGCCGCGCCGGGGCGCCGGCCCACAACTGGCCGCGGGCGACGCGCTTGCCGGGCGTCACGAGGGCGCCGGCCGCCACCATGGCGCCTTCCTCGACGACGGCCGCGTCCATCACGGTCGCGCGCATGCCGATGAAGGCCCCCGGTTCGATCGTGCAGGCGTGGATGAGCGCCAGGTGTCCCACCGTCACGTCATCGCCGATCACCGTGCGGCCGCCCTCTTTGCGGCTGACGTGGACGACCGTGCCGTCCTGCAGGTTGACGCTGGCGCCGATGCGGATCTGGTTGACGTCACCGCGGACGACGACCTGGTACCACAGCGAGCTGCCGGCGCCGACGACGACGTCGCCCACGACCGTGGCGCCCGGCGCGACGAACACGTCCGGGGCCAGCACCGGCCGCACACCGCGATAGGGAAGGATGACGGCGGCGGTCGTGGCGCACTCCTAGGGAAACAGCGGCAGTTGTTCGAGGCTGCGCGCCTCGGGCAACTGGCACATCAGGTTCATGTTCTGGATCGCCTGCCCCGAGGCGCCCTTGACCAGGTTGTCGAGGGTCGAGAGCACGATGGCGCGGCCCTTGACGCGATCGGGGAACACGCCGATCAGGCAGTGGTTGGAGCCGCGCACGTGGCGCGTCGCCGGCGACACCCCGGCCGGCACGACCTGGACGAAGGGCTCGTCGGCATAGGCGCGCGTGAGGGTGGCGCGCAGATCATCGGCGGTGGCGCCGTTGATCAGGCGGACATAGATCGAGGCCAGGATGCCGCGGTTCATCGGCATCAGGTGCGGCGTGAAATTGACCACGACGGCACCGCCGGCCGCGCGCGAAAGCTCCTGCTCGATCTCCGGACCGTGGCGGTGGCTGGCGACGCCATAGGCGTGAATCCCCTCGCCCACCTCGGCGTAGAGACTGCCCTGCTTGGCCTCCCGCCCGGCCCCCGATACGCCCGACTTGGCATCGATGATGATGTCGTCGGGATCGATCTGGCGGGCGCGCAGGAGCGGCACCAGCGGCAACAGCGAGGTGGTCGGATAACACCCGGGGCAGGCGACCAGGCGGGCGCGGCGAATCTCCTCGCGCATGAACTCGGTGAGACCGTAGACCGCCTCTTTCTGGAGATCGGGCGCGCGGTGCTCGTGGCCGTACCACTGGGCGTAGGTCGCGACGTCGTGCAGCCGGAAATCGGCCGAGAGATCGATGATGCGCAGCCGCCGCGGCGCGCCCGCGCTCGCCGTCAGGATGCGCGCCACGACCTCCTGGGTCGTGCCGTGCGGCAGCGCGCAGAACACGATGTCGAGGCCCGAGTTCGTCCAGTCGACGTCGTCGATCTTGGTGAGGAGCGGCAGCGCGAGCATGGCGAGGTGCGGGAAGACCTCGGCCATCGGTTTGCCGGCCTGGCGGTCGGCGGTGAGGACGCGGAGGTCGACGTCGGGGTGGCGGGCGAGCAGGCGCACCAGCTCGGCACCGGTGTAGCCACTGGCGCCGAGGATTCCGACCGCGATCCGCGATGTCTTAGACATGGGTACAACCCCAGTTTTTCAATAACTTGGGGCCCCTTCCTGAACCACTTTGGGCACAGGGACGGGGCTTTCGTCAAGGGGACCCCACGGCGGGGCCGGCCAAAAAGAAAGGGGACGCGGCACCAACCGCGTCCCCTTTTTCCAGGAAACCTGCGGTTAGCGCTTCGAGAACTGGAAGCGGCGACGCGCCTTGGGGCGGCCGTACTTCTTGCGTTCGACGACGCGGCTGTCGCGGGTGAGGAACCCGCCCTTCTTGAGCACGCTGCGGAGTTCCGGCTCGAACCGCGTGAGCGCGATCGAGAGGCCATGGCGCAACGCGCCGGCCTGCCCCGAAAGGCCGCCGCCGGTGATCGTGCACCACACGTCGAACTGGCCGTCGCGCTGGGCGGCGATCAGCGGCTGGCTGATCATCATGCGCAGCACCGGACGGGCGAAATAGATCTGGCTCGAACGGCCGTTGACGGTGATCGATCCCTTGCCCGGTTTGATCCAGACGCGGGCGACCGCGTTCTTGCGTTTGCCCGTGGCGTAGGCGCGGCCCTGGGCGTCCACCCTCTTCTCGTAGACCGGGGCCGAAGGCGCCCCCGCGACCGTCATGCTCTTCAGGCCTTCGAGGCCCTGCTTCTGTTGTTCGGCCATGATCAGGTCTTCTTTCCGCCGCGGCGATTCTTGGGATTGAGCTTGGCGACATCGAGCAGTTCCGGCGACTGCGCCTCGTGCGGGTGCTTGGTCCCGGCGTAGACGCGCAGGTGGCCGAGCTGGGTGCGCGCCAGCGGGCTTTCCTTGGGCATCATGCGCTCGACCGCCTTTTCGATCACGCGCTGCGGGAAACGCCCGCCGATGATCTGACCGGCAACGTGCTCCTTGATGCCACCGGGATGACCGGTGTGCTTGAAGTAGACCTTCTGCACGGCCTTGCGTCCGGTCATCCGCACCTTCTCGGCGTTGATGATGACGACGTGATCGCCGCAGTCGATGTGCGGGGTGTATTGCGGCTTGTGTTTGCCGCGGAGCCGCGTCGCGACGATGGTGGCGAGCCGGCCGAGCACGACGCCGTCGGCGTCGATCAGGCACCACTTGCGGGGCACCTCGTTGGGCCGGGCCGAATAGGTGGCCATGGCAGAAACCTCTCAGGACGGGCGCCGGGAGGGCGCCCAAAGCGGCGCGGAGTATCTTCACCGGGCGGCAGGGTGTCAATCACAACCGCACCGAAAAACAATACGTTAGAGAGAGGTATTATGATACCTCTCTCTAACGTAGTCGGGGCGGCCCGTGGGCCGCGCGGCGAGAGCATGACGTGGGGTCGTCGTGTCCCACGCCATGAGGCGGCGCGCCGCCTCTGATCGCTCTGTTGAGCGCGAGGGAGGCGGTCGTGAAACGACCGAATCGGGGAAACCAAGTCCGGTGCTCCAATCTAAAGTGGTGGCGGGCAATAAGCGTCTGTGACCACCGACACCCGCCGGCACCGCCGCGGCCCGTTCGCTGCCTTGATTCCTGCACCCTGCGATGCAACATTTCGTGATGATGAGATTGGACGGCCGATGGTGGCGCCGTCCTGAAAACACCACACGAAACGTTCGCGGAACGCAACGGAAGAAATGGTGACTAGGACTCTGCACTGTAGGGCCTGGGGAGCTGACGGCAGGTGGGAGGCGATTTGCCTCGACTTCGACCTGGCGGTTCAGGGCAGCTCGTGGGAGGAAGTGCGCAGTTCTCTAGACCAAGCGATTCAGCTTCATCTCGAGGCGTCGGACGCCCTACCGGCGGCGGATCGTTTACGGATGCTTCGTCGGCGCTCGCCGTTCCGGCTATGGGTGGCGTTCTGGATCGGCTGGTGGGTCGCCAACCGAAAGGCCTCATACCACCATCAGTACACAATGCCGTTGCCCGCGGCGAGTTAGCGGAACGTCCGCCGAGGCAACCCCGACTGACGGATCATTGCCGAAAGAGTTCCGGCGGCGATGTCGTCGCCCTCGTTGGTGACGGCGACCACGACCGAGTAGAGCTTGCCACCCACCTGGCCTTTGTAGACGCGGTGGCTTCCCTTTTGGCGATCCAGTT
The DNA here is from genome assembly GCA_016869765.1 of Alphaproteobacteria bacterium. Classification (GTDB taxonomy): domain Bacteria; phylum Pseudomonadota; class Alphaproteobacteria; order SHVP01; family SHVP01; genus SHVP01. The sequence continues at coordinate 7,537 of VGES01000073.1, forward strand.
CGAAGCCATGTTCGGCCAGGATTCGGAGGAAATCACGAAACTTCATGAGCGCCCAGTGAGGACCCGTCGACGGGAAATATTCTAGTTCTGCGGCTGTTCCCCTACATCTTCAAGCGAGCGGAATCTCGATCGGCCAGCGGATGCCCACGCGGGTCGGCTGCAGTGGAGACGATGAGCATGCTCTGAGAGATGATCGCGGTTATAACAAGGCCGTGACCGAATCGCTCGAACCCCTGATGCTCCGCCGCGACGAGGGCGGCATTGCGACGCTCACCCTCAACCGCCCGGAGCAACGCAACGGCCTGTTCCGCGCCCTGATCGGCGCCCTCGACGAGGCGCTGCAACGGATCGCCGGCGAGGCCGAGACGCGCGTCGTCGTGCTGGCCGCCGCCGGCCCCGCGTTCTCTGCCGGGCACGATCTCAAGGAGCTGCGTGCCGCGAACGACGTCACCAGCCATCGCGCTGTGTTTGCCGCCTGCGGCGCGCTCATGCAGCGCATCCTCGCCCTGCCCCAGCCGGTGATCGCGCAGGTTCAAGGCGTGGCGACGGCCGCCGGTTGCCAGCTCGTGGCAACCTGCGATCTCGCGATTGCGGCCCAGTCGGCCCGCTTCGCGACTCCGGGCGTCGATATCGGACTGTTCTGTTCGACGCCGATGGTCGCGCTCGCCCGGGTCGTGCCGCGCAAGGCAGCGCTCGAAATGCTCTACACCGGAGCGATGATCGACGCCGCCGAGGCCCATCGCCTGGGCCTCGTCAATCGCGTGGTCGCGGACGGCGATCTCGCATCGGCGGTTCACGCGCTGGCGCGCCGGATCGCGGGCAAGTCGGCGGCCGTCGTCGCGCTCGGCAAGCGCGCGTTCCACCGCCAGATCGAAATGCCGACCGCCGAGGCCTACGCCGCGATGGCCGAGGTCATGGCCGAGAACCTGCTGTTGGCCGACGCACACGAGGGCATCGATGCGTTCCTCGCCAAACGAGCCCCCCGCTTCCAGGACCGCTGAGGTGGACCACGACCACTACGACGCCCCCTACATCGCCGGCATCCTGGCGCGCGTGAAGACGATCGCCGTCGTCGGCGCCTCGGCCAACCCCGGCCGCCCCTCGCACGGCGTCATGCGCTACCTGCGCAACAGGGGCTACCGCGTGATTCCGGTGAACCCCAACGAGGCCGGCGGCACGATTCACGGCGAGCGTGTCTTTGCCTCCCTGGCCGAGATCGCCGAGCCGATCGACATGGTCGATATCTTTCGCCGCACCGAGGCGGCAGGCGGCGTCGTCGACGAAGCGATCGCGGTGCGGGCCAAGGTGGTGTGGATGCAGCTCGGCGTGCGCGACGATGCCGCGGCAAAACGCGCCGAAGCCGCAGGCCTCGCGGTCGTGATGAACCGGTGCCCGGCGATCGAACTCGAACGATTGCCAGCCGCACGCAAGGCTTAACCGCCACCGACGGGAGTCAGCGGCGGCGACGGCGCTTCAGCTCCGCGACAACCGTCTCGTGGTCGGTCACCCGGCCCTCACGGAAATCGCGCAGTCCCACGGCAATGGCGGCGAGATACGCTTTCTCTTCGGCGAGGTATCGCACCACCGCTTGCGCCACCAATTGGGACATCGAGCGGCCGGTGGCCTCCGCGAGTTTTGCCAGACCTCGCCCGGTCTTCCGCGACACATGCGCCGCAACGCTAACGGTCGGAGCCATAAAGCACCTCGATCGAGGGCAGCGTCGCGAGCCAAGACCGCGCTACTCCGCGGGTTGAACCGAGGGTTGTGCGGGCGCTGCGGCCGCGGCCGGGCGCTCGCGCGGCAGCGAACCGGCCGCCGCCGCGGCCACCACGGCGAATCCGGCGATCATCAGGAGCAGCACGTCGAGCGTTCCCGTCCAGTCGTGAATCGTCGGGATCAGGGCGACGCCCGCCGTGCTCACGCCCAGGGTCAGCACGAACTTGAAGCCATACACCCGCGAGCGCCAGGCGAGCGGCGTATAGCGCGCGACCAACGCGTTCTCCGGGGCCTGGCTGCCCATGTTGCAACACACCATGAGAACCGCGAGCGCGACGAGACCGTAGTCGAACGTGAAGTAGGCGGCGACGATCACCGGCACCTGCAGCGACTGCGCGGCGAAATAGACCCAGCGCAACGGGTAACGGTCGGCCAGTTCGCCGCCGAGGATCTGGGAGATCGCCGACACGGCATAGACGATCGACACGAGGAGCCCGGCCCCGAAAGCGCCCTCGCCGGCCGTGAGCCGATCGGAGAAAATCTTGGGCAGCCCCACGGCCGTCGCCTGATAGATGAGCCCGACACAACTCACCGCGACGACGAGCGCGATGAAGGCCCGCTTGATGTCGGCGAGCGGCGCGGCGGGAATTTCCCTGGCATCGCGCGTCACCTCGACGACCTCGCCGCGGCGCAACACGATGAGGAACACGACGCCGGTGAGCAGCGCGACGATCCCGGGAACGAGGAACGCCGCACGCCAGCCGAAGGTGTCGGCGAGAAACCCGGCGACGATGGCCGCCCCGGCCGTGCCCAGGTTGCCGAACACGCCATTGATGCCGAGCGCGCGGCCGCGATTGGTCGCGGTCTTGACCAGCCAGGGAATGCCCACGGGGTGATAGATCGCGGCGAACGTCGCCATCAGCGCGAGCGCGAGCAACAGGCCCGTCGGCGAGTCCATGAACGACACCACGATCGCCGAGGCGCCGACGCCGAGGAAGAACACCGCTATCATGCCCGGCGCGCTCCACTTGTCGCCGAGCCAGCCGGCCGGAAGCGAAGCCACGCCGAAAATGACGAACGCCGGGACCGACAGCCACTGCAGTTCGGCGTAGCTCATCGACCAATCCTTGGCGATCACCAGCACGGCGGTCGCAAACAGCAGCACGAAAAGATGCGAGTAGGCATGCGCTATGCTGGCGACGATCGTGGTGATCAGCGCCGAACGCCGGGCGGCCGTGTCGGTGGTCGTGCTCATGGAGCCATCCCAGGCGCCCCGCCCCGCCGTGTCATGGCGTACCGCGGGTTTCCCCAGCGATCCAGCGCAGATAGTCCGCGTTCCCCGCCTCGATCGGCAGGGCCATGACGCAGGGCACCTCGTAGGAGTGCAATTGCTTGACCCGCGCGGTCAGGGGTTCGATGAGCGCCGCGCGCGACTTCAGGATCAACACGGCCTCCTCGGCGCGTTCGATCTTGCCCTGCCACCAATAGATCGACGCCATGCCGTCGATCACGTTGGCGCATGCCGCCAGACGCTCTACGACCAATGCCTGGCCGATCGCGAGCGCTTCCGCGCGCGAAGCCGCGGTGACGTAGACAAAACGCGCGTCGCTCATCGCGGCGCGACGTGGCGCGCGACCAGCGCCATCGTCAAGAGGGCGACCGCCCCCGCCTGATGGGTGACCGCGAGGGAGATCGGCACCACGAGGAGGAGCGTCGCGATACCGAGCGCGGCCTGCACCACGACCATCAGCAGCAGCCCATCGAGCGCGCGGCGCCCCATCGGCGTCGTGGTCGGCCGGCGCCACCACCACAGCGCGACGATGAGCGCGACCGTGACCGCGGCCAGCAGGCGGTGCAGGAATTGAACGCCGGTCGGGTTCTCGAGGAGATTCAGGATCCACGGCGACAGGAGCGACAATCCCTCGGGGATCCACCGGCCGTCCATCAGCGGAAACGTGTTGTGGAGGAACCCGGCATCGAGACCGGCGACGAGGGCCCCCGACAGGAGAACGATGAAAATCCACCCCGCCAACGCCGTCAGGAGCGGGTCAGCGCGTCCCGAACGGCGCGGCCAAAGAAGTTCGAGGGCGAGGGCCACGACATAGCCATAGATGGCGACGGCCAGCCCAAGGTGCGCGGCCAGCCGGTAGTGGCTGACGTCGGGGCGATCGACCAGACCGCTCTGCACCATGTACCACCCGAGTGCTCCCTGGAGTCCGCCCAACACGAACACGACGACGAGCGGCGCGACGAACCGCGAGGGAATGCGGCTGCGGACGAGAAAGCACAGGAACGGAATCAAGAAGATCATGCCGACGGCCCGGGCGAGCAGCCGATGCCCCCACTCCATCCAGTAGATGGCCTGGAAAGCGGCCATCGACATGCCGGCGTTGACCTGCAGGTACTCGGGCGAGGCCTTGTATTGCGCGAAGGCCTGCTCCCAGGCCGCGGCGGAGAGCGGCGGAAGGACCCCAGTGATTGGTCGCCATTCGACGATCGAGAGTCCCGACTCGGTGAGCCGCGTCAGCCCGCCGACGACCACCGTCAGCGCGATGACCGCGGCGACGACCAGCAGCCAGCGGCCGACCGCCCGGGGATCGCTGCTCGCCGGCGTGGCGTCCATCCTCGCTGTCATCGTGCTCACGCCTCAGCTTACCACGAGCGCCGGTGGCCGGTTAGAGTGATCCCCCGCCGCGGCCACGCCGGAGTTTCCACGTCCGATCTCATCGCTCGCCCGATCACCCTCGATCCCGACCCATTCGAGCCGTTCTTCATCTCGCAGGGGTTTCGCATCGGCGATCTCATCCTGCTTTCGGGTCAAGTCGGCATGGACGAACACGGCAATAGCGTCGGCCAGGGTGATTTCGACGCCCAGGCCGATCAGGCGATGCGCAACATCGGCCGGGCGCTCGCGGCCGCCGGATCGAGCATCGCCCAGATCGTCAAGGTGACGATCTACATCACCGACATGACGTACCGACCGAACGTGTTCCAGATGCGCAAGCGCTGGTTCTCCAAGCCTTACCCCGCCGACACGCTCGTCGGCGTCAAGGAATTGGGACGGCCTGAACGCCTGATCGAGATGGATGCGACGGCCCTGGCGCGCGGCCGGATCGAACGCTAGCGCTACTTCTGGGCGGCGAACGCGCCGCCCGCCTTGTACCCGGTGCCGGAGGCCGTGAACTGACCACCGACGCCGGCGGTCACGTCTGTCCCTGTCTTGTTTTGGAAGAACGAGCCGTTCATGTTCGCGGTTCGCCCGGCCTGACCACCCGCCCCGGTCAGCGTGCCCGAAGAGAACTTATTGAGCCCGCTCGCCGAGAAAACGTTGATACCAGTGCCGCTGAAGCTACCGCCGTCGAAGTTGGTCACGGATATCGAGGTCAATGATGGGGTCGCGAAGTCTACGCCCATGCGGAGGTTGCCTGCCGCCAGGTAACTGGCCGAGCCCGACACGACGTTGGCCATGACGTGGCCGGTGTAGGTCGCACTGCCGTGCATCGGCAGATTCACGTACGGCGTCACGACGCCCGCCACCCAGGGTGCGGCGTGCATGCGGTAGATGCTGCCCTCGCCGGAACCGCCCGTCTGGATCTCACCACCCCAGAGGCCCCAGGTGAGGAACGCGCAACTGCAAAAGTTGACGTCCGAGAATTTACCAACCGCGACGTTGGCCATGCCGACGTCGGCACTGACCATGTAGAGGATCGGGCTCGACGCCGAGGACCCGGCGGCGGTGAAGGATCCCGAGGGGTTTTCTCTCGCGCCAAATTTATTGTCGTCGATAAATGCGCTGTTGCCGCTCGAGTTGGAGCCCGAGCCGAAGGCGCCGACGTCGAAATCGCCGAACGTCGCCACGAAGCTGCCGGAGGTGTTGGTACGCGTCACGTCAAACGAGGCCGCCACCTTGTTCGTGGCTATGCTGGTCTGGATCGTGATGTCGCTCGGGCTTTTGCTACTATTGGTGAACGTATCAGAGCCGCTCAAGAACCCCGACGCGCTGAGTTCATAAATGACACCGCCCGTATAACCGCGGTACGCGTCGTTGTTGCCACTTCCCGAAGACAGGTGATTCGTCCGGGAGTCGAGAGACTGTGGTTGACCAGTGAACACCGTGTTGGGTTTGTAGGAACTGGTGGCGTTCTCGAACTTCTCGATAAGCGAGGTCGAGGAGGCCGCGCCGAGCACGAAGTGCGACGGACTGCTACCGCCGAAGAAGTGATTGGCGGTCGAAGCGCCGTCCCCGAGCGAGGCGAGCGAGCCCGTGAACACGTGGGGGCTGGTCTGGCCGTTCAGGAACGAACTGCCGCGCGCGGCGCCGGTGATCGAGGTCGTGACCTGACCGATCGCCAGGCTGACCGCCGATTTCTGACTTGAACCTAGGCCGTCGAGAGCGCTGGTGAACGCTCCGAATGGGCGCTGCGCCGTCGCTGAGCCCGACGTGTCCCAGAAGATGGCTGCGTTGGAACCGGTCTGGGACACGGTGATCGAGCCGCCGGCGTCGGCGAACAGGAACGGGACGTTGCTGCCCAGCACGAAATCGCGGCGTGACTTGTAGAACGTGGCCCCAGCGGTCGGGAACGTCGTCGTCCGGACGCCGGCAAAGGCGAACAGTTTCCTGGTCGAACCGGATTCGTTGCCTTCGATCACGACGAACTTGTTGTCGGGCGTGACGAACGAAAAGCCCGAGAATGCCCCGAACGGCGAGGACGTGCCGCGCGTGAAATTCGAGATCCCCGCGACGACCGGGGCCGACAACGTCGAAGAACCGAGAGTCGCGGAAAACCTGCCGCTGACGATCGACCCGCCGGTGAAATTCACGTCCTCGCCGCTGACGCCGTCGTTGGTGCCCAACGAGGATGTCGATTGGCTGCGGCGATAGACGCCGCCGAACGAGCCGCCGGGACTGATCCCTGCTTGGGGGGCTTGCAGCGTCGCCGTCTGCTGCGCCTGGGTCGTTGTCTGGGTCGGCGCGGTTTTGCCGGAGCCGGAATTCGGCCCGAGTGGCGGCAACGGACCGGGTCGTGGCGCCCCGATCTGCTGCGGCGGAAGTTGGGAACCCCGGGCGTCGAGGCCGACTGAGACGACCGCGTTGTCGTTGGGCCTTGGCCCGGCCGGACCAACCAACGGCGCAGGGCCTGGCGCGGGACCTAATCCAAGCGCCAGTCCAGAACCCGTCCCCTGAACGGCCAGCGGTTGCCCCTGCTGGTCGCCGCTCGCCTGCTGACCCGGGGGAAGAAATTGACCTGGTCCCGGGGCCGTCCCCTGAACGG
>VGES01000074.1 GCA_016869765.1 Alphaproteobacteria bacterium
GATCTGCTTCCCGGAGATCGAGCCCACAATCAAAGCCGCGAATGAAGAGTTCGATCCGGCGAAGCGGCTCGACATGCTGAAGAAGATCAACCGCTTCTACCACGACAACGCGCCGGCCATTTTCCTCTACGAAGACGCGCAGATCGATGCCGTGAAAAAGCGGGTGCAGAACTACCGGCCGGAGAACCGTTACATCTTCTGGCACGACATCAGCGTTCAGGGGTAAGGCCCGGCCCCCTCACCCTACCCTCTCCCCGCTCCGCGGGGAGAGGGGGGCCGACGCGTAGCGTCGGGGGTGAGGGGCGCGACAAGCGAAAAAGGGGAGGCGAGCATGCGTTCGATGGGTATGGCATTGATGGCGTCGGCGCTGCTCGCCGGCGCCGCCACGGCGGCGGAACTCAGGATAGGGCACTCGGACCTGCCGCTCAGCGGCAATCCGATGTGTTGCACCTCGAACACGCACGGCTACACGTTGCAGGCGGCCTACGACCACCTGACCTACATCGACGACAAGGGCAACGCGGTCGGCGGCATCCTCGAATCCTGGACCAACCCGGAGCGCAACCGCTGGGTCGTCAAGGTGCGGTCCAACGTCAAGTTCCACAACGGCCGGACGTTGAATGTGGACGACATCGTCGATCAGTTCACCTACTACGCCACCGACGAAGGCAAGGCCAAGGCGGTGGCGATCGTGCGCAACCTTGGCGCGATCAAGGAGGTGCGCAAAGTCGACGCCTCGACAATCGAGATCGAAACCCGGGTGCCGAATCCGATCATGATGTCGGAAGTCGGCATGGCGAAGGCCGTCGACATGAAGCACTTCGCCGACGTCGGTTTCGACGGCTACGGCACCCGTCCGGTGGGGACCGGCCCGTACAAGCCGATCACGTGGGCGCGCGATCGCGTGACCCTCGAGTCGCACAAGGATGGCTGGCGGCCGGGCAAGATCGACAAGTTCACGATCATGGCGCTGCCGGAGCCCCCGTCCCGGTTGCAGGCCTTCCAGTCGAACCAGATCGAGATCGCGATGCAGATCACGTCGGATGCGCGTCAGGCGGTGACGCGCGCCGGTGGGCGCCTGCACACGGCCTCGGCGCCGTCGATCCTCACGCTCATGTTCCAATCGAATCCGAACGGACCGGCCGAGGAACGGGTTCGCACCCTGATCAAACCCTCGACCGACGTTCGCGTCCGTCAGGCGCTCAACTACGCGGTCAACAGAGAGGAGTATCTGAAGGCGATCATCGGCGAGGGCATTACGGTCGCCACCGGCCAGCCGGCGCCCCGCACGGTGCGCGGCTATCAGCCCGACATCAAGGCGTATCCGTACGATCCGGCCAAGGCACGGGCGCTCTTGAGCGCGGCGGGCTATGGCTCCGGGCTCAAGCTCCAGGCCGAGGTGGTGAACAACGTGTCCGAACTCAACGACACCTACCTCAAGGTCGGCCAGGACCTGGCCAGGGTCGGGGTCGAGCTCGAAATCCGGCCGATCACCTTGGCGGACTTGATCGCGCGTTCACGGGCGCAGAAGGCGATCGAAGGGCAGTTGTTCTCCTTCGACATGGGATCCTTCCCGACGATGGACATGATGCGCTCGATCAACGCGCTGCACTCGTGCAACACCCAGGGCAAGTGGACGTGTTTCCCGGAGATCGAGCCGACGATCAAGGCCGCGAACGAGGAGTTCGACATGGCCAAGCGCGCCGAGCACCTGCGCAAGATCGCGCAGTTCTACCACGAGCAGGCGACCTCGATTTTCCTGCACGAGCAGTATCAGCTCGACGCCATCTCCAACAAGGTGCAGCGCTGGAACCCGGTCAACTGGTACGTCAACTGGCACGAGCTCGAGTTCCGCGGCTGATCGCAGTTGTTCCCGGGTTCGAGGCGAGTGCAGGGTGGTGGTTGAGTTTTCCAAGCGACACCGCGCCGCTAGTGACGACGGCGTGGCTGGCCGCGCGCCTCGGCGAGCGCGATCTCAGGATCGTCGATGGGTCGTACCACTCGGTGGCCGAGCGGCGCGACATCGCCGAGGAATTCCGGGCCAACCGCATACCGGGGGCGGTGCTGTTCGACGTTCGGACGATCCGCGATCACCGCAATCCGGCGCCGTTGATGCTGCCCGCAGCGGCGGAGTTCGCGGTGGCGGTCGGGGCGATGGGCATCACCAACGCCGATCGGGTCGTGGTCTACGATTCCGGTGGCATGCTCAATTCGGGTCGTGTGTGGTGGATGTTCCGGACCTTCGGGCACCGGGCCATTGCCGTGCTCGACGGCGGGCTGCCCAAGTGGCGGGCGGAGGGACGTCCGATCGACACCGCGCCTCCCGTGGCGCCACGACCAGCCGAGTTCGTCGCGCGCCTCGATCCCTCGCAGTTGCGCACGTTGGCCGAGATGCGTTCGATCGTGTCGGGCGGTACAGCCCAAGTCGTCGATGCGCGCGATCAGGGGCGCTTCTCCGGCCGGCTGCCCGAGCGACGGCCGGGGCTGCGCTCAGGGCACATGCCGGGAAGCTTCAACCTGCCGTGGGAGGCTTTGGAGGCGGCGGACAAGCGATTGCAGTCGCCCGCGGAACTGCGGGCCGCGTTCGACAGCCTCGGTGTCGACCTCGGACGACCGATCGTGACGACCTGTGGTGGCGGGGTGGCCGCGGGGGTGTTGGCGATCGCCCTCGAACGCTTGGGCATCCGCGATTGGGCGCTCTACGACGGTTCGTGGAGCGAGTGGGCGGCTCAGCCCGATACGCCGGTCGAAACCGACCCCGGCACCTGAGTGGTCCGCTGCCGGCGAACCGCTTCGTCGAGGTGGGACAGCAACTGATCGTTGCGGAACGGCTTGGGGAGTAGCGGCAACGCCTCGGGCAGGGTGGACGCCACGAGTTGCGGGGCTCCGGGGTAGCCCGACGTCACGACGATCACGAGGTCGGGCCGGCGTCGTTTGGCCTCCTTGGCGAGGTCGAGCCCGGTGTCGCCGCCGGGAAGCATCACGTCGGTCAGCAGCACGCCGATGTCGGGGTTCTGGTCGAGGGCGGCCAGGCCATCGGCGGCGTTGGCCGCCTCGATGACGGTGAGGCCCGCGGCCTGCAGCATGGCGACGGCTACCTCGCGAACCGACGGGTCGTCTTCGACCAGGAGAAGCGTAAGTCCAGCGGTCACCCGTGACGGCTTGGCCGAGCCACTCGGTCGATGGCGTCGCACCGAGTCTGGCACCGCCGGAAAATGGATCTCGACTTCGGTTCCCTGGCCCGGGGTGCTCTTCAACCGGAACAGCCCGCCCGACTGTTTCACCATGCCATAGACCGAGCTCAAGCCGAGGCCGACCCCGCGCCCCACGTCCTTGGTGGTGAAGAACGGTTCGATCGCGCGTGCGGCGACCTCTGGCGTCATGCCGGAGCCCCGATCCTTCACCGACAATCGGACGAATCGGCCGGGCCGGACGTCGTCGTCGTCGATGTCGCCGGCCGACAGGGTTACGTTGCTGCACGTCACGCTGACCGTACCACCCTTGGGCATGGCGTCACGGGCGTTGATCAGCAGGTTGGCAAGGGCGTTGCCCAATTGATCCGGGTCGACTTCGCACGGCCAAAGGCCGGTGGTTTCGTCGATCGACACGGCGATTCCGGGCCCGAGAACCCGCTGCAGCACCGCGACGACGTTGCGCACCTCGTGTCCGAGGTCGATCGTTCGCGGCACGAGCACCTGCTTGCGGGCGAACGCGAGGAGATGGCGCGTGAGCGCCGCACCGCGATCGGCGGCGTCCATCACGCGCTTCAGGCGCTCGTGGTCCTTCGGGCGATCGCGGAACGACCCCTCCATCAGGTCGAGGTTGCCGACGATGACGCTGAGCAGGTTGTTGAAGTCGTGGGCGACGCCGCTGGTGAGCTGGCCGACGGCCTGCAATTTCTCGGCACGCGTCAATTTCTCGTGGGTCGCCTCCTGCTCCGTCATGTCGTGGACGATGGCCACGACGATGTCCTGCCCGGGAACGGGAGAGGTTCGCACCGCCACCGGAAAGATCGAGCCGTCGCGCCGGAAGCCGCTTTGCGCTGGGCGGGCGCGGTTGTTGGTCAGGCCCGGGACCAGCACGTTCATGGGTTGCCCGACGAGGGCGGAGTCCGCATAGCCGAACAGGCGATGGGCCGTTCCGTTGGCTTCGAGAATGCGCTCGCTCTGATCGAGCAGCAGGATGCCGTCCGGGGCGCCGTCGATCAGGGCCTTGAGCTTGCCGCGCTCGCGATTGGCTTCGTCGGCGATGCGCAACAGACGGAGGCCGAAGATGTAGATCGCGGCTCTGGCCCCGATGGCGATGAGAATCGCGCCGGCGGCGTTGCTGATCCAGGTGCCGGCCCGGCGCACGTAGTCGGCCGGGGGGATCCCGGCGCTGACCAAGGGGTCGCCGTTCGTGATCAAGAACGTCGCGACAAACGACAGAACGCAGATGCCCGCGACGACGGCCCCCGTGGTCGGGCCGAAGAACATGATGGCTCCGATGCAGGCCGCCACGAAGAACGCCCCGCCGGATCCGGCGATCCCCACGTTCAGGAGTGCCGCGACCCCGGCAACGAGCGCAGCCGCAACGAGGAAACCCGCCCGCACGATGTAGGGAAGGCGGCGCCGCATCAAGGTGAGAGCCAGGACCAACACCGCCAGCGATATATGGAGTGCCATGGTCGGGATCCAACCGGTGTCGAGCAGCCGGGCGAGGCTCGCGAGCACAGCGGGCACGACGATGATGCTGAGGCCGACCAGCGTGCCATCGATGATGTTCGAGCGGGTGCGGTCGAGGACCGTGCCGTCGGCGCGGTCTCGTCCGTCTGTCGGGTTCGCCAGGGGGCCTGATCGTGCCATGAGTGGTTTGCCGGGGGCTAAGGTAGTCGCCCAGCGAGATCAGGGGGATACGGGAGTTTACGTACACGCGACCTCGGGCCCCTTGTCCGGAGGCCGGTCCTCTGCCCTCATGGGGCCATGGACACCCGGCAACAGCCGCTTCGTACCGAGCCTTTGTTCACGATCGACATGGAGGCGATGCAGGGCCTCGATCTCGGCAAGACCCCGCGTGGTTGGCGTCGAATCGACCGGATTGCCCGCGGGCGTTTCGACGGTGCGAAATTGCGTGGCACCGTCGTGACCGCCACGGATCATCTTCTGGTGTTGCGCGACGACTCGGCGCGCCCCGACGTGCGCATCGTGCTCGAGACCGACGACCGGCACCTGATCCAGATGACATACCAGGGGGTCGTTGCCGGTCCCAAGGATGTGCTCAAGGCGCTGGGCCGGCGTGAAACGGTCGATCCGGTGCTCTATTACATGCGCAACGCCATCTTCTTCGAGACGGCCATGGATGGACCCTACGCCTGGCTCAATGCCGTGCTCGCCGTGGGCATGGGGGCGGTGCGTATCCAGGCCGACAAGGCGTTTGCCGTGACCTACCGGGTGTTTCAGGTGCTGTGAGGCCGGCCGCTCGGTGCAGACCGTTGCCCACCGACCGTGCATCGTCGAATATGCGCTGGAAATCCAGGGTCATCCGGGGTCTGATCCGCTGGCCCACAGGGGAGGTGTCATGTCGTTCAAAGAACAATCGGTCAGCCTGAAGGGCGGTACCGTCAAGTATCTGGTGGCCGGCGAAGGCCAGCCGCTGCTCTATCTGCATGGCGGTGGCGGACCTTCGGTGCGCGCGGTGCAAGAGCACTACGCCAAGTCGTTCAGGGTCTTCATTCCGACGACGCCGGGGTTCGACGGCACACCGGTGATTGAAACGGTCAAGTCGATGGCCGACCTCGCCGACTTGTGGGCCGCTTTCATCGACACGGCGATCAAGGCCGAGAAGGTCGACCTTCTTGGCTATTCCTTCGGCGGCGCGGCGGCGGCTTGGCTCGCGGCCAAACATCCGGGCAAGGTCGACCTCCTGGTGTTGCAGGCTCCGGGTGGCTTCACGCCGCCAGGTTCGGTGAAGGTCAGCGACGATCCGATCGAGCGTGCCAAATCGTTCTACAAGTATCCCGAGCGCATGCCCAAGGGCGAAGAGATCGGCGTTCGGTACAAGGCCAATCGCCAGATCGTGAGCCGGTACTATGCGCCCCACGACAAGGCACTGATCGATCGCCTGGGGGACATCACCGCGCTCACCCTGGTCCTGCTCGGCACCGAGGACAAGGCCGTGCCGGCTGAGGCGGGCCACCTGCTCAAGGCCGGAATCAAACGATCGTTCTTCGTCTACGTCTACGACGCCGGCCATGGGTTGGAAACCGATCAGGCGACCCGGACGGCGGGCTTGGTCGAAGACTTCTTCAAGCGAGGCGAAGTCTTCATCGTCAACCAGGGAACGACGAAGGCGGCGTGACGAGCGGGTTGGCTCTTTGCTGTTTCCGGGTCGGCCGTGGGTTGGCGGCGCTTGTGCTCGTGTCCAGCGGCGCGTTGGCCCAAGGTGAGGAATTCGATCGCTGCCTGCGCGGGCCCGAGCCGGCCCCAGAGAAGGTCACGATCTGCACGCGCGTCATCCAGGCCGGTGGTCTCTCGGCAGATCTTCTCGCTGCGGCGCTATTGACCCGGGGCTCCGCCCAGGGCGTCCAGAAGAACTATCCGGCGGCGATCCAGGACTTCTCTCAGGCCTTGACCCACCGGCCCGAGTGGTCGGTGGCCTTCGCCTCGCGTTGCCTGGCCTATGCGCTGCGCGACGACCGGCCGCGGGCGCTCGCCGACTGCAATCAGGCGGTTCGCCTCCAGGCTCGCGACCCCTTTGCGCTCTCGACCCGCGGCTTTCTGCACCTCAAGGCCAACGACTTGGTGAAGGCGGATTCGGATTTTTCCGCCGCGCTCACGGTGCGCGCCGATTATGCTCAGGCCCTGTGGGGGCGTGCCTACGTGGCGGTCAAGCAGGGACGAGACCGCGAAGCGCGGCGTGACCTCGAGGCGGCCCGTCGGGCGGATCGCCAGGTCGACGAGGATGCGTCGCGCTTCGGCCTGACGATGCCACGACTGTAACGGTTTGCTGCGACATCGGGAGGTCGTCCATGGCGGTCTACGCGATCGGCGATATCGACGTGTTCGATCAGGCGGGATACGAGCGCTACATGCGCGAGGTTCCCGAGATCGTCGAGAAATACGGCGGCCGGTACCTCGTGCGCGGTGGTCCGGCCGAAAACCTCGAAGGCGACTGGCATCCCCGCCGTATCGTCGTGCTCGAGTTTCCGACCATGGCGGCGCTGCAGAATTTCTATCGCGCGCACGATTTCGCAGAACTCAAGGCACAGCGCCAAGCCGTGAGTCGCTCACGCATGATCGCCGTCGAGGGGGTATAGACATGGACGATACCACCGCCGGGGCCGGAGCGGTTCTCGGGTACCAGCCGCTGACGCCGCCGTGGCAGACCCTGGACCCGTTCCTGTTCTGCATGCACCACGATGATCGATATCCCGCCGGCAATGGCGCCTACGGTCCGGCCCGCGCGATGCTCGCCGGCCGCTCGATCGGCCAGGACTTCTCGGGTCGCGACGGCTGGAACATGTATCACGGCACGACCGTGCCGGGCTTTCCCCAGCATCCCCATCGCGGCTTCGAGACGGTGACCGTGGTGCGGCGCGGACTGCTCGACCATTCCGATTCGTTGGGCGCCGCGGCGCGTTACGGCGAAGGCGACCTGCAGTGGCTGACGGCGGGGCAGGGCGTCGTTCACGCCGAGATGTTTCCGCTGTTGCAGACCGAGGCGGCCAATCCGGTGGAGTTGTTTATGGTGATCGCTCCCGGGGCTCGGCCAGCCAATTGGTCTTCCAGCGCTTTGATCCGCTCGGCGAGCGCCCGCAGTTCAGTGGCGGTCCGATCCCCCTGCGCCGAGGCCGGCGCGGCAAATACGAGCGCTGCGAGCGAGATAGCAACGAGGCGGAGGGCTGAGATCATCGGAACACCGTGCGTTGGGAGATCGGATCATTCCAAGCAAAGCGTCGCCGTGGACGATTTGCAACGGCCAGCGCGACGCAACACCTCGACCGGGGGGCAACTTCCGCTATATTCGCGCCCGCCGAGCCAGGGGGCCGCCATGATCGAACGACGACTAGAAGGGTTCATTTTTGCCAGCCGCTGGATCATGGCGCCGTTCTACGTCGGTCTGGTCGGGGCCCTCGCGGTGCTCCTGGTCAAGTTCGTCCAGGAGCTACTGCATCTCATTCCCAATGCGCTCGTGCTCTCCGAGCAGGAGATCATCGTCATGGTGCTGGCGCTGATCGACCTGTCCCTCGCCGGCAACCTGCTCCTGATGGTGATCTTCGCCGGGTACGAGAACTTCGTGTCGAAGATCGATACCGGCGATCACGAGGATCGACCCGAGTGGATGGGCCACGTCGATTTCAGCGGCCTCAAACTGAAATTGATCGCATCGATCGTCGCCATCTCGGGCATTCACCTGCTCAAGAGCTTCATGAGCGTGAAGTCGGTGGACAAGGAGGATTTGCTCTGGCTGGTGATCATTCACGTCACGTTCGTGGGTTCGGGCGTCCTGCTCGCGGTCATGGATCGCATCGCCGAACGACATACACCGAAGAAGGACGCCTAGACCGGCCGGACAGGTGTTGCGACCTCGCCTAGGATCCGCTCGGGGCGCTGGGCTTCGGTCCGGTCGGACCTTCGGGACAGGAATAGGCAGTCGCAATGAACAGGGCGGCCGGGAATCCAAACTCCTATAATGAGCCAACGATGGCACTGCGAAGGGGTCGCATATGGCGAAGCCACCGGCCGGTCGTCTGACGTACAACCCCGGGGACACCCTGTTCGAGGAAGGACAGCCCGGGGACTCGGTCTACCTGATCGTCGACGGCAAGGTCGAAATCCGCGTCGGGATGCGAACCTCGCAACCCCGCGTGCTGACGACCATCGGCAAGGGAGAGGTCGTGGGGGAGCTGGCATTGTTCGACAACTCGCCGCGCTCGGGCACGGCGATCGCGGTCGCCCCGACATCGGTCGTCGCGATGCCGGCCGAGGAATTCCGCAAGCGTGTCGATACGATGGAGCCGATCATGAAATCGATCGTGCTGCTCATGGTCAAGCGCCTGCGCCAGGCCCTCAAGGGGCCCAAGTTCCGCCCCGAAGAGGTCGACTGGACCGGGGGCAAGAAAGCCTAGGCTTCCGCCAAGAGAAAAGGGGCGGGGAGTGACCCCGCCCCTCGACGTAGCGTCGAAACCCCTGCGTTAGTTCGCGAACGAAATCTCGTGATACGAGGGGACGCGGTTGACCAGCTTGTAGCCGCGCAGCTTGGGCATCACGCCGTCGACGAGGACGCGCTCGTGGCTGAACACGATCGCCGCCTGATCGTGATAGAACTGCGCCACCTGCTTGGCGAGTGTGTCGCGCTTCTTCTCGTCGAACTCCCTGCTCATCGCCAGGATCGTCGGCATGATCTCTTCGAAGCAGGTGTGCGGTTCCCGGTTGGCGAGTTGACGCGTCAAGCATGAGTGGGTGCCCATGATCCGGCTGATGTCGGCCGACGGGTGCCCTTCGTACATCATGCTGAACGCCTCACCCTCCCACTGCTTCTGCCGCAGAACCTTCTGGACGAACTCGGCGATCGACAGGTTGCGAATCTCCATGGCGACGCCGACCTGCTTGAAGTCGTTGGCCATGTTCTCCATCGTCGGCTGGAACTCGCCCGTCGAGGTTACGATCTCGGCCGTCATCTTGAAGCCGTTGGGGTAGCCCGCTTCAGTGAGCAGACGCTTGGCGCGCGCCGGGTCATAGGGGTAGGGCTTGATGTCCTCGAAGTGGCCGCTCATGGTCGAGGCCGCCGGCTGACCGATCGGGCGCGCCGTCGAGCGCAACACCGTTTGGATAAACGCATCCTTGTTGTAGGCGTAGTTGAGCGCCTGACGGACGCGCACATCGGCGAGCGGGCTGCCCTGCTTCTGGTGCAGCAGAATCAGGTTCAGCGTGTCGTTGGTGCGCGACAGCACGACCTTGTTGCCGGCGAGTTCGAGGGTCGGGATGGCGTCGGCTTCGAGCGACCAGGCGAGATCGACCTGGCCCGAGTTGAGCGCCTGTACGCGACCCGCGTTCTCCGGAATGACGCGGATGTCGAGGTTCTTGACCTTGGCCGGGCGCCAGGCGGTTTCCGCCGCAACGCCGACCACGCGGTCGCGCTCCCAAGCCGTAATGCGATAGGTGCCGGTGCCGACCGGACGGCGCCCAAACTGTTCGGCGCCCATGTCCTTCCATGCCTGCGGCTCGTGCGGCCGCATGATATGGAGACGGCGCGGCAGGATCGGGTCGGGTACCGCCATCGTGACCTCGACGGTCAGGTCGTCGATCGCCTTGGCTTCCTTGATGCCGCGAAGTTGCGCCGCGCCCTCGGCGTCGGCTACGTCGTCGAAGGCAGCGTACGCAAGGCGGGAAAGCGTGTGCGCGTGACGGCGCAGTTGATCGACGCGGCGAGCGGCGGTCACCTGTGGGCCGAGCGCTACGACCGCGACCTCGAGGACATCTTCGCCGTCCAGGACGACGTGACGCACGAGATCGTGGGCGCGCTCGCGGTCAAGCTGACGCAAGGCGAAGCGCGAGCGTTGGCGAACCCGGGCACGCACAACGTCGATTGCTACGACCTGCTCTTGCGCGGTCGTGAGCAGTTCTACCAGTTCACCGCCAAGGGCAATGCGACGGCGCTCGGGTTGTTCGAGCAGGCCGCGGCGAGCGATCCGCGCTGTGCCGAGGCCGAAGCGCGTATCGCCCAGGTCTATCTCGCCGAACATCGGTTTGCCTGGAACATGCCGGCCGACAAGGCGCTGTCCTTCGTCGATGTCCATGTCGGCAAAGCGTTGGCGATCGATTCGAATCTGCGGCTCGCCTTCAGCGTGCTCGGCTACTTGCGATCGTTCGAGAAGCGCTACGGAGATGCCCTGGTCGCCTTCGAGCGCTGGCACGCCCTGGCACCCAACGACGCCGATTCGCTGATCGGGGTGTCATCGGGGCTGACGTCCCTCGGCCGTGGCGGTGAGGCTCTGCCGTATCTCGAGCGCTCGATGCGACTCAATCCGAATTACGGGCACCTCACGCTCTATTCCTTGGGGCGCACGTACTTCCAGCTCGAGCGTTTCGAGGACGCGGCCAAGGCGTTGCAGCGTAGCCTCGTGCGCAGTCCGACGTTCGTGCCGAGCGCGCTTTATCGGGCCGCGGCGCTGGTGCGTCTGGGCCAACCCGAAGAGGCACGCAAGCTCTGGGCCGAGACCCGCGCCCGCGAGGGCCGCGACCTCGGCCTGTTCGTCGCCAATCTCGACGAATACGCCAACCCGGCCGACAGCGCGCGCGTGACCCAGCCGTTACGCGAGGCGGGGTTGATCCCGTAGCGGGCCTGACGGCCTCGCTGGCCGATGACCAGAGGTCCGTTCAGTCACGTGAATCGTCCGATGGTCGTTTCGAGCCGACCTGGCAGGGATCCTGCGCTATCCCAATCCAACATCGTAGCGAGCGAGAAGCACGGCCAATTTCGCGCGGTCCGCGGTGATCGGTTGAGGGGCGCCGGGCTTGAGGTGACCGGCGACGCGTTCAAATACGGCGACACAGATCTCGCCATTGTCGAGGTTGGATCGGTAGGCGATCCCGCCCGGCGCCGCAGGATGTTCGTGCACGGCGCGCGACCACCGTTGTGCGACGCCATGGGCGCCGCTCGAGACGGTGCTCGTCGCCCCAATCCGGGCCAAACCGGCTCCGTGAAGAGCGGCCAGGCGTAGCGGCGTCGTCACCTCGATTTGGGAGAACGATCGCGCTTCGAGAAATGTCAGCGCGACAAGATGAGCGCCAACGTCACGCAGACAGGTCTCGGCGAACGCCCCCTCGATCGACATCGCCAAGTAGCAGACGCCGTAGGCCTTCTTCGGATCATCGAAGCGATTGCGGCCGGTCGAGCCAAAGTGGAGCGGCGGGCGAGTGTTGAGATGGATGCGAATGAGACGAGTTCCAGCAGGAATCGTTTCGAGGGGGAGATCTCGGCCAGCGAAGTCGGAAGGTGGGAATGAAACGGTCTCAAGCGGCGCCATGTTCGCCGTAAGCCGCAGCCGCCCTCACGACGTCGTCGACCTCGCCTTTGCGCAGCAGATCGATCGGTCGCTTCCCGCCAAGTCGCCGATCACCCGTGAGCATGAAGTTGACGCGCATCCATGGGTCATTGATCTTGAAGGCATCGAGCACCTTTCGGATGCCGGGCAGCAGGCCGCTCTTTCCAACTTGGAAGGCCGGGTACGCGTAGCCATCTCCGACGTCGAGCCAGAAAACCTGATTGCGCGTCCGCTTGCGGCCGAGCCCTTGTGGGGTGATGCTCAGGTGGTCTGCGAGCTGTCGCGCCGAGAGGGCGCCACCCTCGGTCTTCAGCATCCCGCGCTTTATCTCCGATCCGCGCAGGAATGCCTCCGTCAACGGATCGTGCTTGTCCAACTCGATCTCCGAGCCGATTGCTGCGGCTTCACGTAGGGAACTGAACAACACGTCCGTATCGGTCGATGCTTCCACGGCTGCTTTCAAGCGGTCGCGCGACATCCGTTCTGCAATTCGCATGACGGCTCTGCCCGCTCGGACGACAAAGGCCGCGACGAGATCGTCACTCGGAGGCGGGCCTGATCGACGGCGGCGTGTCGCCGATACCGGAGAAGCGGTTCCTCCGAATTGGCCGGCCCGACTGCGGCGAGAGCGGGGCGCGGTGCTCGACGCCATGGCAATGCTCCGAATGATGTTTCTATTGTCACGATATGTATAATCCGTAACAATTGAAAATTCAATGTCGATCGGCGCTGGCAGGGCGCAACTGCGCTGGGCTCTCGTGTTGGCGCGCCAAGCGCAGCCGACACGTGCGCACTGCTGATAACGGCTCCCAACGTCCTTCAAGGCTCGGCGAATCTAAGCTGCAACGACCGAGATGCGCCCCGCAGCCCGTGTTCCGGGTTTGCGTTCGATGGTGATTTCTACGTCCTGGTCGAGGTTCGGCCATCAACCGCAAGAGCCTGCCCGACTTCTACGGGGCGGCCTCGCCGTCGGGACTGGCGAGTACCACGATGTAGCCGTCGGGGTCGCGGACCCACAGCTCGCGATGTTGTGGCCCCGGATTGAAGTGCACATCGCGCACGATCGGAACCTGCAGCGCGCGGTCGCGCGTGACGGCGGCGTCGAAATCGTCGACCTCGAACCACAGAAGTACGCCGTTGCCGTAGGGCTTGGCCTTGGCATCGCCGATCGCGCCGTGGTGGTGGTCGACGTCCCAGTCATGGAGCTGCAGGATCAGTCCCTCGCTGCCATAGGGCGTGCGCTGGCGTTTCGGGTCGACGAGGCGGTCGTACTCTTTGCCGCCATGGGCGCTCGTGCAGCCGAGCAGCGTCTGATACCAGCGACTGCTCGCCTCGACGTCGTGGCAGGCGATCAACGGTTGCGCGCGCATTGTCGGACACTCTCCTGGTTGTGGCGGTTCGACTGAACGCCAAAAGACAAGAGCCAACGGATCGCTCCGGTGGCTCTTGCAGAACTGGCTCCCCGGGCCGGATTCGAACCAGCGACCAACCGGTTAACAGCCGGTTGCTCTACCACTGAGCTACCGGGGAATGGTCCCTTGCGGGTGGCGCTCATTGTATCGCCGTGGCCGGCGGGCGCCCAACGCTCAGGGCGCGCGCCCTCTTAGCAAAAGACGGGGCGGGGCGAAAGGGCGGCGGCAGAAGACCGCAGCGGCTGGGCGCCTCGCAATGCTAGTGTCGGGCCCCGATCGCCATTCCCCCGCCATTCCTGGAGTGCACCATGACCATGCGCCGCGGCTTCGTCGACATCGACG
Organism: Alphaproteobacteria bacterium; assembly: GCA_016869765.1. GTDB lineage: Bacteria > Pseudomonadota > Alphaproteobacteria > SHVP01 > SHVP01 > SHVP01. Next base: position 13,780 of record VGES01000074.1, read on the forward strand.
AGACTCAGATTCACTACCGCATTTCGCGGCCGGCCAAGCTCACGGGCAAGCGTCCGCTAGTGCTGTTCCACGGCTCGCCGGCCTCCTCGGTCACCATCCTGCCGGTGATCGATCGCTTCGCAAGAACCCGGACCGTGATCGCCCCCGACACCATCGGCCAGGGCCAGTCCGGAGCGCCGGCCAAGGACGAACTCAGCATGACCGAGGTGGCCGAGTACGCCTGGCGGGCGATCGATCCGCTGACCAAGGACCTCGGGCC
>VGES01000075.1 GCA_016869765.1 Alphaproteobacteria bacterium
TAACGGTTTAGCAAACCGCCGCCTTCAGCCACTCGGCCACCTCTCCGGCGGGTCGGTTCTAGGCTCGGCCCCCGCCCCTGTCAACAAACCGTGCCGCTCAGCGGCTGGGGCTGAGAACGAGGTTCGGCAACCACGTGCTGATCTTGGGAACCAGCGTCACGACGAGCACGAGCCCGATCATCAGCAGAAGAAATGGCGTCACGCCGCGGATCGCCGACTCGGCCGCGGCACAACGCTTCGGGTGCCGCCGTGGAGTCCGACACCTGCACGTCTCCGGTTTGCGCCACGACCCGGTTCAAATCGACCTCCCGATCGGCCATGTCGAAGCGATGATCGACGAACGTTATGCGGCCTTGATCGACGATCTCCCCAAACTCCGCACGTCGATCGTCACGGCGATCGAGGCCCGCTTCGGCGAAAGGGTCGCCCGCATCGATCAGGAAATCGCCGCCGCGTCGATCCCGGCGCCAATCGCCCCCCTTCTCCAGGTATCGGAAGGAACACCCGCACTTCTCATCCGCCGGACCTATCGGGGCCATAGCAACCGGGCATTCGAGGTTTCGATCGGCTACTACCCCACAGGCCGGTTCGTCTACCGCAACGCACTCCTGCGGCGCTACTGACGGGTGGAACCAACGCGCACCGGATCCCGAATCAAATCAGCTTCGCCTCCTTGGCGTGGCGTTCGATCGATTTTGCCATCCAGTCGAGGCCGGGAAAGCGAAACGCCCCATGCCCCAGCGCGTTGACGCTGAATGCGAAGCCGCCCAGAAAATCGAAGACCTTGTTGGTGACAAAGAGCGGGAACAGGTCGCGCTCCTCTTTCGAGCGCGGCCGCGCCCGATCGGCCCCGTCGATGAACGCCTGCGCGATCGCCGGATCGATCCCGTTCTTGCCCGTCGACCAGTAGAAGCTCGCGAGTTCGTGCGACAGGAAGCCATAACCACAGGTCTCGAAGTCGAGGATGGTCACCTTGCCGTCGGTGATGAAGAAGTTGGACGCGGTCGAATCGCCGTGCGTCGCCCCGAGGAGCGCCGGATCGTTGAGTCCATCCAAGGCCTTGGTCAGCGCATCGGCCGCGCGGCGAAACAGGGCGAGGTGATCGGGACGATAGGACGAGAGACGCGCGATGTGGGGAAACCGCGCGCGTAGCCGCCCGGCGGGATCGAGCGGGCGCTCCTTGGCGCGTACGAAGCGCTTCGCCTTGAACTGGAGCTCGCCGATCAACTCGCCCATCTGGCCGGCCAACGTGGTGCTGGGGGCGGCGGCGAACGGGTCGCCCTTGGCCCACTCGAACAACGCGACCCAGCGCAGTCCGTCAGGGGCCTCCACGGAGAAGTGGCGCGCGCCGCTTTTTCCCTTCACGGGCGGAATGACCGGAATGCCCTCGCCCCTGAGGAAGTCGAGGAAATCCAACTCGTAGGTGACTTCGCGTTCGGTGCGGCGGCTCGCCCGCCACAGTCGGGCGGCATAGCGTTTGTCGCCGCCGATCACCATGTAGACGTCGTTCATGCCGCGCGCCAACAGCTCGCAGTGAAACGGCGAAGGAAACGCAAAACGCTTCTCGATCTCGGGGCCCAACGCCACGGCATCGACGGTCGAATACACGACGGGAAGAACGGTCATGGAACTCTCCAGCTCACGAAAAAAATGGGCCGGGCGACCGTAGCCGCCCGGCCCGACACGGCGGCGTCAGCCGCCGAATGTCATCGCGTCGTAATGCATCACGCGGTGCACGTTCTTAAAACCCTGAACCCGCTTCGCGACACCGTTGACGTCGATGCCTTCGAACATCATCAAGGACAGTGCCTCCTCGTTCGACTTCTTCATCAACTCCTGAAGAATGGCGAGCCGCTTGGTGCGGTCCATTTCGGTTGCCTGTGCGGCGACCAGGGAGTTCAGTTCCTCGATGCAGGTGAACGTGCGCTGGTGGTTACACCCGTAGGTCGCCTGGAACGGCACCGCCGCATCCATGACCGGTGCCAGGATCATCGAAAACGACGTCATCTCGCCGTTCCATTTCTTCTGGTTGTAGAGCTGCGACCACGCCGGGAACAGGAGCGGGACAACCTCGACCTTGACTCCGACCTTGCCGAGATCCTCGGCCACGATCTGCAGGATCTCACGGCCGCCGATGATGTTGGCCGGGATCGGCTCCATCAAGAGCGACATGCCGTTGCCGTAGCCCGCCTCGGTCAATAACTGCTTGGCCTTGGCCGGATCATATGGGTAGGGCGTGAGGTCTTTGTTGTAGCCGTAGGTCGAGGGCGTCGCTGGCTGACTCGCCGGTTTGATGATGCCTTTGAAGAAATCCTTGGCGATGCCCTCGCGGTTGACCGCGTAGTTGATCGCCTGCCGCACGCGCTTGTCCGAGAACGGCGTCTTACCGCCCATCTTCCACTTCTCTGGGAAGTCGACCGTGAACAGCGCGACCGACACGACGTTGGGGGCAGGATCGATCACCGCGGCGTGCCCGGCCGCCCGGATGCGCGGCACGTCGTCGGGGCCCATATTGATGATGACGTCCATCTGGGCCGACTCGAGAGCTGCCAAGCGCGACGCCGGCTCGGGAATCTCGACCACCCGCACATTCTTGATCTTGCCCGGCCTCCAGCTCGTTTCGCTGGAGGTTGCGACCATTTCCTGATCGTTCCACGACGTCACCCGGTAGGGTCCCGACCCAGCCGGACGATTGCTGAACCCGTCCGGCCCAAGATCGGCGAAGGCCTGCATGTCGCCGACATAGAACTGCGCCAGCTTGGGCACGAGCAGCGGATCGGGCGTCGCCGTGACGAATTCGACCGTATGAGTGTCCACGGCCTTGTAGCTCGAGAACTTCACCGTCTGCATGATGTTGGTGACCAACCCCTTCTCGGTGTGCAGGTAATCGAACACCTTGACGATGTTGGCCGCGTCGTTGGTTCTTCCGGTCGTGAACTTGAGGTCCTTGCGGAAGGTCAGGCGCCAGGTCGTCGGATTGACCAATTCCCACTTCTCGACCGCGAAGGGCACGGTCCGGCCGTTTTCGTCGACCCGCACGAAGGAGTCGAACACCGCCTCCCACCAGTACATGCTGGGCCAGATGTTCTGGATCGCGTAGGGATTGCCTCGCGGCACCGCCTTCGCATACATCGCGACGCGGAGCGTGTCGCGCGCGTCCTGTGCCTGGGCGATTGAGCTCCCGCCAGCGCCGACCATTGCCGTTGCCGTCAACAACCACCACGCGCGATTCCGCCGTTTCATCGGTTGTCCTCCCACCATGATTCGCGTTCGCGAACGTTCCCTCAAAACTTCGCTACCAAATCGTTGATATCGCCGACTTCATCGATCCGGCGTACGGCGTCGAGCAACTTGCGCGCCCGCGCCGCGTCCATCGACAGCGAAGTCGACTCGAGAAATTTCTCTTCCACCATGGCGTCCGTCAGCGGCATGCCAGGGCTCCCGTAGGTCTCACCATTGAGGTAGCTGCGCCGGTAGACTTGCCCTCCGACGTGAACCTCGGCCGCACCACGGGTCTCCAGGCGACGCAACTCCATATAGGCCCGGGTCGAGTCCGGGTCCTCGGTGATCTCGACCATCGCCGCCAGGCGACGCGAGAACGGGTCGGCCAAGCGCTCCGCCGTCACCCACTTCGGACCCGCGGGGATGCGTTGCAACACCATGGCCGCCGCCCATTGCGTGGAATAGATTGCCTCCCAGTAGCGGGCGGGCGCCGGGTCCCATTGATGGGGACGGGTGTACATCTTGGAAAGCCGCAGCCGCACTGCGGTCACCTTTTGCGGATCGATCGCGTGGTCGCGAACGATGTGGGCGATCGACTGCATCGCGCATTGCGCGCCGCGGCTGCACACCCAGGGTTTGAGCTCCATGTGCTCGCTCGCGATGTTCCAGGGCGGCGTCGGCTCCAACAGCTTCGCAAGGTCGTAGTCGCCCTGGGCCATGTCGATTTCGTCCGGCAGGCTCTCGAAGCCGTACCCCGCCATCAGCGCCGCCTGCACGCCCGCGCGGGCGTGAAACAACGCCCCCATGCCGAGGGCCGCCACACGCTTGGGCAGTGGCGCCTTGATTTCGAGCGGGAAGAAGTGTGGCCGCAAAGGGAATTCCCACGCCAGACTGATGGCGCGCGCGGTCGTGGCGGCATCGTGCCGCAACAGTCGCGAAGCGATCGCCGCAGCGACCATACGATGCTGCGGCGCCGTGTTATCGCCGCGTCGCGAGAAGTGAAACCGACCGTTGATCACGTACCCGAGCGTCGCCGCCGCCAGAACATCCCGCCCCGAAGCGTGCGCGCGCTGACCGATGGCGAGCGCGGTGTGGACCGTCAGCGGCCCGATGTGCTGCGCCGGCCCGGTCTCCTCGAAATCGGTGTTGCGACAGATCTGCGCGTTGATCCCGGCTGCGACCTCGGCCGAAACGCGTTCGCGGCTACCGATCAGCAGCGCCTCGGGGCGACCGCCCCCGACGTCGCTCGCGTAGGCATGCAGAGCCTTGCCCGTGAACGCCTGCCCCATGTACGTGATGCCGACGTGATCCACGAACAGACGACGCATGGCGTCCAATGCCTGGCCCGGAATCGCCGACGCCAGCGTGTTGGCGATCTCCGCGGCCAACGTCCGCGTGATTCCAGCCGCTCGAGCATCTTCGTTCGCCATCGCCATCGACCGCTCCCCTGACAGGCTTAGCCGACACCTACACTGCGCCGCTGTCAAACCACGAACGTTGGTGTTCGTTCAATCTTTCCTTAACCGAATTGACGCGGCGCTATGTCCACGACAGATTGCGCCAGTACCAAAGCCGGTAGGTCATTGAAGATGGGGCTCGAAGCCGGGCGGATCGCGTGGGTCGTATGCGGCGAGCACCCCGAGACCATTGCGAGCTATCGCTATACGGCAATGATACCGGCCGCCGCGTTGGGTGGACACGTCGTTCGCGTCGAACCGGGCATGGACCCCGAGCAGCTCCTTGATCAGTGGTCCCCGAGCGCCCTCGTCCTGGGCAAGGCCTTCCACGAGGGCTTCGTCGCCCTCGCCCAGGCCGCCAAGTCCAAGGGAATTCCGGTGATCGCGGCCATGTGTGATTGGCACTTCGACAACCCGATCAATCAGGCCCTCAGTCGGACGGCCGACCGCATCGTCGTCCAGACCATCGCCATGGCCGCGGGCGTGCGCGAACACTTCGGCGTCGAGCCCGCCATTATCGAGGAGCCCTACGAAGGCCGGCGCGGCGTCGCCCGGTTCTCGCCTGGGCGTCCGATTCGTCTGCTGTGGTACGGGCATTCGGTCAATTTGGACACGCTGGCTGCAGGTCTCGCACAAGTTGGCGCCTTGGCGGAGGCCGAACTCGTGATCCATGTCGTGACCAACCGCCTCGACCGTGTCCCGCCCGCGTTGGCCGGTCTGTCGCGTCCGGCCGCGACGATGCGCCTCGAATTGCGCAACTGGTCGCTCGACATCCAATGGCGCGAGTTGGCCGCATGTGACGCGGTGCTGCTGCCGAGCCACCCGGCCAAGGACAAGCTCGTCAAAGGACATAATCGCCTGGTCCAGGCGATTCACGCGGGTCGCCTCGCCCTCGCCTACCCGTTGCCCCAGTACCGGGAACTCGCCGCGTACTGTTGGTGTGGTGAAGACCTCGGCGCCGGGCTGCGCTGGGCGTCGGCCAATCCGGCAGAAGTGCTGGCCCGCATCACCGAAGGCCAGCGCTACATCGACGAACGATTCGCGCCAGCGCGCATCGCCGACCGCTGGCGCCAGGTGATCGAGGATCTGACATGATTTCCCGTTTCAGCGCTCTGCTCGTACTGATCATGACCACTCTCGCGACAACGGCGCATGCCGAGGATTTGTTCACCTCGGCGGCCCGCAGCGACCTAGCAACACTCGAACGCCTGCTCGCGGCAAAACCCGATCTTCGGGCCACCGATGCAAGCGGGCGGCCGGCGCTCTTGTACGCGGCCGAACGCGGGCACCTCGACGTGGCACGTCGCCTGCTAGAGGCTGGCGCCGATGTGAACCAACAGGACACCGCCCTTAACGATTTCATTACCGTCACCGACCACGGCCGCGGCATCCCCGAGGATTTCCGCCACCACATCTTCACCAAGTTCACCCGCGCGCTCGACGACAACGCACAGCGGGCGGCCGGCACCGGCCTCCGCCTCGCCATCTGCAAAGCGCTGGTCGAAAAACACAGCGGTACGATCGGGTTCACGAGCGCGGTCGGCGAGGGTTCGACATTCTATTTCGACTTGCCGGAGCACCGGGTGCCCGAGGCCCGCGAACCGTTGGAAAGCAGCCGACCAAGGCACTGAGCGGCGCTTGCCCGAGCCTCGCACCGACGCCTATGTTGGCCCCGCGCCCGGTTAGCTCAGTTGGTAGAGCACGTGATTTGTAATCACGGGGTCGCAGGTTCGAGTCCTGCACCGGGCACCAGTATCACGGCTGTCCGGCCCGGAGACATAGGTAACAGCTTGTACCGGAGACATGGGTTACAACCCGTGGCCAAACGGGTTGTCTGTGGGTTGCAGGGTCCTTTGCTCCAGATCGATGTAGCCGAGATCGTAGCGCATGAAGCTGACGATCCAAATGCCGTCGTCGACCTCTTTGATCCCGAGGCGCTGACCGGCCAGCACGGTTGAGATATTGATGCGCTTTCGGTGCATGCAGATGCGGCCGCAGTTGGTGACGATCACATCGCGGTCGTGCAGCGGGTAGGTCACCGCGATTCGGAACAGATATTCAGACGGGTGGTAGGCACCATGACCAACCTCCTCCGGTTCTTCCGATTTTTGGTCGGCGGCGTCGCCCCGGTCGTCCTCCTAGGGGTCTGCGCCCTGTCGTTCGCAACCCCCGCCCACGCCCAGGACTGGAAGCCGGCCGATGTCGTCGATGCCTGGATCAACGTGTTCAGCGACCCGGCGATCGTGATCGATAGCGTGGAGAACTCGGCGCACGCCAATTCCTCGCTGCAACGCCTGATCGGACGCATCGGGGGTGGCCCGCTGGTGCTGATCATCGAACGCCCGACGACGTTCCAGGGCTTCTCGGACGGGAGCATCGAGGTCCAATACGGTTCCCTGCGATCGATGGCGCAGATATTCAAGGTCAACGACGCGACCACCTATCAACGGCTCAAGCGCGCCGCCGGCGCGACCATCGACTACCGCGCCGATGAATGCCGTGCGGCCCTGGTGGGTCTGCGCGGCAGCTCCCCGGCGGGGGGGGCTACGGCCTGAGCGTCACGGCGGTCGCCTGCGGCAACAAGGACATGCTCACGGCCTACCTCGAACGCGCCGACTCCTCGACGCGCCAGCGCAACCAGACCGATCTCGCCCGCCGACGCTGAGGCTCAGGCCGTCCTTCCGAGCGGTTCGCTTTCGATCAACACAATTCTCAAGCGGTGCGCGGCCTGGGTCACGATCTCGATCAGCGCCAAACTTCGCGGAAGAGACGGAGAAAATTCTCGCCCAGGAGCTTGCGGATATCTCCCTCGCTCCATCCGCGCGCGACCAATGCCGCGCTGAGGCGTCCGATGTGGCGGGCATCGCCCAGCGGATAGGTCCAGGGCGGCGGTGGCAGGGTGCCAGGCAACCACAGTTGGTCGGCCAGCATCCGCGTATAGCGTTCCATGGGCATCTGTTGGCCGGGACCGTGCGAGAAATCGAGGCCGAGGCCGACGTGGTCGATGCCGGCAGTCTCGACCAGATAGTCCACCTGCGCCAGCAGGTCGTCGAGCGTGGGGGACGCCGTACCGGCTCGCACGAATACCGGATGGCCGTTGACTCCGATGACGCCGCGGCCGGCCGCGCAGGCTCGGATCTGCTGGTCGGTCAGGTTGCGCGGATGGTCGAAGATCGCGCGCGCGTTGGAATGGGTGAAGGCGACGGGTTGCGTCGAGACCTCCATCGCCTCTAGCGAAGCCCGGACGCCCGTGTGCGACAGGTCGAGCAACACCCCGAGCCGGTTCATCTCGGCGATCGCCCGACGACCGAAGGACGTGAGACCGCCGTTGCGCGGCTCCATGCAGCCGTCGGCCGTCGCCTCGGCTTGGTTGTAGGCGAGGTTCATCGAGCGCACACCAAGGCGGTGGAACACCTCGACCATGTCGATGTTGTGTTCGAGCGCACCGCAGCTCTGGAACATGAAGATGACAGCGAGCTTGCCTTCGGCCTTCGCCGACAGGATATCGTCGACCCCATACGCGAGGCGCACGTCCTCGCGCCCGCGCAGCTGCGCGTGTACCCGGCCTATGGCGTTCAGAGTCGTGGCGCGGCTGTCGTCGTGCAACGCCACCGTCGCGAGCGCGCAAGTCGCACCGCCTTGGCGCCAGAGCGGAGCAAAGTCGAGATTGCGCAGAATGGGGGCGCAGGCATCGATCACGATCGCCGCGCGATGCAGCTCTGTTGCGTCGATGGCTCGCTCCCTGCGTACGCCGTCGGCCATGCATAGCCGCTGCCGATAGGGGAGGCAACCGCCCGGTCCAACCGGGACTCCGTGCGCCAGCACACAACAGCCCTGTCCCCGGGCAATTGCTGCCACTACACTGGGACACTCGCAAAGTCTATCCGATAAGTGATGTCGTATGTCCTGAGGCGCCTGCTCGCCACGCTCCCCGTCATGGCGACCGTTGCGCTCATCGTTTTTTCGTTGCTCCATCTGAGCCCGGGCGATCCCGCCCATGTGCTGGCCGGTGAAACCGCCACGCCGGACGAGGTGGCCAGCATTCGGGCCGCTCTCGGACTCGAGCGCCCGTTCTTCGAACGCTTCGCAGATTGGTCGTACAGCGTCATCACTGGCAACCTCGGACAATCGATTTTCTTCGGACGTCCCGTCGCCGATCTCATCTTGCAACGCGCCGTACCGAGCATCGCGCTTTCGCTTCTCGCGCTCCTGATTGCGGTCGCGATCGCTCTGCCCCTCGGCATGTTTGCCGCGTGGCGCGCCGGCCGTGTCATCGACAAGATGGCGATGAGCTTCGCGGTCCTAGGCTTTTCTCTCCCGACCTTTGTTCTCGGCTATCTTCTGATCCTCTTTTTCTCGGTTCACCTCCGCTGGCTTCCGGTACAGGGCTATGTCGCCCCAGAGGACGGAGCCGTCTCGTTCCTGCGTCATCTGATTTTGCCTGCCCTGGCGCTCGGCCTCGTTTACGCGGCGTTGATTGCGCGCGTCACGCGAGCCGCCATGTTGGAGGTACTCGGACAGGACTACATGCGAACGGCGCGCGCCAAGGGACTCGGCCTGTGGCGGATGGTCGTTCGTCATGCTTTGAAGAATGCCGCCGTACCGATCGTTACGGTGATCGGCATTGGCTTTGGCATGCTGATCAGCGGCGTGGTCGTCACGGAAACCGTGTTCAACGTTCCTGGCGTCGGTCGACTAACGGTCGATGCCATCCTGCGGCGCGACTATCCGGTTATTCAAGGCGTGGTGCTGGTCTTCTCGGCCACTTACGTCCTCATCAATCTGCTCGTCGACCTGAGCTACGCCTTGTTCGACCCTCGGGTGCGGCGATGAACGCGCCGCCGGCCACGGCTGGCCGCGTCGCGACGGAGCTAACACGCCATCCGGCAATTTGGATCGGCGGCGTGATTTTGCTGCTGTTCATCGTTGCCGCGGTCGCCGCGCCATGGCTCGGCACGATCGATCCGCAGCGCATCCGGCCGCTGACGCGGTTGCGACCGCCGGATGCCGACAGTTGGTTCGGCAGCGACATGATCGGTCGCGACGTATTCAGCCGCACGGTCTATGGCGCACGCATATCGCTAGTCGTCGGCATCACGGTGGCGCTCCTGTCCGTCGCCATCGGCCTCGTGGTCGGCCTCGTCGCCGGCTTCGTTCGTTGGTTCGACGGCGTCGCGATGCGCGTGATGGACGCGATGATGGCAATTCCTTCGATCCTCCTGGCGGTCGCGCTGATCGCACTCACCGGCGCCAGTTTGCAGAACGTGATCTTCGCCATAACCGCGGCGGAAGTCCCGCGGGTCGCGCGGCTCGTGCGCGCGGTGGTAATCGTCTTGCGCGAACGCCCGTTCGTCGAGGCGGCGCGTGTCGTCGGAACGCCCTTCGTCGCGCTCCTTTGGCGACACGTTCTGCCGAATACGTTGGCGCCCTTGCTCGTCCAAGGCAGCTACATTCTGGCATCGGCCGTGCTGATCGAAGCGGCCCTCAGCTTCATCGGCGCCGGTACGCCGCCTGCGGTTCCGAGCTGGGGCAACATGATCGCCGAGGGGCGCGCCGTGTTCCAGATTGCGCCCCATATCGTACTTTTCCCCGGTATCGCGCTGGCGATCACGGTGCTGGCGGTGAACTTGGTTGGCGACGGTTTGCGGGACGCGCTCGATCCCCGACTCGAGAGGCGCTGATGGACGAAACCCTGCTTGCCGTCGACGATCTGGCGGTCGAGTTCAGCGGCCGATCGGGTAGGACGCGGGCGGTCGACGGCCTGTCGCTCACGATCGCTCGCGCCGAGACGCTGGCGGTCGTCGGCGAGTCGGGCTGCGGAAAAAGCGTCACGGCGCTTTCTGTCCTCCGGTTGCTCCAGGAGCCGGCGGGAAGGATCGTCGGCGGCACGGTGCGGTTTCACGGTCGCGACTTGGCGTCGCTCGATGAGTCCGAGATGCGTCAGATTCGCGGCCGCTCGATCTCCATGATCTTTCAGGAACCGATGACCAGCCTCAACCCGGTGCTGACAATCGGTGAACAGATCGGCGAAACGATTCGCATCGAGGGCGATCACACCGCCGAGGTGGTCCGCCAACGGGCCCTCGCCATGCTCGACATGGTCCAGATTCCGGATAGCGCGAGACGCCTCAAGCAGTATCCGCACGAGCTATCTGGTGGCATGCGTCAGCGTGTCATGATCGCCATGGCCTTGGTCAACCGCCCGGATCTGCTGATTGCCGACGAACCGACCACGGCGCTCGACGTGACCATCCAAGCCCAGGTGCTCGACCTCATGCGCGGCTTGTCGGGGCAACTCGGGATGGCAACCCTGTTGATTACCCATGATTTTGGCGTCGTGGCCGAAATGGCTTCGCGCGTCATCGTGATGTACGCCGGACGCAAGGTCGAGGAAGGCCCGGTGCGAAGCCTGCTGAGTTCGCCGCGTCACCCGTATACGATCGGTCTCTTGGGTTCGGTGCCAAAGTGGCAGCAAAGCGCGGGCGGTGAACGGCGGCGACGTCTGGTCGAAATCCCGGGAGCTGTACCCGCTCTTCGCGGGCCCGCGCAGGCGTGCAGCTTTGCCCCGCGTTGTCCGATCGCATCTGATCGATGTCATGCGGAGGTCCCGCCACCAACCGCGGTCGCGCCCGGCCACGTTGCCGCGTGCTGGCATTGGCCATCGAGCACCAACCTCCGATCGGGATGGCACCCGTGAACACGCCGGTGCTCACGGTCGAAGGACTGAAGGTCCATTTCCCGGTGCGCCGCTCGGTCATCGAGCATCTTTCCGGCGCCGAGCCGCAGACCGTTCAGGCCGTGGACGGTATCGATCTTTCGATCAAGGCAGGTGAGACCCTGGGGCTCGTTGGCGAGTCGGGCTGCGGCAAATCGACCGTCGGCCGGGCGATCGTCCGACTCAACCGACCAACGGCAGGCCGAATTGTAATCTCGGGACGGGATATCGCCGAGTTGGACAGTGGCGAACTGCGCCTCCTGCGCCGCAACGTGCAGTTCGTATTCCAGGATCCATTCGCATCGCTCAATCCGCGACTGACGGTGGGCGAAGCGATCGGCGAGCCGCTACGAAACTTCGGAGTTCGCGATGCCCGCGCACGGCGCACCCAGGTCGCCGATCTAATGACTCGCGTAGGTCTACGAGCCGACCAGATCGATCGCTATCCGCACGAGTTCTCTGGCGGGCAGCGGCAGCGTATCGGGATCGCTCGAGCCCTGGCGTTGAAACCCAGATTGATCGTCCTCGATGAACCTGTTTCGGCGCTCGACGTCTCGGTCCAAGCTCAGGTCATCAATCTGCTCGCCGATCTGCAGGACGAAATCGGCCTAGCTTACCTGTTCATCGCCCACGATCTCGCGGTCGTCGAACACATCAGTCATCGCGTGGCGGTGATGTACTTGGGCCGGATCGTCGAGATCGCCGACCGAGCCAGCGTTTTCGGCACGCCCCGCCATCCCTACACCAAAGCACTGTTGTCCGCAGTGCCGACGCCAGACCCCGACGCCAATCGCCAACGCACCATTCTCAAGGGCGATCTGCCGAGCCCGATCTCGCCTCCGAGCGGATGCCGCTTTCGCACCCGTTGCCCCATCGCCGCGGAGCGATGCACGGAGACGCCGCCACTACGGCAAGTATCGGGCACCACCGGTCACTGGGCGGCCTGTCACTTCGTTGACTGACAGGCCGCAGCTATCGTCGTGCCTTCTCGATATTCCAGAGGACCATCGTTCCAGGCATGCCAATGACGCCTGAAAGCCTCGGGCTGTGCGCCACCGGTGCAAACCATTGGCCGAAGGGAACGTACGGCACCAATTTCTGGTAGGCCGACACCTGAATCTCGTCGATCAACGCCTTGCGCTCGGCCGGCGTGTTGAGATCGACGAAACGATCGATCAGTTGCTGATGGTTGGCATCGCAAGGCCAGCCCGGCCACGCCTTTTCGCACGACGCCTGCATTGGCACGTTGCCGATCGGATCGGAGATCAGCAAACCGGGCCAGAACGTCAATCCAATGTGCCAGCCGCCCTGCGTCGGAGCCGCGCGATTGGATCGTCGCCCCGACATCGCCGCAAAGTCCATCGCTTGCAAATCGACTTTGACGCCGATCGATTTCAGTTCTTCCGCCAAAGCAAGCGTCGAGACGTTCATCGTCTGGACGTCGGTCGGGTGCAAGATGACGATGTTCTCGCCGGTGTAGCCGGCGTCTTTCATCAGTTGTCGCGCTTTTTCCTTGTTTCGTCCGAAGTCGGGCTCGGCACCTGCGGTACTCTCCAGCGGCGAACCACAGACGAAGAACGCGACGCACGGCTGATAGAGTTCGCGGTCGCTGAACATGGTCTGCAGGAAATTCTGCTGGTTGACCAGGTAGAGCAGGGCACGACGAGCTTCGAGTTTGTCGAACGGCGCGTGCAGATGATTCATCCGTACCATACCCTGCGAACCGAGACGGTCGGTACGGACGATCTTCATGCCCGCTTGGCGCAACAGCGGCAGGAAATCGGTGCCGGGCGCCTCGACGTAATCGACCTCGCCGTTCTGCAACGCCAGCACCGCCGATTGAGCGTCCCGGATATTGATCCACTCGACGCGATCGACCTTCGCAATTTTGCCGCCGCTGGTGCCGTCGGCCGGCTCCGACCTCGGGACATACCGGGGGTTGCGGCGATAAACGACCTTCGATCCAGGCACCCATTCCTCGCGCACGAACTCGAAGGGTCCGGAGCCGACGACTTCGGTGACGGCTTTGTTGGGATCAGTCTCGGCGAAGCGTTTGGGCATGATCACCGGCACGATCCCGCTCGGCTTCGAAAGCGCCTGCAGCATCAACCCGTAGGGCCGGTTGAGACGCCAGACAATCGTCTTGGCGTCGCTAGCCACGAGCGAAGCGGTGCGCTCGGTAATCTGGCGACCATTCGCATCCCTGGCCGCCCAGCGGCGCAGCGATGCCACCACGTCATCGGCACTTACCGCCTCACCATCGTGGAACATCAGGCCGTCGCGCAGCACGAACGTCCAAACCAGTCCATCCGGACTGACGGTCCAGCTCTGAACCATCTGAGGCTTGGGATTCTGCTCGACATCGCGTCCAAAAAGAACGTCGTAGACCATCGTGGCGTGGCGTTGGACGATACCGACCGTCGTCACGACCGGATCGAGCGATTGTAGATCGGCGAACGGGACGACCTTGAGGACGCGCTCCTCGGGAA
>VGES01000076.1 GCA_016869765.1 Alphaproteobacteria bacterium
CGGGACATCCGCTGCACCCTGGTCGATGGCCGAAAGGTGGTCGAACGCGGCCAGGTGCTCGGCACCGACATGGACGCCGTGCGGCGCCGGGCCGACGAGGCCGCTCGCAAGGTCTGGGCCTTGGCCCGCCGGGACGGCGTGCTCGACGCCTTCACCTCGCACGGCCACTGAGCGCGCTTGACCGCCCCCCCGCCATGACCAAAGATCGCCTCGTTGAGCGAGTGACATGAGCTGCCCCGATCCAGGCGGACACCCAAGGGAGGAACCATGATGACCCGAACACTGGCCCGATCCGCGATTGCCGCGGTCGGCGCCGCCCTGCTGATGACGAGCGCGACCGTGTTCGCGCAATCCGAACAGGAGCTCTACGACAAGGCCAAGACCGAGCGAAAGGTTTCGCTCTACACCGACATCCAGGTCGAGGTGGTCCAGGCCGTCATCGAAGGCTTCAAGAAGAAGTATCCGGGCGTCGACGTCGACTTCTATCGCGGCGACTCGGGCCAGGTGACGCAACGCTTCGAAACCGAGAGTGCCGCCGGCCGTCACGACGCCGACGTCGTCACGGTCACCGATCGTCAGTCCAAGACGTTCTACGCCAAGGGCTTCACCGTGCCGTACAAGTCGCGCAACGCCGAGCGATTGCCGGCCGAACTGCGCGGCAAGGACGACGCGTGGACAACCTACGGCACGGTGCAACTCGGCATCGCGTGGAACTCCGACCTCGTGAAGGACGCCGACGCGCCCAAGACCTGGGATGATTTCCTCCAGCCCAAGTGGGCCGGAAAGCTCGGCATCCAGGATCCGCTGCAGGGCGGCGGCGCCGGCATCTGGGTCGCCACGATGTACGGCCTGTGGGGCGAGCAGAAGTGGAGCGACTATATGAAGCGCCTGGGCGCACAGAAGCCCCGATACGCGCGCTACCTCGAGGTCCGGGACATGTTGGCGGGCGGCGAGATCCAGGCCCAACTCGTCGCCTATCCGGCGTTCACGCAACCGGTGATCGACAAGGGCGCGCCGATCAAATGGGCGCTGATCGACCCGGCGCTGTTCACCGGACTCACCCTCAACCTGTCGAAGAACGCGCCGCGGCCCAACGCCGGCAAACTGTTCATCGACTACGTCATCTCCGAGGAGGGGCAGAAGATCCTCGCCGACAAGGCGCAGGTCCCAGCCCTGGCCTCCGCGTTGCCGGCCGTCTACCAGCCGATCACCAAGGTGAAGCTGGTGCCGCAGGCGCACGAGCTCGAGGCGCAGAGAGCGGACTTCTTCAAGCAGAAGATGCAGGAGTACTTCGTCCGCTGAGGCGGGACGGCGCGGCTTCGGCCGCACCGTCATCCTGACGACGACCGAGCGGCGCGGGGTCTCCTCCGCGCCGCTCGGGTTTTCGGACCCGCGCGCGGCCGACCCCCGATGGTCGCCCTCTCCGCCCACCAACTAACCAAGCACTTCGGAACGACGCTCGCCGTCGATGCCGTCGACTTCACGATCCCCGACGGCGCCCTTGCGACGTTCCTCGGCCCCTCGGGCTGCGGCAAGACGACGACCCTGCGGATGGTGGCCGGTCTCGAACGCCCGAGCCAGGGGCGTATCACCCTCGGGGAAGAAGTCGTGTTCGATGCCGCCCAGGGCATCGCCGTTCCCGCCGAGCACCGCCAGATCGGCATGGTGTTCCAGTCCTACGCCATCTGGCCGCACATGACCGTGGCGGGAAACGTCGCCTTTCCCCTCGGGATCCGGCGGTTGCCACGGGACGAGATCGACCGACGCGTCCGCGACGTGCTCGCGCTCGTCCAGCTCGACCACCTGGCCGAGCGCTATCCGGCGCAACTGTCGGGCGGTCAACAGCAGCGCGTGGCGCTGGCCCGCGCCATCGTTTTCCAACCGCGCATCCTGTTGCTCGACGAACCGCTCTCCAACCTCGATGCCAAGCTGCGCGAGGAGATGCGCGGCGAGATTCGCGAGCTGCAGCAGCGCCTCGGCATGACGACCCTGTTCGTCACCCACGATCAGGCGGAAGCCCTGGCGATGAGCGACCTGGTCGCTGTCATGAACGCGGGCAAGATCGTGCAGGTCGGACCGCCGCGCGCGATCTACGAACGTCCCGTCAGCCGTTTCGTGGCCGAGTTCGTCGGCTGGACGAACTTCCTGCCGGTCACGCTGGTCGACCGGACGACCGCCCGCCTGGGCGACCGCCTGATGCAGGTCGCAGCCGACAATCTTGCCCCCGGGGCAGCCGCCACGCTCACCATCCGGCCCGAAGATGTCGTGGTCGAGGCCGCAGGAGCCGGCGGTCCAAACCTTCTCCCGGGCAAGGTGCGAACCAGCATGTTCATGGGCACCCACACGATCGTCGAGCTCGACGCGGCCGGACATGAACTGGTGGCGCACGCCCCGGCCCAGACCACGGCAAACCGAGGCGATGACGTGGGCGTGCGCCTGCCGGTCGAACGCATGCTCGTACTCTCGCCGTGAGAACGACGCTGACGAGCCGCGGCCCTGCCTGGGGCCGGATCGTCATGGTGGCGGTCGGCGTCCTGGTCGCCTTCCTCGCCCTCTATCCGATCGCCTGGCTGCTGGTCGGCAGCTTCCGCACCGGGACCCCGTTCGAGACGGGCGAGTTCACGTGGGGCAACTACGTCGACGCCTATTCCGAACAGGGCATCTTCCGCACGATCCGCAACACCTTCGTGTTCGCGGCGGGACAGACCGCGGGGGCCGTGCTGCTCGGCACGATCCTGGCCTGGATCATCACGCGCACCAACACGCCGGGACGCGCGGTGTTCGAGTTCCTCACGCTCGTGCTGTTCCTGTTTCCGCTGATCATGGCGGTGTTCGCCTGGACGATGTTGCTCTCGCCCCGGCGCGGGCTGATCAACATCGTGCTGATGGCGGTGTTCGGGCTCGAGGAGCCGCCGTTCGACGTCGCCTCGATGGGCGGAATGATCTTCGTGCAGAGCCTCTACGTCACGCCGCTCGCGTTCCTGATCATCGCGCCGGCGTTCGCGACGATGGATTCGAGCATGGAGGAGGCCGCGCGCATGACCGGGGCGCGTACGCTGCGCATCCTCGGCCGCATCACCCTGCCCTTGGCGATCCCCGCGATCGCCTCGGCAAGCGTGCTGTTGTTCGTGATCGGGCTCGAATCTTTCGACATCCCCCAGATGCTGGGCGCGCCCAAGGGCATCTACACGTATCCCTCGCTCATCTATCACGCAATCGGCGTGCGCTATCCCGCCGACTACGGGCTCGGCACGGCGCTCGCCATGAGCCTGCTGCTGGCGACGCTGGCCCTCGTCTACCTCTACCGTCGGCTGACGCGCCGCAGCGAACGCTTCGAGACCGTCAAGGGCAAGGGCCACCGCGCCGCGGTCGTCGATCTCGGGCCGTGGCGGTGGGTGACGGCGACCGGCTGCGCGGTGTTCTTTTTCTTCACCGTGTTCCTGCCCTTCGGCGTGCTGGTGCTGGGTTCGTTCCTCGGGTTCTTCGGGCGGTTCACCTGGGCGATGTTCGATCGCCTGACGACGGCCAACTACCCGCGGTTGATCGCACACCCCCGCCTGATCGATGCCGTGTTCAACAGCCTGGGGCTCGCCGTCATCGGCGGCGCCGTCTGCGTGCTGCTGGCGGCCGTCGTCGGCTTCGTCGCCATCAAGTCGCGCCTGCCGGGACGAGGACTGGTCGAGGCCTTCGCGATGCTGCCGATCTCCTTCCCAGCGACCGTGCTCGGGCTGGCGCTGCTTTGGGCCTGGATTGTCGTGCCGCTGCCGATCTACGGCACCGTGCTGATCCTCGCGGTCGCCTACATCACGCGCTATCTGCCCGTCGCGCTGCGCACCGTCTCGGGCGGCCTCATCCAGATGAGCAACGAGTTCGAGGAAGCCGCGCGCATGACCGGCGCCGGTTGGGGCCGAACGTTCTGGCGCATCATCCTGCCGTTGATGCGCCCGGCCTTGGCCGCCGCTTGGCTGCTCATGTTCATGACCTTCGTACGCGAGCTCGGCATGTCGATCCTGCTGGTCGGCCGCGGCAACGCCGTGTTGAGCGTCGTGATGTTCGACTACTACACGTCGGGCGAACAGGGTCTGCTCGCCGCGGCCTCCGTCCTCCTGATGCTGATGATTCTCACCGTCGTCATCATCGCTCGGCAGGTGTTCAAGATTCGCTTTAGTCAGTTCGGCTCGGCCTGATCGCACGGGCGCGTGCTAGACTTCGCGTCGTTCGGGCGTGGTGAGGGGGAGTTGGGGGCATGGGTAAGGGACAGAGCGCGGTCACCGTCGTCCGCGGCGGCACGATCTGGACCGGCGGGGCTCGCCCCAACGTCATCCGCGGCGCCGACCTCGTGATCGAAGACGGGCGCGTGGCGGCGATCGAGGCGCACTACCGGGGCCGCGCCGATCTCGAGATCGACGCCGGGGACTGCCTTCTCGTGCCGGGGCTCATCAACGCCCATGTCCACCCCGGCAACTCGCCGCGCTCGCGCGGTCTCGCCGAAGACATCGATCTCCCGGACGACGGCGCGTTCTACCACCTGACGCTGCCTGTGCAGCTTTATGCGCGCAACGTCCTGTCGCAGGACGACGTCGCCGCGATCATGGAGTGGGACCTCGTCGCGATGCTCGCCGGCGGCGCGACGACGATCGTCGCCGAGCAGTTCGGACCGTGGGCCAATTGGATCAAGCTGATCGAGCGCATCGGCTTTCGCTGCCACTACGGCTACACCTACCCGAACGACCTCGGCGCCATCGGCTACGTCGGCAAGGACGGCAAGATCGTCAGCGACGCCGCCGTCAACGTCGCCGCCGGGCTCACCGAAAATCTCGGGCTCCACGACCGCTACCATGGCGCCTTCGAGGATCGCCTGCGCATTCACCTCTCGCCCCACGGGCCGGACACCGTGCCCGAAGACCTGCTGGTCGAGACCAAGCGGCATTGCCGTGAGCGGGGCATTCACGCGCACCTGCACCTCGCCCAGCACATGAGCGAGCGCAAGGTCGTGTCCTCGCGGTCCAAGGGTCGCACGTCGGTCGAGTATCTCGATCACATCGGTTTTCTCGGCCCCGACGTCATGGCGACCCACGTCACCTACGTCGAGCGCGACGACATTGCCATCCTGGCGCGGACCAAGACCAACGTCGTCCATGCCTCCTACCGCAAGGCCAAGGAAGGCATCGCCAGCCCGTTCTGGGATTTTCTCGCCGGCGGCGTCAACGTCGCGATCGCCACCGATAGCTTTTCGCACGACCTGATCCAGGACCTGAAGCTGGCGGCGATGATCGGCAAGATTCGCGGCGGTCGCGTCGGCCATCCCAACGCCCGCGAGGTGCTGACTTGCGCCACCCATGGCGCCGCCAAGGCCCTGGGCCGCGGCGATTTGGGCCATTTGGAACCAGGCGCCCGTGGCGACGTCACGATCATCAACCTGACCTCGCCGTTCAATGCCCCGGTGTTGGATCCGCTCCGGGCGCTGGTCTACTACTCCGGCGCCGCCGACATCCGCTGCACGCTGGTCGACGGCAAGCTGCTGTACGATCGCGGGCGTATCGTCGGCTCGGATGTCACCGCGATTCGCAAGCAGGCGAGCGAAGCCTGCCACCGGCTTTGGCAGGCGGCGAGCGAGGGTGGCGCTATGCCCAAGGAGACGAGCTATGGTGGACACTGAAGCCCTCACCCTGCCCTTTCCCGCAAGCGGGAGAGGGTGGCGCGAAGCGCCGGGTAAGGGCGGCGAGCGGGTGAGGGACCGATGACGCTCACGATCTACGGCGGTACGCTGTCGCCTTTCGTCGCGCGCTGCTGGATTCAAGTGCAGGCCAAGCGCCTGCCGGTCACGTTCCTGCCGGTGCCCGGGTCGGGCAAACCGAGCGACCCCGGATATCGCACGATCAATCCTCTGGGCAAGATCCCGGCCCTGATCGATGACGGCCGCCTCGTCCCGGAGTGCGAGGTGATCTGCGAATATCTCGAGGACCGTTTCCCCGAGCCGTCGTTGCGTCCCTCGACGCCGGCAGGACGGGCCCAGATGCGACTGATCTCGCGCATCGTCGATCTCTATGGCCTGTCCCCGATGATCGCACTGTTCTTCGAGTTGTGGAACGGCACACGACGCCCGGACGTCATCGCCGCCGAATCCAAGAAATTCCTGACCGCGCTCGATCATCTCGACCACTTCCTGAGCGACGGCCCCTACGCGGCCGGCGAAAAGCTGACGCTCGCCGATTGTGCGTTGATCCCGCAGGTATTCTTCGCCTTCGCCTACTTGCCGCCCGTCGGTGTCCGCGAACCGCTCGCCGGGCGCGGCAAGCTCGATCGCTGGTGGCGCTTCATCGGCAACGTTCCGGTGGGACGATCGGCGTGCGCCATGCTCGAACACGAACTGAGAGTCTGGTGGAAGCCCAAGGGCTCGCCGCCCGCCCCGCAATAGAGGTCGCCATGGACAATCCCGTGTTCACCGCCGCGGTCGGCGCACTGCGCCAGTGCCTCGGCAGCCAGCACGTGCTCACCGATGACGCGTCCCGTGAACTCTATTCGACGGACGTGTTCCGCTACGAATACCGCCCCGTGGCGGTGATCCAGCCCGCGACCAAGACCGAGCTGGCCGAGGCCGTCGGCATCGCCACGCGCGCCGGCCTTTCGGTCGTGCCCCGCGGGGGCGGCATGTCCTACACCGACGCCTACCTCCCCGACCGCGCCGAGTCGATCATCGTCGACACCCGGCGGCTCAACCGGATCGTCGAGATCAATACGACCGACATGTATGTGACCCTCGAGGCCGGTGTGACCTGGACACAGCTCAACGACGCGCTGGCCGAGAAGGGCGTGCGCCCGCCGTTCTGGGGCACGGGCTCGGGACTCTACGCCACCGTCGGCGCCGGATTGTCGCAGAACGCGCTCAACTACGGTTCGTGCAAATACGGGGTCGCATCCGATTCGGTGCTGGGACTCGAAGTCGTGTTGGCCGACGGCTCGCTGCTCAAGACCGGCTCCGGAGCGACAACCGTCAATCCGTCGCCGTTCTTCCGCAACTATGGACCCGATCTGACCGGCGCCTTCCTCGGGGACAATGGTGCGCTCGGAATCAAGGCGCAGGCGACGTTGCGGCTACTGGAGCGGCCCAAGGCGATCGATTTCCTGTCGTTCGAGTTCGGCAGCCAGCACGACATGGCCGCCGCTATGACGACGGTGTCGCGCAGCGGGATCGCTTCGGAGTGCACCGGCTACGATCCGCGGTTCCTGAAGCAACGCCTCAAACGCACGAGCATCGCCAACGACCTGCAGTTGCTCAAAGGCGTTGCGACCTCCGGCGGAACCGTCATGCAGGGTCTCAAGAATGCCGCGCGCGTTGCCGTCGCCGGCCGGCGCTTCCTCGAGGGTGCCGCCTACACCATGCACGCGACCGTCGAGGGCCGGAGCGATGCCGAGGTCAAACTCGGCGTCGAGGCGATCCGCGCCATCGCCAAGGACGGCCAGGAGATCGAGGCCAGCGTGCCCCGCATCTCCCGCGGCCGGCCATTCCCACCACCCACCCTGCTGCTCACCAACAAGGGAGAGATCTGGGTGCCCGTACACTGCATCGTGCCGAACTCGCGGCTCAATGCGATGCTCGATGCGATCAACGGCTACTTCGCCGACCACGCCAAGATCGTCGAGGAGTTCAACATCGACTGGGGCAACACCATGGCGACCTGCGGCCCCCAGGCGACCCTGATCGAACCGTCGTTTTTCTACGCGGATGCCCGCAATCCGTTCGTCGACTACATCTGCGGCCCGGAGGTGCTGAAGAACGTGCCCAGGTTGCCGGCAAACCCGAAGACTCGCGAAGCGGTCGGCAAGATTCGCCACGACCTCGCCGATTTGTTCGTTGAGATGGGCGCCACCCACCTGCAGATCGGGCGTTTCTATCGTTACCGGCAGAGCCGGGAGCCGGCCACGTTCGCGTTCCTCAAGGCGATCAAGGATTACCTCGATCCCAGGAACCTGATGAATCCGGGCGCACTCGGCCTCTAGGCCGAGCGCCCCGGTTCGTCGTCGTTCTCGCCTATTCGGCGGCGGCGCGCCGGCTGTCCCACTGCAACAGCCGCTCGCCCAGGATGCGGCCGAAGGTCAGTGCCGGCGTCACCATCATGCCGTTCGCGGCCGAGTCCCCCATCGTCGCCCAACTGCCGAGCAGTTCGCCGGCGGCGTAGAGATTCTGGATCGGCTTCAGGTTGCGATCGATCACGCGGAGTTGTCCGTCGACGGCGAGCCCCACGGTGCCGACGAGCGTCGTGCAGTGCTGGCGGATGGCGTAATACGGCCCCTTGGTGATCGGCCGCGGCCGGTGCTTGCGACCCAGCGGATCGTTGCCGTTGAGGGCGCCGTTGTAGGCCGCGATCGATCGCGCCAGCTTTTCGGCGTTCATGCCGCCCTGACGCGCCAGTTCCTCGATCGTGTCGGCCCTGAGGAACATCGGGTGATGGCCGAGCGCCGCCTCGATCTGCTCGCGGCTCCAGAACTCCATGACCGGAGGCGCGTCCTTGAGGATCGCCGAGTCGAACACGATCCAATAGCGCCGATCCGGCAGGCCGATCAACGCGCGTTCCCGCTCGTCGACCGAGGACTCGTCCTCGCGCACGAAGCGGTTGCCCTCGGAGTCGACGTAGACCTCCCAGGGCTGGCGCACCTCGGGCATGGTGAGCGCGCGGCCGATGATCTTGCTCGGATAATTGTAGTCGGCGAGCACCGTGCCGAAGTTGCCGTGGTAGAGCTCCGCCCCCTTGAGGAAACCGCCAACCGAACGGCCGAGGTTGAGGCCACTGCCCTGCGCCTCCACCGGCGCGCCCATGGCATAGAGCGGCGTGCCGTGGAATTCGGCCATCATCGCGCCGTTGGCGCCGTAGCCGCCGGTCGCGAGCACGATATTGCTGCCGAGATACTCGGCCGCCCCGTCGGCGCCCTCGGTGCGGACGCCGAGGATCGCGCGCGTGCGTGGATCCTGGATCAAACCCGTCACCTTGGTGCGCAGCTTGAGCGTGACATTGCCGGTCGCGACCGCAGCCTGGAACGATGGCGCTATGGTCTTCAGCACCGAGCGCCCGAACTCCGGGCACCACGAGTACCGCCGCACCGTGTAGGGCTCATGCGCGCCGGCGGTCAACGCCGGTGATTGCGGCACCAGGGGGAGCCCGAGATCGGTGAGCCAATCGAACGTCGCCGCGGCGTGGTCGACCGCCAGTCGCACCACCGCCGGGTCGGCGGTGTTGCGGCAGATGCGCATCACGTCGTCGTAGTGCTCTTGGGGTGAGTCCTTGATGCCGAGCTTGGCCTGCAGCTTGGTGCCGGCGGCACTCATCATGCCGCCCGAAATGTGCAAGGTACCGCCGATGTCGCCCGAGCCTTCGAGCAACAGCACCTTGGCGTTGCGACGCGACGCGAAAATCGCGGCCGCCATGCCACAAGTGCCGGCGCCGACGATGATGATGTTCCAACGATCGTTCATGGTGTTCCTCCCGCGGGGCGCGATTGTAGCATCGGAACTGGCCCGGGCCGCCAGCCTCGAAGGCCGAGATACCCCGGGGGAAACGTCCAACGTCAGGCAAAAAAGCGCCTCGGCGGCCGAAGGTCCCAACGACCCGCCGAGGAACGCAGCGGCGCGCGATCCAACAACGAAGCTCGGATGGCCCGAGTCTCCCGCTCACCGTCGCGCCAAAGACCACGCGACCTGGAGAAATGCCAGCACGCGGAGCGTCGCGGCGGTGCTGGAGCGTCAGCTATGCGGTCAATCGGGCTGCGTTCGTCCCGGCGATTCGGCCGAGGACGACCGCCGTCAAGAGTCCGTTGCCCGCCATGTACCCCCAGCGCGACGGCCCGGAGAGCCCGCGCGCCGCGCCGCCTCCGGCAAACAGGTTGGGGAACACGCCCCCGGTCGCGCGCTGCACGCGAGCTTGCTCGTCGACCACGAGCCCGCCTTGCGTGTGCGAGAACGCCGCGGTGACTCGGATAGCGTAGTACGGCGGCGCGAGCGGCGAGGCGCCGACGAACGAGCGGCCGAAGCGATCAGGCTGCCCGCTCTCGTGCGCCGTAGCGACCTCCCGCAGCGCTGCGGACAATGTCGCAAAGGGCAGTCCCGTAATAGCCGCGAGCAACTGGACAGTCACCGCCTTCTTCACGAGGTTGAGACGTTGGGCTTCCTGATAGCCGCGTGTTCGCTCCGCGGTGCGATGACCCGACTCGTTGTAGATGTTCCAGGCGAGGCCACCCGGCTGGGCCAATACCGACCGCGCATGCTCGGAGTTGTTCTGCGCCTCGTTGCCGAAACGCTCCGCGCGATCGTTGACCTGGATGCCGCCGTCGGCGAGCGCGTCCCACACCAGGAAACGATGCGGGTGGGCGACCGCACCGTGGCCCTGGTAGCTGCCGAGATCGGCGAGCGCCGCCCCCAGCTCGAGCCCCCAGCGCAGCGCCTGGCCGGTGTTGCCGGTGTGACCGAGGAACATGGCGCCGCGCAGTTCCGGAATGTATTGATCGATCAACTCGCGATCGCCGCCGAACCCGCCGCTCGCCAGCACCAGCGCCCCGCAGCCGATCTCTTCGTTCCGGCCATCGGCATGGCGAACGGAAACGCCCAGGACCCGGCGTTCGTCGTCGACGAACAGATCGTGCGTCTCAGCGCCGCCGACGACCCGCGCACCGGCCGCGCGCGCCGCGACCAGCAAGGCCTCTGCCAGACCCGCGCCGCGGCCGCCCGGGGGCGCGTGCATGCGCTGGTGCGAATGGCCGGCGTAGGAAATATCCGTCGTCAACTGGAAGGTGAGCCCATGGCGCGATAGCCATTCGAGCGTCGGCGCCGATTCCCGCGTGATCAGGCGAAGGTACGCCTCATCGGTGCGACCCCGCGCCATGCGCCAGATGTCCTCCGCGAAGCGCTCGGGCGAATCATCGATGCCTTGGCGTCGCTGTTGCTCGGTGAGCGCGGCGGGTACGAACCCGCCCGAAATCCCCGTATCGCCGCGAGGAACGGCGTCCCGCTCCAGCACGAGCACGTCCGCCCCGGCATCGCGTGCAGCCAGGGCCGCACACAGGCCGCAGGCGCCGGCGCCCACCACCAGCACCGGCGCCTGAACCAAGAACGTCTTCCCGTGTGCGGATCGAACCGCCATCGCCTGCTCGTGTTGATCGGTGTCTGGGGTTATCCTAACCCTCCCGTTCCCGCCCGCCAGGCCCCCGCGTGGATTCAGCCCTCCCCATCACCCACTCGATCGTCGATGCCGACGCGTTAGGCGCGACGATTCGGGACTATTTCGCACTCCCCGGACCATTCCGCTGTGAACTGCTGACGCGCGGCATGAACGACGTGTACCTGGTGCGGGCGGGCGATGCCCGGTATGCCGCGCGCCTGTGGCGCGCCGGGCTCCACACCGACGACGAGATCGCCTTCGAGCTCGATCTGCTGGCTCATCTCAAGGGGGATGGCGTGCGGATCATCGAGGCGGTCGATCCGCCTGGCGGTCGCGAGCGATTTTTCGCCGTCGAAGCGCCCGAAGGGCGACGCCAGGTGTGCCTGTTCCCGTGGGTACCGGGACGCCCGTTCCACACATTGGCGACGCCTGCCCGGGCCGAGATGCTCGGCGCCGAAATGGCGCGGCTGCATCTCTCGACAATCGCGTTCCGACCACGCGTGCCACGGCCGATCGGGTATCACAGGAATATTCTAGCGAAACAGGCAGGCCTTTTTGCGCGGCTAGGCCATCGACCGGCCGATCGTTCGGTGTTCGCGACAGCGGCCGAGCGCATTTGTCCGGCGATGGAACAAGCCGTCGCCACGCTTCCGGGTGGCGCGGTTCACGGCGACATCCATGTGCGCAACGCGTTCGTTGCCGACGACGGTACGATCAACATTCTCGATTTCGACACCTGCGGCGAGGCGAGCTATTTGCACGACGTCGCGAGCTTCTTGTGGGCCACACCCTACATCGGCATCCACACCGGCAACCCTCGCCTCGACGACGGCATCAACGCGGCCTTCATAACAGGCTACGAACAGGAGCGAACGCTGACCGAGGACGAGCGCGCGGCACTGCCGCTGTTCGTGGCCGCCAAGGAGTTGAGCTTCATTTCGGGTATGTCGAGCTCGGTCAACGTGATCGGCCACGCTTCGACGCGGGCCTTCGGTTGGGACTGGTTTACCCAATCGGTGCGTCGCCACGTGGCCGAAGCGGGGCTGGGCGAGATCGCCTAGCGCGGCGGGACCCCCATGCGAGCGTTTACGAAAACGCTACGCGGGCGGACGTAACCGAAATGGATCGAGCACCCGGACCCCGAGACCGGCCACATCCCTCGCATTGCGCGTGATCAGAGTGAGGTCGTGAACTTTGGCGGTGGCGGCCATCAACCCATCGATCACTGGAACCGAGCGGCGTGCACTCATTTGTCCCCATTGTTCGGCGACTTCACCATCGACGCCAAGGAGGCGATCGGCGAACCGGTGCTGTAGCGCAAACATCCAGTGCTCCAGGGCCTTTGCTTTCATGGGATCGCGTCGCGCGGCCAACGCGATGCCACGGCAAATCTCGCCAAGGACGAGGACGCTCAGGAAGATACCGGCCTCCGGCACAGTCGCGTACCAGGACGCCACATTGAGATCGCACCGCGGGCCCTTTCTCAATTCCGAGATGACGTTGGTGTCGATGAGCATACTCACAGGCGGATCGGGCGATTACGGTCGCGCGATCGACGAAGATCGATCCCCTCGAGCGGCGCCGCCGCGAGGAGCGCTTTCAATCCAACCGTGCTCGCCAGGTAGTCTACTCGGACAAGACTCTTGCGGTGGGTTTTTCTCCAATCGTCATCCGACAGCGACTTGACGAGACGACGAATCAACGGGGCATCTTCGCGCCGAACCTGGACTTCGATTCGAATCATGCCGCGCCGGCGCTGGCGCCGCCGGAATCGCTTCACTGCTTCATTCGCGCTTGTCATTTCCGGATATGATACCGGATATGGTCTTGCGCGCCAACCCTGTCGTTCCGAAAGAGCCCGTCATTGACGATCGGAACGGAACGCGGCCCGCCCATTGAGCCACTGCTTCACCACCAGCCAGTTGGCACGGTCGAATTCCGGCTCGGGGCAACGCTGCCCGAAGTCCTTGCCCCATCGGACGTAAGCCCCTTCACGCAGGTAGCGAGCATAGAGCGATCGTGCATCGGCTTCGGCCCCCGGCGCGTTGGTGCGGAGCATCCAGTAGGTGCCCATACAAAGCACAGCGGCGAAGGCCTGCGAGCGCGGCGGGAGTGAATCGGCAGCAGCCTTGATGTGATCCACCGCGACATGCCGATAGTGCCAACGACGCTTGGGTTTCGCCGCGCTCGCGGTGAAACGCTCATGCTCCCCGTCGCTGACCAAAGACCCCTCCAACGCGATTTGGCCGACCCCGTAGTTCTCGTCAGGCCTGTGCCCATCGTCGCCCCCAAGCGCGGCGTAGTCGGGACTCGCCTCGTAGCCCATGATATCGAGCCCGTGCTCCCGCGCGATCTGCGCTGCCCGGAACAGCGCGGACGCCCGGTCGACCGGCCACCAGGCGACCTTCGCCATTCGAATGGCACGGCGATACGCTCTGGCGGCTTGTTTGGTTTCGGGCTCATCGAAATAGCGGATCGCGTCGCTGAGACGCCCTTCACGCACCAGTCGGCGCGCCAGGACGCGCCTCAACCAAACACCGCGGACGACCGAGTCTCGGTCAGATCTGGTGTGTCCGTCGTCAGATCATTTGAGACTGATCGAAGGCTTTATTAATGGAGGCTTCGGCCCATCTGGTTTGTCAGTCTAGGCGGTGGCTTGCTGGTGCAGCAAGCGGCGGTGCTCGATGGTCTTT
>VGES01000077.1 GCA_016869765.1 Alphaproteobacteria bacterium
AAGAACCTCGGGCTCGTACAGCTCGGTGAGCACACCGGCATGTCATCGGGCATGTTGTCGAAGATCGAGCGGGGGCAGCTTTTTCCGACACTCCCGACGCTGCTTAAAATAGCCATGGTCTTCGGCGTAGGCCTCGAACATTTTTTTCTTGATTTGAAAGTAGAGCCGACTGTAGCCGTCGTCAGAAAAAAGGACCGATTGCGCCTGCCGGATCGCCAAGGCGCAGAGAACCCTTCCTTTTTCTTCGAGAGCCTGGACTACCCTGTCAGCGATCGAAAAATGGAGGCCTACTACACGGAGTTCGAACCACAGGCGGGAGCGACTGAGCCTCATAAACATTCAGGCGCAGAGATCATCTACGTGATCAATGGTCAGCTTGCCGTGAACGTAGACGGCGTGGACACGCTATTGGCCGAAGGTGATTCTATGTATTTCGATTGTGCATTCCCGCATAGCTATCGCCGCCAAGGAAGGGGTACCTGTTCGGCAATCGTTGTGGTTACGGGTTAGAGTCCGCTTGAGAATGTGTTCAGTGGCTGACTCTTTGAAGTGTCCGAATGGCTCGCTCCTAATCGCGTGGTGCCCGCTGTTCCCACGGCCCAGGGTTCAGGACAAGAACGGATCGCCCACTCGATGGCGTCGTCTTGAAGCGGCCTCCCAACAGGAATGGTCCAGGCGCCGAAAACGAGCCATCTACATCGATCGTCGAGGTAATTGATTCGCTCGGGGCGATCCCGAAGATCGGGCGTCCGGAGCGGTTTGTGATCATCATCCGCTTTCCTTGGGCACCGACCGTAACGGAGACCCCTGGGGCAAAGGCGTAGTTTCCCGCCCGGGCCGCCGGGACCGGTACGGAGCCTTGGGCCACCTGCGGTGCTGACAAGTCAGGAAAGCTAGCGAGGATAGCATCCCACATCAGCTCGGACGCGACGGTGCCAAGATCCGTCGCTTGCAGGTTGGTGTCGTCGACTTCGGCTGTGGAAACTGCGAATAGTACGTCGCCATCGTTTGCCGTGGCGAAAGGTTGGATGGCGCGGCCCATGGATGCATGCACCTGCACGGCGAGACGCTGCAAGGCCGAATACGCCAGACGCTGGTTGGTGACGACGACGCTGATCGTCGTGTTAGCGGGATTGGCCGGCGCGACCGTTCGTTGCCCCATGATGGAGCCGGGAACGGTGCAGAGCTGGTCCGGAACCAGCCGGAGAAGGGCGTCGATTGAAGTTTCCGCGACGCCCAAGGGCTGCCCGCCGCTCACGATCTGTCCGCGGCGATCGACGATCGCGCCAACGGCGTTGACCACCGCGAACGAGGCAATCTTCGTTCGCCCGATCTGCCGGAACGCTCCGCCCTGGCCCGAATGCAGCCAGAGTCCGAAGTACGATCCTTGCATCACCATTCGGCCGGCGCCACGGGCCCCCAGCGGGAACCGCCCGGCGCGCGCGGCGGCCAGGGCTGCGGCACCTAGCCGTTCGTCGGGATGGATCTCGTTCAGGCGTCGATCCCCGAGATCGTAGACGATGGCGCCAGCGACATTCGCAAGATTCCGCCAGTCCCCGGACTTGCGGCCACTGCGCTTGAGTTCGCCCGCGACCCCCGCCGAGGCGGCGAGCCCGTACCACGACCCGCCCGCGATCGCGATGGCGTCGATATCGGGAAAGTCGTAACCGAGCTTGAGCCAGTCGACGTTGTAGGCACCGGGTGCTCCGCCGCGCACGTCGACGGCGCCGATGGCCTTGCCCGGGAAATAAAACACCGTAGCGCCCGTGGGGCCTTCCGCGTACTCGGCCGTGCCGATCCACAGCGAAGGAAAATCCATGTCGATAGACATGGATGCCGTGGGAGTTCTTGGTGTCAGATCCTGTGTCATGGCGCCATCTCGCGTGGGTTGCGGGTATCAGGCACGCAACGGCTGGCAAGCATTAGCCGACATTCCCTGGATAAACCCTGGTTCCGAGCATCACGGTATCCATTTGGGGCCTATGCGGCAATCTGGCGGGCGTTGAGCAGCCGCGATGAACGTTGCTGGCCGCTGCGAGCATCGCCAGCGGCCGTTTCGGGTTGTTGATCGCTCCGCTTCCCGTCATCA
This sequence comes from Alphaproteobacteria bacterium, assembly GCA_016869765.1. Classification (GTDB taxonomy): domain Bacteria; phylum Pseudomonadota; class Alphaproteobacteria; order SHVP01; family SHVP01; genus SHVP01. The sequence goes on from VGES01000077.1 coordinate 2,090, forward strand.
AGGCGCACCCCTCCCGTCGTTGCCCTTATCGCCGACACAACGCGCGTCACGCCGACGAAGGCGGCGAGGACATGGGCCTTGTCGTCGGTCGCTTCGACCGCATCCGCCTGGAGACCGGCGCGCACTTCCTGCTGATCCATCGCAGCGGGAAGGACGCAGCGAAGGGCGCGCGGGGCCACTCCAGCCTGCGGGCGGCCGTTGACACTGAAATCGAGGTGACGGACACGCCGCAAGGCCGGTGCGCCGCAATCACCAAGCAGCGCGACCTTCCGACCAAGGGCGAGCGCATCGGCTTTGCACTGCAACCGGTCACCCTTGGGCAGACCAAGTTGGGCGATGCGGCGACCACCCGTGTGGTCGGCCCGTCCAGCGCGCCAGAGAAGGCCCCGAAGGGTAAGCGCATGGGCGAGGTCGAGGGCGCCGTGGTCGAGTTCCTGGCGGAGCGCAAGGTGGGCGTGAAGCGTGCCGCCGTGGTAGAGCACTTCAGGGACCAATACGAGAAGAGCAGCATCTACCGCGCCATGCGCTCCCTAGTGACTGCGGGCGCCATCCACGAGGCAGCAGGCATGGTTTGCATCGCCGTGGCCGCGAATTGACTACCAGACGACACCACAGCGCCGCGACAGCACGAACGACGGTCAGTCCGTGATTTTCAGAATTTAGGTCTTGTTGCGTCCGCCACAGTGGCGCCATGGCTGCCCGACCCTGGCGCATGACCTACATCGAAGCGGCGCAACACCCTGCGCGACCGCCTGCCCAGCATCTGCACCCGACGGTGCTGACGATCACGCGCACCCCGTGGCACGACTCCGACGACGAGGCCGTCGCCGAAGCGCTCGCCAACCGATTCGTCGCGCCTGACGTCGCCGTTCTGGTGCGTGACGACGACGATGACGTTCTCGGACGCGCGCATCGCGACTAGGCCGGTCGTCCTCTCGCCGCCCCACGCCCAGGTGTCGCGCTGGTAGGAATCGTTGATCCAGTTCGTGCTGTTGATGACGACGTTGGCACCCAGTTCGACAAGCCTCTGGATGTATTCCGGGAAGATCAGGTCGTAGCAGATCGTTATGCCAAGCTTGCCCAGCGTGGTATCGACGACGACCGGCCGATCGCCGCCTGATACATGGTGCGCTCGGCGGCGAAGAGCTGCACCTTGCGATAGTTCGCGAGCATGCGCCCGTCCGGCGCGAAGAGCTGCTTTGAGTTGCTGACCGCGCCGTTCTCGCACCTGTAGAGCCCGCAGGCGAGATGAAGGCCGCACGCCTTGGCGATGGCGCCAAGCACCTGCGACTGCGGTCCGCCCGGTGACTCCGCCAAACGGCCGATCTTGTCGCCGATGAAGTACCCCGTTGTTGCGCACTCAGGAAAGACGATGATGTCGGCTCAGAGTGCCTTGGCCTGACGTGCCATGGCGTCGATCTTGTTCAGGTTGGGTTGAATCTCACCGAAAACACAGTCCATTTGCGCGACGGCACAGTTGATCTCGACGGCGGGCATCGCACCATTCCTCCAGACCGATCATGACATCCTCACGCCGGACCGCCGAACGCGATGGCGCTTCACACGCTTAGGCGCCGGTCAATGGCAAGGCCGAGCGCGGCTTCAAGCTTCACCGCCAACGCAATCGTATCCGCATCGCGGTCGAGCGGACCGACGACCTGAACGCTGGCACCGACACCTGGCGCCTTGGCCACTGCCGGCAGACTCACCACCGGGTTGCCAGTCTGGTTGAACAGGCATGTGTAGCGGATGAGTGCCCAGGTGAAGTCGACCGGCCGGCCAGCGACCTCGACTTGTTCCGCCTTCTTGGGTGGCGGCTCGACCGGGAGGGTCGGGACGATGATGGCGTCCACGTCGTCGTATAGGGCCTGCATGCGGGCGGTAATCTCAGCCCGCTGGCGCATGGCCTGGACGTACTCGTACCCGGTGTGACTCCGAGCCATCGACAGCAAGTGGCGCGGCCCGGCCGGATAGTCGTTGCGCCTGTCCGGGTACGCCTGAAAATGGTAGGCCGCGCTTTCGGCGCAGAACACCACGAGATGAACGTCGAGAATGTCGTCGGGCGCCGGCATCCTGACCTCGCGGACACCAATGTGCGCGGCGCGCGCTGCCTTGAGCGTACGCTCGATGGCCTTGGCGGCGAGGGGCGAAGCATCGGCCGCGTAACGGGGGTCAAAACCCACGGCCCAGCGGCGCTTCCGGGTCGCTGTGTGGGCAAAGCGCGGATCGAGCACCGCCTGAACCGCAGCCAGGTCACGGGCCGATCGCGTCATGGGGCCGACGTGGTCGAGCGACCAGACGAGCGGCATCACGCCCTCGGTCGAAACGCGCGTGCGCGTGGGCTTCAGTCCCACGATCTGGCAGCAGGCGGCGGGGATGCGAATGCTGCCCCCCGTATCGGTACCCAGGGTGGCGAAGCAGAAGCCGGCAGCGAGCGCCGCCCCCGAGCCGCCGCTGGAACCTCCGACCGTCAGGGTCGGCGCCTGCGGGTGGGTCACGGAGGCAGTCCGAACCCCGAACGCGCCGGGATCGGTTTCCGTGACGCCGACGATGACCGCGCCGGCTCGGCGCAACCGGCGCACCACCTCCGCGTCGCACTTGGGTCTGCGGTCGCGCAGGAATGGAAGGCCGGCCGAGCAGACGGCCGGTGTCGTGTCGATGATGTCCTTCGAAGCCACTGGTATACCTGCGAGCGGTCCCAGGGGCCTGCCCCTCTCCCGCGCGCGGTCGACGGCCTTCGCCTCGGTGATTGCCGTCTCAGCCAGGACGTCCGACAAGGCTCCGATCCCGGCGTTGAGGGCGGCGATGCGGTCGAGCTGGAGCCGGGCGAGTTCCTCGGCGCCGATGTGTCGCCGCGCAAGCTGGCGCCCGATATCGGTCAGCGTGCCGGTGGCGAGATCGGGTGTCATTCTAGTGCTGCACTTGGATCATCAACGGAACCCGGCCCGGCACATAGAACACGCTGTGCCGGGCCGGTCGATTCCCTAGGCCAGACTGCAATCCGGAACGTGCGGATCGATCTGCCCGTAATTCTCGACGATCTCGAACGTCCGGTCCTTGGTGACGCGGGCCATGATGCTGTTGCAGCGCATGTGATTGTTGCTGGCAAGCAGGTTCACGTGCCCCTGTGGCGCGTCGAACTCGACCTGGCTCATGGCCGGGATGACCTTTTCCGGGTCAACCGAGTCCGCGAGCTCGATCGCCTTCGCATAGAGCCACACGGCGTCATAAGTTGCCTCGCCGATGGCGTTGATCGGCGAGGCGGAACCGAATTTGGCCGCGAACCGCTCCTTGAAGCCATTGTTCACCGGGTTGTCGAGCTGTTGGAAATACGCTTGGCTCGCGATGATGCCCTCCTGCTCCTCCGCGGGGAGAGCCTCGAGGATCGTCTCATCCCAGCCGTGGTAGATAAGTTGCGGCTTCATGTCGAAGCTGCGGTACTGCTTGACTGACACGATCGAGTCGGACCCGGCGAACATCAGCCATAAGATGTCCGGGTTAGCACTTTTGACCTTCTGAAAGGCTGGTCCAAAATCCTGCGTGCCGAACGGGAAGAAGTCGGCGCCGACGAGCGATGCCCCGTTCGCTTCCAGCGCGACCTTCAGCGTATCCGTGCTGCCGCGCGGCCAGATGTAATCCGACCCCATGACGTAGACGGTCTTGCCCATGTTCTGGGTGACCCAGGGGATCATGGGGTCGATCTGCTGGTTGGGCACCTGGCCGGTGCACACCAGATACTTGTCGCACTCGCCGCCCTCGTAATAGGTCGTGTAGATGAGCAGCTTCTTCGCTGGGCTGGTCACGCTCAGCGCGGCGACGCGCTCCAGGCTCGCGATCATACCAATGATGCTGTCGACGTTGTCCTTGCCCATCAGCTTGCGGGCCTTGTCGATCGCACCCTGTGTCGTCGTCTGGTCGTCCTCGACGATGTACTCGAGTTTGCGTCCACCGGCGCCTCCCGCCGCGTTGACATCGTCGACCGCAAGCTCGAAGCAATGAAGCTGTGTTTCGCCGAGAATGGTTTCCAGACCCGTCAGCGCGGTCAGGAAGCCGATCTTCACGACGTCCTGAGCCTTGAGAATGGCTGGGAAGCCGAACGATGCGGACGCGGCGGCGACGGCGGTCCCCAGCCCCTTCAACGCTTTGCGACGCGAAATCCTAGTTTGTGCCATGGGTGCCCCCTCATTTAGCGGCAGGACCATTCCTCCGCTTTTCGTCAAATCGCGAGGTACCGTCGCAAAACGGCCTCGTCGCGAAGTTCTTCCGGCCGTCCTTCGTGGACGATGCGACCTTTCTCCATAATCGTGGCCCGATGCGCCACTTGCAGCGCCAGGTCGATGTTCTGTTCCACCAGGATGACGGCTATGCCCCGCTCCGAGGCGAAGGTCGCGATGAGCCGGCCCAGTTCCTGCACGATGTTCGGCTGGATGCCCTCCGAAGGTTCGTCGAGCAGCATGACCTTCGGCGCGCCGCACAGCGCCCTGGCGAACGCCAGCATCTGCTGCTCGCCGCCGGATAACGTACCGCCTGTCTGGGTCAGCCGTGCCTTTAGCACCGGGAAGTAAACGAATATTTCCTCCGGGACGATCTCCTTGCCGTCACCTCGCGCGCGCGTGCCCACCTTCAGGTTCTCCAGGACGGAAAGGCGGGGAAAAATGCCGCGACCTTGCGGCACGTAGGCGATACCGAGGTGGGCGATGCGATGGGGTGCCAAACGGCTCACTTCCTGGCCGGCCAGTTCGATGGTGCCAGACGTGGCCTTCAGCACGCCGATCAAGACGCGCATCAGGGTCGTCTTGCCGACACCGTTGCGTCCGAGCAGAGCCAGGATCTCGCCCCGTTCGAGTCCCAGATCAATGCCGTTGAGCACGGGTACCGACCCATATGCCGCGTGGATGGCGGCGACCCGCAACATGGTCACTGGCGCCCCAGGTAGACGTCGCGCACCAGGTCGTTCCGCTCGATGTCGGCGAAATTGCCCTCGGCAATGATCTGACCTTGATGCAGCACCAGGGTCGGACTAGCGAGTGCGCGCACGAAGTACATGTCGTGCTCGATGACCACGATGGTCAATGAGCTAGCGAGACCCAGAAGCAGGCGCGCGGTCTTCTGCGTTTCCTCCGGACCCATCCCGGCGGTCGGTTCGTCAAGCAGCAGAAGCCTCGGTCGGGACATCAAGGCCATGCCTATTTCGAGCCACTGTTTCTGGCCGTGAGGGAGTTCGCCCGCTAGTACGTTGACGCAATCCTCGAGCTCCAGATCGACGAGCGTGCGCTCGATTCGCGCTTCACGGTTCATCGCGCCTTCGCGGACACGGCTCGCCACGCTCAGATTTTCACGCACCGTCAGGCTGGTGAACAGGCTCGGCACCTGAAACTTTCGGGCGATACCGACGCGGGCGAACTCGTGGACCGCGAGTCCGACGATGGAGCGGCCGCCGAACTCGATGGTCCCGTGGTCCGGCTTCAGGCTTCCGGCAAGGAGATTGAACAGCGTGCTCTTGCCCGCGCCGTTCGGGCCGATGATGCATCGAAGCTCGCCGTCACTAAGTGATAGGCTTACGCCCTGCACTGCAGCAACGCCGCCGAACCGGATCGCCAGATCCCTGGCGCGGAGCAGGGTCTCGGTCGTCATCTGGCGCCACTGCTCGGCACGAGCCGACCCCACGCGCGTGCCATCCAGCGCCTGACCAGCGGCAGGACGCCATCCGGGAACAGGAAAACCATGGCGACGAAGAACGCACCGACGACCAGGGGCCAGAGTCGGAAATCGATGCTGCTGACGACTTGCTGCAGCCGTATGGCGAGGAAGGCGCCAATGACGGGTCCAAGCAGGGTGCCGCGCCCGCCTACGGCGACCCAGACGACGACCTGCGTCGACAGCAACAGACCCACGGAGTCCGGCGCGACGTACCCGGAGACGACGGCGTACAGGGCCCCCGCCACCGCAGCCAACATGCACGAGATCACAAACACGACCAGAAGATATCCGGACGTGTTGTACCCGAGCGTTCTTGCGCGGACCTCGTTGTCCTGGATGGCGGCCAGCACGCGTCCGTAGTGCCCACCGCAGGCCAACCAAAGAACGCAGAGCGTGGCCGTCAGGATCGCCGTCACGAGATAGTACTGCTCGACCGAATCGAGAATGAGATAACTCAGGCCGAACATCTCGATCCCGAACGGGGGCGCGCCGATCAGTCCTGCATCGCCTCCGGTCATCTCCGACCAGCCGATCGCGATATGCTGCGCCACCAGGCACAGAGCCAGCGTAACGATCGTGAAATAGGGTCCGCGGACCCCTCCGAAAATCAGGAAGTAGCCGACCACGAACGCGACGATGCCCGCGACCGCGACGCCCGCGAGAAGGGCGACGAGCGCGGCATTGGCCGTGGGCACCATTGGGCCAATGATCGGCATTGCGTAGGCGCCGATGCCGAAGAACGCCGCATGCCCAAAGCTCAGCACGCCCGATTTGCCCCACATGTAGTCGAGGCTAACGGCGAAGAGGGCGAAGATCATCGCATCCCGCAGCACCGTGAGGCTGTAGGGGTCGGTCCAAGTCGGGTACAGGAGCACTAGAACAAGAAGCCCAGCGCTCAGGACGAGCCAACCCTTCGGCCAGGCGGTCCTGCGCGGAAGGGACTGGTCGACTGACGTCACGACGGCACTAGGCCACGAGGCCGGAAGCGGACGAGGACAACGGCAGTGATGAGGACGATAGCCTGCGATACCGTTGCGGGGACCTCGTAGTTGAGAACGGTCTCCAGGCCACCGACCACGGCGCTGCCAGCCGCGACCCCGGCAATGCTGCCCGCCCCGCCGACGATGACGACGAAGAAGGACGGCGCCAGATACGAAGCACCCATGAGCGCGATGACCTTGGTCATCGGCGCGATGAGGACGCCGGCAATTGATGCCAAGGCCGCCCCCGACGCGAACGCGATCGTGCAGACCCGCCGCGTGTCGATCCCCAGAGCCTCAGCCATGTCCCGATCCTGGATCACGGCCCTTAGATCGAGGCCGAATCTGGTGTAGCGGAACATCGCGATGACGACGGCCACGATGACCGCGGCAAAGGCAATCAGCATGAGCCGATAGGCCGGATAATCGGCGCCGAGAAAATTTACCGCGCCACTGATCGGCCCGGTTCCTTGGCGTGGCCCGGCTCCGAGGATCAACTGCAGCGATTGCTGGATGATTAGGCTCACGCCCCAGGTCGCGAGTATCGTCGCAAGCGGGCGCGTGTAAAGGTGCTGGATGATCGATCTTTCGAGCACGAACCCGGCCGTGGCGCCGACGATGGGCGCGAGCACAAGCGCCATCCAGTAGTTTCCCCCGGCTGTTTGCAGCAGGGATAGGGTAAACGCCCCGAACGTCACAAATTCGCCATGGGCCATGTTGATGACGCCCATGAGGCCAAAAATGATCGCAAGTCCGAGCCCGACGAGCATCAAGATGCTGATCAGGGTAAGTGCGTTTAGGATCAGGGTGACTGTGTCACTCACGGCCCTCTCCCCGCCGCACCAAATGCAGACCATCGCGTCTACGTTGCCAACCTGATTTGTTAAGTCTTTTGGCAGATTAGTGTCAACAAGGCCGTGTGAACCGCACAGAACTGATCTGAGGGTTGCTTTCGACCGCCGCCTCACGAGTCGCCCGTGAAGAACTTCCGCCGCTGGTTTTTCAGGCTGGCAGTGTCGTGGGTGTTCGATAGACGAACGCCAGGAAGAGGGCACGCAGAAGCCTCCCGAGCCAGCGGATGAGGAGGCGGAAGTTGTAGCCGGCGGCGGCGAGGACGGCGTTGGCGCGGTCGCCGTCGCGGTCCTTGAGATGGTTGCGGTCCATGCGGTGCTCGGCCTTGAGATGGCCGATCACGGGTTCGACGGCGGCACGGCGTCTCATCTCGCGGCGGATGATCGCGGTCACGCGGCGCGGCTGGCCGGAGATCCAGACCTTGAAGCGGTTGGGATGGTTGTGGCCGCGATAGCCCTTATCGACGTGGATGCGGCGTGGCTCGACGCCGGTGAGGCGGGTCATGTCGGCGATCACGGGACCGAGCGTGTGGCCGTCGAACGGGTTGCCGTGGAGCGCCTTGGCGTGGAGCACGAACTGGCCGCCCCTGGGCTTGGTGACCGGGGTGGCGACCGAGACCTTGCAGCCGAACTCGTAAGGGGCTCTCGCCTTGCCTTTGCCGATGCACTCGACCTCCGGTGCGTGCAGGGCATAGACCTTCTGGCCGCGCTGTCGCTGATCCTGCGCGCGCACCCGGCGGGCGAGCCCGAGCAGGGAGCGGAAGCGATCCTGGCGCTCAGGGTCGCCCTCGATCCTGCGGTCGATGTCGCGGATCACGCGCCCGAGCCGGGTGCGCAGGAACTTGAGCTGACGCCGGGCGCGCTTGAACTGGTGCGCATGGACATAGCGCCCGACCATGATCGCCGCGCGCTTGGCGAGCCGCAGATAGCTCTGGCGCAGCGGAACACCCTCCTTGCGGGCCAGAACCACCAACTTGACCAACGCCCGGTGCATCAGCCGCGCATCGGTCGGGTGCGCGATCGCCTTCGGCTGTACCGTCGTGTCCACCACGACCCGCTCCAGATCGCGGGTCGCCAGCGCGCCGGTCTTGTGCGCCACCGACAGGCTCTCCTGCAGCAGGGCCACCAGTTCCGCCTCGCCCAGCCGCTGGCGCCAGCGCGTCAGTGACGAGCGGTCAAACGGCGGCTCGTGCCGGAACGTCACCTCGCCGCAGAAGTACTGGAAGTACGGGTTCTCCAACCAACGTGCGCACAGCACCTCGTCCGACAGGTCGTGCATGTGCTTCAGGATGAACAACCCGGCGACCAGCCGCGTCGGCAGTGGCGGCTGGCCCGAGCCCGCGCGGCACACCGAGCCGAAGCGCCGATCGAGGAAGGCCCAGTCGATCTCGCCGGCCAGCCGGACCAGCGGGTGCTCCAGGTTGATGATCCCGTCCAACGCCGGCCGGAACAGGTCGTCCTGTCGCTCGTCGCGCGGCTTGCTCATCGCGATCCCCCGATGCCCAACCCGGCACCGACCGAATCACGAACCGACCCAAACGGGAATCCCAAATCGCAAGAAACCCGGCATCAGCACTCCGGTTCCTTGCGGAATCGATTACTACGAGACCGACCGAACGCCGCCCATACCAAGGCGCTCAGGGTTCTTCACGGGCGACTTTTTCGTCCGAGCAGTCGGTTCGATCACAGCCGGACGCCTTGAACCTCGGCACCAGACCCTGTACGACACGGACCGCTCTATCATGCCTACGTTGCGCGGTGCGCCGCCCGCGCGCCCTACCTCTAGACGCGGCGCCTGCGCGTGAGACTCTCTTTGTGACCGACCACTTTGCTCACCCCACGGCCGTCATCGACACCGACGTCGAGATCGGGCTGGGGGCCAGGATCTGGCACTTCACGCATGTTTGCGCGGGCGCGAGAATCGGTCCGGGTTGCGTGCTCGGGCAGAACGTCATGGTCGGCCAGCGAGTGCGGATCGGCGCGCGCTGCAAGATCCAGAACAACGTGTCGATTTACGAAGCTGTCACACTGGAAGATGAGGTCTTCTGCGGACCGTCCTGCGTCTTCACGAACGTACTGACGCCCAGGGCCTTCGTGGAGCGCAAGTCGGAATTCTCGCCCACGCTGGTGAAGCGCGGGGCCACGATCGGCGCCAATGCCACCATTGTCTGCGGCGTTACCATCGGGCGATTTGCGATGATCGGTGCTGGTGCCGTCGTTACTGCCGATGTGCCCGATTTCGGACTCGTATACGGCAATCCGGCTCGGCGGCGCGGCTGGGTGAGCCGCGCCGGCGACGTGCTCGGCGCCGATCTCATCTGTCCGCGCACGGGCGAGCGCTATCGCGAGTGGGCCGGCACACTCGAACTCATCGAAAGCAAGTAGGTCACTAGGCACAATGAATCCCGTTCCCTTCGTCGATCTCAAGAGCCAATACGCGGTCATCAAGGACAAGGTCGACGCCGGCATCCGCCGTGTGCTCGATCACGGGCAGTACATCATGGGACCAGAAGTGGCGGAATGCGAAAAGCGCCTCGCCGCCTTCGTTGGCAATAAGCACTGCCTTTCGGTCTCCAGCGGGACCGATGCGTTGGTCGCGCCGCTGATGGCGCTCGGCATCGGCCCCGGCGATGCGGTGTTTCTTCCAACTTTCACCTTCACCGCCACGGCCGAAGTGGTCGTGCTAGTCGGAGCGCGGCCGGTTTATGTCGACGTGCATCCACGCCAGTTCAACATCGATATCGCGCATCTCCGCGCCGAAATCTCCGCGGTGAAGACGGCAGGGCGGCTGCGGCCGCGCGCCGTGATCGCGGTAGACCTGTTCGGCCTCGCCGCGGATTACGCGGCTCTCAACGCAATCTGCGAGGCCGAGGGGATGATTCTCATCGCCGACGCGGCCCAGAGCGTCGGCGGCGCGGTCAACAATAAGCGCATTGGCAGCCTCGCGCCGATCACCGCCACGAGCTTCTTTCCGGCCAAGCCGCTCGGCTGCTACGGCGACGGCGGCGCGGTGTTTCTCGACGACGATGCGATAATGGCCAAACTAGTCTCAATTCGCGTCCACGGCCAGGGCAAGTCCAAGTATCAAGTCGAGCGGATCGGGCTCAACGCGCGCTTTGACACAATACAGGCCGCGGTGATCCTGGCGAAGCTCGACGTGTTCGAGGACGAGTTGGAGCGTCGCCGGGCGGTGGCGGAGAAGTACACTGCCGCCCTGGGCCGTGCCGTCGAGACTCCTGAAATTCCGCCTGGCTACCGCTCGGCGTGGGCCCAATACACAATTCAGTCAGATCGCCGCGACGCAATCGCGGCCGCGTTGAAGGATCATAGCATCCCAACGGCAATCTATTATCCGATCCCGATGCATCTCCAGGCGGCATACCGCGACTTCGGCGGCGGCGAAGGATCTTGCCCCGTGTCCGAGCGTCTGGCCAGACGCGTCCTTAGCCTTCCAATGCACCCATATCTCGAGGATTCGAGCATCGCGCGGATTGCCAAGATCGTTTGCTCGGCGGCACGAGATTAAGAGTGAAAACGCGACTTCGAAAAGCTAGCCGTTTGCCGGGTTATTGAAGATGGGTGCATCGGTAGCCGGGCTCGAGAATTCGGCATGGATAGGCCCCGCTAGTTCACAGTTGAGCCGACGTCTTATATTGCTGTTCTCGATCGCCTTAGCAGTGCGATGGGCCTATGTTTTGATTACGTATGCGTTAGCGGGTTTGGATGGTCTTAGTCGTCCGTGAAGAACTTCCGCCGCTGGTTTTTCAGGCTGGCGAGGGCGCGGTCGCTCGATAGACGAGCGCCATGACGAGGGCACGCAGAAGCCTCCCTAGCCA
>VGES01000078.1 GCA_016869765.1 Alphaproteobacteria bacterium
TGGCGAACAGCATCCGCGACACCATGACCTCGGCCATCTGGAAGGCGATCGAGCGGCCGTCCGGCCCGATAGCTGAAGCTGGAGTGATGGCGGCGCACCTCATGCGTCGTTCCAAGTAATCGATAGCAGCCACCGGCTGCTCGTTGGCTTTGATGTCCTTACCGCTCACCGGATAGGGCAGCTGGTTTAGATTCGCGTGATTCAGAACACATCCGGCTGAGACGGGACGTGGCGCAGCAAGTCGATCTTGTTCATCAAAATCTCTCCCGCCAGGGCCGGGCTGTCACTGCCGGGGCAGCGACGGTTCTAAGAAATCGAAAGACGGCTTGAAAATCTCATCGACCGGCAGGTGGCGCCAGGTCCGCAGCGGATACTTAGCGATCAAGCGGTCGAACTGATTCTGAGCCCGGATACGCAACTCGTCGAAGTCTACGCCGTCAATCGTTCGGTCCCTCATGACTGTGCGGCCGTTCACGATTACGGTCTTAAAGTCGCGCCCCGAGCCGGCGAGCACCATCGTCTGGATTGGGTCGATGAACTGGCCAAGATGAAACCCTCCGAGGTCGAAGATGGTAATGTCCGCCTTGGCGCCGGCCGCGAGGCGGCCAAGGTCCAGCCGGCCCAGCGCCTCGGCGCCGCCGAGGGTGGCGGCATCGTAGAAATCGGCGGCGCTGCAAGCGGAAACATCGCGTTCCATCACCCGGCACAGGCTAATGCCTTGCCGCATATTCTCGACAAAGTCGGGCGGGAACGTGTCGGTGCCGAGGCCGAGATTGATCCCGCGCCGACGGAAGCGGCGGAACGATTCCATGGCCTCGCCGTAGCGCATCATCACGACCGGGCAATGCACGACGCTGGCCCCCGCCTGGACCAGAATATCGAGGTCGCGGCCTTCGCGGCGGACCTGACTGTGGCCGGTGACAAACACCCCGTGTGGCAGGAGCGCCCGCTTGCTGAGAAATCCCAGCGAGTCCAGCCATTCGATGGGTGTTCGGTCATGGAGCCGCACGACGGTCTCAAATTCGTGCGGTGACTGACAGCAATGAAGTCGGACCTGGCAACCGAGATCGGAGCTTGCCGCCGCGGTGCGCCGCAACAGCTCCGGCGTACACGTTTCGATCCGGTCGGGCGCCAGCATGCCGCGAATGAGGCCGCCATGCTGCCCATCGAAGGCGCGCACATACGCGATGGCGTCGTCGAGTCCGTGCAACCCGCGCTCCTCGTCCCAGTGCAGGTCGAGGCTGCCGTCGTCGCGGATCGTTGTCAGTCCCGTCATGTAGCAGGGCCCGAGATACACGCGGATGCCAACTTCGGCCGCCGTGTCGGCGGCGCGGGCGAACTCGTCGTAGGTCTCCGCCCAGCGCCGGTAGAACATCGAAGTGATGGGAAGGGCCGTCGTGACTCCATTGCAGAGAAGCTGGACGAAGGCGTAACGCATCTGGAACGCCTGTTCCTCCGGCGTGTACATCTCGACCGGCCCGGACGTGAGGTAGTCGCTAGGCCAGACGCGGCCCTTCGCCCAGTCCGGCTGATTGTCGAAGGCGAGAACTGTGGTGTCGAGATCGCCCAGCGCGTCCAAGTCGACAAATCCAGGCCCGACAACGGCGTTGCCACCGACGATGACCTCGTCGACCGAACCGCCATAGCCGCGGCCGACGAAGACGATGGTGTCGCCTCGATAGACAACCTCGCCGTCGCGCAGGATGCGGTGTCTCTCGCCGTCGTAGGCGATCACGAACCGCCCGGTCACTTTCGTCATCGTCATCGGTGCCTCAACACTCGGCTCGGCCGCTAGCCGAAAAGATGCGGCCTATGCCGCACGAGCCGCAGCCGCGTCTGCGGATCGAGCGAATCTCGCAGCGCGTCGCCGACCAGGTTGAAGGCCAGCACAAGGACGGTGATGGCGATACCGGGCAGCGCCGAGATGTGCGGCGCGTTGACGAGGTAACTGCGGCCCTCGCTGGTCATGATACCCCATTCGGCGATGGGCGGCTGCACTCCGAGCCCGAGGAAGCTGAGGCCCGCCGCCGTAATCACGACGGCGCCGATGATCGTGCAGCTATAAACGACCGAGGCCGCGGCGACGTTGGGCAGCATCTCGACGAACAGGATCTTGAGGTCGGGCGTGGCGGCGGCGCGCGCCGCCTCGATATAGGCGAGCTGGCGTTCCTGGGTCGCGGCCGCGTAAACGACCCTAGTGTTGTATGGCACGAGCGTCACGACCAGCGCCAGGATCATGTTGAGCAGCCCCGGTCCCATGAAGGCCGCCAGCATGATGGCGAGCAGCGCCATTGGAAAGGCGAACACGATGTCCATCAGGCGCATCACGATTTCGCCGAGCCGAGGGTACCAGGCGCCGACCAGCCCCAGCGGGATCGAGATGACCGCCCCCAGTACGACCGGCAGCACGCCAGCGAGAAGGGTCATGCCGCTGCCGTGGAGAAGGCGTGAGAGTATGTCGCGCCCCTGATGGTCCACCCCCAGAGGATGTCCGGGCGTGCCAGGAGGCTGCAATCTGAGCGCGTTGTGGGCTGCGTTCGGGTCGAACGGCGCGATCACCGGAGCCAGGATGGCGCACAGCAGCAGGACCAAGATAAGGAACGCCGCTCCGCGCGCCACTGGATCGCTGCCGACGCCGTGCCAAACAAAATAGAGATTGGTTCGGCGTCGCGCCCGACGCCGGCTCGATGCGACTTTTCCCGTGACGGGGCCATCGACCATGGTCTTAACGCCGGGTCGTATCCAAGGCATGGACGATGACGTCGGAGATCAGATTGCCGAGGACGAACACCACCGCCACCGCCAACACGCATCCCTGGATCATCGGCGCGTCGCGCTGCAAGATCGATTCATAGAGCTGCATCCCGATGCCGGGCCAGTTGAAAATGATCTCGGAGAAGATCACACCCCCGAACAGATACCCAATCTGAAGCCCGCCGATGTTGGCGAACGTCGCCAGGGAGTTGCGCACCCCGTGGCGCAGCACGACGCGCCGCCGCGACAGCCCGCGCGCCGTGCAGGCCAGGATGTAGGGTTGATGTAGGACGTCGATGAGCCGCGACCGCGTGACCCGCGTGACGATGGCGATAGAGGACGCGGCCGTGGTCACGGCCGGAATCACGATGTGGTGGAGGAGTTGGCCCAGCCCGCCGGGATCGATCATGTCGTACATGCCGGAAATTGGGAACAGCTTCCATTTGACGCCGAAGACATAAAGCAGCACCAGGCCCAGCCAAAAAACGGGAAGGCTCGCCAAGATAAGGCTGACGAAGACGATGACGCGGTCGGCCGGTCCGCGGAAATTGGCGGCGGCGAGGACGCTGAGCCCGAAGCCGAAGGCGATGACAAGGATCAGGCTGCCGGCCATCAGGATCAACGAATTCGCGACCTTCGGAATGAGGATGAGCGCAACAGGAATCTTCTGAGCCAAGGAATCGCCAAGATCACCCTGAACGAGTCGCATGAACCAGTCCGCGTATTGAACAAGCAGCGGTTGGTCTAGCCCGAGGTGCCGGCGCAGCGTCTCCAGCTGCTCGGCGTTGGCGAAGCGTCCGAGGAGAGTCAGCGCGATGTCGCCCGGCACGAGTTGAAGCGACAGGAAGACAACCAGGGTCACGCCGATGAGCACCGGGATAATTGCGCCGAACCGGGCCAGGACAAAGCGCAATATCGACATTAGGGTTCGGCTTCCAGTTGGGCGCGGAGCCCGTTCCTCGCGGAACAGGCTCCGCCACACATCGAGACTATGGTTTCTTGCTGACGCCCGTCAGATCAATCCAGTGCTGGGGCGCCAGCACGAAGCCTTCGATCTCCGGTCGCGTCGCATATACGGAATCGGCCGTGTAGTAGGCGATGAACGACATGTCGTCGGCGATGATCTTCTGCACTTCACGCAGCTTCGCCGTCATCTCTTCCTCCGACCCTGCCGCCCGCGCCGCCGACAGTAGCGCGTCGACATTCGGATTGTTGTAGTAACCGGAGTTGCAGCAACTCGGCGGCTGGGCCGTGCTCGCTAACACCTGATCGAGCCAGGCGAACGTGCTCTCGCCCCACGACACCGACATGAACCCTGTTCCCTCGCGGATTCCTGCCGTCATCATGTCCCAATAGGTGTTGTTGTCGAACATTTCGATGGAAGCCTTGATGCCGATCTTCTCGAAGTCGCGCTGCAGCCATTCCGCGTCGCCCTTGGTGTTCACGTCCGAGCCGGCGCCGAAGGTCCAGTCCATCCGCGTTGAAAAGCCATCGGGATAGCCTGCTTCGGCCAGAAGCTTCTTGGCCGCCTCCGGATTGTACTCACAGTCGCGGAAAGCAGGGTCGTAGCCGGGCCCGCCGAAGTTCAAGATGCCGTAGGCCGGTTGGGCGAACCCCTTGCGCTGGTACTTCGCCATGTTGTCGCGATCGATCGCCATGCAGATGGCTTGGCGCACTTTGACGTTGCCGAGCACGGGATCCTTGAGGTTGACCCAGAGCACATACATCGTGGGGCTGGGCGCGGTGACGATTTTCATGCCCTGCTCCTTCAGGTGTTCGATCGAATCGGGCGAGGGCGTCCCGATGAAGTCGACCTCGCCGCTGATCAGGGCCAGTTCGCGGGTCGCCACCTCGGGAATGCCCCGCAAGATGATCCGGTCCACCTTCGGCTTGCGTGCCTCGTTCCAATAGTCCTCGTTCTTGGCGATGACCAGCTTCTCGCCGACCACGCGTTCGACGAACTTGAAGGGGCCGGTGCCCAACGGGTGCTGCTCGATACCGTCGTTGCCGTATTGCTTCACTGCGGCGGGGCTCATCATGCGTGGCGACCCCGATCCACCCGCCGTCAGCCGCCGGATGAACTCGGAGTTGGGCTGCTTCAAGTTGATACGGAACGTGTATTCGTCCACCACCTCGTAGCTATTCAAGTCCTGCCAGACCCACCCCATCATGCCCTTGGAGATCGGCTGGAAGAATTCGAACGATTCGTTGGTCATGCGGTCAAGATTGAACTTGGCCGCGTCGGCATTCCATGGCGTGCCGTCATGAAACTTGACGCCTTGGCGCAGGTGGAAGGTATAGGTCTTGCGGTCGTCGGAAATCTCCCAACTTTCAGCGAGCGCCGGAACGACCTCGGGCACCGCGCTGCCGCCCTTGGTAAGATCCTCCTCGACGAAGCCTTCGAAGATGTGCCGCAGGACCTTGAAGGTGTTCCAGGTGCCGGAAGCATGCGGGTCCATGCGGCCAAAGTCCGATTCCACCGCGACGACGATGGTGCTCTCGGCCGCGAGGGCCGAGCTTCCCGATCCGGCGCCCAGTGCCGCAAGGGTCAGGGTGCCAGCCGCCAGGACCGCAATCGCACCGGTCCGAAGGGTGTTCATCGGTGATCGTGGCGCGACAAACAATTTCTTACTCATGCGTCCCCTCCTCAGGAAAATAGTGGGTTGACCGTTTCTTATTGGGCCGCTTGCGGCGGCCGGTAGAGGTGACAGGCGACCCATCGGTCGTCCGTCGCTCGAAAGAGAGGCGGTCGTTCGCTGGCACAAGGCAAGAACCGCTCGGCGCAGGCGCCGGCATAGACACAGCCCGCCTGCGGGGCGGCGTGCGTCGCCGACTGTCGGTTGAGGTCCTCCAGATCCTCGGCCCGCTGCGCCGCCAACTCCCAGCGGCCGCCCTTCCTTACGTGCAGCACCGTGCCGAGGAAATTCTTGGTGAACGGATGCATCGGCGAGCGATACACCGCGTCGCTGTCCCCCAACTCCAGCAATCGCCCCCGATACATGACGACGGTTCGGTGGGCGATTTGGCGAACGATCTTCAAGTCGTGCGACACGAACAAGAATGTTAGTTTGAGTCGCTGCTGCAAATCCAGGAGCAATTTCAGTATCTGCGCCTGGATCGAGACGTCGAGCGATGACACCGGCTCGTCCAGAAATAGGAATCGCGGTCGTAGCGCCAAAGCGCGTGCGATGGCGATGCGCTGGCATTGGCCGCCGCTATATTCATGGGGATATTTGTGCGATTGGGTCGGGTCGAGCCCGACCATCGTCAGCAACTCGGCCATGCGGCCGCGCGCCTCCGCTCGCGGCACGCCGAAGTTCAAGAGGGGGCGTTCGACGTTCTCCGCGACCGTCCGCCGCGGATTCAGCGAATGGAGCGGGTCCTGAAAGACGATCTGCATTTCACGACGTAGCGGGCACATTTGCTTAAACGACAGTCCGGTCAACTCGCGACCGGCGAAGTTGATGCGGCCTTCGTCGGCCTCGATGAGGCGCAGGATCAAACGTCCCAGTGTCGACTTGCCGGATCCAGACCCTCCGACGCAGCCCAGGATCTCCCCCTCCTTGATGTCGAGATCGACGTTGTCGACGGCCGTTGTCACCCCAACCACGCGACGCAGGATCGCTCCCCTGGTGACCTGAAAAGACTTTTTCAAGCCTCTGACCTCGATCAGGTTTCCGGACACGATCCATTCCCTTTCGTCGGATCGTAGAGGTGGCACCGCACCTGGCGGCCGTCAGCCACCTCGTGCAGCGGCGGCAACTCGATCCGGCAACGCGCATGCACTCGCTCGCACCGGGATGCGAAGCGGCACCCGTCGGGGACCGCGATCGGGTCGGGCGCTTCGCCCGGGATGGCACTAAAACCCGCCACGTCCGTGTCAGGGTCCGGTACCGACTGGATCAGGGCGGCCGTGTAAGGATGCTGTGGCGCCTCGAGGATTGCGTCCACCAGTCCTTCTTCCTGGATTAGGCCCGCGTACATGACCGCGACCCGCGTGGCGATAGCCCTGACCACGCCGAAGTCGTGGGTAATGACGATGATCGGCAGATTCAGGTCCTGGTTCTTGCGCTTGAGCAAGAGGAGAATCTTCGCTTGCACGCCGACATCAAGTGCGGTCGTAGGCTCGTCAGCAATCAGTATGCGCGGTCGGCAAGCGAGCGCAATGGCAAGGCCGACGCGCTGACACATGCCGCCGCTCAATTGATGAGGATAGCTCTCCAGCACATGCTCGATGTTGTCGAACCCGACCTCCAGGAGCGCCGTGGCGGCGCGCCGCAACGCGTCGGTCCTGTTCGCCACCGGATCATGCCGTCGGATCGTCTCTACCAGTTGCGAGCCGATCGTGAAGGACGGATCGAGCGATCCGCGCGGGTTCTGAAAGATCATCCCGACCTTCGCTCCGCGGACAGCCTCAAGAGCCGTCGCGTCCTGCGAAAGGACGTCCTCGCCATCGACGAAAACATGTCCGCCGACATAGCGGCCCGGTGGCGTCGGTACCAGCTTCAGAATTGACAAGGCGGTAACGGTCTTGCCCGAGCCAGACTCCCCGACGATGGCCAGGATGTCGTTCTCCCTGACCTCGAAGCTGACGCCATCGACAGCGCGGACGACGCCGGCCGCCGCGTAGAACCATGTCTTCAGATTCTGAACCGACAGAATCGGGGCCGCCATCGAAGCGCGGGCCGCCGCGCGACCGGCCTGGCCTATCGCTTGATGATGGGCGGCGCCGCCTTCGGGGGCTTGGGGGGCTTGAGCGGCCGCCATGGCACCATCCTTAATCGGCTTTCAGGACGGCGAACGAGCGTGCGCGTGGCAACGCGCGACGCCTGACGCGACCGCTCGCGAGCCCGAAACCGTGTCGGCGACGATTGCATCGGGTGGCCGCGTCTGACACGCCGCGACCAAGCCCGTTCCATCGCCGTCCAGATTCGATCTTACACAGCAGTTGGAACCCCATCGGGCGGTGGCTCATCCCTACCCAGCAATACCGCGCTGCTACGACATGCCAATGTTTAGTCAGAGCGTATTCAATCCGCGGCCCATTTCAATGCAATTTGCGAGTCTGACGCTGCGGAACCGCCGTCCGATCGACATAGGGAAGCGCTCTGGCCCCGAGCCATGGTTCCTCGCCGGTCCGGGGACATCGGTCGGTCTTAGGGAGCGTTAGGTCCGGCCCAGCGGTTCATGCCGACGTTCCGCGCCGCGCAGCGCAGATACATCTCGCGGTAATAGCGGCCAACCTTCTCCGCCATGCGCGCGGACTCCGCGATCTCTTCGCGGTAGGCCGGCATGAGCGATCGCGCCTCGGCCTTGATGGCTTCTTCGTCGACGGTGAGCACGCGACCCCGCTCGGCGACGACTTCACCCGCGACCATTGTCAGAACGACTGAAGAGCCGTTTTCGCAAAAGACGAGTTGTCGGCGGAGGTCGTTGAGAGGGGTGAACGCAAGCGTATTGAGGTCGATCAAGATAAGATCCGCTTCGTAGCCGGGCGCGAGCACACCGACTTTTCCCTCAAGCCGCATCGCGCGCGCGCCGCCGCGGATGAGCGCCCGCAAGATTTCCGGCGCTTTGGGCCAAGTCCGGTAATCCGGGTCTGTAATCTTGTGGACAAGGCCCGCGATCTTCCCGACGCCCCACATGTTAGCGGTATCGTCGACGTTCGCCTCGTCGCTTCCAAGGCAGATTGAGATGCCATGATCGCGCAGGCGGCGAAACGGCATAATGCCGCTTCCAAGCTTCAAATTGCACACAGGATTGTGCGCCACCGAAGCGCCGGATCGCCCCATCACCTCCATGTCGCGATCGTCCACCCACACTGCGTGAATGATCATGACGCGCTCGTCGAGGACGCCGAGGTCATGGACGTATTGAACCAGCGATTTGCCGTACTTCTCTTCGCCCAACACGCGCTGGAGCTTGGTTTCCAGAATATGGATGTTGTAGGGCAGGTCATGACCGCGGCTCAAATCCGCCAACGCCTGCAAGTAATCCACTGTCACGCGCTGCGGAGCCGAGCACGATACGGCCGTTCGCACCCGGCCGCCGCATGCCCCGTGCCAACGGTTGATAAAGTCGCGGTAGAGGTCCAAGAGGCCGTCGGTCGTCATTCGCCGCGCCGCCGCCATGTCCTGCCGGACCGCGTCCGGCAGCAAGTCACGGAGATACGGGTACTTGTCGTACTCCACGACGTTGGGTTGATCGATCGTGACTGCGGCGCGCATGCCGCTATCGGCGTAGGCCTGCATAAGGCCATCGATGGCCTCGGGGGTCGGTACCGGGTTGTAAAAGGCATCGTCATGAACGGCGGTCACCCCGATTTTGAGCATCTCGACGATGCCGAGCATCGTTCGAATATAGTTGAGACGCGGCGACGGCAGGTTGTTGCTGAAGGGCGGTACCTCGTAGAGCATGAAGAGTTCAAGCGGCTCGTCGTCGAGCGCCCCCTTCATCAGATTGCCAGGCGAATGAACATGGCCGTTGATGAGGCCAGGCATGGCGAGAAGCCCACTTGCCTCGATGATCTTGAGGTCTGCCGCCTCGCGCGGCACTGGAAGGTCGGGCCCGATCGCGGCGATGCGCGTTCCCTCGATCAAAATATCGGCGCGAGGGTACTCGCTATCCCGGTCGTCCATGACGAGGACGCGCGCGCCGCGAATTAGGGTAGCCACCACCGACTCTCCGCTAATCTCGACCATGTCTCATTAGGTGTCCCGCCCGACACTGTCAACTCTGGCGCGCCGTATTGTGTCCAGACGATCAATGCGTCCTCGGAATGTTCGGTTCCTCTCCGGTGAAAACGTGGACGTGCCCGCGCTTTCCACCGGTTGCATCGTATACGATTTTTAGGCTAGATAATGAGTTGCGGATACAATGGGTGAGCGGTTCCGTGACCACGGCGGTAGTTCGGCTGGTCGAGGCAAGTCGAATTCGAGGCTTAAATGGCGGGGACGAACGCCGATCTGTCACTCGACCGCAAATGCAGTCCAAAGAGTCCCGCCATGACTCAAGTGGCGAATATGGCGCGGAGACTTCCACCCTCGGACGCCTCGATCTACAAGCAGATCTACGCCGGAATCATGGAGCATTACCTTCCGCCGGGGACGAAGCTGACGGAAGACGCCCTGGCCCAGGTCTTCAAGGTCAGCCGGACGCGCGTGCGCACGGTGCTGCTGCGTTTGGCGCATGAGAACATCGCGGTCTTGCAGAAGAATCGCGGCGCGTTCGTGGCCAAACCGTCGGTTAAGGAGGCGCGGGACGTTTTTGCCGCGCGTCGACTTCTCGATCCGGGAATGGCCACTCATGTCGCGGAACGCATTAGCCCCGAACAAGTGGCGGCATTGCGCCGGTGCATCGCGCGCGAGCGAGCAGCGCATAGGGCCGGGGATCATCGGGCAATGATCAAGCTCTCCGCCGACTTCCACCTCGAGTTGGCGGCGGTTCTCGGGAACGAGGCGCTGACTGGATTCCTGCGGGAACTTGTCTCCCGTACGTCTCTGATCATCGCGGTTTACGAGCGACCGGGAGCCTCCAGCTGCCGCCGTGACGAACATGCACGCCTTGTCGACTTGCTCGCGAAAGGCGAGGCAAATGCGGTCAAGGAGGCGATGCGGCAGCACCTTCAAGGAATCGACGATGCCTTGATGCTGGTGAACTTGGGCACACCGAAAGTCAATCTGCGGAGAGTGCTCCGAGAGTTGAGCTGGCGCCGGCCTGAATATCTTTATGAATGGACGGAACGTCCGGTGGCGAAAGGGAGACTAGACTGACCATGCGCATCAAGGTCATCAATCCCAACACCACGTTCAGCATGACGGAAAAGATCGCCGCCGCCGCAAGGACCGTGGCTGCGCCGGGTACTGAGATACTCTGCACCAGTCCAACGATGGGTCCGGTCTCGATCGAGGGGCATTACGACGAGGCGGTTAGCGTGATTGGCCTGCTCGAGGAGATTCGGGCGGGCGAGGCCGAAGGGGTCGACGGCTACGTCATCGCCTGCTTCGGCGATCCCGGTCTGATGGCGGCGCGCGAAGCCGCGCGGGGTCCAGTCATCGGGATCGCGGAGGCGGCGATGCACGCCGCCTCCATGATCGCGACCGGATTTTCGATTGTCACGACCCTGGCGCGGACGAAGATCATCGCCCGGCACCTCGTCGAGGTGTACGGCATGCAGCGGTTTTGCCGCCGCATTCGAGCCAGCGACTTGGCGGTGCTGGATCTTGAGGATCCGAAATCGAACGCGCGGGCGCTCATCATCCGTGAATGCCGGCGCGCAATCGAGGAGGACGAGGCCGGCGCCATCGTCCTCGGCTGTGCGGGCATGGCAGACTTGGCGGGCGATATCTCGAGGACCGTAGGCGCTCCAGTGGTCGAAGGCGTGACGGCGGCAGTGAAGTTCGTGGAAGCCTTGGTCGGTCTCGGCCTCTCCACGAGCAAGCTGGGCGACTTGGCTGTCCCGATCGTGAAGCCCTACAGGGGGGCGCTCAGCGCGCTGGCACCGGAGGCACGGGCCCCGAACGTGCCGCCCACGCAGGCGCGGGTTCGGAGTTAGCCATGTTTGCAGGCTCGGAGGAAGACAGGAAAGCCGCGCCGCAATGACGATATATCCTCGTGACATGATCGGGTACGGCGGTCGGTCGCCGCACGCTCGCTGGCCTGGCGGCGCCTGGCTTGCGGTCCAGTTCGTCATCAACTACGAGGAGGGTGGCGAGAACTGCATCCTCCACGGCGATGCGGCGTCCGAGGCGTTCCTGTCCGAGATCATCGGCGCACAGCCGCTGCCCGGCGCCCGCCATATCAACATGGAGTCGATCTACGAATACGGGAGTCGCGCCGGATTCTGGCGGCTGCACCGGATGTTCGTCGAGCGCGGCCTGCCGGCCACCGTTTACGGCGTGGCGATGGCATTGGAGCGCAACCCGGTGGCCGTGCGAGCCATGCTCGACGCCGATTGGGAGATCGCGAGCCACGGCTATCGCTGGATCGACTACGGGGCCATGGCCGAGACGGAGGAGCGGGACCATCTTCGCAAGAGCATCGAGACCCATTCGCGGATTACGGGCAGCCGCCCGCTCGGCTGGTACACCGGCCGCTGTAGTCCAAACACGCGGCGTCTCGTCGTGGAGGAGGGCGGTTTCCTCTATGATTCCGACAGCTACGCCGACGATCTGCCTTACTGGGTGACCGATTACGGTCGACCCCATCTCATCATTCCCTACACGCTTGATGCCAATGACATGCGATTCGCCACCAATCAAGGATTTAATTCCGGAGATCAGTTCTACATCTATCTTAAGGATACCTTCGACGTTCTCCTGACCGAAGGCGAGACGGCCCCGAAAATGATGTCGGTGGGCCTTCACTGCCGTTTGGTCGGGCGGCCGGGCCGGGCAGCGGCGTTGGCGCGGTTCCTCGACTACGTCAAATCGCACCCCAAGGCGTGGGTCTGCCGCCGGATCGACATTGCGCGGCACTGGATCAGGCACCATCCCCATGTCGGGCAGGCATCGACGCCCGCGAAAACCATCGAGGAGACATCTCGGAAATGACCATGCATCCGGACAACGAATTCGGGTTGAACCTGGCCGACCCGCGCCTGGGAGCGATGGCTCTCTATGCCTCGGACGAGTTCTTTGCGGCGAAAGAACGGATGCTTAACCCGGAGCCGCCCGTGTTCGTGTCCGGCAAGTACGATGATCACGGTAAGTGGATGTGATCGGCCCCCATTGGGTGGTCCGGATTGGATGTTAGTTCATGGTTCGTGTTGTCTCCAGGTGGAGCGTGGCCGGCGGAGCTGGCCGGGGTTGCGCAGCCGGCCACGCGGTGAGAGCTGGCACGAAGACCTCGGGCGCCGGTGCCCGATAGCCGAGCGAGGCATGCGGCCTCACGGTGTTGTAGTGACGACGCCAGCTCTCGATCACGATCTGCGCCTCCTTGAGCGTGTAGAAGATCTCGCCGTCGAGCAGCTCGTCGCGCAGACGGGCGTTGAAGCTCTCGATGAACCCGTTCTCCCACGGGCTGCCCGGTGCGATGTACGCAGCCTTGGCGCCGACAGCCGAGATCCACGCCTGCACCGCCTTGGCGACGAACTCGGGCCCGTTGTCTGACCGGATGTGCCCCGGCACGCCACGCAGGAGGAACAGGTCCGAGAGCACGTCGATCACGTCGACAGCCTTCAGCCGCCGCGACACCCGGATCGTCAGGCTCTCGTGGGTGAACTCGTCGACAACGGTCAGCATGCGATACTTCCGCCCGTCATGGGTTCGATCCTCGACGAAGTCGTAGGACCAAACATGGTTGCGGTGCTCGGCCCGCAGTCGGAGGCAGGATCCGTCCGCAAGCCACAGCCGCCCGCGCTTGGGCTGCCGGGCCGGCACCTTGAGCCCCTCCCGCCGCCAGATGCGCTCGACCCGCTTGTCGTTGACCAGCCAGCCGGTCCGGCGCAGCAGCTCGGCGATCTTGCGATAGCCATAGCGCCCGTACTGTCGTGCCAACGCGACGATGTCGGCT
>VGES01000079.1 GCA_016869765.1 Alphaproteobacteria bacterium
CCAGGTCATCGGCGAGCGCGCGTTCGGGGCATTGCTGTTCCTGTTCGCGTTGCCCAATCTGATTCCGATCCCCGGGATATCCACCGTTTTCGGAATCCTGATCGGCATCATCGCCATACAGTTGATGCTGGGCTCCCGCACGATCTGGCTGCCGCGGAAGGTTGCGGAACGCGGTGTCTCGCGCGACGCGCTGGCAGCGGTCATCGACCGCACGATGCCTCGGATGCAACGCGTCGAGCGGATTCTTCGTCCTCGTCTAAACTTCCTCTGCCTCGGCGTCGGGGAACGTTTGATCGGCGTGTTCTGCTTGGCGATGGCCCTGATTCTCATGCTGCCGCTCGTGCTGAACAATCTGTTTCCGGCCCTCGCGGCGGCCGCCTTCGCCCTCGGCATCATTGAACGGGACGGCGTGGCCGTCATCGCGGGTTACCTCCTCAGCGTCGTCGCAGTCATCGTGCTCGGCCTGACCCTGGCGGTCGGTACGGCCGCCATCGTCGGGTTTCTCAAGGGCATCGTGTATATTTTCCGCCACGTGCCGGCATGATCCTCCGGCGCGGCGCGCCAGCGGGTCATCATCCATGCAGAAGCCCTCCGACGACGCCTTGCCCGGCGGCGAAATCCTGATTGGAATCACCGGGGCGGGGGTCCTCGCGCTCGAAGTGCTCGCGTCGCGGATGATGACGCCGTATTTCGGCGTCTCGCTGTTCATTTGGTCGGGGATCTTGTCGATGACCCTGACATTGCTCGCGGTCGGTTATTGGAGCGGCGGATGGTGGGCCCGGCGCGGCGATCGTTCCGCCGTGCGGTTCGCGTTCCTGGGGGCGCCCATCGTGGCGTCGGTAGCGGTGGCCGTCGCGGCGCTCGTCTACCCGCTGCTGTTCAGTGCCCTGGCCCGCGTCGATCTCGTCTTCGGCTCATTCGCAGCGAGCGCGATCCTGCTTTCAGTCCCTTTGATCGCGCTATCGGCCATGAACCCGCTGCTCGTCGCCCTGCGACGCAGGAAAGACTCCGAGGAACGGGGCGACGCCGGAGCAGGCCGAATCTTCTTTCTGTCGACGATGGGATCGGTCGCCGGCGTGTTGATCACGGCGTTCGTGTTCATCCCGATGCTGACCAATTTCCGCGCCTTCCTGCTGGTCGGCGCCATTCTGGCGGTGGCAGCGCTGGTCATGACCGCGCAATCGCGCGGCGTCGAGGCGCGCCGACGTCGCCAATTGCTGGCAGCCGGGCTAGTGGCCACCGCGGTGTGCGCCGGTCTCGCGGTCTGGCAGGCGAGCTATCTCGATCTGTTCGAGGCGCGCGACGGGAGTCGTTATCGCGTGGTCGCGAGTTACGGGTCGATGTATGGCACGATCAAGGTTGCGGATGCCTATCCGCCGGACGGCGCCCAGCCGACGATGCGCATCTATCTCCAGGACGGGTTGGTACAGAACCGGGTTCGCCCCGACAACGTCTCGCTGTCGCTCTATACCCACATGGTCGAGGCCTTGGCGCTGGCCAGCGCCCCCAAAGCGCGGGACGCTCTGGTGCTGGGGTTGGGCGCCGGGATCGTGCCGCGCCGCTTGAAGTGCGAAGGCATGGCCGTCACGGTGATCGACATCAATCATCAGGCCCTCGCGGTGGCGAACCGTCACTTCGGCTTCGACGCGACGGACATGACCATCATCACCGCGGACGCCCGCACCTACGTACGCGACTGCCAAAGCGCCCAGGATTTGATCATCGTCGACCTGTTCCACGGCGACAACACGCCGGACTATCTGATGACGCGCGAGTTCTTCGCCGACTTGGCCCGCTGTTTGAGGCCGCAAGGCGCGCTGGTCATGAACGCCTTCTTCGATCGACACGACGACGCGGTCAACCGACGCGTCCTTGCCACCGTCGGGGCGTCGTTTCGCTCGCTGGCGGAACTCCGCTCACCGACCCTCTCGGCGTTTCTCGTCGCGACCAACGGGCCGCCCCCGGAACGCCTGATACTCCCCCCCGACCTTCCGGCCAGCGTGCGCCCCGATTTCGAGCAGACGATGCGGACCGCCCGCCTCGTACCGCGCAGCGCGCTCTCCGGCAGCGAGCCGATTTCCGATCGCGGCAATATCTTCTCGGTGCTGTTCGCGCGTTCCGAGATGGAACTGCGTCAGGCGCTCTCCCAAGGGCTGCCGCCGGCAATGCTCGTCAACTGACGGTTGGTAATGCTCCGCCGACGGGTGCCGGCGCTGGGTTGTTCGGCGCCGGGGCCGCTTTGGCGCCCTTGGCCGGACGACGGCGCAACAGCAGGAAGGCGACCAACCCGATGAGGGGGCAGGTCGCGACGAGATACACCATCGGCATCGCTGTCCCGTCGGCCATTCGTCCCAACAGCGTCACCGCCCCCGCCGACATCATCATCTGGATAAATCCGTTCAGGCCGGCCGCCGTTGCCGCTTTGGCCGGGAACAGACTGACCGCTCCCTGGGACGCCGACGGAAACGAATTCGCCAAGCCAAACAGGATCATGCAGGTGGGGATGATGATCGTGACGACGTCGAGTTGGTCGGTCCAGGCAAAGTACAGCAGCAACAGGCCCGCAAGGGCGACGATACTGTTGCCGAGGATGACCATGCGATCACCGCCGACTCGCACGGTGATGCGGCTGGCAAGCAGCGACCCCAGAAAGTTGAACACCACCGGAATGAACCAGATGACGCCGTAGGTGTCCGGTTCGAGCCCATAGTTGTTGATCAAGATGAACGGGGCGCCGGCCCCGACCACATCTTCCAGGTTCTCACCAAGGAGATGACGCAGTCGATCCAGCGCGAGGAGTCGAGCGAGCGCATCTTTCGCGCGATGGGCGAGGCGGCTCCGGCCTTCGGCCTGATCGGAACGCTCGTCGGTCTGGTGCAGATGATGGCGCAGCTCGAAGACCCGTCCAAGATCGGCGGGGCTATGGCCGTCGCGCTGCTGACGACACTCTACGGCGCCATCATCGCCAACCTGATCTGCATTCCGATCGCCGACAAGCTCGAAACCAAGGCGATTCAGGATCGCACCAACCGAGAACTGATCATCGATTCGGTGCTCGGCATTCAGCGCGGCGAAAATCCGCGCGTGCTGGTCGAACTGCTCGAGGCCTACACCAAGGTCGATCGGCGCAAGGGCAACGGCGAGGACGCACGCAGCATCCAGGTCGATCGCCGCAAACGCTCGGGGTCGATCGAGGATCGTGAAGTCGTCGCCGTCGCCAAGCCCAAGGCTGCGGCCGCCCCGGTCGCCAACCGCCGCGCCAATTGAGCGCCATGGCGAGCCCGGCCGCATTCCCGGTCCCAAAGGCCAAGAAAACCCGACAGGCGGTTTGGCTGATCACTTTGGCCGATCTGGTGATGCTGTTGCTCGCATTTTTCGTCCTGTTGGCGTCGTTCGCCAGCAAGTCGGACCGGACCGAAATCCTCGCTTCGGTCAATCGGGCGTTCAACGAATCGTTTGCCGGGACGCTCGACCGCGTCGAGCGACTGCGCCTTTCAACCGAACAATCCGACGCCAAGGGTCAGGACCAGCGTACCTTCGCAGAGCGCATCCGCGACTCGCAGGAAGCCGAACGACAACGGCGGGTCGAAGCGCAGGCCAAAGAAACCTACGGCTCGATCCGATCGGCGCTGGCTCCGGAACTGCGCTCGGACAAGCTCGAGGTCGTCACCGAGGGCAACGCAACCGTGGTGCGATTCGGCAGCGGCAACACCAGCTTCTTCGCCCCGGCGAGCGAACGGCCGTCGGCCGAGATGCGCCCGATTCTCCAGCGCATCGCGGCGGTGCTGCAGGAGAACCCGGGCCGGATCGTGGTGCAGGGCCACACCGACGACGTCCACGTGAACACCGAGCGGTTCCGCTCGAATTGGGACCTCTCGACGGCGCGTGCCGCCGCCGTCGTCACCGAACTCATGGGCTTTGCCAAGATCGATTCCCAGCGCATCGTCGTACAGGGTTATGCCGAGACCCGCCCCTTGGTCCCCAACGACTCGCCCGCGAACCGTGCCGTCAACCGCCGCGTCGAGATTCACGTGCTCGCCGACGATGGCTCGTCGACCATGATTCAGCTGCGCTGAACGCCGCTAGTACGCTCGCAAGAAGCCCCGTCGCGTGGCGGCGGCGACAAATCCCAGCGACATCACGGCCACGGCTCCGCCCATCACCGCGAAGGTGTGCAGAAGGCCGATCTCGTTCGCCAAGGTTTGGGAAATCAACGGCGACGAAAAGTGGCCGAGGAAGACCGCCATCGTCAGGCCGCCGAGGATTCGGCCGCGCAACCGGGGCGGCGCGCGATCAATGACCCAAAGGGAGATGTTGGGCCAGATGACGCCCAGGGCGGCACCGACGAACACCAGCGAAAGCATGATGTTGCTCAGCCCCGAGACCTGGGACAACACCACGTAACCGAAGGCGAACGACCCGAAGCCCAGCGCGAAGATCGCTTCGCGCGACAACCGCCGGCGCAGGGTGGCGAACACCAGGATCGACATTAGCGCCGATACGAGCGATGGAACCGCGAGGGCGATCCCCGCGAGGGTCGGGTTCACGACGCCGAGCTCATGCAAGTAAAACGGCAATTGCGTGGGGATCATGTAGAACGCCGCGCTCTGCACGAACTCGACCGAGTAGAGCAGGGCCATCAAGGCGATCGGCGCGCGGTCGCCGGGAGCCAGGGCTTGCCCCGGCTTCGGCCGGGGGATCTTCGGCGGCTCGATGATGAAAAAGATCGCCATCGGCAGGATGCCGAAGGCGAGCAGGTAGACCAGGAACGGTGCTCGCCAATCGATGGTCGCGACCAGCCCTCCCAACAGGACGAACACGACGCCGCCGAACTGGATGAACCCCTGCCGCATGCCGGTGAACCGTTCGCGGGGCCGGCCCGTAAAGTAGTCGCCGGCGAGCGTCGTCGAACAGGTCATCACGCAGGCAACCGAGACCCCGAGGAGCCCACGGCTGATCAGAAGCCCGGTCATCGAGTCGAGAAATACGCCGGACGTCCCGGCGAACCCATAGGCGGTGATCCCGACGATCATCAGGCGCTTGCGCCCGAACGTGTCGACGATCCACCCCGCGATCGGGGAACACAGGGCGATCGCGATCGAGGGCACCGTGATCAGCATGCGCACGAGGTATTCGATCCCCGGCGTATCGCGGAAATGCTCGTGAAGTGCCGGGAGCGCCGGGGAAATGGTGGCGCCGGACATGATCGTCATCGTGCCGGTCAGCAAGAGCGTGATTTTCACCGGCCAGCGCTGATCGAGGTCGCCGGTCGGGGCGGCAGTGGTCATGGGGAACTCGAGGGCAGGGACGCCCAACCTATAGCCCATCGTCCGCCCCGAAAGCGACCACCGCATGGTCAGCGAAGTGGGGTCGTGCGCGACGGCGTTAGCACAGCCGTGATCAGGAATCCGAGCATGACGGTGGCAAGAATTCCGCTCGCCACCCCGAAAGCCGCCGGGATGTCCCAAATGTCGGCCACGGTCTGGGACAGGAACGGCGAGGCGAAGAACCCCATCATGAGGCTGGCGTTCTGCCCGCCCATGACTCGTCCGCGAACACGGGGCGGCGCAAGGTCGAGCAGGCGGATCGAGAAGTTGGCGGTGATCGAGCCCATGCCGATACCGAACACGATCAAACCGACAAACGTCGTCGTAATGCCCAGGGAAAGGGCGACGAGCGCGTAACCGCTCGCGGCCAGGGCATAGCCGTAGATGAACATCGTGCTCGTCGACACGAAACGGCGGATCGTGCCGTAGAACAGTGACGTGACGCCGGTCGCGAGGGTCGAGGCAGCGATCCCCAAGCCCGCCCATTGCGGATCGGACAACCCCAGGACTTCCATCAGGAACGGAACCTGGGTCGGAATCATGTAGAAGCTGAGACCGAACAGAATGGCCGCCGCATAGTTGGCGCCGATGGCGAGCCACGGTACGGCCCGCCCTTCGTCGCCGAGCGTCGAGGAACTCGCCCCTTTGGTTCCCGGGCGACCGGGTTCATAGATGTGCCGCCAGACGAGGACGAACAGGGCGAACGCCGAAACGTAGATCAAGAAGGGCGCCCGCCAGTCGATCGCCGCCAGCCATCCGCCGAAGAGCAGGTAGACGACTCCGCCAAGGTTGTTGGCCGCGTTGCGGTAACCGGCCATGCGGTTGCGCAACGTGCCCTCGAAATAGTCGCCGATCAGCGTCGCCACCGACGTGGCGATCGTGGCCGTCGCCACGCCCAGGATGGCCCGACTGATGAGGATCGCTATGATCGAATCGATGAGGGCACCCGAGAGCCCGGCCAGGGCGTAGAGCACGATCCCAGCCAACATCAGCCGCCGGCGCCCGAAGCGGTCGATGATGTAGCCGGCGACCGGCGCCATGAGAGCCATGGCCAGCGACGGTAGCGTGACGATCAATTTCGACAGGTATTCGATCCTGGGCACGTCAGCGAAATGCCGCTCGAGGCCGGGCAGGGACGGTGCGACGATCGAGCCCGCCATCACGGTGAGGGTCGCGACAGCGAGCAGGCTGCCCTTGAGGGCCGTGTCGGCAGCGGGCGTCCGACGGGTCGCCGCCGCGGGTGAAGACAAGGAGACCTGCCTAGAGCGCCTTGAAGACCTCGTTCACCAAGGCCGACCCGCGCGGCCCCAATTCGAGATCGTCGTGCATCAGGTTGGGCGAATATCCGAACGCGATGCCCGCGTCGAGGTCGGCCATCCCGAACACTCCACCCGCGCCCCAATGGCCAAACGCCTTCGGATTGGGACCCATGGGGAACGGCTTGCAATTGAGTTCGTAGCCCAGTGCGAATTTGATCGATTTGCCGAGCACCGGATCGAGGCCATCGGTCTCGCACTGGAACTGAATGGCGCGATCGCGCGTTTTCGGCCCCATGATCCGCACCCCGTGGAGCGTACCGCCGGCACGCAGGCACTCGAACAGTCCGGCCAAGGCCCGGGCGTTGCCATGCCCCTGGCCGGAACCGACCTCGCTCGAGCGCCAGCCGTCCGAATTGAAGTCTTCATTGGCGAGGAACCCCTGCATCGTGCGTGCGAAGAAGGTGTTCGGGTTCTCCTCGATGATCTTGAACAGCGCGCGTGGGTCGCCCTTCTGGAGGATCTTGGCGCAGCGCGCTTTCTCCGTCGGCCGCAGCGCGATGTTGTAATCGAGGCCGAGCGGACCGCAGAGTTCCTCGCGATTGAATTGGCCGAGGCGTTTGCCGGTCAGCTTGTAGACCAGCCCGCCCATCAAATAGCCGTACGTCATGTTGAGGTAGACCGGGGATTTGCCGATCGGTCCATTCGGGCTGGTCTCTTCGACCGCCTTGATCATCAGGTCCCAGTTGTAGAGATCCCCGGGTTTGAGCGCCCGGTCGACGTAGGAAACGGCGCAACGATGGTCGAGCAGGTGGCGGACCAGCACGCTCTCTTTGCCGTTCTGACCGAAGGCCGGCCAATACTTGGCCACCGGCTGATCGAGATCGATGGTTCCCCGGTCGACCAACATGTGGCCCATCGTCGAGACCATCGCCTTGGTGACGGAAAAGGTCGAAACGATGGTGTCACGCTGCCATGGCGCCTTCGTATCGGGATCGGCCCAACCGCCCCAGAGGTCGACCACGAGCTTGCCATCGAGGTAGACGGCCACCGCACAACCGACCTCCTGGTTCGTCCGCACGAGTTCGTCGAACTTGGCCTTCAGGTTGCGAAGCTTGTCGTCGCAGGTGCCTTGGATTCCCGGCTTGTCCGTCATGCCTCACTCCCCCTTGCATGCCTCATTCCGCCGGCGCGTAGATCTCGACGCTAGTCGGCTTTGAAGGCCCCGACGGCAAAGAAACGGCCGCCCGATCGGCTGGCGCGTGGATCGTAGTTGGTGCGCCGCCGCAAATCGCTCTCGATCCAAGCACGAAACATCTTCGATCGCGGAAATCCCGCATCGGCATACAGCCGTTCGAGCGGCAGGTCGTACACCGTCGCCATGAACGGCTCGTTGTTCGCGATCGCGTCCCAATGGCGCAGCGAGGCTTGGTACGCGTCGAGTTCGTCGAAAAGCGGCGCATCGACGTGCAACATCAGGCCGCCGGCCCGCAACAGGCGGTGGCACTCCCGCAACATGCCGGGCACGGAACGCCGCGACATCTCATGCAGCAGAATGCGCGAGGTCACGAGGTCGAAGCTCCCGTCGGCGAACGTGGTCGCCTCGGCGTCCTGCTGGCTGAAGTGCACCGCAAAACCGAGCGCGTTGGCCCGCGCGTGTGCAAACCGCAGGCAGGGCGCGGCCACATCGATGGCGTAGACCTCAGCCTCGGGAAACACCTGGACGTAGGGCAGGGTGTAATGGCCGATCGTACACCCCATGTCGAGGATGCGCCGCGGCCTCAGGGTCGGGTAGCGGCTCTTCAGCCACCGCGCGATCGACTGTCCCGGGTCGTCGTTGTTGGTCCCGAGGTTGCCCATCGAATACATCGTGATCGACTCTTCGAACACGGCGCCCGCCCGGACGTCGTCGTCCGCGACCTCGCTGTGATAGCCGCCGGGCAGTCGATGGGTGTCGACGGCCCTGAGATATCGCGGGACCTGCAGGATTGGATCGAGCTGCAGCGACCCCAGACCGCGCCCGGAGAGTTTCTTGGCGCGCGTGATGAGCGCCGGCAATTGTCGGTCGACCATCGGCTCGGCGCTGCGATACATCATTTCCTGGGCGTCGGTGCGCAACGTCGACCAATAACGGTTGCCGTCGACCGACGTCATTGCCCGCGCGATGTCGTGGCGAGTCGGGTCACGGCCCAGGCTGGCCCGCAGGCGCGGCGCCACGGCCTGCTCATAGACCGGGCGCAGCATCGGCCGAACGCCGGCATCGAGGTGCTTGATCAACGCCGAGGTGAAACCCATGCGCGCGTGATCGTCGTGGGCAGCCTCGGGCATCATGGCGTGTCGCTGGAACTTGGTCATGTCAGATCGGCCGGTAGTCGAAATCCGCCGACACGATACCGCGTTGTCGTAGCGACCGGCCAGACGACACGACGTCGAGGCGAACTCGTCCCCTGTGGAGCCCGGTTTCCAGGTCGATCAGCCAATACCCCTTGGCCTGCGCCGAGAACTCCGTCCCTGCGTGGGCCGCGGCCACGCCACCCACGACCTCCCCCACGAGCAGCTCGCGTCCGTCGACCGTGGCCAGTCCCCGTGCTACCACCGTGACGGTGTTGTGGATGCTGGCGCCGTCGGGAAGGGGGAGTAGGCCCTCGATCGACATCGGCGTGATCAGGTCGCCCGCTTTGACCGCGGCCTCGGGGTATCCGATCCAGGCATCGA
Source organism: Alphaproteobacteria bacterium (assembly GCA_016869765.1). GTDB lineage: Bacteria > Pseudomonadota > Alphaproteobacteria > SHVP01 > SHVP01 > SHVP01. The sequence continues at coordinate 9,299 of VGES01000079.1, forward strand.
CCGGGCCAGAGATATCGGCCGGATCGGCTGCGATCGCGAGTTCGCGCAGCCCCGGGGCCTCGATATCGGGAGAATCGATTTCGTCGCCCAACGGGTCGGTGCGCACGCGAAACTCGACCAGCGGCACGCTGGCCTTCAGAACCCGGTCTTCGACGGTCATCGACGTGACTTGCACCGACCAGTCGACGATGCTGCCTTGGCGCCGGATCGATCCGGCGCCCTCGGTCGCCAACGAAAACGGTCTGAGCCCGCCGCGGGCCTCTTCGAATCGCCCCTCGGCACGAAGGGTGAAGCGAAACTGCGCGACCGACTGATAGCGCAACAGCACCGGTCGCTGTATCGGTCGCACCTCTCCCGTGAAGCCCCCGACACCCCGTGAAACATCGAGCGTGCCGGTTTGCTGGGCGGCGATCGGGGGGGCCCCCCAGCAGACCCATGCCAATAGACCGAGGGCCAACGCGAGGCGGGCTCTCATTTCTTTCCGACCAAGTCGAAGGTCACGTCCACAGAGCGCGCGATCGGGACTCCGCGTTCGGTTCCCGTGATCGCGGCGCGCACCCAAAGCCGGGGCAGGCCGCTCATCGCATCGATGAGCACGTGGCCCCGCGGGGCGACCTGGTAGGTGTCGCCATTCCGGCCGACCACATCGATCGTGCCGCTCACCACACCGACGACGTGGGGCCGGCCATCGACCTGCGCCAATCCCCGGGCCCTCGCCGACAAGGTATTGCGCGTGATGGCGTATTCTTCTCCAGAGGTTTCCGCCAGTCGTCGGTCGATTTCGCGCGACGCGAACAACTCCTCCCCCTGACGCACCGGGCGAGCACCAAAGAGCGCCCCGGTCGCGAGCTTCTTTCCCACCCACTGACCGCCGACCGGAATGAGCTTGCCCTTGTCGGGCGCACGAATTTGCGGCAACGGGTCGACCTCGGCGTCACGCCAGGCGCCGCGATCGTCCATCAACCCTCGGAGAGCCAGAAGGGAACCTGGCATCGGCAACCGCCGCCCGTCGAGCGACAACTCGTTGACGTTGATCTCGAATCGCAGAGCTTCACCCTCTCGCTGGACGAGACCACTGAGCCGCGCCTCGCTCACCCGCGGTAGAAACCAGCCTTGTTCATCGTTCTCGACAAGCAGCCGGCCCTCGACCATCGAGGCTTCGCGCAACCGCAACAGAACCGGTTCGCGGATCGCGGTGACCGAGCCGGTGTAGCCACCGATGCCGTGATCCGGGCTTCTCGCCGGTCCGGTTTGTCCGGCCACGGAAGCGGTGTACACAAGGGCGATGATCAACGCCGCCGCCATTCCGGCGCGGTTGCCCAACGGCAAAATACGGGAGCGACGCATTGCGGGTAGTTAGGTCCGAACGCGGCCCTTTGGCAAGTCGCCACTACGATCGACCTGGTCGCCCATGATCGGCGGTACCGGTATGCGCAGCGATCGGCCGTTCGGTGGGATCGGCTACATGGTCCTCGGTATGGTGTTCATCTGCGCGGTCGACGCGATGGGCAAGTACCTGGTCGGCAGCTACTCACTGTTCCAGATTCTGTTGGTTCGAGGCGTCATCGCGCTGATTCTGTTGGCGCCGGTTATTTGGCGGATGGGTGGGCTGCGCGTGTTGCGCACCCGCAAACCCTGGATGCAACTTGGTCGCGCCACTGCGGCGGTGCTGGCCATGTTCGCGTTCTTCAGTGCGCTGCACGACCTTCCTCTGGCCGACGTCACAGCGGTGAGTTTTGCGGGTTCCCTGGTGATGACGGCCCTGTCGGTCCCGCTGCTCAAGGAACGGGTGGGTTGGCGGCGATGGGCGGCAATCCTCGTGGGGTTTCTGGGCGTGGTCGTGCTGGTACAACCGGGATCGACGGCTTTCCACCCGTCGTTCCTCTATGCGTTGGCGGCGACGGTCCTCTATGCGTTGATGATGATCTCGGCGCGCTGGATGGCCACGACCGAAACCAATGTCAGCATGGTGTTTTACCTGTCGCTGCTCTCGGCGATCGTCGGTGGATTTGGAGCGCCGTTCTTTTGGGTCGCCCCTTCGGCACTCGACTGGTTGCTGCTGGCGGGCGTCGGCCTGGCGGGCCTGCTGGCCCACCTGTGCCTCACCCAGTCGTTTCGCATTGCGCCCGTCGCCGTCGTCGCGCCGTTCGAGTACTCCGCACTGCTGTGGGCCACTGGCTTCGGTTTGATCATCTGGGGCGACCTTCCAGGGATGCACGTCTGGATCGGCTCTGCGATCCTGATCGCAGCCGGATTGTATATCCTCTACAGCGAGGCCCGGGCGGCACGGCACAAAACGAGGTTGGCAGAGGCCTCCGGGGTGACGGGTGACTGAAGGTCTGCAGCGCCACCGGCCGATGGTGGGCATCGGCCTCGTGCTCACGGCGATGTTCCTGTTTACCGCGACCGATGCCATGGCCAAGTGGCTGGTGGCCGGATACTCGGTGCTGCAAATCGTCGCCTTTCGCGGGGCATTGTCCCTGTTGATCCTCACACCGATCGCCCTTCGCGGAAAAGGCGTCGCGGCGTTGCGCACACCCTACGTCGGGATGCAGTTGCTACGCGGCGTGTTCGGATTGGTCTCCCTCGCCGCATTCATCGTCGCGCTGCGCGTCGTTCCGTTGGGCGATGCCGCGGCGCTCGGGTTCTCCGGCTCCCTCATGATGGCAGGCCTGTCGGCCCTGATCCTACGCGAGCGCGTTTCGCTCAAGCGTTGGGCGGCGATCCTGGTCGGATTTGTCGGCGTGCTCGTGATCGTGCAGCCGGGCACCAGCGCTTTTCAGCCGGCCTCGTTGCTCGTCCTGCTCTCGGCCCTCTGTTACGCGTTGATGATGATCACGACCCGCTGGCTCACGCGCACCGTCGGCACGGTCAGCATGGTGTTCTACCACTCGCTGGTTCCCGCTGTGGTCGGGGGCATCGCCTTGCCCTTTGTCTGGGTCGCTCCGACGGAACTCGACCTCGGCCTCCTGATTGCGACGGGACTTGCCGGAATCCTCGGACACGTCCTGGTGGCCCAGGCCTATCGCTTCGCGCCGGTCGCGACGCTGGCACCGTTCGACTATTCCGCACTGCTGTGGGCAACACTCGCCGGGTTGATCGTGTGGGGGGAGACGCCGGGCACCGCCGTCTGGACCGGATCGGCCATCCTCATCGCCGCGGGCCTCTACATCATTTACGGCGAACGCCGGGCGACCGGTTCGTGACGGTCGTGATTCGACCAGAAACCTCGGCCGATGTCCCGGTGATATCGCGGGTGACGCACGCGGCCTTCCAGTCAACGTCACGGGACCGCGTCACGGAACACCGTATCGTCGAGGCCTTGCGCCGAAATGGCGCTTTGTCGCTGTCGCTCGTGGCCGTGGACGACGGGCATGTCGTCGGTCACGTCGCCGTCTCGCCGGTTTCGATTTCGAGCGGAGCGTCGGGATGGTTCGGACTCGGTCCGATTTCGGTCCTGCCGGCGCGCCAGCGACAGGGGATCGG
>VGES01000080.1 GCA_016869765.1 Alphaproteobacteria bacterium
TACCATGCTCTCGGGCGAGACCGCGGTCGGCGCCTTTCCCGTGGAGGCGGTGCGCCTCATGCGCGAGGTGGCGGATGCCGCCGAGTCCCATGCCCAGGACGGGCTCGACACGGGCGCGCCCGTCTTGGGGACGACGGTGCCCGAGGTGCTGGGCCGCGTCATCCCGATGATGTGCCGCGCCTTGCCCATCACCAAGATCGTGGCCGTGACGCGCTCGGGCTTCGCCGCGCGCATGATCGCCGTGCATCGCCCGCGCCAACCCATCCTGGCGGTCAGCGACGACGAGGCCGCCGCGCGCAGCTTCAACCTGATCGCCGGGACCACAGGCGTGCACAGCAAAATGCTGTTTCCGCGCTCAAGCATGGACCATATCGGCCAGGTGCTGGAAATGCTGTGGCGGCGTGGCTTGCTTGTGGCCGAGGATCTCGTGCTGACCACGGGCATCATCTATCCCCACGCCGGGAGCCGCATGAACGCGCTTCAGGTGAACCGCGTGTCCGACCTGGTCGAAAGCCTGGGGTGGCGGCGTTGACGGGCGGGGCGGCGCTGGCGCGCATCGGGCTCTACGCGCGCTCCGAGACGCGGCTCTTTCACGTGGCGTTGGCGCGCCGCCTGAAGGAACGGTTCGGTGCGCGACTTGTTCTTTATTCCGGGAACCCCCAGGAGAGCGCCTTCTATCGCCGCCATGGCGAGGGCGTATTCGAGGAGATCGTCGAAGCCAAGGTTTTGCACGCCGCCGCGATGGAGGCGCCGACCGGCGATCATCGCCGCGCATCCATAGATGGCATGACCGAGATTGCATGACTCACGCCGCATGACTGGCGCCGAAAGTTCGCTGCTCCATCCAGTGACCGGCTCGTTCTGCTTCGGCACGAAAGCCGAAACCTTGGAGCGCTTGCACGGCCTCGTGCCAGGGGTCGTGTTATGCGATCAGGAATATTTCTCGGTCGAAACGTGGCGGCGGGACGAGGCGTGGCTGATACCGGCGATTATCCGCCGATTTCCCAACCTGCCGCTCGCGGTTCGATCAAGCTCGCGATCCGAAGACGGCCTCGTGGAGTCGCGCGCGGGCGCCTTCGATTCCGTTCTTGGGGTCGAATGCTCTCCGTCCGCAATCCGATCGGCGGTCGAGCGCGTAATCGCGAGTTTTGGCGATGAGGCGAGTGCGGCGGACCAGATTTTGGTCCAGCCGATGGTGCGCGACGTTCGGATATCGGGCGTCGTTTTCTCGCACGACATCACAACCGGGGCGCCCTACTTCGTCATCAACTACGATGACTTTTCCGGCCGGACCGACACCGTCACGGGCGGGGCCATCAGCAAGCTACTTTACGTCGAGAGGATGCATCGCGAGCGCGTCCATTCGACACGGTTTCGCCGCCTGCTTCAGTGCGTCGCCGATATCGAAGCGGCCACGATGTGCCAGGGTGTGGACGTCGAGTTTTGCATCGACGCACGCGACGCCATTCACGTCCTCCAGGTCCGACCACTTACGGAGCCCGCGCCCTGGCCCGCCGGACGCGCCGCCTCCATGCGCGAAACCCTCGCGACGTTGCGTCACGATCTCTCCGCGTTGATGAGTCCGGAATCTGGGCTTGCCGGGGCGACGACCATTTTCGGGGAGATGCCCGATTGGAATCCCGCGGAGATGATCGGCAGCAATCCAACTCCGCTCGCCGCGTCGCTCTACCGGAGCCTTATCATGGATCGGGCATGGTCGACCGCCCGTTCCGACATGGGTTACCGGACCGTGGCGCATCCCTTGATGCGGATGCTTGCCGGTCGGCCTTATGTGGACGTGCGCCTCAGTCTCAATTCCTTTCTCCCCGCCCCGACATCCGACGGGATTGCCGAATCGGTCGTGAATCACCAGTTGGACCGGTTGCGCGCCAATCGCCACCTGCACGACAAGATCGAATTCGAGGTGGCGCTGACGTGCTGGAACGGCTCGGCGCGGAAGCGCCTGGCGGAAATGGTGGACGACGGTGTGCCTCGAACGATCGCGGAGGAATATGGCGAGGCGGTGCACGCACACACCATGACGCTCCTGCGGTCGGGTGCGGCGGACGTCGCGGCACTGACCGAACGGCTGTATCGATTGGACGACGATCTCGTCGCGGCGGAACGGTGCCAGACGGACGAAAAGCCGTTCGTTTTGCTTGAACAGGCGGTTCCGCACGGCACAATGCCGTTCGCAAAATTGGCCCGCCACGCTTTCATCGCGGTCGCGCAACTCCGGTCATTCGTCGACCGGGGCGCGCTGAGCGGCGAGCGGGCGGATGAGTTCCTGCAAAGCGTTCGAACCGTCGCCTCGGACCTCGTGGACGATATCGCGCGCCTTGCGCACGGCGAGTTGGCGCGCGCGGACTTTCTGGCGCGTTACGGCCATCTCCGGCCTGGAACGTACGACATTCGCGTGCCGCGATACGACGAGGCGCCGGATCACTATCTCGACTTCTCCCACGTCGAAGTGCCGCAGCATTCGTCGTTCACCCTCCGTCCCGGGGAGCGGGCAGCGATCGACTCGCTGCTGCGCGAGGAACGCTACCCGCTCGGTTCAGACGATTTGTTCGCCTACCTGAGCGCCGCCATCGTCGGCCGAGAATTCGCGAAGTTTCGCTTTTCGCGAAACGTCAGCGCGGCTCTCCGGGCGTTCTGCGACTGGGGCAGCTCCGCCGACATTTCTCGCCAGGACTTGGCGTTTCTAGAGCTGCCCGCCCTTCGGGATGGGATGGCTGGTCGGATGTCGCCCCGGGACATCCAGCGCGCCATCAGCAGCGGGCGAGTCGCGCAGGAGAAGGCAAAGTTGATCCGGCTGCCATCGCTCGTCGCGGACCCCGACGAAGTCGTGATCGTGCGCATGCCGCTCGGAAAGCCAACTTATATCACGCGCAAGACCGTTATGGGCCCGACGGCGTTTCTTGGGCCCGAGGGAAAGACGGTGATCGAGGATCGGATCGTGCTCATCGAAAGCGCCGATCCCGGTTACGACTGGATTTTTAGCCACCGATTGATGGGCCTCGTGACGAAATTCGGCGGCGCGAACTCACACATGGCCATCCGGTGCGCGGAGTTTGGGTTGCCCGCGGCGATCGGATGCGGCGAGCGGATGTTCGAGGAATTGATCCGCGCCAAGTTTGCCGTACTCGATTGCCAGAGCCAGGTGATTCGGGCGCGGCACGCCGCGGCGCACGCGTGACGGCACGGGACTTGTCTTGACCGCCACATCCACTTCCCGTCCGCTCGGTCGGATCGCGTTCTCCATGCGCATCGTCCGGGCGCGCGGCTATGGTGAAGCGCGGGATGCCCTGAGTCATGACTGGGTTCGCTGGAGCGAGGAGAGAGGCGCGATACCGATGGCCGTGCCGAATGCGTTGTCGGACTTTGCGCCATTTCTCGACCAGGGTGCGCCCCGGTTGATCGTGCTGACGGGCGGCAACGACGCCGTTGCCGGTGGACCAGGCGGCGACGCCGAGCCGATCCGCGATCGATGCGAGCACGCCCTGCTGGACTACGCGGCGGCGCGGGATGTCCCCGTCTTGGCGGTCTGCCGCGGCATGCACATCCTCAATCTGCATTTCGGGGGCCATGTTGTCCCCGTTTTGCCCGACAGCGGCGCGGGCCATGTGGGCGGTTCTCATCAGATTCGGTTTGAGCCAGATATATCGTGCGCGCTCGGGCGCGACAGGGCGGCGACCAATTCCTTCCATCGCCAGGGCGTGGCCCGCAACGGTGTGGCGCCGGCCCTGCGCGTTGCCGCCACGTGCGCACGAGACGGCTTTGTCGAAGCGCTGATTCATCCGTCTCGGCGAATGATCGGAATACAGTGGCATCCGGAGCGTCCGAACCCGGCATCGGACGTCGACGGCGTGCTTCTGGACACCCTTCTGTGCCCTCGACCTTTTTGGGTTCGCACGCCGTGAAGGCCATCATCGTCGCCGCGGGACGCGGTACGCGAATGGGGGCCGCCACGGATCAAATTCCGAAATGCCTTGTGCCCTTCGGCGGGTGCCCTCTCATCGAATGGCAGCTTAGGGCGTTGTCTGCCGCGGGCGTCCAAGACGTCGTCCTCGTGACAGGATACAGGTCGGAACTTCTGCAGCCCTATGGTCGGACGCGCATTCACAACGCGCGGTGGTCCGAGACCAATATGGTCTTCAGTCTCGATTGCGCGCGCGCCGCGTTTCTCTACGGCGGTCCCGTGATCGTCTGTTACTCGGACTTGGTCTATGAGCCCCGCCTGATCGAGTGCGTCGCCGGACATGACGGCGATGTGGCGACCGGCGTCGACCGATCGTGGTTGGCGCTGTGGTACACACGGCTGGACGATCCGTGGGCGGATGCAGAGAGCTTGAGACTAGCGAGCGAGGATTCGATCGCCGAGATCGGGCGGCGCGTGTCGCTAGGCGATAGAATCGATGGCCGTTTCGTCGGGTTGACCAAATTCACTCACGAGGGTGCACGGCAGTTCGTCGATTGTTACGACAATCTTCGCTCCGGCGATCCGTGCTTGGATGGCCGCGCGCCAGAGCGTTGCTATTTTACGGACATGCTTCATGGGCTAGCGGCTCGAGGCGACGCGGTGCGCGCCGCGACGTTCGACCATGGATGGCTTGAGTTCGACACGGGCGACGACCTGCGTCTATTCGAGCGCATGCGCAAAGACGGCTCGCTGCGCAAGTTCATCACGCTGGATTGGAACGCCCGGCCGTGATCGTTTGGCTGATCGGCCTTTCGGGAGCGGGCAAGACTGTGATCGGCCGTGAACTGGTCGAAATCTTGCGCGCGGAAGGTCAGAGTGCCCTTTTTCTCGACGGCGACATCCTTCGCGATGTCTGGCGCGACCTGCTCGGCCATAGCCTCGAGGCGCGACGGCGCAATCACGAGCGTATTTCGCATCTTTGCAAGGTTTTGGACCAGGAGCCCCGGCTTCACATCGTGGTCGCCGCGCTCTCGATCTTTCCCGACCTTCAGAAGTGGAACCGGGACAATTTCAGGCGGTATTTCGAGGTGTTCATCGACGTTCCCATCGACGTGGCCATCGCGCGGGATTCCAAAGGCATCTACACCAAAGCTCGGCAAGGCCTCCTTCGCGATATCGTCGGCGTCGATATCGAGTTCCCTCGCCCTCCCTACGCGGATATGACGCTCGCACCTTCGATGCTTGCCGAATCGCCCCGCGCGCTGGCGATGCGCGTGCGGAAGCGGCTCGGAGACACGCGAACGGTATGACCGTTTACCCGTACATGGGCCGCGACCTTTTCGCCGCGCCCGAGACGTACGAGTTCGCGCCGTGCGAGCCAGTGTCGTTCTTTGAGGCCTGGTGCGATGCCCGGGAGGATGCGGTCCGGTTGTTTGCCGAGCGCGAGCGCGCGACGGTAAATACGAGCGATCGCGCGGCGGATTCCGCACCCCTTGGTGCCAGAACCTTGGACGACATCCTCGAATCGCTTCTCAAGGCGGCCGCGGCCGGAGGGCCGCTCGCGCCGGCAGACAAGCGCACGGTCGACTCGCTTCTGCAGAAGTTCGAGATTTTCCGTCGGTTGTTCACGCACTATGACGGGGCGATGCGGAAGTGGGACGGCGCCGCTTTGGCCGGTCCCGATCACTATATCTTGCTTGCCGAAGTCCTCGGCGCCTGGTGCGCGAAGACGGGAAACCCAAAATACCTCTCGACGATGCTCAAGGCGGTGGATGCGCTGTGCGCGCTGCCGGCTGAGTCGCTGAGCGCGTCCGCCGCGACGCGTCTCGCCGCGGTTGTCGAGCAGGAGAGGCGTCTTGTTGACCACTGGGTTCGGGTTGCTGGGGAATGACCGCGTCGCTCGACGATGTGGGCGTCATTCTCGCGCCAACCATGCGCTCACGAGCTTATATGCAGATGATGGAGGCCCGCGGACTGCGCGTGTCGCAGGCATTTCTCATCCCGGGCGCGGACCGGCCGTGGAACGGGCCGGCCGAAATCGCGGTCCTGCTGCCGAATGGCGCCACGCCATTCGTTCTGCGACCCGGCGAGTACGCCCGGGAAACCGTGGAGCGGATGAATCTGCCCGCTCGATCGCTTCCCCACGCCGATATCAACCATCCCTCGACGATTGCCGCCCTTGAACGTTCGGGACCGCGCGTTCTGGTCTATTCAGGTCTGCCGAAGGTCCTTTTGCGCCCGCCCGTTTTGGCAACGGGGATCCGATTCTTGCACGTACACGGCGGCTATGTGCCGCACTACCGCGGCGCAACGGCCTTCTATTTCGGGCTGCTCACGGAAGGCAAGCTCGGGCAGTCCGCGATTTGGCTGGACGCAGGCGTCGACACCGGCCCCCTTCTGATGCGCCGTTGGTACGACGTGACGCCGGGGCTGAGCGTCGACCAAGTCCTCGATCCCGTCACGCGCGCGGACTTGTTGGCGACCGTCTTACGCCATTTCGCGGACACCGGCCACTTCCCGGCGGCGGAGGACAGCGCGGAGGGCGAAAAGTTCTTCATCATCCATCCGGTTCTTAAACACCTGGCGCTTCGCCGAGTCACGCGCTCGGCGGCGTCACCCCCACTCCGTGGAGGCGCCCAGCATGTATGACTTCTTTCTTGGAGACCGGGAACAGCTCCGGCGCGAGCCGCGCCGGTTCCTCGTGGCCGTCAAACACATGTTGCCGCGTTGGGCGAACTCTCTTCCGGACTCGGAGTATCTGGCGACCCACGACTTGATTATGGAATCCGATTGGACCGACGGGCCGGTGTTTGTGGAGACCGGCGTGGGCGCCAGCACGCTCCTCCTTCTCCACCACGCCATGGAACGCGGCGGCCGCGTCATTTCCTGGGACTTGAGTTCGGCCAAGGCCTCGTTTCTCCGCCAGGTTGCCAGCGAGACCTTGGAGCCGATGCACCGCCGTGCGATCGCGGAGCATTGGACGTTTGTGAGCTCGTCGTCTCTATCGCCGCACACGGGAATGGCCATCCTGCCCCAGCTCACGGACCGTGTGAATCTCTCGATCCACGACTCCGATCACACCTGGCAGACGATCTCGGGTGAGATCGAGGGCGTTGTCCCCGTTCTCGTCGACAAGGGTATCGTGTGTGTGGACGACGCGAACCAAGTCTTCCAGCACACCTATGAGCCGATCATCAACATGACGCGCCGCAAGCTCGGCCTCCCGCCCATGGCGCCACTGCCGGACAATCGCGGCCCCGCGCATTGCGACGCCATTCCGGCCCTGCTGGCACGGCATTTCGAAACCGTGGAGGCCGTCGCCGTCGACGTACAGAACAGCCTTAAAGACGACCCCTATTACGCATGGTACGACACCGATCGTCGCGGCATGGCCAGCGTGGGAATGGAAAAGTTCGAGACGCTCCACCGCCGATTTGTGGCACTGCGCGTTTCCGGACGGCGACGCTAGCGATCCCATGCCCGATTTTTTTTCGAACTTCCGTTGCGGCAAGAAGAAGAGACCTATGACATCCATCGTCGAAATCGTCCAGTCGTGCTACCCGACCATCGAGCAGATGCCGTTCTGCAAAGCGCTGCGCGAGGGCCGATTCGGCCGGCAGGAAATTTTGCGCGCCGAGATCGTCGAGCTGTATCGGGCGCTGAAGACACGCTCCGAAATCCAGGAGAACTACAAGGAGAAGCTCCGCGATGCCTTGACGCAGGGCATGATCAAGCAGTCGGATCTCGACACGATGTTCGACGTCATCGACGACGAGGGCGAGACCGAGGGTCACATCGATCACTTGGACATGCGCTTCAAGCTGTTTACCGGCACCCGGGTGTCGCGCAAGTCGCCCCTGCGCTTCAACGCGGACCTCGATGCGATCAATCGCGCGTGGATGGACATCTGCAAGGAGTCCGATCTCCTGACGCTGATGACCATCACGGCCGCGATCGAAGATTGGTATGCGCCGCTGTCGGCCTTCTTCGAGGTCGAATATCGCAAGCGCGGGTTCAGCGACGACGAACTGGAGCTTTTCATCGTCCACAAGGAAGCGGACCTCGACCATTCCACGGCTCAGTTCGAGATGATCGATCGCTTCCTTCCAAGGCTCGATGCGGGACGCCTGCGCACGATGGTGGAGCGGACCTTCGTGACGTCCAAGGGTTACGACGCGATGAAGCTGCGCTTGGCGGAGGCGACGTGCTCTCTCAACGACCTGGTCCAGTAGCCGGACGCTCCGGCGTACGTCGGCCGTCTTCGTGAACGATAGCGCGAGGCGGCCGATGGCTGGGCTTCCGCACGCGGCCTTGCGCCGAGTGGCTCTGTACGCGCGACCGGAGTCCCGCTTCCTCATGCTCGCGTTGGCGAAGCGGCTGCGGGAGGCCTGGGGCAGTACGGTTCACCTTTACTGCGCCAATGCCGATCAAGTGGCTTCATTTCGGCGCGCGCCCGAAGCGGCGCTGTTCGAAAGGATCGAGGCTGTCGGAGTCTTCTCCGCGTTTTCCGACGTGGACCATCACACCCCGTTGAGCGTGGCCGAGCAGGCGCGGGCGGAGGCGATCGAGCGCGATTACGGCGTCACGCTGAACTTTCTCGCGGTTTCCAACCGCCACATCGGGCGTGGCTATGCCCTGGGCGGCCCCTATCATCCCAGGTCCCGCCTGTCCGACCGGGCGACGGATCGCACGATCGCCCGGGGCTATGCGCGAATCTTCGACTATTGGGAAGGAGAGTTCGATCGCCACGGCTTTACGCTGCTCCTGAACGGCGGACGCGAGAGCGTCATGGTGGCGAGGCGGCGAAACATACCGTCGCGAATTCTGATCGGATCCCGGTTCAAAAACCTGCACTGCTGGGCATGGAACGAGTTCTACGAGTGCCCGGAGGTCGAGCACGCCTACCGCACCCTGCCGCAGAGAGTCGGCGCGCAGATCTCGGCCCCGTACCAAGGCCATCTCGACAGCCGTCGGCGCGCGCGCCGCGCGGGGTCTGCCGGCGCGCTTCTGAAGCGCGCGATCCTCATGACAGCGCGGTATGCCTGGTGGTGGATTCGTGGCTATGAGAAGGGGCGCACCTACTACCTGAGCAGCAATCTAAAGTTTCTCTACAGGATTTGGCGCGATTGGCGCGATGTCCGGCGGTTGGCACGGACTCGCGTCGGCGATCTGACCGCCGCAGGTGTGCCGTTCGTCTATTATCCTTGCCACCTGGAGCCCGAGGCGGCCCTGCAGGGCATTTCGCCGGAGTTCTTTTTCCAGCATGCGCTGATCGCAGCCGTTTCGCGCGATCTACCCGCTGGCGTCATGCTGGCGGTCAAGGAGGCCTTCGGCGCGATCGGGCGACGACCGATCGATTTCTACCGGCATCTGGCCGATCTCAAGAACGTGGTCTTGCTTGACCCCTGGGAAATGGGCCTCGACTGTGTTCGAGCGAGCCGTGCCGTCGTTACGATCTGCGGTTCCACAGGTTTCGAGGCCGCCGCCATGGGCCGGCAGGTGATCGCGCTGGGCAGACACAATGTCTTCTCGTTCCTCCCCGTGGTTCAGACCGCCAAACGCCTGGACGAGCTGGGGCCCGCATTGCAACGCGCCCTGTCCTCGTCGGAGCCAACGGCGGAGAGCGAGGCACAAGGACGCCGGTTCCTTGCGGCAGTGGAAGCCACGTCGTTCGATTTGCGCGGATTCGATTACGGCCATCCCTCGATCGTCGACCCGGAAGCCGTCGATGCCATGGCCGAGGGCCTGCTGAGAAGCGTGTCGATGACACCCGTGCCGCTCGGATCATGAGCGACGCGCCGCTCCGCATCGGTCTTCAGGATGTTCGCGCATCGTTTCGCGAGAACCAGAAGCAGTTGGCCATCGTGAAGTATGTCGGCCGGCCGCTCGGTGATCTGTTCACGCCTTTTTTTTACAATGCCGGATTCAGCGCCAACCAGGTCACGTATCTGCGTTGCGGCCTCATGGCCGTGGCGGTTGCTTTGGTCGTGCCGATGAATCCGGCCGCCAACATTGCGGCCGCCGCGTTATCGTTCCTTGGGTTCATCCTGGATTGCACCGACGGCAACCTCGCGCGCTTGCGGCGCGACACGACATATTTCGGGAAGTACATCGACGGGTTGGCGGACACACTCTTCGCGTGGTTCGCACCGGCCGCCGCGGGCATTGCCCTCTCGGTGCGAACCGGGGAGCTGTATCCGGTCCTGATCGGCGTCGTGGGATCGTGTGCGTCTCTGGTCACGTTTGCGCTCCGTTCCCGTCTCAGCTTCGCCCGGGAGTGGATGTTCAATCAGACCGGGCCGATCACCGATGTGGAACGATCCGCCCTCAAGCGGACGGAACAGGTGGAAAAAGCGGCGCGTTCGACCTATTCGCATGTGGTTCTGCTGTCTCCGTTCCTCCTTGTCGTGCCCGAGGGCACGCATCTGTACCTTCTCTCCGTCGCCCTCCTTCAGATTCCATGCGACTTGGCCGCGGGTAGCGCCGTGCTGCGCCAAGCGCGAATCCTGCTTTCGCGCAAACGCGTCAGCATCTGGGACCCCCGCTACACTCCGAAGCAGTGACCCCAACCTCGTCGATCGCGCACGCCCCGTCCTGCGGCCTTTCCGGCGCACTGCCGGTTCGCTTGATTGCCCGGCTCGACATCAAAGGGGCGAATGTCATCAAGGGCGTTCATCTCGAGGGGCTTCGCGTCGTCGGGCAACCGGCCGAGATGGCCCATCGCTATTACGCCGACGGCGTCGACGAGATCGTCTATATGGACGTGGTCGCGTCGCTCTACGGACGCAACAGCATTCTCGACGTCATTACGGCCGCGGCGCGCGACATTTTCGTGCCGTTGACCGTCGGCGGCGGAATTCGAAGCGTAACCGACATCATCGCGGCGTTGCGCGCGGGCGCCGACAAGGTCGCGATCAACACCGCCGCACTAGCCCGGCCCGACTTCCTGCGCGAGGCCGCGCGTGCCTTCGGCAGCCAGTGCATCGTCCTCTCGATCGAAGCCAAGCGGCGCGGCCCGGCCGCCTGGGAGGCGTTGACAGACAACGGGCGGGAGCGCACGGGGCGCGACGTCCTGAACTGGGCGGAGGAGGCCGAGAGCCTGGGCATCGGCGAGATTCTCCTCACCTCGGTCGACATGGAGGGAACCCGAAAGGGGTTCGACATCGATTTGATCTCCGCAGTGCGCGCGCGCGTGCGCGTTCCAGTGATCGCCAGCGGGGGCGCCGGCTTCCCCGACGATGTCGCGGACGTGGCACGCGCCACGTCGTGCGATGCGGTGGCGATCGCGGGCATGCTGCACCACGGATTGGAGACGCTGCCGTCCCTCAAGACCGCGCTGGCCAAGAGAGGCATGACGGTGCGCCTGTGATTCACGTCGTCGACTATGGCCGCGGCAATCTCTTCAGCATCGTTCAGGCGCTGCGGCAGTTTGGATTGGAGGCGTCGGTCAGCGGTCGCCCCGCCGATGTCGAACGGGCAGATACGATCATCCTGCCGGGCGTCGGCGCGTTCGGCGATGCCATGGCGGCACTGGACGGAGGCGGGCTGACCTCACCGTTGCGGTCCGCGGCGTCCAGGGGCGTGCCGATGCTCGGCATATGCCTCGGTCTTCAACTTTTCATGGAAAGCAGTGAGGAGTTTGGGCACCACAAGGGCCTGGGCCTCATTCCGGGCGACGTCCGGCGCCTTTCCGACGCAGGGCACCAGGATCCGAGCGCGGTGCGCATTCCTAATGTGGGTTGGCGCGCCTTGCGCTGGGAAACTCGTGATCCACTGCGTCCGGCGGCATACGAGCAAACGATGTTCTACTTCGTGCATTCCTATGGCGTCGTCCCGCGCGAGCCGGAGGACTGGGTAGCGAGCCTGACGATCAATGGCGATCGCATCGCATCGGTGGTGCGCCGCGGCGCAATCGTCGGGTGCCAATTCCATCCCGAGAAGAGCGGCCCTGCCGGCCTTGCGTTTCTGCGGGCATTCTTCGAATCGGCCATGGGCCGTCGAACCGAAGGAGGGCGGGTGCGTGAAGACGCTTGAAAAGGAGGGAAAGACTTATGCCGTCCATCCCGTGGACGGCGCACTTGAGGTCAAGTACGGCCTACCGGCCGAGGTGCGATTTTGCACGCGATGCGTGATCTCAAACCAACGGCCGTCGTCCGCGGTCGAATTCGCGCACAAGCCTGACTCCAAGAAACATACCATCGAGTTCGACGAGAGCGGCGTCTGCGCCGCGTGCCGTTACGCCGAACGAAAAGCGCGAGAGATCGACTGGACGGAGCGCGAGCGTCAGCTTTCCGCCCTTTGCGACCGATACCGTTCGCGCAGCGGCGCGTACGACTGCCTCGTGCCGGGATCGGGGGGAAAGGATTCCGTCTACGCCTCTCACATTCTCAAGACGAAGTACGGGATGCACCCTCTCACGGTGACATGGGCACCCCATCTGTACACCGATGTCGGTTGGCGAAATTTCACGAACTGGCTCCACATCGGCGGATTCGACAACTATCTCTTCACGCCGGACGGCCGGGTGCATAGGAAGCTGACCGAGTTGGCGTACCGCAACCTTCTTCATCCCTTCCAACCCTTCATCCTCGGACAGAAAAACTACGCGCCCAAGATGGCGGCGCGCTTCGGCATCCCGCTCGTCTTCTACGGCGAATCTGAGGCGGAGTACGGCAACCCCGTGGCCGAGACGACGAAGGCCGCGCGCGAGGAGAAGTATTTTGCGGCGTCCGCCG
>VGES01000081.1 GCA_016869765.1 Alphaproteobacteria bacterium
TTGGCCGACGTCACCGTCAAAAGTGGCTTCAAGCGGGCGAACGTGTTCCAGGAGTTCGCACCGATGGTCACGCCGGTGGCGGGCGACAACTACGCGCTGGGCAAGGGCCGCTGGTTCGTGTTCGGCGCCACGAAGTAGTTCCCCTCACCCGGCACTCTGCGCCACCCTCTCCCGCTCCGCTGCCCCTCACCCGCTCGCTGCCCCCTCACCCGGCGCTTCGCGCCACCCTCTCCCGCTCCGCGGGAGAGGGCGGAGCGCCGCAGGCGCGAGGGTGAGGGTTACCCCCCGATTACGCCGCCATCGTTCCTGGTGATGACGACCGTGGCCGAGCGCGGCAACGCATTGCCGCCATCCGGCCAATGGCTGGTGAAACGACCGGCCGCAAAGTCCTCGGCCGAGGTGTCCCCGCCCGGGTGCTGCACGTTGACGAACATCGTGCGGCCGTCCGGCGTCGTCGTGACGCCGGTGATCTCCTGGCCGCGCGGGCCGACGAGGAAACGCCGAATCTCGCCCGACTTGGGATCGGCCGCCAGCATCTGACAATTGCCGAAGCCCGCGTAGGGACCGCTCGCGCTGGCCCCGCCGGCGTAGTCGGTCTGTATCCACAAACGGCCCTGGCGGTCGAACCACAGACCATCGGGTGAGCCAAAGAACGAGTCGGCCGTGAGCGGTCGCCCATTCAGGCCCTTGCTATTCGCCGGGTCGCCCGCCAGGACGAAGATCGACCAGCGGAACGTGCGCGAGGTCGGGTCGTTGCGCGCCTCGTTCCAGCGGACGATGTGGCCGTAGAGGTTGCGCGCCCGGGGATTGGCGCCGTTGACCTCGTCGGGGCGGCGGCCGGCGTTGTTGGTCAGGCTGAAATAGACCTCGCCCGTGTTGGCATCGACGGCGCCCCACTCGGGCCGGTCCATCTTGGTGGCGCCGACGGCATCGGCCGCCGAGCGCGTATTGACCAGGACGTCGGCCTGGCTGGTAAAGCCATTTTCCGGAATCAAGCGGCCCTGGCGGAATACGAGCGGCAGCCAGTCGCCACTGCCGTCGTCGTTGAACTTGGCGACGTACAACGTGCCGTCATCGAGCAGCGCGCCGCTGGCGCTGCCCGGCTGATAGGGCCGCGCACTCACGAACTTGTAGATGTACTCGAAGGGCGCATCGTCGCCCGAATAACAGACGACCGGACGGCCCGCGACGGTCGGGGCGAACACCACGCCCTCGTGGGCGAAGCGGCCCAGCGCGGTGCGCTTTATCGGCGTGCTCTCGGGGTCCCAAGGATTGATCTCGACCACCCAGCCGAAGGTGTTGGGTTCGTTGCGGTAGTCCTGGGTCGGAGCGGCACCTTTGCGCGAGGCATCGAAGCGCGCAAACGCGTCATCGCCGCCGCGCGCCAGCTCCCAGCCATAGCGCGAGCGGGCGCGCACCCCGTAGCGGGAGTGCTCGCGCGGCTGCGCCGGCCGCTGGTCGGTGTTCTTGAAATAGCCGGCCCAGTTCTCTTCGCACGTGAGATACGTGTTCCAGGGAGTGACCCCATGCGCACAGTTGTTGAGCGTGCCGCGAGTCCTCGTACCGTCGGGGCTGTGCTTCGTCTTGACCAGATCGGAACCACGCACCGGCCCGGCAATTTCGATGGGCGTGGCCCCGGTGATGCGGCGGTTGCGCGGGTCACGCGCCACCGCCCAGACACCGCCGGCCTGCTTCCTGATGCGCACAATACTGACGCCGTGGGCGTCGATTTCTTTCTGCACGTCCTCGGGCTCGCGCACGCCGTCCTTCATCGGCACCGCGTTCGAGTCGAACGGCCGGCCTGACATCGCGACATGCAGGAATCGTGGTTCGACCCATTCGTGGTTGAGCACCAGGAGAGCGTCCTGCGAACTCCCCTCGTAGGGCGAACGGCCCTCGATCGGAAAGAAGTGCATGCCGTCGTGGCCGGCGCCGATCTGGCGGGCCTGATCGGTTCCCGAACCTGCGGCCGAAGGTGCGGCGCCGCTGATCGGTGTCCCGGCGGGGATCAGCACCTGGGTGCGATAGCCTTCGGGCACAGTCACCGTGTCGCGCGTGCTGATCGGCACCGCCTTGAACCCGAGGAGACCCTGCGTCGCCGGCGTCTGGGCGCGCGCCGCCATGGACGGCACGGAGGTCCCGAACAGGGTTCCCACCGCGGTCAGCAGCGCCCCACGCATGACCCCGCGCCGGCTGGCTCCGGCCTCCAGCACCTGCTCCAGCGTTGGGTTGGCCGAGGGGTTGCAGGGCGATTCCTCGCCAAGGCCCTCGGGCACCCTCTGTCCCCTGGGGTCAAGCTGTGGCGGTCCGTCGGTCACGCGCCCGATTCTCTAGCGTCGTCGCCCGGCCTTCAACCGGGGTGATTACGTATTCGTGCGTTCGCCGCGAGACCCTGGCGGCGGCAGAACTGCGGGCCTAAGCTTTGATCGAACGTGGACTCAGCCGTCCGCGATGGGGAGGACAAATGCACAAGTTCGTCGCAATCTCGGCGGCCGCAGCGCTTGCCGCCGGCGCCATGTCCGGATCGGCGCTTGCCGCCGAGAAGCTGCTCAGGGTTGGCGTCGGCGCCATGCCGCCGTTCAAGGGCAACGCCTTTACCGGCAACGGCCCGCCGGGCGTGTTCCTGTGGAATGCGCTGCACAACACCGTCACCGACATCGACGACAAGGGCAACGTGCAGCCGCAGGTCGCCTCGCGCTGGCAGAACGTCGACCCGCAGACCTGGCGCTTCACCATCCGCCCGAATGTGCCGTTCCACAACGGCAAGACGGCGGATGCGCGCGCCGTCGTCGATGCGATCGCGTTCCTGCAGACCGACAAGGGCAAGACGTTTTCGGTCAGCCGCAATATCGTCAACGCGGGGATCGTCTCGGCCACCGCGGTCGATCCGATGACCGTCGAGATCAAGACCAGCCGGCCGAACCCGATCGTTCCGACGCAGATTTCGATCCTGCCGGTGTTCGAGCCGCTGCACTTCGCCGAGGTCGGGGCGGACAAGTTCGCCCTCGAACCGGTGGGCGCCGGGCCGTTCAAGCTCGAGCGCTGGACGCCGAACGGCGTGCTGCTCGCCCGCCACGACGGCTACTGGAAGGGCAAACCCAAGCTCGACCGGGTCGAGTTCATCGAGATTCCGGAGGGACCGGCGCGCGTACAAGCGCTAATTTCGGGCCAGATCGACGTCGACCATGCGATCACGCCGGATGCGTTCGAACTGGTCAAACGGGCGGGCGGACGGGTCGATGATTCCCCGGCGCCACGCGTCATGGGCATCTCGCTCGTGTCGAACGGCCAAAAAGACGACCGCGGTCAGAAAACCCCGTTCGCCGACAAGCGCGTGCGCCGGGCGGTCAACCTCGCGGTCGATCGCAAGGCCATCATCGACGGCATTCTGGGCGGTCTCGGCCGGCCCGGCACCACGGCCGCGACGAGCGCGAGCTACGGCTTCGTCGATCTGCCGCCCTACCCGTACGATCCGACCGAGGCCAAGCGCCTGCTGAAGGAAGCGGGCTACGAGAACGGCTTCAAGTTGACCGTTCAGGCGACCGTGACCGACCCCTCGCTCAGGCTGATGTACGAACAGGCGGTCAACGACATCAACAAGAACACGCCGATCAAGGCGGAGCTGGTGCCGATCACGTTCGCGGTGTGGCTGCAGCACTACCAGCAGGGCACCTGGGACGGCGACGGATTCGGGTTCGGCTACTTCCTCGCCCCCGAGATGGACGCCCAGGCCGCCTTCAATGGCGCATCCTGCGACAAGAAGCCGGTGGTCTCGATCTACTACTGCGATCAGGAGGAATACAAACTCCTGGAACGCGTGAAGGTCGAGTTCGACCCGGCCAAGCGCAAGGCGCTGATCGCCGACCTCTTGAAGATGCACTACGACAACTCGCCGATCCTGGTGCTGATCGAGACGCGGGACACGATGGGTGTGGGCAAGCGCGTCAAGAACTTCAAGAACGTCAACCTGAAGATCAACTACGACGAGATCGACCTCGACGGTTAGCCGTCACCGGTCGTTCGTTCCACGCCCGCGTCGGTCCCCGACGCGGGCGTTTTTTCTTTCTAGAGGCGCACCACCGGCTTGAAGCCGCCCCAGATCATGCGCCGGGCGTCGAACGGCACGTCCTTGCCGTTCATCGTCTTGGCGAGCCGCGGGTCCTTCATCACCTTGGCGAGCACGCGGTCGCGGTGCGCGCGCGACTTGTAGGTGATCCACGAGAACCACACGACCTCGCTGGACTTGAGCTTGACCGCCTGCGGGAACGAGGTCCACTTTCCCAGCTTGACGTCTTCGGCGATGCACTCGACGTAGTCGAGCGCGCCGTGGTCCTTCCACACCTTGCCGGCGAGCCGCGCCAGGCGGCGATAGGCCGCCACCTTGCGCTTGGGCACCGGCATCAGGAATCCGTCGACGTACCCCACCATCGCAGCCTCCTAGGACTTGGGCGGCTTCTGTTCGACCGCCTCGGTCGGACCGCCCGCGTCTTTCCACGCGTGATAGCCGCCGGCGACGTGGGCGACGGGACCGAAGCCCATGGTCTGGAGTTCCTTGGCCGCCAGCGCCGAGCGCCAGCCGCTCTGGCAATAGAGCACGAACTTCTTGCCGCTCGCGAACACGTCGCGATGGTAGGGGCTCTCGGGGTCGACCCAGAACTCGAGCATGCCGCGCGGCGCGTGGACGGCGCCCGGGATCTTCCCCTCGCGCCACAACTCGCGAATGTCACGCAGATCGATCAACGTCACGCCGGGATCGTCGACGAGCGCGAGCGCGTCCTTGGTCGGGATGGTCTCGATGACGGCGTTGGCCTCATCGAGCAACTGTTTGAACCCTTTCTTCAGCTTGATCGCCATGATCGCTCAGATATCGAACCCCTCGCCGAGATCGAGTCCGCTCTCGGCACCACCCGCCTCATCGCCCGCCTCGCCGTCGAACAGATCGGCGATCACGCCGACGCCGAACAAGGCGACCGCGGCCTCCAAGAGGCCGACGTCGAGCGGCTCGGCCGTCTTTTTCTTGGGCTTCGCCGCGGGGTCGGCCCCGGGCGGGTCGAACGGCGTCGCGTCCTCCGGCCCCAGGACCTCGACGGGGCCCTTGGGGTCCTCACCCGCCTGGTTGGGAATGCGTCTGGGGGTCATGGGGAGATACTACGTCGAACCGGCCGATACGAGAAACCGGAGTGACCGCCGTCCATTCGCTCCAAGCCGAAGGCGTCGAAGCCCCAGTGATCCAGGAGGGAAGGACCGGATGGACATCCACACAATGCGGGATGCTACGGCAGTCCGGGGATGGATATGCGCGAGGAAATGGTGGAATCGAAATTCCTGGTGTCGACGCTCACCCCCACACGCGCCCGCAGCGTACAGGTGGTCTTGCGCGGGAAAGCGGCGTCGCCGATATCAATCAGGGGCGAACAACGGCGTGCCGGCGTGGCCCGCCCCGGTTCGGTATCGGCTCTCCGCGATCCCGCCACCAACTCCTAGCCGTCCACCGACATGTTCTCGTAGTGGATGACCTTGTTCCAGTTCTTGTAACCCTTGACGCGCTTCGCAACACCCGTAACGTCAAATCCTTCGAACAGGAACAGCGCCAACGCCTCTTCGTGTGAGCGCTTCATCAGCTCCTGCAGCAGAGCCTGCCGTTTCTTGACGTCCATCTCCTTGGCTTGGTCCCGAATCAACTGCGTGAGCTCGGGGATACAGACCGTCGTCGGACGGACCGTTTCGCAACCATAGACGTCGAAGTTGATGGACGCATCCTGCATCGGAGAGAAGAAAAACCCCTGCGAGGTCATGTCTCCATTCCAACTGCTGCCGATGACCATTTTTTGAATCTCGGCATATGGCATCACCTGGACCTCGACATTGATACCCACCTTGGCGAGGTCGGCGGCAATGACCTGAAGGACACTACTCGCCGCGCCGGTAACCGTCCTGGTCTGCATGAGCGTGGAGAACCCATTGGGGTAGCCGGCTTCCGCCAGCAGCTGCTTCGCCTTCACCGGATCGTATGGATAGGGCTTGACGTCCGGGTTGTAGCCAAAAATTGTCGAAAACGCGGGTTGGCCAACCGGTTTGGCGAGCCCGCCAAGCAACTGTTTCGTCATCGCCTCTTTGTTGACCGCATAGTTTGCCGCCTGGCGAACGCGCCGATCGGCGAACGGCGGCTTACCTCCCCACTTCTTGGCGAAGTCGATCGTGAACATTTGGATCGCATCGGAATACGGCGATACCTCGATGGCCGCCGCATGGCCGGCCGCACGCACTCGCGGAACATCGTCGGGCCCCAGATTAAACACGAGATCGACCTGCCCGGATTCGAGCGCGGCCAATCGCGTTGGCGCTTCCGGCACATTGAGAATTCTCATGTTCTTCACTTTGGCCGGCCGCCAGCTCTGGTCGAAGGCGGTCGAAACTTGTTCCTGGTCCGTCCAGCTCAGGATCTTGAATGGACCGGAAGCAACCGGCTTGACGGCGAAGTTCTTCACACCCAGTTCGGTGAACGCGGTCATGTCCACCACATAGAACGCCGCCAACTTGGAGTGGAACATCGGGTCGGGGTCGCGCGTCACGAACTCGACGGTGTGGGAATCGATCGCCTTGTAGCTCGCGATCTTCATGCTGCGCATGATCCCCGCGGCCTTGCCGGCCTCGGACGTCAGATAGTCAAATGCCTTGACGACGTTGGCGGCATCGTTCTTGCGGCCGCTCCAAAACGTGATGTCTTTTCGGAAGGTCACCCGCCACGTGGTCGGATTGAGATTCTCCCACTTCTCCGCCGCAAACGACAGAACCTGGCCCTTGTCGTCAATGCGCACGAACGAATCGTAGGAACCCTCCCACCAGTACATGTGCGGCCATACATAGTTGAAACCGTAGACATCACCGAGCGTCGTCGCGTTCTGGTACATTGCGACGCGGAGCGTGTCCTTTGCATCCTGCGCCGCCGCCGGCACGAACACCGCCGCGCTCAATAGTGTGGCCGCACCGAGCAACGCAGACTTGGTCGTTCGATTCTTCATGTGTTTCCCCCAAAGAGAGCGAGACTTGCCAGGTCAGGTCTTCGCGAGGCCGGGTCAAGTCTTCGCAAGGCCGGGCCAAGTCGTCGCGAGGCCGGGCCAAGTCGTCGCAAAAAAGTCTATTCCCCATGACTTGGGGTGTCAAAACCGGCAGACTGAGAATCGGAGATGAGCGCGATTTGCGAAAAAATGCGCCTTACCGGCCGTTGCGTCCTCGTGACGGGGGCGTCATCGGGTCTCGGGCGGCACGCCGCCCACCTCTTTGCCGAAGCCGGCGCGCGGGTCGCCCTTGTCGCGCGCCGGAGAGCCGAACTCGACGCGCTGGCACGGGAGATCGCGGCCGATGGCGGCGAGGCCTTGGCAGTAGCCGTTGACGTGACCGACGCGGCGGCGGTTAGCGCCGCGGTCGATAGGATCGAGCGCGACCTTGCGCCGATCGACGTCCTTCTCAACAACGCGGGCATCGTTGAGCGCGGACCGGCGCTCACCTTTGCCGCAGAGGCCTGGAACAAGGTCATCGACGTTGATCTCACTGGCGCTTGGCACGCCGCGCAAGCGGTGGCCCAACGCATGGCGGCGCGGTCCGATTCGTTGCCTGCGGGCGGGGGCAGCATCGTCAACGTGACGTCCTACGGCGCGATTCGCACCGCGCCATTGGTGCCCGCGTACGTCGCGGCCAAAGCAGCGCTGTCGCACCTGACGCGTGCGCTCGCGAACGAACTTGCGCCCAACAGAATTCGCGTCAATGCCATCGCGCCGGGCCTATTCCCAACCGAGATGACCGAAGGGTTTCTCGGGAGCGAGCGCGCCAGCGGCTTCATCGAACGAATCCCGATGCGGCGTCCGGCGCGGCTCGAGGAACTCGACGGTGCGCTCCTCCTCCTCGCATCCGATGCCGGGAGTTACATCACCGGCGCGGAAATCGTGGTCGATGGCGGGCTGACGGCGTCGTGATGAACCGTGGCGCAGGCATGTTTTTTTCGGCGACTGCCATGTTCATGGCAGCACAGTTCGATGAAGGGGAGACGCCGTCATGGAGACGTTTGGTAGGATAGCAGACCGGGTTGAGAAGTTCCTCGCCGCCATCGGGACGATCAAAAACCTCGTAGCAAGTTTGGCCGTCGCGGCAGCCGCCGTCTTGCTCGTCACCAGTAGCGTCCAGCGGTACGTTATCGGAAGCCCGATCCCGATCACCCAAGAAGTCGGAAGCCTTCTCTTCGTTGTCATCGCGTTCATGTCGGCGACCGATGGCTTCCTATCCGACCGCCAAATCCGCGTCGAGCTCCTTTGGCACGTGCTGCCCCAGCGGGTGCAAGGCTGGGCGCTCATCGCCGGTCACGCCTTCGCGATCGCTGTGCTGTCGATCGTGCTGTGGGAAACCTGGCGGTTCACCAAGCTGAGTTTCGAACTCGGCTCGCGCAGCCTGATCATGGAGTTCGCGCTTTGGCCCTGGATGGCGGTCATCCCCCTGTCCGTCGGGATTCTGATGCTCGCGATGGCGGCGCGCGTACTGGTCGACGTTCACGCCGTCCTGACTGGGCGGCCCGTTCGCATGACGCAACGGCGTCTCGCAGACCCCGACAACAAAATTCCGGTGAGCTGACCCATGGTCACCCTTCTTTTCGTTGCAGGCGTCCTGGCGCTCTGCCTTTTTACCGGCAGCATGCTGGGACCGATGCTCGCGAGCATCGGCTTTACGGTGATATTTTTCGAGTTCGGCGGCAATACGTCGATTATCGCCAATGCGATTTGGAATGTCTTTTCCAGCGAGACGCTCGTTGCCGTACCGATGTTCATCTTACTGGGCGAACTCCTCAGCCAATCGGGCCTCGCACAGCGGATTTACGGAGCGTTGTCGCCGACGTTCGAACGCCTGCCCGGCAAACTGTTGCAGTCCAACGTCGGCACATGCACGGCGTTCAGCGCGATCTCCGGCTCGTCGATGGCGACCGCGGCTGCCGTGGGCGCGATCGCTTTCCGCGAGTTGGAAGGCCGGGGCTACGACCGCCGCCCCCTCATCGGCAGCATCGCCGGCGCCGGCGCCCTCGGGATGTTGATCCCGCCCTCGGTCATGATGGTCATCTACGGCTCGCTAATGAACGTGTCGATCGGCAGCCTGTTCCTGGGCGGCATCCTGCCGGGCCTGATGATGGCCGCGATCTTCATGATTTACATCGGGATTAGTACCCGGCTCTCGCCGTGGACGGTCCCCGCAGGCGGAACCCTGGTATCGGCCCGAGCGGCATTCATGGCGATGCTGCAGGCGTGGCCGTTCCTGGTCCTGGTGTTCGCGATCCTCGGCACCATCTTCCTTGGTCTGGCGACGGCGACGGAGTCTGCTGCGCTCGGTGTGGCTACCGTGATGATCTTGGCGGCGCTCTATCGTGAGTTGAGCGTGAAAACGGTGTGGCGCGCGTTGCGCGCCACGGCCGTGACCTTCGGTTCGCTGATGCTGATCATCGTGTCGAGCATCATCTTGACCCAGGCCACGGCGATCACCGGGATGCCCGAGGCAGTCGCGCGATTCGTCGCGCAGAGCGGCATACCAGGCTGGGCTCTGCTGATCTTGGTTTATCTTCTGTACTTCGCGCTCGGCTGCGTGCTCGACGGTTTGGGCATGCTCCTCATTACCCTGCCGATCATCTTCCCCCTCGTAATCGGGCTCGGCTACGACCCGGTGTGGTTCGGAATCGTCTTGGTGATGTTGATGGAGATCGGCATGCTCACGCCGCCGCTCGGCTTCAACCTGTTCGTCCTGATGGCGATTGCCCGGGGCACGCTCGGTGAGGTCGCCCGGGCCTGCGTCCCGTACTGGGTGCTCTTCCTGGGGGGGCTGGCCTTAGTTACTCTGGTCCCGGACATCGTGCTGTTCCTCCCGCGCCTTTTTGCCGGGGACTCTTGACCGGTATCGTCGGCACATACGATTATCGTTGGTGGATATGTGTCGGCGTAAGCCAAGCACAACGGGAGGGGGACTATGAGTCTGAGACTGATTGCGGCGGCGGTAGCGCTCGCCGTTGGTTTCAGTGGCCCGGTTCCGGCCGCGGCTGCGGACATAAATTGGACTATGGGCAGTCTGGTCGGTGCCAACGACGACGGCACCAAGATGTTGGAGGAGTACGCAAAACGCGTGGCCGACCGAACCAAGGGTCGGGTCAACATCAGAGTGGTTCCGGTCACCAATCTCAATTTCTTGCCGGCCGACGCACTGCGGCTCATGAAGCAGCGCGCGATGCCGGCGATGCACATTTACCCCACCATGATGGCGCGGGACGAGCCGCGGCTGACGGCGTTCGTTCCGCACGGGGGTCTGCTCAGACAAGAGGACAACCTGAAGATCGCGGATCTGCAGTACGACCTTTCCAAGGGCATCTACAAGGAATGGGGAATCGAGGTCGTCACGCGTACCGGTTTCGCGCTTGATCCAGATACCTTGCTCTTCGTCGTGAGCAAGAACCCGATGCGTACGATTGACGATCTCAAGAAGATCAAACTCCGTCACGGCGAGCCGATCGGTCTCGCGGCGTGGAAGAGCCTCGGCGTTTCGGCGCAATCGTCGCCACCTTTCTCCGAACTCTACCTCGCGCTTCGGACTGGCGTCGTCGACGCCACGACGCTGTCAGCCCAGTACATCAGATCGACATCGCTCTTCGAGGTGACGAAGTACCTGACGCCGGTGATGAACATCACCAACGCGGCCCCGAACATCATTGGGATACACGAGAGCGAATGGGCGAAGGTTCCCGAGGATATCAAGAAAATCTTGAGGGACGTTGGCGATGAGATGTACGTCGAGAGCATCGCCGCTTGGCGCCTTCACAAGGGTGAAACGGAGGCGGTCAAGTGGCTGGCCAGCGAGGGGAAAATGCAAGCACTGCCGGCGCTCCCGGAGGATGAGCTGCGTCAGATCGCGAACGCCCTCATTCAGGCTTGGTTGAATCGCTGCAAGGAACTCGGCAACCAAGTCATCGAGCAGTGCAGCCAGATCGCGGCGCACGTCAAGAACTGACTCTTTAGGCGCTCTTCTCTTTTGGGGCCGCCCACTCGGGCGGCCCTTTTTCTATGTCCCGTCGCCGGCGCGGGATCAGGTTCACCGGGTTCGAGCGACGTCAGTTGAAGGCAATCAAGGACGATCTCGACCGCCTCCACGTCGAGCGCGCCGCGCCAGTCGCGAGCGCTACCCGCACCGCATCTCCAACCCGTTTAACCCGCAAGAACCCGACTTGACCCTGCTGCCCTGCGGTTAAGCCTTCTGAGGGCTTCGGCGCTAGGCTATTCTTCAATCAATCGGGAGCGGATAGCCCGCTCGAACGGGAAGTCTCGGGAGAACCAATCGTTATGTACCAGCCTTCACCCCAAGACCTCGCCGCCTACGATCGTGACGGCGTGATCTGTCTTCGTAGCGTGATTTCATCTGAACTCATCGAGGTCTTGGCGCGCGGCATCGATGCCTGTCTCGATCGGCCGGGCCCGAAAGGGCGCAACTTCAACAATGACGGGACGCCCGGCCGTTTCGCCGGTGACGTGTTCATGTGGACCTTCAATGCCGACATCCGCCGCTTCTTGCGCGAGTGCCCGCTGGGCGAGATGGCCGCCGCCTTCATGCGTGCGCGCCGTGTCGCGCTCATGATGGATCAGATGTTCGTCAAGGAACCGCACACGCCGGCGCGCTCGCCTTGGCATCAAGACCAAACCTATATGTACGCCGATGGCGAGCAACTGTGCTCGTTTTGGGTCGCGGTCGACCCGGTGACCCGTGCGTCCGGCGCCGTCGAATGGGTCAAGGGCTCGCACGCCGACGGCACGCTCTACAAGGCCACCGGCTTCGATCCAAAGATCACCTACGAGACCGAGGACTACGTGTCTTTGCCCGATATCGAAGGACACCGCGCCGACTACGACATTGTCGCGTTCGAGACCGAGCCCGGCGATATCGTGCTCAATCACCTGCGGACGCTTCATGCCGCGCCAGGCAACGCCACCGACAGCCGCCGCCGCGCGGTGGCGTTTCGCTATGCCGGCGACGACGCGCGCTACGTCGTGCGCAAGAAAGGGTCCCGGCCGATCGAGGATCCCGGCCTCAAGCCCGGCGATCCGATGCCGTGTCGGATTTTCCCGCTCGTCTATCCGTCCTCCGAACTCGGAATTTCGGCCTAGGAAACGGGGGAATCTTGACGTCGGCAATCGTCGGCACATACGATTGTCGTTGGTGAATATTTGTCGGCGTAAGCCAAGCACAACGGGAGGGGGACTATGAGTCTGAGACTGATTGCGGCGGCGGTAGCGCTCGCCGTTGGTTTCAGTGGCCCGGTTCCGG
>VGES01000082.1 GCA_016869765.1 Alphaproteobacteria bacterium
GGCGCCGTGGGCGATCGGGCCTTCGGCGATGATGCGGCCGACCTTGCGCCGCGGATTGAGCGAGGCGTAGGGGTCCTGAAAGATCATCTGGATGCGCGGGCGCAGTGCGCGGAGGCGCACGTTCGGCAACGCCAGTAGATTGCTGCCGGCGAACTCGACTTCGCCACGGTCGGCATTGATCAGACGCACGAGACAGCGGGCAAAAGTCGATTTGCCCGACCCCGATTCGCCGACCAGACCGACCGTTTCGCCGGCGTGGACCACGAGGTCGACATCCTTGACGGCGTCGAGCACACGTTTTTGCGTGAACAGCCCGGCCGCCAAGACGAAACGTTTGGAGACGCTCCGCGCCGACAGCACGGCTTGGCCCGCGGCGGCGATGGCCGCACCGGCCTGGTAGCGGGGCACCGCCGCGATCAACTGCCGCGTATAGGCGTGCTGCGGATTATTGAGGATCTCGGCAGCGGTACCGATCTCGACGATGCGGCCGTGCTGCATGACCGCAACGCGGTCGGCGATCTCGGCGACCACGCCGAAGTCGTGGGTGATGAACAGCACGCCCATGCGCTTGGCGCGCTGAATCGAACGGATCAGCTCGAGGATCTGCTTCTGCGTGGTCACATCGAGCGCCGTGGTCGGCTCATCGGCGACCAGCAGCGCCGGCTCGAGCGCCAGTGCCCCGGCGACCATGACCCGCTGGCGTTGCCCGCCGGAGAGTCGGAACGGGTAAGACAGGCGCAACCGCGCCGGATCGGGGAGCCCGACCGAGTCCAGAAGCTCGATGACCCGGCGTTCGCGCGCCGCTCGATCGAGGTCGGTGTGGGCGACCAGGACCTCGTCGATCTGAACGCCGACCCGCATCACCGGATTGAGCGCGGTCATCGGCTCTTGGAAGATCATCGCAATCCGGCTGCCGCGGAGGTCGCGCCAAGCGGCGCGGTCGAGCCCGGTCAAGTCGCGGCCCTCGAACACGATACGGCCGCCGGCTAAGCGAACGTGCGGCTCGGACAGCAGCCCCATGATCGCCTGCGCGGTGATGCTCTTGCCGGAGCCCGATTCGCCGACCAGACACAGGATTTCGCCGTGATTGACGGCGAAGCTTACGTCGTCGACTGCGTGCGGGCGGTCGGCGTCGGGCGGCAGCGCGACGACCAGGTTCTCGACCTCGAGAAGCGGCGGAGCGGCGGACATTGTCGACGGAATGCCGGCGGTCAAGCCAGCGCGGCGATGAATTCGGTCACGGTCCGATTGAAGAGGGCGGCATGTTCGGCCTGTAGCATATGCCCGCAACGATCGACCAACACAAGCCGGGCGCGTTTCAGCCGCTTGACCCCGGCCTCGAGGTCCGCAACCGGAACGCGGATGTCGTCGCGGCCCGACATCACCAGCACCGGGACTTCGACTTCATGAATGCGGTCGCCGCAGCGATAGGGGCGCGAAAGGTCGTTGTCGAAATTGGCGCGGGCGATCGCCTCGTAGGCGTCGGCCAAACCCGGGCGCGCGTAGCTCGTGAGCTGCAGCAGCAGCATTTCTTCGGGCAGGGCGGCGTCGTTGACCCAAATATTGGCGAGCCGCTGGCGGCAGGCGGCGAGGCTCGGGTTGCGGATCGCGGCGATCGCGTTCGCGAACGACCGATCGAACCCCAGCACGGTGTCGTCGGGGTTCTGGAAAATGCGGTGCGAGCCGTTCAGGATCAGGCGCTCGATCCTGGCCGGGTGCGCGAAATAAAGCAGAACGGCGATGGTCGCGCCGTACGAATGGCCGCAGACGTTGAACCGCTCGACCCCGAGCTGGTCGAGGAGCCCGAGGACGTGGTCGACCATCACCGGGTGCGCGGCACGACCGTCTAGTCCCGGGAACCCGGTGAAGCCGTGGCCGAGAAGGTCCGGTGCGATCACGTGGAACTGCTCGGCCAGCGCGTCGATATTGCGGGACCACGAATCGGCGGCGATGCCGAGCCCGTGCAACAGCACGAGCACCGGCCGGCCGGCGCCGCGGCCGGCAAACAAGAATCGTGTCTCGACTCCGTCGACGACGGTGAACGCGGCCTGCATGCCCCCTCCCCGGGCCCTCTCGGCGCCGACTCTACGGACGGAGGGGGGGGCGTTCAAGGGCGCCGACGACGGTCGCGTAGCGCGCCACCCTATCATTCTACCATTCATACTAAATTTTTTAAATATTTAACTATATTATTATAATTGTATACTAAATGATATATTTACTATGCTATATTATCGGTCGGGACGAAACCGGAACATCGGCGCCGGGACAAGACCGGCGAACGCCGCCGGCCCCACCCAAGAACCTTGATCTCCAACCACCACCCCGGCGACAATCAACGAACGGCCCCCCCCTGTCCCATCGGGGCCTCAACCCGAGGAATCCTATGACCTCAAGCTTCGCGCGCGTCGTTTCCGGCGACTCGCACGTGATGGAACCGGCCGATCTCTGGGAAAAGACAATCGGCGCCAAGCATGGCGATCTGACGCCGCGGGTATTCACCAACTACAAAGGCCGCTCCGGTCGGTTCTTCTGGACCGGGAAGCAAGTCCGCAAATTCGCCGCGATCGAGAAGGAGCAGGACCAGTTCGGGTTCCGCGAGGCCGGCTACATCCCGGAAAAGCGGGTCGACTTCCAAACCCAGGCGGGGGTCGAGTCGGAAGTCCTCTACACCACCCACATGCTGCTGCAGTACCCGAGCGACTATCCGGAGGTACTGCGCGATTCCGCAGCCGTGTTCAACGACTGGCTCGCCGAGTTCTGCAGCTACGCGCCCCGGCGCCTCGTCGGCATCGCGGTCATTCCGATGCACGACGTCGCCTGGGCGACGCGCGAGCTCGAACGCGCCGCAAAGAAAGGCTTGAAGGGCGCGATGATCAACCTGGCCGCGCCCAAGGGCTGCCCGCCCTACCGCAAGGCCGTCTACGATCCGTTCTGGGCCCGCGCCGCCGAGCTCGGCGTTCCCATCACCCTCCACGCCGCCACCGGACTGAACCCCGACCCGCTCCACTTCGAGACGGCAGACGAACTCGAGCGGGTTTCAGGGGCGATGCTCATGTTGTTCGCCGAAATCATGCCAGTGCTTTCCGACGATTTCATTTTCGGCGGCATTCTCGACCGCCACCCCAAACTCAAGCTCGTGATCGGCGAGTTCGACTTGGGCTGGATCCCCTATTTCATGTTCCGGGTCGATTCGATGCGGAACGGCCTCGGACCTTATGTCGAGATGCCCAAGCTAAAAATGAAGCCATCGGACTACGTTCGCGAGCGGATGTGGCACGGCGTCATCAACGATCCCGACTCGGCTTATGTCGTGCCCAAGATCGGCGCCGATCGCATCCTGTGGGGCTCCGATTTCCCGCACATTCGGTCGATCGGACTGGACGCCCAGGGTCACGTCAAGAACCTGCTTGCCGGCCTCTCGCGCCCCGACCAGGAAAAGGTCGTCGGCGGCAACACCGTCGCGCTCTACGCCCTGGCGTAAGCGCGGTCTCCTCGACAGATTCCCGGAGACGATGGCGAACGTCCTGAGGCGCGCCCGTCACACTTTCGTGTTAACGAGATTATGAAAAACGATAACCAAAAATAATCCAGTACTTATGCGGCCTGCAGCGTGATTGTTTTTGGTGTATAGCAAAGCGCGTAAGTAAATGCTCGCTACGCTGCTATGACCTGCCCCGTTTCTTTGGACCACGGTTAGCTTGAGACTACCGTTCCGGCTTTTCGTTGTGTGTGCCCCTCGCAGGGTGGTGATGCAACGGGCCGGGGCGCGGAGGCCCCAGGTACCGCAGCGTCCCGGCCCGTTGCTTGACGGGATGCTGCTTCGCGCTTCAGCTTCGCTACGAACTCGTTCGGCGTCAGATAGCCCAGGCTCGAATGCGGCTTGACCGCGTTGTAATGCCGTAGCCACGCTTCGATCAAAACCTTCGCCTCGGCACGCGAGCGGAACCATTCGAGGCTCAGGCACCCGTCGCGGAACTTGCCGTTGAAGCTCTCCGCAACGTCATTCTGCCAGGGCTTTCCCGGATCGATCAACGCCGTGCCGATGCCCTCGGCGACGAACCAGCCGAGAAGCGCTCGCGACAAGAACTCGGGACCATTATCTGAACGCAAGACCTTCGGCGCGCCGCGCTGGCTCACCAGTCTTGCCAGAACCTCGATCACCCGCGGCGAGCGGATGCGGCCGTCCACGTTGATCGCCAGGCCCTCCTTGGTGAACTCGTCCGTCACCGTCAGACACTTGAGCTGTTGGCCGTTCGCGCAGGCATCGAACACAAAATCATAGCTTCACACCTCGTTCGGCCCCGTCGGCGCTAAGGCACGCGGGCACGACCGCGTTCGGCGCCACCTTCGCGATCCAGGGGCCGCTCTTCAACTTCGGCGCCGGCCTGTCGCTCATCCTGACCCGGCCGTTCGCGGTCGGAAACATCATCACCGTCAACAAGGTGAGCGGCGTGGTCGAGGAGATCAGGCTCGGCGCCACGATTCTGACCGGCGAAGACGGCGAGCGCATCACCGTCCCCAACAAGGATATCGTCGGCCACACCATCGTCAATTCCGAGTCGGCCACACCATCGTCAATTCCGACACCTACCGGATCGTCGAATCGCAGGTCTTGATCGCGACCGGCACCGACGCCGAGCGGGCGGTCGCCGCGCTCGATCGCGCCATCGTCGGCTTCCCCGAAGTGGTCGAAGCCGGTACGCCCCAGGTCGGCATCCATGGCTTCGCGATCGGCGGCATCGTGATCGGGATGCGGTTCTGGGCGCCAAGCCGGAAGTACTACCAGACCCGCTAAGCGGTCCATTTGGCCGCGCTCATGAGCGTATCGGGTCAGCCCGTCAACAACGACGGGTCCCCGCTCTAGCAAGTCCACTCCCTTCCCCCGCCGGGCCTCCTCTGCCATAGTCGATCGCAGCCGTGAACGTGGCTTTTCAGGGGAGGGCAGTCATGACTACGCGCATATTGGTTCGTTGGGCGTCCTTGGTCGCGGTGACGTTTGCGTTACTCGGGCTCGGCGGAGCGTTCGCTCAGCCAGCGCCCAAACGGGGCGGCGAACTTCATAGCTTGATGAATCCCGAGCCCGGTCATCTCGCGATCGGTCTGAGCCTGCAGGTTCCTTCGCAGGTGATCGGCAGCAAGATCATGCAGTCGCTGGTGAAGTACGACTACGACTTCAAGCCGATCCCGGTGCTGGCCGAATCGTGGACGATCTCGCCCGACGGCAAGACCTACACCTTCAAGCTGCGCCGGAACGTCAAGTGGCACGACGGTAAGCCGTTCACCGCGAAAGACGTCGTCTTCACCACGACCGAGCTGCTGAAGACGCACCCGCTCTCGCGCCGCGTGTTCGCGCGGGTCGAGAAAACGACCGCGACCGACGACCACACCGTCGTGTTCCAACTCAAGGAGCCTTACGCGGCGTTCATGACCGCATTCGACCCATCGTCGATCCCGATCTATCCGGCCCACCTTTACGAAGGCACCGAATACCAAAAGAACCCGTGGAACGAAAAGCCGATCGGCACCGGCCCGTTCAAGTTCGCCGAGTGGAAAAAGGGCTCGCACATCAAGCTCGTCCGCAACGACGACTACTGGAAGCCGGGACTTCCCTATCTCGACGCCATCTACTTCCATTCGATTCCCGATGCCGCCGGCCGCGCCATCGCGCTCGAACAGGGCAAGGTTCACTTCACGAGCTGGGGCAACATCGAAGGCTACGACGTCGCCCGGCTCAAGGCGCTGCCGAGCCTCGAGATGACGACCAAGGGCTACGAGATGATCGGCGTCATGATGTGGCTCGAGTTCAACTACCGGAAGCCGCCGTTCAACGATGTCCGCTTCCGCAAAGCGCTCGCCCACGCCATCGACCGCAAGTTCATCCAGCAGAACATCTACTACGGCCTCGGCAAGATCCCGACCGGCCCGTTCGCAAGCGTCACCAAGTACTATGATTCCAAGGTCGACACCGGCTGGGACTTCAACCCGGCCAAGGCGCGCCAACTGCTGGACGAGATGGGCCTCAAGCCCGACAAGGACGGTGTCCGCCTGAAGACCACCTTGATGCCGATCGCCGCGACCTACGGTGAGCAGTTCGTCCGCATCGGCGAGTACCTGAAGCAGGCGCTCAAGGATGTCGGCATCGACGCCCCGATCGTCGCCGTCGACGCGCCGACCTGGATCAAGCGCATGGGCGATTGGGAGTACGACCTCGCCGTCAACTTCATCGGCCAATACGGCGACCCCGAGTTGGGCGTCGCCCGT
Organism: Alphaproteobacteria bacterium; assembly: GCA_016869765.1. Taxonomy (GTDB): domain Bacteria; phylum Pseudomonadota; class Alphaproteobacteria; order SHVP01; family SHVP01; genus SHVP01. Next base: position 6,265 of record VGES01000082.1, read on the forward strand.
ACCTACATTTCGTCCAACATCCAGAAGGGCATCCCGTTCAACAATATGGCGGGTTACGCCAACCCCAAGGTCGACGAGTTGTTCGCCAACGGCGCGGTCGAGATGGACGAGGCGAAGCGTGCCGCGATCTACCGCGAAATGCAGAAAGTCATGGTCGATGACGCGGTCTTCGTGTGGCTGCTGGAGTTCGAGTATCCACACTTCATCAACAAGAAATTCAAGAACGTGATCGTCAATGCCCACGGCAACAAGGACGACTTCGAAGCCGTCCACATGGTGCCGTGACGTCCGATTTGTGTTGCCGCTGACCGGTGGCGCCGCGTCCGGGGGACCGGCCGGCGCCGCCGTATCCCGCCGCCGCTAACCGCATCCCATGGGTCGAGCCGGATACATCCTGCGCCGTTTGCTCAAGGGCGTGATCGTCGTCCTCGCGATCATCGTCCTCAATTTCTTCTTGATCCGCGCCGCCCCCGGCGATCCGGCAATGGCGTTGGCCGGCGAGGCCGGCGCGGCGGACGCGGAGTATCTCGCCAAGCTCCGCCAGGACTTCGGCCTCGATCGCCGGTTGCACGAACAGCTCGCCATTTACATGTGGGGGTTCGTGACCCTCGATCTCGGCTACTCCTATAAGCATGGCCAACCGGTTATCAAGCTGATCGCCGAGCGTCTGCCCTCGACCATCCTTCTGACGATCACCGCCTACGTCCTTTCGCTGGTCCTGGGCGTCGTGTTCGGCACCGTCGCGGCGCTCCGCGTCAATAGTTGGGTCGATACGACCTTCACCGTGCTCGCGCTCGTCTTTTACGCGGTGCCGCTGTTCTGGCTCGCCTTGATGAGCATCCTCCTGTTCTCGGTCGTGCTCGACTGGCTGCCGGCGGTCGGCTACGCCACCGTCGGCGCCGGGCACACCGGCTTCGCCCACGTCCTCGACGTCGCCCACCACATGATACTGCCGACCGTCGCGCTCTCCCTGTTCTACCTCGCGGTCTACGCCCGCCTCGCCCGCGCCTCGGTGCTCGAGGTGTCGCGCCAAGAATTCGTCACCACCGCCCGTGCCAAAGGGGTCGACGAAGGCCGCATCGTCCGCGCCCACATCTTGCGGAACGCGATTCTGCCGGTGATCTCGATGGCCGGCTTCCAAGCCGGGCATCTGGTCGGCGGCACCGTGATCGTCGAGACCATCTTCGCCTGGCCTGGAATCGGCCGGCTCGCGTTCGAAGCCGCGTTGGGGCGCGACTATACCTTGCTGCTCGGCGTCTTCTTCCTCACCTCGGCGCTGGTCGTCGTGTTCAACCTCCTGACCGACCTCATTTACACCGTGGTCGATCCGCGCATCGAGGTCGCAGCGTGACCGAGTTCTGGCGGCGTTATCGCCGCAACCGCGGCGCGGTGCTCGGCCTCGTCGTCATGATTGCGGTGGTCGTGCTCGCGGCGAGTGCACCGCTGGTGTTCCCGGCCTCGCCCTGGAAGCTCGCCGGGCGACCGTTCCTGCAGCCGCTAGACCCGGTGTTCATGCTGGGGACCGACATGCTCGGCCGCGACATCGCCGCCGGCATCGCCCACGGCGCGCGCGTCTCGCTGTTGGTCGGGCTCGCGACTGCGCTCGCCTCGACCTTGATCGGCATCCTGATTGGCGGCACCGCCGGCTATGCCGGCGGGCGGGTCGACGATGCTCTGATGCGCTTCACCGAACTGTTCCAGACTATTCCGCCGTTCATCCTGGCGATCGTGCTGGTGGTGATCTTCAGCCCGAGCATTTATTCCGTGATCGTCGCCATCACCGCCATCAGTTGGCCGCCGGTGGCGCGGCTGGTGCGCGGCGAGTTCCTGACGCTCAGGAGCCGCGAGTTCGTCCAGGCCTCGATCGTGATCGGTCAAGGCCACGCCCGCATCATGATCTCGCAGATTCTTCCCAACGCGATGCCGCCGATCATCGTCTACGCCTCGTTGATGGTGGCGTCCGCGATCCTGCTCGAATCGGCGCTGTCGTTCTTGGGCCTCGGCGACCCGCAATTGATGAGCTGGGGCTTCATGATTGGCGCGTCGCGGAACGTGATCCGGATCGCGTGGTGGATGAGCGTGTTTCCCGGGCTCGCCATCTTCCTCACCGTGCTCGCGCTCAATCTGGTGGGCGAGGGTTTGACCGACGCCTTGAACCCGCGCCTCGCGCGCGACGTTCGCCGCTAGCCCGACCGACCGAGCCCGACGATGGCCGCAAGCGATTGGAAATTGAGCGTCATGATGGGCCATGGCTCGGTCAAGCGCGCGCTCCAGCTCTGGCGCCGCTGCGACGAGATCGGGCTCGACGTCGTCGGCGCCGCCGACTCGCAGAACCTGATGCGCGAGATCTACGTGTGCCTGACCGCGGTCGCGCTGTCGACCAAGCGCGCCCGGATCATGAGCTATGCCACCAACCCGGTGACCCGCCACCCGAGCGTGACCGCCGGCGCGTTCGTCGCCATGAACGAGCTGGCGCCTGGGCGGCTAATGATGGGGATCGGCACCGGCGATTCGGCGCTGTGGTCGATGGGCCGGAAGCCGGCCAAGCTCGCGCTGCTCCGCTCCTACATCGAGACGGTCAAGGCGCTCTGCGCCGGCGACTACGTCACCTGGGACGGCAACCGCTTCAAGCCGGCGTGGGCCCACTTCGAGCCGTTCGATCTCCCGGTCTACGTCATGTGCTCCGGTCCCAAGATCCTGCGCATGGCGGCCGAGGTCGCCGACGGCGCCGTCATCCATATGGGCTTCGCGCCCGAGGACATCGCCCACGCCCGCAGCATCGTCGAAGAGGGCCGCCGCGCCGCCGGCAAGGATCCCAAGACGTTCGATATCTGGTGGAACGCGCACATCGTGTTCGACGAGAGCTATGCGGCCGCCGCGCGCCGCTCGATCGGGTGGCTGCCGAGCTGGCTCACGATGGGGAGCATGGACGGCAAGGGTATCCCCGACCAGTACAAGGAAAAGCTCAAGCAGTTGAACGCCGACACCCACAGCCTCGCTTCGGTCTACCGCAGCAAGAACCGCGAGGAGATCGTGGTCGAGCGCGCCAAGGAGCTCGGGCTTTACGATTGGCTGTTGTCGCGCTCGCCGCGCCTGTTCGGCACTACCGCCGACGTCGCGGAGCGCATGAACGACCTCAAGCGCACGCTCGACTTGAAGCAGTGGATATTCTTCGCCTGGGGCAAGGGCGAGCGCACCGGCGGCGAGGACGCGGAGCGGCTCGAGATGATTGACCGCGTCGGCCTCGAGCTCCGGCCGCTGCTCGCATGAAAGGGGCTGTTTTGTTCGCGACCCTCCTCCTAAGTGCGGCGATCGGCAGCGCGGCGGCTCAGGAGAAGGTCGCGTTCCCCTCCCACGCCCTCGATCCCGCGAGCGGCAAGCCGGCCGAGATCGCCGGTGTGCTTTACCGCCCCGAGGGCACCGGCCCGTTCGCGGCCGTGGTCGGCCTCCATGGCTGAGCAGCATGGTCGACCGCAACGGTCGCCTGTTCTCGACCTACCGGGCGTGGGCGGAGTACCTGCGCGACCACGGCTACGTCGCGCTCATGGTCGACAGTCTCACCTCGCGCAATATCCGCAAGGTGTGCGGCCAGGGAAGCAATGCCGCATCGCCGAGCCAAGTCAGGCCCTATGACGCTTACGGTGCGCTCACCTACCTCGAAAGCCAGCGGTTCGTGAACCCGGATCGGGTCGCGCTGATGGGGTGGTCGCACGGCGGCGGCACCGTGCTCTATACGATTGCGCCCGCGACCGGGGCCCGCCCGCCGCCCGCGATCACCCGCGCCGAGTTCAAGGCCGCGATCGCCGTGTACCCCGGCTGGTGCCGGTCGACGACGAAGGGCGGCTCGTGGCGTCCGATCGTGCCGCTGCTCGCGCTGTTGGGCGCCGCCAACGACTGGCCCCCGGCCCCGCCCTGCGTCGAGTTCCTGGACGGCGTCAAACGCCGCGGCGGCGCGGTCGAGAATGTCGTCTACCCCGACGCGCGCCACGGTTTCGATATGCTCTCGACCGAGGTCCGCGTGCTCGAGAACGTCTAAGCCGGCGCCAGCGGCCGGGCGCCTTCGGTCGGCGGCAACGCTGCGGCGCGCGCCGATGCCTATGCGCGCGTGCTGGTGTTCTTGAAAAGCGAGTTGGGTCAGTGACGGCGAACCGCCGCCCCCTCCCCAACCCCTCCCCCCCTGCGAAGCAGGAGGAGGGGGGTAGCGGAGCGAGCCGCCAGAGGGGGCTCGAGAAATCGTACCCTTAGACTAACTAAAGCATATTCTCCAAGCTACCAACGAAAGGGGCTGTAGCCGGTGAGGAACTTGCAAACGTTATGTTAGTCTTCATCACCCGCGACCTGTCGCGGGAGTTCCTTGAAACGTCGCTTGCAGAATACCGCGCCCAGGCGCCAAGGCTGTGGCGACGGCCGGGACCAGCAAGGCCTAGAAAAGCGGCCTATTCCTAGAAGCTGAACGCCGCGCCGATCTGCGCCAGCCAGACCGTACGGTCATTGCGGGCGTCAGTGCCGAGGCTCTGCTTGAGGCCGCTGCGTGCCTTGCCGGCACCCAGCACCGGGACGACGGTCAGGCCCTTCACCGGCGTCTCCCATTCGGCGTAGACGTTGATCTCGTCCATGATGCCCTTGTGGGTGACGTTCGCCGTCTGGCCCGCCTCGTTGAAGTTGAAGCGGTAGAGGATCAGGCCGACGCGCAGCGTGTCCTCGATGGGCACGGCCAACAGGTGTGCATGATGGACATTGAGGTTGCTGTTACCGAGCCCGGTGTAGCGACCGTAGATCTCGCCCTGCGTCCACGTGCCGATGCCGCGCGGGCCGTTGCCGGGGAACAGCGGGTCCCACGACTTGTCGGTCTGGTCGTTGGGGTTGGCATCGCCGCTGAAGCGGCCGTAGCGGTAGCCGACACGCGGGCTCCAGGGCAGAGCCCACAGTGTGTAATGCGGCTCGAGGTACCAGGCGTCGGCCCGCACCTTGCGCAGGGTCTTGTCATTCCGCTGGATGCCGTATTCACCGTAGAGCGAGAAATCCGGCAGCATCGGGAGGACAGCGCCGCCGAGGCGGGCGGAGTAGATCTCGAGGCCGTCGCGGTTGGCGCCGAGCGCCGAGCCGTTGCCGCCCCCCATGAAAGAAAAGTTACGACCGCCGGTCGAATCCGCCTCGGTAAAGCGAAGCGCCATCAGGCCGGCGTACCAGAGGCGCTCGTCGTATTCGAAGCGCCCGTGGTCCTCGTGGCTGGACTCGAACCATTCGAGGTTGGCGCCGAAGAATTCCGAATGCGGGTTGTCGTTGTCCCGGGTGAGTGTTTGATCCACGACGGCCCGTGCCCGGAAGAGATCGGCGCGCACGGGCGCCGTGTTGATCCGCGCCACCGCCGTCTGCTCAAAGGCCGTGCGCGGGCCGAGCACGGAGGCAGCGCGCCGCCCCCCGTTGGCCGTGCCTTCGAGGATCATGAAGCCGTCTCCGATGCGGATCGACTGACGGCCGAACGAGAGATCGAGGGCGTTGTCGCCCAGGCCGGAGAGCATGTCGCCCGATTTCCAGCCGATGGCCGCGTCCTCGGGCAGGAGTTTCTCGGGGCGGCCTGCGGTGGGCGAAGGATTGGCAGCGTCACCGTCGCCGCGCGTGCCCGCGCCGATGACGCTGAACAGCCCGTAAGCGGCGCCCGAACCCTGAAGGTCGTATTCGAGGCCGAGCGACGGCTTGACGAAGTACTCCAGCCAGTTGCGCGTGCCCTGGCGCGCGCCGTTGGCGTCAACCGCCGTGGTGCCAAGGCCGAAATTCGAGTTCGAGACGTGATAGCCGCCGGTCGCGGCGTCGATCATCAGGTTGAGCGAGAGACCGCCGGCTTCAATCTTCCAGCCGCGCTGTTCGTCTTCCGAGGCGCCGGCCACGGGGGCCGCCAAGGCCAAGGCCAGCGCTACCAGGACGGCGCGCAATTCTGCGTGACGCTTTTGCATTCCCCT
>VGES01000083.1 GCA_016869765.1 Alphaproteobacteria bacterium
AGCCGTTGACCATGACCAGGGTGGGCGCATCGTCGGGACCGCAGGTGCGGTAGTGAATCTGTCCTTCGGCGACATCGACGAAACCGCGACGGATACGCACTTCACTCATGGCATTCTCCTCAAGGCACCACGCGGGCACGGTCACCAGCGCAAGATACTGCGCCCCAGAACACGGCCGAACCCGAGCGCCGGCGTGACGCTCATCCCGCCGACGAAGGATTTTCCCGAAAGCGTCGATCCCCCGATGGCTTCCCCAACGGCGTAGAGGTTGGCAATTGCGGTGCCACCCGGCCGAACGACAGCAAAGTTGGTGTCGATGCCGAGCCCGGCAGGAGTCTTGAGCACGATGCCGTGGGCACGAATGGCGCGGAACGGCGACTCCGCAATCGGGGCGGGCAAATATTTGCGCCCGAAGGAATCCTGGTGTCGAGCGACCGCCTGGTTGTAGTCCGCAATCGTGGCGCGCAACGTCCCGGCGTCGAGCCGGCAACGTGCCGCAAGGGCCTCGAGCGTCTCGGCCATCTGGAACGAGGGGTGCGAGCGGAACGCCTCGTCCACGGAGTCGGGCGTCCACCGTGCCCGCCCGGCAAAGCCCTGTTCGTCGAGAAGGGGCGGCGCTTCCCGTCGTGCCCGTTCGTCATAGACGATCCACAACGTCATGTCCGGCTGGTCGATCAGAGCGTTTTCGCGGGCATCGGCGCTCGGGTTATCCTCGGCGACGAACCGTTGGCCGCGAAGGTTGACGTAGATCTCCCAAGGTGGGCGCGTCTGTGGCGTGAGGTTCGGCATCTCATAGAAGTCGACCCGACCGGGGCGATCCCGAAGCTCGATTCCCGCGAACGTGGGCAAGAAGCGATCGGCGTTGCGCACGTAGCCGCCGGCGACGCCGCCCAGCAGGATGCCGCTACCGGTCGATGTCGGCGCCGTAGCCGAGAACAACCGGCGCCCGCCGTTCAGTTGGCGAAACAGGCGGGCGTTCGCTCCATAGCCGCCGGTCGCGAGTACCACGTTCTTGCCGAGGATATCCCGCGTTTGCCCGGCCGGGTTGGCCACGCGTACACCCTGCACCGGTTGACCCGGTCCTGCCTGCAGCAGCCCGACCAACATCGTATTGAGGGCGAGCGTCAGCCGATTGCCACGAAATAGGCGGCGATTGAGCTGTTTGCGCAGGACGCGCAGCACCGAGCGGCCGCCGTTCACGCCCCAATAGGTCCGGGCGACGCGGTAGGCCTCGTGCCCGTAGAAGATTTTCGGACACTCCGTGTGCATGTCGAAGCCCTCGGCCATCAGCCAGTCGATGGTTTCGGCGGCGATGTTGACGGCCATGTTGACCAGTCGCGGGTCGCTGGTGTTTCGGCTGATCCGGAGTGCGTCTTCGAAGTGCCAACTTGGATGGTCTTCGATGCCCTTGGCTTTCTGCAGCTTGGTGCCTGCGGCGCTCATTTGGCCGGCGGACAGGTGGAGGGTGCCGCCGACGTCGTCGGCTTGTTCGACCAACAGGACCCGGGCACCACGATCCGCGGCCGCGATGGCGGCCGGAATGCCGGCGGTCCCGGCGCCGACGACGATGACATCGAACTCTTGGTCCATGCCCGCCGATCTTAATCCCTGGTCCGCAAAAGGCTTAACACGAGGCTAGACGGGATAGGGGGCCAGACACCGGCCAGCCTTGGCTTCCTGCTCCCAAATCTCGACCGCGTCGATCAAGGTCGGTCCGCCGCAGGGGAGCAACATATAAGACAGGGCCTCCGACATCTGCGGTACGGTCGCCCCAGCAGGAAAGGCGCGCCGCAGGTGAAGGCGCATAGCGTCGTAGGTCCGGCGGGCGCCATGGCAGACCGCAAGGATCGTTTCGGCGAGCCCGGGCTCGATTTCGCCGCGGGCCGCCTCACAAATCTTCAGATAACGCTCCGTGGCGGCATCGACCGTTACCCACTCGTTCCAGTGGTGATACCCGAACCACAGGGCGCGGTGGGCCTCGGCGGCGCCTGCGAGGGCGACCGCATCGGTGATCTGCCCAAGGCTCAGGCCTGCTTTGACCGCGCGGCGGAGATGGATATGCCCGTGTTCTTCGTCGGCCGCGACTTGGAGTGCCGCCCACACGAGTTCACGCTGCTTGGCGGAGAACGCCCGCGGCTTCAAGGTCAGGTTCTCGTAGAAGTTGTCGTAGGCCGCAAGCAGCTCCGGATCGGACGATCCGATCATCCGATGATAGGTGAGCAGGTATCCGCGCTTGCGTTCGACCGCGGCCAGCACGTCGCTTGCTTTGACTGTCATCGCGCTCCTCCCGAGCCTGATGGTCGGTCTGTGGTAACGGAGTTTGGCACGACCGACAAGCGCGCTCGGTTGTTTCGTCCGGGGCGGTCCGCTAGCTTTGGGGCGACCGGCGCCTGGCGCCGTAGGGGAGTCGCCGATGCTGATCAATCTGCCACGCGCGCAAGCGTTGTTGCGCGAGGACGGCCTGGATGCCGTTGTCTTGGCCACGACGGTCAATGTCACGTACGCCGCCGGATTCGCCTCCGAGTTCATGCTCGGCCGCTTCGAGGACTTCACGACCGCGGTCATCCTGCCGACGGCGCCCGATGTTCCGCCGGCACTGATTCTGCCGGAGTTCGATCTCCCGTTCCTGGTCGAGAGCAGGACCTGGATCGAGGATCTGTGGCCCTACGGCAATCCATGGAGTTCGGTCGGCATTTTCATGGGCCAATCGCTCGAGCGCAATTTCGCGACGGACTTGCGGCGCGATCTCAAACGACGTCGCGATGCGCTGAAGCCGCGCCAAAAGGAGACCTTCCAGGCGGCCTTGATGGCCGCGCTCGACGCGCGAGGTTTGAAGCCGGCGCGGTTGGGCTGCGACGACATGCGTTTGGCGCGCGCGCTCGAAGATTCGGGCTACGGTCGCAATCGGGTGAGCGACGTCCTCCAGACGATGCGACGTGTTCGCATGATCAAGACGAAGGCCGAACTCGAGACCATGACACGCGCCGCCGACATCAATGCGACCGCGCTCGAAGCCGTGATCGCCGCCGGCCATGCCGGGATGCGCGAGCACGATTTGACCCAGGTCTATCGTCGTCATCTCGTCGAGCGAGGAGCGCGTCACTTGGCCGACCGCGGCATGATGTTCGGGGCCGGCGATGGAGCGAATTTCAGCCTACCGTCGGATGACGACCGGTGTCTGGTTGCGGGTGAGGCGGTCGTGCTCGACTGTCTCGGGACGTACAAGGGATACCACATGGATTTGGCGCGGACGGCCGTGGTCGGCGAACCGACCAAGGATCAGCGTCACCGCTATCAGGCCGTCGTCCGTGCGCTGGAGGCGGTGGAAAAGGCGATCCGTCCCGGGGTCCACGCCCAGAACCTGCGAGGCCTCGTGCGCGACAGCATCGAGTCTTCGGGCCTGAAGCGCGAGTTGGTCTCGGTCACGACCCACGGGTTGGGCCTCGAGGTATTCGAGTTTCCCTATGCGGAAAGTTTGGCGGCGGGGTTCGTACTGGAGGCCGGTATGGTGGTGAACACGGAGGTGTTCTACCGCGATCTCGATATCGGTGCCTTTCACATGGAAGACTCGGTGTTGGTCACCGATAGCGGCTGTCGGATGTTGCGCCCGCTGACGCGGGAGTTGGTGAGCTTCTAGGAGAACTTATGCGTCTTGCGACTTTTCGAGCCGATAAGCGGGTGAGTTACGGTGTCGTCGTAGAAGGTGGAATCTTCGATGCCGGGTACCGCCTGGCCAAACGGTTCCCCGATCTGAAATCAGTGTTTGCCGGGAACGGCCTTGCCGACATCGAAGACTTGGCGCGCGACCAGAAGGCGAACGTCCTCGATGGCGATTTCGAGTATCTCCCGCCAATCCCGAACCCGGCCAAGATCATCCTCGCCGGGGTCAACTACGAGCCGCATCGCATCGAAATGGGGCGGCAAAAGGGCGAGTACTGCATGCTGTTCTCGCGCTTCCCGGACACCCTGGTCGGTCACCTACAACCGATCATCCGTCCTATGGCAAGCACGCGTCTCGACTACGAGGGCGAGTTGGCGGTGATCATCGGGCGAACGGGTCGGCGCATTTCGCGCGGCGAGGCGCTGCAGTACGTGGCCGGCTATACGTGCTTCAACGACGCCAGTGTCCGTGACTTTCAGGGCCACACGACTCAGGTGATCGCCGGCAAGAATTTCCCCCGGACCGGCGGCTTTGGTCCGTGGATCGTCACGGTCGACGAGATTCCGGATCCGCGGAAGCTGACGTTGCAGACTCGTTTGAACGGCAAGGTGATGCAGGAGGGGAAGCTCGCGGAGTTGACCTTCGACATTCCCGACCTGATCGAATACGTCTCGCGGTGGACGACGCTCCAGGCGGGCGACGTGATCAGCACCGGAACTCCCGGGGGAGTGGGTGTCGCCCGCAAGCCACCGATCTTCATGCGTCACGGCGACGAGGTCGAGGTCGACATCTCGGGCATCGGCATACTGCGTAACCCGGTGCAAGACGAAATGGATCGACGCTGATGGGTGACACGTTAGGACATCGACTCAAGATCGGCGTCATCATCCCCTCGACCAACACATCGGTTCAGCCGGAACTCGACGGCATGCGGCCGGCCGGCGTGACCAACCACATCGGCCGTATCTACATGGAGAACCTGCGGATCGGCAGCGACGCCGATTTCGAGAAGATCGTGCGGATTTCGACCTCGATCGACGCCGCGCTCGATCAACTCATGACCTGCGAGGTCGATCACCTGATCCTGGGGGTGGCCCCGGACGCGTTCTGGGACGGTCCCGACGCGAACGAGCGCCTTCACGAACACGTCACCAAGCGCACGGGCAAAGGCTTCACGAGGGGAGCCGACGCATCGCTCGCAGCGATGCAGGCGTTGGGGAGCATCAAATCGATCGCGATCATCGCGCCCTTCCTCCCGGCGCAGAAGGACATCACCCGTTTCTACCGGGACCACGGCTACCGCGTACTCAAGGTCAAGGGCATGGGGGCGACGTCGGCGGTCAACATCGCGCACGTGAGCGAAGAGGCGCTGCGTGAGGCGATCCTCGAGGTCGATAGCAAGGAGATCGACGCCATCCTTCAGGTTGGGAGCAACCTGCCGATGGCGCGGGTGGCCGCCGAAGCGGAAACCTGGCTCGGCAAACCAGTGTTGTCGCTCAACACCGCATCCTATTGGCGCGCCCTTCGCACATGCGGGATTTCCGACAGGGTGCGAGGCTTCGGCACGTTGCTCGACCGGCTTTGATCTCCGGACATTGACTAGACCCTGGGGACTGCCCAGGATGCGCGCTATTGGCGACGGCAACGACCGTCGGGGGAGGAAGTTTTGTCGTCGGGTGGGGCGGTGCCGCGTGAAGGCATTGCCGAAAGGATATCGCGCTGGCTTGTTTGGGGGTCGGGCGCGCTGTTACTGGCCTGCGCGGTTTTGGTGACACTCGACGTTCTGACGCGGAAGCTTTTCCGCGTCACGTTTTTTGAGAGCGTCGAACTATCGCAATACGCGTTCGCCATTACGATCTCGTTGTCGCTAGCCTACGCCCTTACCGCGAAGACCCACATTCGCATCGACGCCGCCTTTCCACTATTCGGTCGGAAACTCCGCGCCGTTCTCGATGTGATCGCAATCTTGGCGATGACGGGACTGGCCGCCGGTTTTGCCTACTATTCGTGGCAGGTAACGGCGCAGACCTTCAACATGCCGGGACGACTCCTTGGGGCGGCGTCCGCATCCTCGCTGCAATTCCCGATCGTCATCCCACAGGCCATCTGGGCGATCGGCTTCACGTGGTTCTTCCTGGTTTGCCTCCTGTATCTCGTTCGCTCGGCCTGGGCCCTGGCGCGCTGGGATATTTCGACCGTCGATGCCCTGGTCGGTATCCCGAGCATGGTTAGCGAACTCGAAGAGACCCGCGCGGAACTCGATCAGGTTCGCTCCGAGACGGGGAGCCGTTAATGGTCATATTGGCCCTGGCTGTCCTCGTCGTCCTCGTTACCGGTGGCGTCTATATCGCCGCGGTCCTCGGACTCCTGGGCGCGTTTCTCGGCGAGTTCTTCGCCTTTTTCCCGTTGCTTCGCGCGGTGGGCAACATCTCGTGGACGGCCAGCACGGATTTCGTGCTGGTTTCCGTGCCGCTGTTCATCCTGATGGGCGAGATCCTCCTGCGCTCGGGCATGGCCGAGGACATGTTCGAATCGCTGGACAAATGGGTGAATTGGATGCCGGGCGGCTTGATGCACACCAACATCGCCTCCTGTGCGATGTTCGCAGCGACGTCGGGCTCGTCGGTGGCCACCGCGGCCACGATCGGGACAGTCTCCATCCCCAACATCGAGCGCCGCGGTTATAACCCGCCGCTATTCCTGGGAAGCCTTGCGGCCGGCGGGACGCTCGGCATTCTGATTCCCCCCAGTATCAACATGATCATCTACGCGGTGCTGACCGAGACGTTCGTGGGGGACCTCTACTTGGCCGGCTTGATTCCCGGGATCCTGCTGGCGGCGATGTTCTCTGTCGTGATCCTGATCGCCTGCCTTTACAAACCGTCGCTCAGCGGTACCAGAACCCTGGCGTCGTGGTCGGATCGGCTCACCGCGTTGCGCCACCTGATCGCCCCGATCGTGCTTTTCGTCATTGTGGTCGGCTCGATCTACGCTGGTGTCGCGACCCCGACTGAGGCGGCCTCGCTCGGCGTGATTGGATCATTGATTCTGGCACTGGCTCGTCGGCGCCTGACCTGGCTGTCGCTGCTGCGTTCCTTCGAAGGCACGATGAAGACGACCGCCATGGTCATGCTGATCGTATTGGCCGCGTTCTTCTTGAATTTCGTGCTCACCAATATCGGCGTGACGCGGTTCATCGACAACTACATGAAGGGGCTCGACATCTCGCCCCTGCTGGGAATCCTGGCGATCGTGCTGCTCTACCTCATCCTCGGGATGTTCATGGAGACGCTGTCACTGATGATTGCGACCCTGCCGATCGTCTTTCCGGTGGCGATGGCGCTTGGCTTCGACAAGGTCTGGTTCGGTGTTCTCTTCATTGTCCTGATCGAAGCCGCGCTGATCACACCGCCGATCGGAATGAACCTGTTCGTCGTTCAGGCGATCCGGGAGAAAGGCCCTTTCCGCGACGTAGTCATTGGTTCGCTGCCTTTCCTCGTCGCTATGCTCGTCCTGATCGGACTGCTCATCGCCTTTCCGGAACTGGCGACCTGGGCGCCCGAGGCAGTGCGCGCCGCTCGCTCGTAAGACTTGTTTGTCCTGACCGGGACCATATGATGTCCGCCGGTCTGGGCGTTTGACCCGTGGCACCCAAGGGAGGAATCCGACAATGACGAAGAAGATGGCCGGTCTTGCCGGCCTGTTGGCGATTGCTGGGCTGGCGATCGCGATGACGGCGGAGGCGCAACAGCGCATTCCGAAGACCGATCTGAACGCGATCGGCAATATTAGCATCACGACCCAGTTCCGTTTCCTCGAAAAACCGTTCTGGGCCGAGAAGCTTCCGCAGCTGACCGGCGGTCAGGTGACGGCGAACTTCAAGGGCTGGAACGAGATGGGCCTCAAGGGGCCCGAGGTGTTCCGTCTGGTGCAACAGGGCGTGGCGCACTTCGGCACGAGCCAGCTCGGTTTCGTGTCGGGCGACGCGGCGATCAACGACGCGCCCGATCTCGCGGGCCTGTCGACCAACATCGACGACTTCCGCGCCAACTACCGCGCCTTCAAACCGATTCTCGAAGAGTACTACGCCAAGAATTTCGGCCTGAAGATCCTCACCATTCAGTCGTTCCAGTCGCAGATTCTGTACTGCCGCGACAAGATCGACGGCCTGAAAGATCTCAAGGGCAGGAAGGTGCGTGTGTCGGGAGCCGCGCTGTCCGACTTCATCGACCACTTCGGCGGATCGGGCGTCAACCTTGCGTTCACCGAGGTGCAGCAGGCGCTCGAAAAGGGCGTCATCGACTGCTCCATCACCGGGACCTTGGGCGGCTATTCGGCCAAGTGGTACGAGGCGGCCAAGTATCTCTACACGTTGCCGTTCAACTTCGCGGCCGGCATGACGGTCGTGAACGTCCGGGAGTGGGAAAAGCTCCATCCGGAGCTGCGTCAGATCATCGAGACCAACATCAAGACGATGGAGGACGCGATGTGGGCGCTCAACAAGCAGGAGGACGAGGTCGGCATCAATTGCAACACGGGCGGTCAGTGCCCGGAAGGTCCGCCGGCCAAGATGGTCCGCGTCAACCCGTCGGCGGAAGATCTCGAACTGCGCCGTAAGGCGATGCTCGAGACCGTGTTGCCGCGGTGGTCGAAGCGCTGCGGCGCCGGTTGCGCCGAGCAGTTCAACAGCACGATCGGCAAGATCACGGGCCTGACAGCGCCGTCGTCCTAGATCGCGCTTAATCGCCGTTGCCAAGGGCCCCGACGCGAGTCGGGGCCCTTTCTTTTAGGCAATTCCCGGTGGGTTGGGACCGATTCGCACGATCCGCTTGCCGATGTTGCCGCCCTTGAGCAGGTCGATCCAGGCCGCCGGCGCGTTTTCCAATCCTTCGACCACGTCCTGCGGAAATTTGAGTTTGCCTTCCTTGATCCAGCGCGCCAATTCGAGAATCCCGGCGGGTTCTTCGGCGTGATAGTCGTGGATGATGAACGGCGGTTGCGGGTACTTCCAGTTCAGGAATGGCCACGACCAGGGTTTTCCGTCGTCGTCGACCTCGTTGTAGTGATGCATTAGTCCGACGATCGTCAGGCGTCCGTCGGGCTTCAGCTGTTTCAACACCGTTTCGGCGATCGGGCCGCCGACGTTGTCGTAGTACATGTCGACGCCCTTGGGCGCGATCTTGCGCAACGCGCCGCCCAGGTCATTCGTCGACTTGTAGTTGATCCCGGCGTCGAAGCCGAGCTCGCGGGTAATGAAGTCGATCTTGCGGTCGGTGCTCGCCAGACCAATCACGCGGCAGCCGAAGATCTTGCCGATCTGGCCGGCGATGGTGCCAACGCCGCCGGCGGCCGAGGAAACGACCATGGTTTGGCCAGCCTGCGGTCGAAGTTCGCGCAGGACCGAGAAGTAGGCCGTGAGCCCGGTGCGGCCGAGCACGCCGATCGCCGTCGAGATTGGCGCGAGCGAGGGATCGACCTTGCGAGCCCCCGACGGGTTGTGGATGTAGTGGCCGCGGCCGTCGGAGACCGCGTAGTTCTGCCAGCCCAAGAAATCGTTGACGATGTCGCCTTGCTTGAAATCGGGGTGATTCGAGACGACGACCTCACCGACGACGTCCCCCAGCATCGTGCCGAAAAGCGGGACGGCCTCGACCCCGCGCGGCGCTGGGTTGATCGCGGTCCGCTGGAACGGGTCGAGCGAGAGGTAGATGCAACGCACGAGCATCTTTCCCGGCGGCGGCGCGGGGACCAGATCCTCGACGAACAGGAAGTTTTCGAGGGTGGGCATGCCCACCGGTCGTTTGGCGACGATCCACCGTCGATGACGCTCGGTCGGGGCGATTGGGGATGTCCGGACAAGGAGACGGGAGACATCTCCCGTCATCGGGGCAACGGCCATGGGATCCTCGCGAAATTGTTCCCGAATTGAACGGCTTTTGCGGCACCTCGCCTAGCGAAAAGTGCTCGAAAAACGAGCCCTTGGCCCATAGAATGCCGCCACCAAGGGGGCACGCATCGTCCATCCGGTGGTGACATCGGGAAAGGCCGGCCGTGTCCGTCTGGGACGCGAAACGGTGCAAAGAGGGAGGTACCCTTGCAGAAACTTCTAATCGGTGCGGCAGCCGCAACCCTGGCCATTGGCCTAGGGCAGGCGGCGATGGCCCAGCCGAAGGCGATGGTGGCGGTCTTCGAGGACGTGTCACCCGTGCTCAACTACGACGGCCCGAATTCGTCCTCGCCGGCGACCCAGATGGGGATCGTCCAACTGATGGAGCCGCTGGTCTATTACAAGGATCTCGGCATCCAGGCGAACGGCGCACGGACCTACGATTTCAACAACTTCGACGGTCGCCTGGCCGAGTCGTGGACCTACGACGCGGCGACGACCACCTGGACGTTCAAGCTCCGTCGCAACGTCAAGGGCTGCGGCGGGACGACGTTCAACGCCGACGACGTGATCTACTCGATGGCGCGCGCCAAGTCCTCGAGCGGCGCGACGGCCGTCGCCACATTCCTAGCGAATGTCGCTTCGATCCAGGACTTCCGGCTTGGTCTCGGCGGCTGGGACGCGGCGTTCCGCAGCTTCCAGCGCAACAATGTCCCGCAGGACCTGATCCAGGTTCCTGGAGTCACCCCGCCGCAGGTCGCTCGTCTGTACGGGCAGGACATCAAGACCCGTCAGGCTCTCGCGACCGCTACGGCGGACAAGGTCATCAGCGCGCTCAATCTGACTGGGCCGACCGCGAACGAAACTGCGCAGAAGATGATCGACGCAGCCAAGACGACCCAGAACGAGCCCAAGCGCAATCTCTCGGCGTTGGGCGACGAAGTGAAGAAGATCGACGACTACACGGTTCAGATCAAACAGGATGCGCCAAATCGCCTGTTGCTGCCCGTGTTCACGATCTTCGCCCTCTTGATCTTCGACAAGGAGGGCATGGAGAAGAACGCGACGGCGGACGACCCGTGGAGTCACACCTACGCCAACAACGTGGGCGTGGCCTCGTTCGGGCCGTACTGCTTGGAGCGTTGGGAGAAAGACAAGCAGATGATCTTTACCGCGAATCCGGATTACTACCGCGGTAAGGCCGACATCGATCGCGTGGTCGTGCAGAAGCAGCCGCAGGGTGCCCAGCGCATGGCGGTCCTTCGCGCCGGTCAAGCCCAACTCACCGAAGCCCTGACGCCGAAGGAGTTCGATTCGCTGCAGAACGTACGGGGCCTCAAGGTCACGTCGGTCGATGCGAATGCTTCGTCGGCGCTGTGGATGAACTGGTCGGTCAAGCCTTGGGACAACGTCGACGTCCGCAAGGCGGTCGCCTACGCGATTCCCTATGATCAAGTCCTGAAGGACGTGTACTTCGGCAAGGCCAAGAAGCACAACGGCATGTTCACGTCGTTCTTCCCCGGTTACCACGAGATAAAGGAAGGCGTCTACACCTATGACCCAGCCAAGGCGAAGGAACACCTTGCCAAAGCGGGTTACCCGGGTGGTCGCGGTCTGGAGCAGTTCCCGGTGGCGTTCCAGCTGTCCTATCCCGTGGAGCGCGAAAACATCCTGCTGCCCTACGCGACGATCCTGAAGACGGCGCTCGAGGACGTCGGGTTCCCGATCAAGCTGAACCCGATGCCGATGGCGCAGTTCACCGATCGTGAGATCACCAAGAAGGATCTCGAATTCTTCTTGCTCGATTTCTCGAAGTCGATCGGTCTGGATGGTGGTTACGCCGTGCAGCTCCTGTACCACTCGCTGCCGGCGGGCATCTCCAACTACACCCGCTACAACAATCCGGAGGTCGATCAGATCTACCGCACGCGGGTGAAGAACGAGGTCGATGAGGCGAAGCGGAATGCGGGCCTGGCGGACATCCAGAAGATCCTGTACCGCGATGTCGCGATTGCTCCGATCACCGAGACCAACCTGCAGTTCGCCCACAGCGATAAGCTGACCGGCGTCGGCTTCCATGCCGAGCAGGCGGTGCGGTTCTACGATATGCGCTTGGCGCGCTAGCGCCGGAACGCAACTTGGTAATGGCGGCGCCGGGAAACCGGCGCCGCTTTTTTTTGCTCCCACCCGGGCTTGAGCGTTAGGCTTGTGCGGGCGCAACAAAGGGGCGGAGGACACGATGGGTTCGGCCTATCGGCGGTATTACGTCACGGTGGGCGACCGTCAGGTGCACTACCGGCGCGTCGGCGACGGCCCTCCGATCATCCTGTTGCATGCGAGTCCGCAGACTGCGGACTTCGTGATTCCGGCGATGATGTCGCTGGCCAACGAGTTCACGCTGATCGGGTTGGATACGCCGGGCTATGGCGGCTCGGATCGACTCGGTCTCCCGGAGCCGACGGCCGCCGATTATGCCGATGCGTTGGCTGAAACGCTCGACGCGCTCGGCATTCGGCGCGCCCCCGTCTACGGCACCCACACCGGGGCGCATATCGCGATGGAGTTCGGCCTTCGTTTTCCGGAGCGC
>VGES01000084.1 GCA_016869765.1 Alphaproteobacteria bacterium
AGGGCATCGCCGCCCGGGCCAAGGTTCCAGTCCTCAACCCGGCCACGACCGGCTACAAGGCGGCCGAGATGACGCTGGCGCTCGGGATCACCCACTCCGGCGAAGCCTATCGCCAGGCGGGTGGCGAACGCCGTTCGTGGTACCACGCCATGACGGAAGCGATCCGCGCCCTCGACAAGAAGGACCCTCGCGGCGCCAACCGTCAGGCCGCCGAATAGTCAGGAGCGCCCGGGCCGTGCGCGCGCGTTGCGCTCGCCTTCTAGCATCGTCCATTCGACGGTGCGGCGGATGACCTTGCCGAGCGCATCGTCGAAGGCGACGATGACATCCGACATGGCCGTTCCGTTGGCCGGAATAGCGACCTCGAAACTCTCGGAAGCGACGATCTCGCGGCGCGGCTGACGCACGACCTTGGCGTTCAGTCGGACCCGGATGATCGGCGCACGGTTCACGTCGCCGTATTCAGCCTGGAACTCGCGCAACTCGGTCTTGAGATTGAAGTCCGAGCGCAGCCCCACGGCTTGGCGACCGACCGAGACGATCTTGCCGGTGTTCTCGAACGACTCGACCAGCAATGTCTGAACCATGGCGGGCGCCCGCTCGCTCCAACGCGCATTGGCGTAATATTGCAATTCCAGCGCACTGGTGCGCAGCGCGATATTGGGGACCTGCAGGCCGCCCGCCGCCACCGGCTCCTCGACCACGAGTTGCCAAGCGACCTTGGGCAGGGCGGCATCGAACGTCGACTTGGGCGACAAGGTGTAGAGGTTGGCCGGCGGGCCACCGAGTGGCAGCAGACTGCCGCACGCCGACAACCCGACAAGAGCCAATGCCCCCACAAATAGCCCGCGCGTTGCGACAGTCATTTCTTGGCCTCGAACCCTTGGCGACCACCGAACAGGAATTGCGCCGGATCCGCCTCGATCCGGCCCGAGAGCCGCGACAGGCTGCTCATCAGATCGCGCATCTCCCCGATCAAAGCCGAAAGCTCATAAAGCCCGTCGCCCGAGAAATCGGCGACCGGCTGGCGCGTTTCGTCGACCAATCCCGACAGCCCGCTCGACACCCGGGCCACCGAATCGAGCACACGGCGCAGGTCCTGGTCGACCACCCCGTCGATTCCCGCCATGGTGCCGCGAGCGACCGCCATGGTCTGCTCCATGCTGTCCGCCATCGTACCGACCCGGCCCTCGAGCGAGCTGACCAGCCGACTGACCGATGCCGCGGCATCGTTCATTTCCTTCGAGGTCTGGCGCAGATTGCTCACGATGTCGCTTACTTCGGTCGAGCGTGAGGCGACCGCGCCCGAGACGGCATTGACGTCGTTCAGTATCTGGCCGACCGAGCGCACGTTCTGATCGTTGACGAGCTTGGTCGCCTGTTCCAGGAGTTCGATACCGCGGGCGATCAGCTCGGGCGCGCCCGAAAACAGGCGCTGGAACTGCGAAGGCCGAGAGTCGATCACCGGGTAGCGTTCACCGGCGAGCACCTGGGTGAGCGGCGGACTGGCGGCGTTGCCCCCCGACAATGCGACCTGCGACACGCCGGTGATGCCCTGGAGCTGCAGTTCGGCCACGGTCTCGCGACGAACCGGCGTGGTGGCGGCGATTTCGATCACGACTTGGACCCGCTGCGGGTTCTTCGGATCGAGCTGGATCGATTCGACCGTGCCCACCGGGATGCCGTTGTAGAGCACCGAACTCGCAGTCGTGAGCCCCGCCACCGAACCCTCGAAGTAAATCGTGTAGCGGCTGAACTCGCGATCGACCTCGAGTTTGGCGAGCCAGATGATGAACGAAAACGCCGCGACGATGATCGCGAGCACGAACGAGCCGACCAGGATGTGATTGGCGCGTGTTTCCATGATCAGGCGGCGGCGCCCGTCGCGGCGCGACCGCGTGGGCCGTGAAAATAGGACCTGATCCAGGGGTGGTCGCTCTGCAGCATCGCGTCCATCGTGCCGATGAGGGCGACCCGCCGTTCGGCGAGCACGGCGATACGGTCGCAAATCGCGTGCAGGCTGTCCAGGTCATGCGTCACCATGAAGACGGTGAGCCCGAGCGCCTGCTGCAATTGCCTGATGAGGGCATCGAAGGCCGCAGCCCCGATCGGGTCGAGCCCGGCCGTGGGCTCATCCAAGAACAGGATCTCGGGGTCGAGGGCGAGCGCTCGCGCCAAGCCGGCCCGTTTGCGCATCCCTCCGGAGAGCTGCGAGGGGTATTTGTCGCCGGCCTCCGGCGGCAGCCCGACCAATCCGATCTTGACCGCGGCCAGATTCCGCGCGAATTCATGCGACAGCGTCGTGTGCTCGCGAAGCGGCACCTCGATGTTCTCGAGCACCGTCAGCGACGAAAACAAGGCCCCGTCCTGGAACAGCACGCCCCATCGGCGCTCGATGCGGCGCCGCTGCTCCTCATCGGCCGCGAGCACGTCCTCGCCGAACACCGAGATCGATCCTTCGGCGGGCCGGTTGAGCCCGATGATGGTGCGGAGCAGCACCGACTTGCCTGTGCCCGAGCCACCGACGACGCCCAAAACCTCGCCCCGGCGCACATCGAGGTTGAGCCCGTCATGGACGACCTGCGCGCCGAACACGTTGCGCAGGCCGCGGATCCGGATCACGACCTCGCTCGCGCGCTCGCGTTCCACGGTCATATGCCGACCACCTGGAAGAACACCGAAAACGCGGCGTCGACCGCGATCACGAGGAAGATCGCTTCGACGACCGCCCGGGTCGTCCGCTGGCCGAGACTGGTGGCGCTGCCCTCGACCTGGAAACCCTCGTAACTGCCGATCATGGCGATCAGGAAGGCGAAGAACGGCGCCTTGATGATCCCGACCCAGAACGACCACATGCTCACCGCTTCGGGCAGGCGCTCGGCAAAGGTCGCGGGACTGATATCGAGTACGATCCAGGCCATCAGGCCGCCTCCGATCAGGCCCATGATGTCGGCGAAGAAGGCGAGCAAAGGCAACGTAAGCACGAGCGCGAGCAGCCGCGGCACGACCAGCACATGGATGGGATCGAGCCCCATCGCCTGGAGCGCATCGACCTCCTGATTGACCTTCATCGAGCCGATCTGGGCGGTGAACGCGCTACCCGAGCGCCCCGCCACGATGATCGCCGACATGAGGACACCGATCTCGCGCAGCAGCGAAATGCCGACGAGGTTGACGACGAACACCTCGGCCCCGAAGCGCTGGAGTTGGCTCGCGCCCTGGAAGGCAAGGACGACGCCCAGCAGGAACGCCATGAGCCCGACGATCGGCATCGCGTTGAGGCCGACCTCCTCCATATGAAAAATCAGCGAAGTGGCGCGCAGTTGCCGCGGCCGTCGCAGCGTCGCCGCCAGCGCCACCACGATCCGACCCAGGAAGGCGATCAGATCGACCACCTCGTGCAGCACATCGAGGGTGGCGCGCCCAAGCTTGTCGAGCATCTCGAGGAGCGAATTGCGCGGCGGCTCGGCGGCCATTGGCAGGGGCTGATGCCGCTCGATCGCGGTGAATATCGCGTGCTGGTCTTTGCCACCGCCCCGCATGGCCACGACGATGCCGTGGTCCTGCCAATGCTGGATGGCGCGTTGCAAGGCAAGCGCGCCGGCCGTATCGATGAAATCGACGCGATCAAGGTCGAGGGTCACGCGCCGGTAGCGCTCGACCGGGACGGACTCGAGTTCGCCGAGGAAACGCGCGATGGTGTCGACCGCCCACCGGCCGCCCGGCACGACAACCAGTCGGTCTTCGAACTCCTTGAGATCGAGGCGGGCGGCTTCAGCCATCGGCAAAACTTGGCATGCACTCCAGCGCCCGCGCAACCGAGCACGCTCGCTAGGCCATCCGCACTAGACAGGCCCGGCACAAGCCGCTACAGAACCCGGCGCCCAGGAGTACGATCATGATTCGCCCTGCGACTGTCATGTTCATCGCCCTCATTGGCTCCAGCCAAGCGCTCGCCGGCGACGCCGACAACGGCAAGCGGCTGTTCAACCAGTGCGTCTCGTGCCACAGCGTGGTGGCCAACACCCCCAAGAAGGTGGGCCCGCATCTCGGCGGCCTGTTCGGCCGAAAAGCCGGGAGCGTGGCCGATTTCGCCTATTCCAAAGCCCTGAAGGACTCGGGCGTCGTGTGGAACGAAGAGACGGTCGCGCACTACATCTCCCGTCCGTCCGACTTCATCAAGGGCGGCAAGATGGCCTACGCCGGCATGCGCAAGGACTCCGATCGCGACGACCTGATCGCCTACCTGAAGGAAGCGACCAAGTAGCACCCTCAGTGGTGCAGGATCTGGCTCAGGAACAACTTCGTACGCTCTGACTTCGGCGCATGGAAAAACGCCTCGGGCGGTTGGACTTCGATGATCTCGCCGCCGTCCATGAATACGACGCGGTTGGCGACCGAGCGGGCGAAACCCATCTCGTGGGTGACGCAGACCATCGTCATCCCCTCCTCCGCCAACTCCACCATGACGTCGAGCACCTCCTTGATCATCTCGGGGTCGAGCGCGGAGGTGGGCTCGTCGAACAGCATGACCGAGGGGTTCATGCACAGCGCCCGGGCGATCGCCACGCGCTGTTGCTGCCCGCCTGAGAGCTGATTCGGGTACTTGCGCGCCTGCTCGGGAATTCGCACCCGTTCGAGATACCGCATGGCGTTCGCTTCGGCCTCGGCGCGCGGCTGTTTGCGCACCCAGACCGGCGCCAGACACAGGTTTTCCAGCACCGTGAGGTGGGGAAACAGATTGAACTGCTGGAACACCATGCCGACCTCGCGGCGCACGAGATCGATCTTCTTCAGGTCGCGCGCGAGTTCGGTGCCGTTGACCACGATACGCCCGCTCTGGTGCTCTTCGAGCGCATTGATGCAGCGGATCATCGTCGACTTGCCCGATCCCGACGGGCCGCAGACGACGATGCGTTCGCCCTTGGCGACCTCGATACTGATGTTCTTGAGCACGTGGAAGACGCCAAACCACTTGTTGACGGCGGTCATCTGGATCATGGGCGGCACAGCGGTCGTCGACATGTGGTCCTCTAGCGGCGGCGGCCGGTGTTGAGTTGCACTTCGAGGTGCTGGCTGTAGCGCGACATTAGGAAACAGAAAACGAGATAGATCGCGCCGATGAACACGTAGCCTTCGACGAAGAACGGTCGCCACAGCGGGTCGGCGATCGCCTGACGCGTCGACAACATCAGGTCCGAAAGGCTGACGATGGCGACCAGCGAGGTGTCTTTGAATGTGCTGATGAACGAGTTGACGATGCCCGGAATGACGAGGCGAATGGCCTGCGGCAGCACGATCTTGCGCATGGTCAGCCAATAACCCATTCCGAGCGCGGCGGCGGCCTCGATCTGGCCGCGCGGCACGGCCTGCAGACCGCCGCGCACCACCTCGGCGAGGTAAGCGCCAGCGAACAGGATGATGGCGACCTGGGCGCGGATAAGGGCGTTGATCTGGACCCCGCTCGGCATGAACAGCGGGAACATGAACGAGGCCATGAACAAGAGGCTGACGAGCGGCACGCCGCGCACGAGTTCGATGTAGCCGATCGATACGGCGCGGATGATCGGCAGCTTCGAGCGCCGCCCGAGCGCGAGCACGACACCGAGCGGAAAGGCCGCCCCGACGCCCACCGTCGTCAACAGGAACGTGAGTGGCAGACCGCCCCACAACGTCGTCTCGACGAAGCGGAGGCCGAAGACGCCACCCCACATCAGCACCGCCATCACCGCGATCCCGACCGCCCACACGGCCAGCAACCAGCGGCGCCAGAACGGGCGATAACAGCTCGCGCCGATCAGCCCGAGCAGGATCGCCATGCCGACGAGCGGACGCCATTGCTCGGCAAACGGATAGCGGCCGAAAAGGATCAGCCGGTGCTTCTCGTGGACGAACGCCCAGCACGCCCCGGCGGCCTTGCGGCACTCGGCCGGTGGCGTGTCGCCCCACCGGCTCTCGAAGAGGAACCAATCGAGGAGTGGCGGCACGGCCCAGACCAAGAGGGCGAACGACCCCAGGCTGATCAGCGTGTTGCGCCAGCTGCCGAACAGATTGGTGCGCAACCAGGCGGTAGGGCCGGTGCGTGGTGGAGCAATGGGGAGTGCCGCGTCCGTCATCGCCGATCCGGAATTGCGACGACACGGTTGTAGATGTTCATCCCAGCCGAAATCAGCAGGCTCAGGGTGAGATACACGGCCATCATGACCGCGATGCACTCGACGGCTTGGCCGGTCTGGTTGAGGCTCGTGTTGGTGACCGACGTCAGGTCCGGATAGCCGACCGCCACCGCGAGTGAACTGTTCTTGGCGAGGTTGAGGTACTGGTTGGTGGTCGGTGGAATGATCACGCGCAGCGCCTGCGGCAGTACGACGAGGCGTAACACGAGACCGCGCCGCAAGCCGAGCGCGCCGGCCGCTTCGTTCTGGCCCCAGTCGACGGCCAGAATCCCGGCGCGAACGACCTCGGCGACGAAGGCCGAGGTGTAGATGCTGAGCCCCAACCACAACGCCAGGAACTCCGGCGTTAGTTCGCCACCACCCACGAATCGGAAACGCTGGAACACGGGCACCTCGAAGGTGAGGGGCGCTCCGAGGATCAGGAACACAATGATGGCCGGACCGAGGACCAAACCGACCGTGGGCAGGAGGCGCGGCAATTGCTGGCCGGTGGCGTTCTGGCGCTGCTTGGCCCAATGCCCGTAGAACACGGCCGCCGGGATGCCGACCAGGAACGCGAGCCCAACCCACGCGTGCGCGGGATCGTAAAGCGGCAGCGGGAACAGCAGCCCGCTTTTGCTCAGGAAAACCCCGGGACCCAGGTTGATGGCGTCCAGCGATGGCGGCAACACCTCGATGATCAGCGCGTACCAGAAGAACAGCTGCAGCAGGATCGGGATGTTGCGCAGCGTCTCGACGTAGAACGACGCAAGTCGGGCGACCAGCCAGTTCTTCGAAAGTCTCGCGATTCCGACAAAGAGCCCGAGGATCGAACACAGGACGATGCCAGCGAAGGACACCTTCATCGTATTGACGAACCCGGCAAGATAGGCGCGAGCGTAGCTGTCGGACGGTTCGTAGGGGATCAGGCTTTCACCGAGTTCGAATCCCGCCTCGCGCGCCATGAACCCGAACCCGGAGCGAATCGATCGCGCCGCCAGGTTGTCGAGCGTGTTGTCGATGAGATAGGCACCGAGCGCGAACACGCCCGCGAGCACGGTCACCTGGTAAACCCCGCCGCGGACAGCCGGGTTCGACCAGAACGGCACCCGCGGCGGTGCCAGCGGCGGTGTCGACGTGTCGGTCAAACGATCGTCGGAAGAAAAAATTCCCGCCCGGTGGTCATCACCGGGCGGGAACGCGGTTCCGGACCTAGCGGGCCGGCATGCCGTACATCAGACCGCCCTGGGTCCACTGGGCGTTGAGGCCGCGATCGAGACGGAGCGGCGTCTTCTTGCCGATGTTGCGCTCGAAGGATTCCCCGTAGTTGCCGACTTGCTTGATGACCTTGTAGCCCCAGTCCTCAGCCAGGCCGAGCTTCTTGCCCATTTCGTCGCGGTTGCCGATCAGACGCTGCACCGTCGGATCGGTGCTCGAACGCATCTGGTCGACGTTCTCCGTCGTGATGCCCTTCTCCTCGGCTTCGAGCATCAGGTTCAGCACCCACTTTGTGACCGCGAACCATTCGTCGTCGCCACGGCGCACCATCGGGCCGAGCGGCTCCTTGGAGATGACCTCGGGCAGAATGACGAAGTCATCCGGATTCTGCGCATCGACCGAGCGCACCGAGGCGAGCGCGGACACGTCGGTGGTCGTCGCCTGGCAGCGTCCGGCAAAGAACGCCTTGCGCCACTCTTCGGCCGACTCGAACACCACCGGCTTGAACGTCATCCGGTTGGCACGGAAATAGTCCGTGAGGTTGAGCTCGGTGGTCGTGCCCGCTTGCACACAGATCTCGGCGCCATTGAGCTCTTTGGCCCCTTTGACGTTGAGCCGGCGTGGCACCATGAAGCCCTGGCCGTCGTAGTACCACACACCGACGAAGTGCAGCCCGAGCGAGGCATCGCGGGTCAACGTGTTGGTCGTGTTCCGCGACAGCACGTCGATTTCGCCCGACTGCAAAGCCGTGAAGCGCTGCGGCGCGCTCAGCGGCGTGAACTTGACCTTGTTGCGATCACCGAGCAGAGCGGCGGCGAGCCCGCGGCAAAAGTCGACATCGATCCCGGTCCAGTTGCCCTGACTGTCGGCGATGCCGAAGCCGGCGAGCCCGGTGTTCACCCCGCATTGGATGAAGTCTTTTTGTTTGATGGCGTTGAGCACGGGGCCGGCGTTGGCCGAGCCGGACGCCGAAACAGCGATCATGGCGGCGCCCGCGGCCGCCATGGCGATTTTCTTGTACATGTCGTCCTCCCGAAGACTGTAAAGCGGCATCTTAGCCGGGTCCTTCGACGTGGCCGAACCGGTTGTTCCGCCCGCCTCCCCCTTGCCGCATCCAATCGCTTTTACCAGATATTCACGATAAATTGTAACGATAGGTGGCAACGCGGCCCGTGCAGGCCCCTTTGTAGCGTCATGAGCCTGGTCCTCGAGTTCCTGGAGTTCGTCGAAGCCGATGCGCCGCGTTCGGTCGCGCGGCTGCTCGACCGCTTCCTGACGCGCTGCCGCCAGGAAACGGGAGCCGAGGCGGGCACGATCTATGTCATGCGTCGACGTGGCCGGGTGAGCGAGCTGATCCCGTCGGCACGCCAGTTCGGGAGTTCGCCGCTCCGCGGCACGCCGCCGCCGATGCCGCTCAATGCCGCGACGATCGCGGGCTACGTCGCGAGTTCGGGCGACGTTGTCCGGCTCGCCGATGTCCGCCGCGTTCCGGCAGGAAAGCCGTTTGCCTACGACTCCGCGGTCGATATTCCCGGTTGCCGGACCCAGAGCCTGCTGTGCCTGCCGGTGCGCAACTTTCAGGGCGGTGTCATCGCGATCGTCGAGTTGGTCAATCGCCGCACCGCCGACGGTGCGGTCACGGCCTTTTCTGCCCAACAGATCGATCGGCTGCTGCCGGTCGCGACCGTGATGTCGGGCTACATCCAGCGCACCGACAACCTCGAACAAATTCAGGCGAAGAACCTCAAGCTGCGCCAGCGCAACCGGGCGCTCGCCCGTCAGCGCGCCCGGATCGGCCTTCTCCAGGAAGAGACCGAAGAGGCGTTCAAGACCTCGATCAAACTGCTGGCGCGCGCAGCGGAAATTCACGACGAAGGGACGGGCAACCACATCGTGCGGGTCAACGAGTATTCGCACTATCTCGCCCAGTGTCTGGGCATGCACCGCGAGTTCTGCGACGAGATTCGCTACTCGGCGCAATTGCACGACGTGGGCAAGCTGTCGATCGACCACAAAATCCTGAACAAAGGCGGCGAACTCAACACGGATGAACGCGCCGAGATGGATCGCCACCCGATCTTCGGGTACCAGATTCTCTCGCCCTCCTACCGCCTGAAGATGGCGGCGGAGATCGCACTTTTCCACCACGAGAAATGGGACGGCACCGGCTATCCCCACGGCGTCAAGGGTGAGGAGATTCCCTTGTCGGCCCGGATCGTCTCCCTCGCGGACACCTACGATGCGCTCCGTTCCAAGCGCTCCTACAAACCGGGGTTCAGCCACCGACAGGCCGTCGACGTGATCGTCAAAGGCGACACGCGCATCGATCCCAAGGGCCACTTCGATCCGCACCTTGTCGAGCTGTTCGCCAAGAACCATGAGGGCTTCGACAAGATCTGGCGCAAGTTCACCGACTAGATCCCGCCTTGAGCCGACCAGCCGGACGTGGGATAGCCTAAGGTCGCGAGGCCCCGCCCATGCGCTACCGATGGCTCCATATCCTCGTCCCGGCGTTGTTCATCACCGTCGCCGTCGCCGTACGCCTGTCGGTGCCCGCGGTTCAGGAGCTTCAGCTCAAGGTCTTCGATTTCTATCAGCGCATCGCGCCACGGGTTTATGAACCGGCGCCGGTTCGTTATGTCGACATCGACGATGATTCGCTGGCGGCCCTCGGGCAGTGGCCCTGGCCACGAACCCGCATCGCCGAATTGGTCGCGCGCCTGGCCAACGCCGGCGCGGCGGCCATCGTGTTCGACATCGTCTTCGCCGAGCCGGACCGCACCTCGCCACGCCAAGTCGTGCCCCTATGGCCCGCCACGCCCGAGGTACAGGCCCTGCAAGGCACGCTCGACACCCTGCCCGACCATGACGACATCCTCGCCGACATTGTCCAGCAGGCCGGCAATGTGGTCACCGGATTCGTGCTCAGCGGTGGGCGCCTCGATCGTCCGCCCAAACGGGCGGTTGGCTTCAGCACCGCGGGCTACGACCCCCGGCCCTACGTGACGCTCTATAGCGGCGCCATCCTCAACCTCGGCGCCCTTGAAACCGCGGCCGCCGGCAACGGTAGCTTCAACTTCCGTCCGGAACGCGACGGCGTCGTTCGCCGTGCGCCGCTGGTCGTGCGCCTCGGCGAAGAGCTTTACCCTTCGCTCGCCGCCGAAGCGGTCCGCGTCGCACAACAGGCCGGCAGCCCAATCATAAAATCGGTCGGCGCCAACCGGGAAACCGGATTTGGCGAACATACGGGAATCGCGCGAATTCGCATCGGCCGCGCCGAGGTTCCGACCGACGAGTTCGGTCACATCTGGCTCTACTACACCCGCCCCGTCGCCGAGCGGCGCATTTCGGCGGCGTCGGTCTTCGAGGAGGACTTCGACGACCGCTTGGTCGAGGGCAACATCGTGTTCGTCGGCACCTCGGCCGCGGGTCTTTTCGATCTGCGGCCGACCCCGCTCAACCCGGTGACTCCGGGGGTCGAAATCCACGTCCAGGCGACCGAACAGATGCTGCTCGGGCGCTACCTGGAACGGCCCGACTTCGCCCCGTTCGTCGAGTTCGCCTACATGATCGTGCTCGGCATCGCCTTGATCGCAGTCCTGCCGTGGCTCGGCGCTGTCTGGTCGTCCCTGGTCGGAATCGCCGGGATCGTGTTTGCGATCGGTGGGTCGTGGCTCCTCTACGCCGAACAGCATTGGCTGGTCGATCCGATCTACGCTTCGGCTGTGGTCTTCCTCGTGTTCGTGTCGTCCTCCGCACTCAACTTCCTGCGCACCGAATCGGAGAAACGCATGGTCCGCGGCGCCTTTGCGCAGTATTTGTCGCCGGCGCTGGTGGAGCAGCTGGCCGGGGACCCGACGCGGCTCAAGCTCGGCGGCGAGATGAAGAACATGACGTTCCTGTTCTGTGACGTCCGCGGCTTCACCGCCATCTCCGAGACCTTCAAGTCCAACCCGCAGGGGTTGACCAAGCTGATCAACAAGTTCCTGACGCCGATGACCAACCTGATCCTCGAGCGCCAGGGCACGATCGAC
>VGES01000085.1 GCA_016869765.1 Alphaproteobacteria bacterium
TGGCAAACCGATCGATGTCCTGATCAACAACGCCGGCGTGATCGGCCCGCGCCGCGAGGACGGTCATCGTCAACGCATCGGCGGCATGGACTACGCCGAGATGGAAAAAGTGTGGCGCACCAACACGATGGGTCCGCTCAAGGTATCCGAGGCCTTTCTCGAAAACGTCGCGGCCTCGGCGCAGAAGAAGATCGTGACCATCTCCTCGACCGTGGGATCGAACGTCGAGTTCAAGGCGCCCCTCTATGCGTACGGGCCGTCCAAGGCCGCGGTGAATAAGGTCATGACGTTGATGGCGGGCAGTCTGAAGGACCGTGGGGTCGCGGTGGCCGCCTTCTGTCCGGGCAATTGCAAGACGCGGATGGGCGGGTTCGATGCCGACGTGAAGCCGCGCGATTCGATCGCCGGGATGCGCAAGCTGATCGCCCGGATGTCGCTTGCCGACAGCGGGCAATACACGCGTTACAACGGCCAGGCGATTGCGTTCTGATCGCAAGGGGGCGATGGCCGTGGGTTCTTCCCAATCTTCTCGGGTCGTCGTGTTCGACCTGGGTGGCGTCCTCATCGATTGGAACCCGCGGCATCTCTATCGCAAGCTTTTCGCTGACGTACGGGCGATGGAGGCGTTCCTTACGCGGGTCTGCACCCAGGAGTGGAACGAAGCGCAGGACGCCGGCCGACCGTTCGCCGAGGGCATCCGGCTTCTGCAAGCCCGCCATCCGGCGGAAGCCGACCTGATCGCCGCCTATTTCGAGCGCTGGACCGAGATGTTGAACGGGCCGATCTCCGGCACGGTGACGCTTCTCGAACGCTTGCACGACGCGGGTGTCGCCCTCTATGCGTTGACCAACTGGTCGGCCGAGACGTTCGCCCAGGCCCGGCCGCGATACGCCTTTCTGCGCCGCTTCCGCGACATCGTGGTGTCGGGCGAGGAGGGGGTCATCAAGCCCGACCCTAGGATATTCGATATCCTGTTTCGTCGCGGCGGGTTTTCGCCCCAGCAGGCGATCTTCATCGACGACAATCCGCCCAACGTCGCCGCGGCCGAACGGCTCGGGATGCGGGCGTTGCGCTTCACCTCGCCGGCTTCGCTCGAGCGCGAGCTGCGTGAGGCGGGGGTGCTCGCCTCGTGATCCCCCTTGCCATCCTCGATGACTACTTGCGCAACGCGCTCACCTGCGCCGACTGGACCGTGCTGCAAAAGGACGTGGCGATCACGACCTTCGAGGACCATATCGACGATCGCGACGAGGAGCGTCTGGCCGAGCGACTCGCTCCGTTCGCGATCGTCTGCGGCATGCGCGAGCGCACGTGGTTTCGCCGCCCGCTCCTGGCTCGGCTTCCCGCCCTCAGGCTTCTCTGTTCGACGTCGCCGCGCAACGCCGCGATCGATCTCCTCGCCGCTCGTGACCTGGGCATCACCGTCTGCGGCACCAATCCGCCGCGGCCGATCGATCAGACCGCGGAGCTCACCTGGGGGCTGATCCACGCGCTGATCCGCAATATTCCCGGCGAGGATCGCCTCATTCGCCAGGGCGGCTGGCAGGAACGGATCGGGCGCGATCTCCACGGCGCGACGCTGGGCCTCGTGGGCTGGGGCGGCATCGGCAAGGTCGTCGGCCGGGTGGGCCTCGCGTTCTCGATGAAGGTGCTGGCGTGGAGCCCGAACCTCACGCCCGAGCGCATCGCGACGCCCGGGGTCGAACTCGTGTCCAAGGAGGATCTGTTCCGGCGTAGCGACATCGTCTCGGTGCACATGGTTCTCTCCGAGCGCACGCGCGGCCTCATTGGCGCGCCCGAGTTCGGTCTGATGAAGCGAAGCGCGGTCATCGTCAATACATCGCGCGGGCCGCTGATCGAGGAAGCCGCGCTCATCGCGGCTCTCCAGGCCGGCAGAATTGCCGGCGCCGGCCTCGACACCTTCGACGTCGAACCGCTGCCGTCCGAACACGTCCTACGACGTTTGCCCAACACGGTGCTGACCGGTCACATCGGCTACGTCACGGAGAACGCCTACCGCATCTTCTACGGCGAGACGGTCGAGAACGTGCAAGCCTATCTGGCCGGCAAGCCAAAACGCGTGATGAACCCGGCCGCCGCGACCGATCGTTCCGCCCCCTGGTTCCTGGAGTGACCCATGCCGCGTATCGCCGTCATCGACGACTATCTGAACAATGCGCTGCGCATGGCCGACTGGTCCAAGATCGCGGCCCGAGCAGAGATCGTCGTGTTCAACGACCATGCGCACGACGACGCGGCGGTCGTCGGGCGTCTCCGTGATTTCGACATCGTCTGCGCGATGCGCGAGCGGACCTGGTTCAGTCGCGCGGTGCTGCAACGGCTGCCCAAGCTGCGTCTCCTGTGCTCGACAGCGCCGCGCAATGCCGCCGTCGACGTTGCGGCGGCCCACGAACTCGGCATCATGTGTTGCGGCACGCGCGCCCCCAACGGCGCCACCGCGGAGTTGACGTGGGGGCTCATTCTCGCGCTCCTGCGCAACATCCCCGGGGAACATCAGCACGTGCGCGAAGGAGGCTGGCAGCAGCGCATCGGTCGGGATGTCTCCTATCTGACGCTCGGCGTCATCGGTTTGGGCCGCCTGGGAGCGCAGGTCGCCAAGGTGGGCAAGGCCTTCGGCATGAAGGTCCTGGCGTGGAGCCCGAACCTGACGCCCGAGCGTGCGGCGCCCCACGCGGTCGAAGCCGTGAGCAAGGAGCGCCTGCTCGCCGAGGCCGATATCGTCACGCTGCACATGGTGTTGCGCGATTCGACGCGCGGGCTGATGGCGGCCGCCGACTTCGCCCGCATGAAGCGCGAGGCCGTTTTCATCAACACCTCGCGTGGGCCTTTGGCGGACGAAGCCGCGCTCCTGCGGGCCCTCGAGTCCGGTACGATTGCCGGGGCGGCGCTCGATGCCTTCGCCGTCGAGCCGTTGCCGCTCGACCATCCGTTCCGGCGACTGTCCAACGTCGTGATCACGCCGCACGTGGGCTACGTCACCGAGAAGACCTATCGGATGTTTTTCGAGGACACGGTCGAGAACATCCTCGGCTTCCTCGACGGCAAGCCGGTGCGGGTGATGAACCCGCGGGCCGGCGACGACCGCAACCAGCCGTCGTTTCTGCCCTGAGTCCGCGCGCTCGGCCCTTGACTCCTCGCGCAAGGCCCCCTAAATCGCCGCCGGGAAGGGTTGGCACTCCGCGCGCCTGAGTGCTAATTGCTCGGGCCACCCGGATGCCACCCGGTCTTGGAGAGGAAAAACATATGAAATTCAAACCTTTGCATGATCGTGTTCTGATCCGACGTTTGGAGGAGGAACAGAAGTCCGCGGGCGGGATCATCATCCCCGACACCGCCAAGGAGAAGCCTTCGGAGGGCGAGATCCTTGCGGTTGGCCCCGGTGGCCGCAACGAAAAGGGCGGCCTCGTGGCGATGTCCGTGAAAGTCGGCGATCGCGTGTTGTTCGGCAAGTATTCCGGCACCGAGGTCAAGATCGAAGGTCAGGAAATGATCATCTGCAAAGAGTCCGACCTGATGGGCGTGATCGAGGGCAAGTCCTCGAAAAAGTAGCCGTCCACCTCAAGCTCCAATCACAAAGGATCGACATCAATGGCTGGCAAGATCGTCAAGTTTTCGACCGATGCCCGGGACCGCATGCTGCACGGCGTCGATATTCTCGCCAACGCTGTCCGCGTCACGCTGGGCCCCAAGGGCCGCAACGTCGTGATCGACAAGTCGTTCGGCGCTCCGCGGATCACCAAGGACGGCGTCACCGTCGCCAAGGAAATCGAACTGGCCGACAAGTTCGAGAACATGGGCGCGCAGCTCGTGAAGGACGTGGCCCAGCGCACGGCCGATCAGGCCGGGGACGGCACCACGACGGCTACCGTGCTGGCACAAGCGATCGTGCGGGAAGGCGCCAAGGCGGTGGCCGCCGGAGCCAACCCGATGGATCTCAAGCGCGGTCTCGACAAGGCCGTCGAAGCGGTGGTCGAGGACATCAAGAAGCACTCGAAGAAGATCACCAGCCGCTCCGAGGTTGCCCAGGTCGGCACCATCGCCGCCAACGGCGAGAAGGAGATCGGGAACATCATCGCCGAGGCGATGGAAAAGGTCGGCAAGGAGGGCGTCATCACGGTGGAAGAGGCCAAGGGGTTCGCCACCGAGCTCGAGGTCGTCGAAGGCATGGAGTTCGACCGTGGCTATCTCTCGCCATACTTCATCACCAATGCCGAGAAGATGGTGGCCGAGCTCGAAGATCCGTTCCTGTTGATCCACGAGAAGAAGTTGGCCTCCCTGCAGCCGCTGCTGCCGGTGCTGGAAGCGGTCGCCAAGTCGGGTAAGCCGCTTCTGATCATCGCAGAAGACGTCGAGGGTGAGGCGTTGGCGACGCTCGTCGTCAACAAGTTGCGCGGCGGCCTCAAGGTCGCGGCGGTCAAGGCCCCGGGCTTCGGCGATCGCCGCAAGGCGATGCTCGAAGACATCGCGATCCTGACCGACGGCACCATGATCTCGGAAGAGTTGGGCATCAAGCTCGAGAGCGTGACGCTCGACATGCTCGGCCGCTGCAAGAAAGTAATGATCGGCAAGGAAGACACGACGATCATCAACGGCGCCGGCGCAAAGAAGGAAATCGAGGGGCGCTGCAACCAGATCCGCGCCCAGATCGAGGAGACGACCTCCGAGTACGACAAGGAGAAGCTCCAGGAGCGTCTGGCCAAACTGGCCGGCGGTGTCGCGGTGATCAAAGTCGGTGGCGCCACCGAAGTCGAGGTCAAGGAGCGCAAGGATCGTGTGGATGACGCGCTACACTCGACCCGGGCGGCGGTCGAAGAAGGCGTCGTCACCGGCGGCGGTGCGACGCTGCTCTACGGTACCCGTGTTCTCGACAAGGTCAGCGCCGCCAACGACGACGAAAAGACCGGAGTCGATATCGTACGCCGGGCCCTGCAGTCGCCGGTCAAGCAGATCTCCGAGAACGCCGGGGTCAATGGCGCGGTCGTCGTCTCGAAACTGCTCGAACAGAAGGACCGCAACTACGGCTTCGATGCGCAGGACGAGGCCTTCGGCGACCTGATCAAGAAAGGCATCGTCGACCCGGCCAAAGTCGTTCGCGCGGCGTTGGAAGCGGCGGCGTCGGTCTCGGGCCTGATCATCACCACCGAAGCGATGGTGGCCGAGAAGCCGGAGAAGAAGGCGGCGGCCCCGGCAGCGCCCGGCGGCGGCATGGACGATATGGATTTCTAGGCATCAACAAGAACAAGATAGAACAAGAAAAACCACGACTGAGGGGCGCTTCGGCGCCCCTTTTTCTTTGTCGCTGCGCTGGCGAGGTTGTGATTCGCATGTCGGCGCCGACACTGCTGAAGTCCCCCGATTCGAGAAACATTCCTCGGGGAGGGACCCATGGCCAAGAGCCGTCTATCCGTCAGTTGGTTCGAGATCCCAGTCAAGAACATGAAGCGCGCGGTCAAGTTCTACAGCGCGGCCCTTCGAGTGAAGTTCGTGCCCATGGAAGCGGGCGGGACGACGATTCACGCCTTCATGGGGGCCAAGATGCCGATCGGCGCCCTGATCAAAGACCCGACCAACAAACCTTCGAAGAGCGGCTCGATTCTCTATTTCGAGACTTCGGATGTGAAGGCGACGCTGAAGCGCGTGGCCAAGGCCGGCGGCAAGGTCGTCCTGCCGGCCATGTCGATCGGCGACTACGGTACGATCGGCCAGTTCACCGACACCGAGGGCAACCGCATCGCGCTGCACGCGAGCTAGGCCCGCGCGTCCCGCGCGGCTACCTCAGCGTGCGTCGATCGTCGTCCAGGGGTAGCCGTCGGGCGCCACGAACGAGGACGCGCGCCGGCCGAACCCATCGAAGGCGATGGGAGTCCGTGCTCGCTAGGCCAGGCGAAGGCCGCATGCGTTGGCGAAGACTTTGAAGTCGTCGTCGCGTGTGATCAAGGGGACGTCATGATCCAGGCAGGACTGGCAAATCAATGAATCGGCGAGGGCGGCGCGCCGACCCTTGCTCATTACGGTCATTCTGGTCGCGCCGGTCCGCTCCCAATACCCGTCGCCGATCGAGAGCTGCGGCATTTCCAGCACGATGTCCCGTATCTCCCGGTTGATCCGGGGGTGGCTCAATAGCTCGCTGACGACGAGCGGCGGCAGGCAAACTTCGGTCTTGGACAGGGCTTCGGCTACCCGAGCGACATCCGTTCCCTCGTCGCCACGAAGAAACGCGATCATCGAACTCGTATCGACTGCGATCATCGTCGGTCGCGTCGAAGCTCGCGGAGATCAAGATCGATTTTCATCTTACCGCGAAGCCGCAAGAGTCGCTGCGACGCCCGCGCCGCAGCGAGCATCGCCAAACCGCGGCGCACGGTCTCAGTGACCCCCTCGCCGGTGGCAGCCTGCGCTTGCGCCAAGAGACGCTCTGGGACGTGCGCCGTTATCTTTCGAAGATGGCCCATGCCGTAAACTATTGCCGTAACGCGTTACGGCGTCAAGCTCCGAGCCGTCCACGGTCGCGTGGTGCGGTCGTGCCGGCCAAACCCGAAGCCCTCCTGACGAACGGCTCGCCGCCGCGTATGGTGCGGTGATGCGAAGCATCGTCCTGCAAACCCTCGGTGGCCCGGACCAACTGGCCGTGGTCGAGCGCCCTGTGCCCGAGCCGGGAGCGGGGCAGGTTCTCGTGCGCATGCGCGCGGCCTCGCTCAACTACCGCGACACGCTCATCCTCCGGGGCGGTTACGGCAGTCGCCAGAAGACGGCTGACCTGGTGCCGCTGTCGGACGGCGCGGGGGAGGTCGTCCGTGTGGGTCCCGGGGTGTCCCGGGTCAAGGCTGGCGATCGGGTCACGGCGAGCTTTTTCCAGAGCTGGATCGCCGGCGATCCCAACGAAGCATTGCTCGACGACGATCTCGGGCGTGCGCACGACGGTGTGCTCAGCGATTATCGCGTGTTTCCCGAATGCGGCCTGGTCGCAACGCCGGCAAGCTTGACCGACCCGGAGGCGGCGGCGTTTCCGTGCGCCGGCTTGACCGCCTGGAGCGCGGTCGTCACCGTCGGTCGTGCCAAGCCGGGCGATATCGTCCTCGTGCAGGGAACAGGTGGCGTGTCGTTGTTCGCCCTCCAGTTCGCCAAGCTGTGTGGCGCCCGGGTGATCGCGACCTCGTCGTCCTCCGAGAAGCTCGCGCGCCTGCGCGGCATGGGGGCCGATCACGTGATCAACTATCGCGAGCAGCCGGACTGGGGGAAGGTCGCACTCGACCTCACCAACGGTCGTGGCGTCGATCACGTCGTCGAAGTGGCGGGCACCTATCGCCAGACGCTTCGTGCGATTCGCCCGGGCGGGCTGGTCACGGTCATCGGGGTGCTGGCCGGGGCGCGGGCCGAAATCCTGTTGCCACTCGTGGGGTCACGGGCGATTCGTCTGCAGGGCGTTGCCGTCGGGCCGCGCGAAGGCCTGGAAGCGATGTTCCGCGCGGTCGAGGCCCATCGGATAAAACCGGTGATTGACCGGGTCTTCGATCTCGACCACGCCGCCGAGGCTTACCGCCACCTGGCGGCGGGGCGGCACTTCGGGAAGGTCTGCATCGCCCTTTAGCTTGGCTTGTTTTGGGGTCGTGCTGGGTGCGGTGGGCGGCGCTATAATCGTTCCACGGTCTATTCCAGAGAGAGGCTCCATGCAGGCTCCCTATGCCCACCCGATGATGCCGCGGGCGCTCCACGACGAGCATGCCCGCGAGAACTTCGTGCTCGATCTCAAGATCCACATGGAAGATCACGTCTACCCGGGCGATGAACTCGTCTACGAGCGCCAGGCTCTGCCGAAGTTCAAACGCGAGCACGGGCGGGCGCCGCAGGACCGTCACGAGGTGCGCAAGCTGATGGAGGCAGAGCCTTACACCCAGATGTGGAGCGCGCTCGCCCGCACTATCCAGGAGATGCTGTGGGACGATATCGGTTCGTGCGTCGAGCGTCAGTTGCCGGAATTGATCGAGAAGGCCAAGGACAAGGACAAGCCGCTCGGTTCGCTCCGCATCGATCCGTCGTTCGTCGTGCCGCGCTACAACGATGCCGTCCATCTCCACTGCGTGCCTGGGGGCTACCACGAGCAGGTGACCAAGGACGACGTGATGGCCGGCGCGGTGTACGAACGTGGTGCCTATTACTACGTCGCAGGACTCATGGGCTCGAAGGCCCACAAGGCCAAGGACACGGCCGAAACGCCTTTCATGGGGGCCCAGGGGCGCGGCACGATCGGTTACCTCAAACACCGCCGCCCCGAGCTGAGGCCCAAGCGTATTCTGGACATCGGCTGCACGACCGGGAATTCGACGCTGTGTTATGTCGATGCGTTTCCGGGCGCGGAGATCCATGCCGTCGACATCGCGGCCCCGTGTCTGCGCTACGGTCACGCCAAGGCCGAGGCGTTGGGCAAGAAGGTGCACTACTCGCAACAGAGCGGTGAGAAGCTCGACTTCGAGGACGCGTACTTCGATGTCGTCGTATCCCACGGTCTGATGCATGAAACGTCGTACAAGGCGACCAGGAACATCCTGCGCGAGGTCAAACGCGTGCTGAAGCCGGGCGGCATCTCGGCTCACGCCGATCCCCAGTTCTCGATCGGCCTCAACCCGTACCACTCGTTCATGCACGATTGGGATACGCACTACAACGCCGAGCCATTCTGGGGCACGCTGCACGATCGGCATCCGGTGGAGTGGTTGGCCGAGGCCGGCTTCGACCGCAACAGGTCGTTCGCCGTTTGGTTGATGCGCGGGGCCAATGGGCCGGAGTATCAGCCAGTGAGCGAAAGCACGGAACACAGCCGCCTGTTCCGCGGCATCATCTTCGGGGCCGAAAAGGCCTGATCCGATGAAGCAGCCGTTCGCGCATCCGATGATGCCGCTGGCGACGCACGACGAAGCGGCACGCCAGAATTTCGTAGCCGACCTCAAGATCCACATGGAGGAGGAGGTCTATCCGGCCAACAAACTGGTCTACGAACATCGGGTGCGGCCGGCGTTTTATCGTCGTCACCAGCGGCCGCCGCGCGACCGCCACGAAGTGCGCCACGCCATGGAGCGTGATCCGTTCTGCCAGGCCTGGAGTTCGATCGCGCGCACGCTCCAGGAGATGCTGTGGTACAACGTCGGAGAGACCATCGAGCGGCAGCTTCCCGATCTGATCAGCCGCGCCAAGGTGGCTGATCCGATCGGCAGCCTCGCGCTCGACGGGACGATGTCCATCCCGCGCTACAACGCGGCGATCGACATCCACTGCATGCCGGGCGGCTACGGTGGGCAGGTGGCGAAGGACGATGTGTTCGCCGGGGCGCTGGTCGACCGCGGTGGCTACTACTACGTTCTGCCGTTCATGGGTTATCGCGCCCACGGATATACCGATACGGCGCGGGCGCCCTATGGCGGTGCGGCGGGTTACAACATCCTTCGCCTGTTGCGCGAGAAGTTCCCGGGGCTCAAACCACGACGAATCCTGGACATGGGTTGCGGCATCGGACGCGGCACGTTCCCCTATGTCGATGCGTTTCCCGAGGCCGAGATCCATGCCGTCGACGTCGCGGCGCCGCAGGTTCGCTACGGGCACGCGCGCGCCGAGGCGTTCGGCAAGCGAATCCACTTCTCACAGCAGAATGCGGAGCGTACCAGCTTCCCAAACGGGCATTTCGACTTGGTCGTATCCCATGGGCTGTTCCACGAGACGTCGGGCAAGGCCGTTCGCGCGATCGTGCGCGAAATCCACCGCCTGCTGGCACCGGGCGGCGTGACGCTGCACTCCGATCCCCAGCTCGGCCGCGGGCTCGACCCGCACGACGCCTACATGCACGACTGGGACACCTACTACAACAACGAGCCGTTTTGGGGCCCGCTGCACGACATTCCGCCGAAGCAGCTGTTCGGTGAGGCCGGGTTTCCTGCCGATTCGGTGATCGAGGCCTGGGCGATGATCGATGCCAACGGCTCACCCGCCATCGTTCCGGCCAACGATCACGACAGCCGGCTCAACCGGTCGAGCCTGTTCGGCGCGCGAAAGGCGCTCTAACTCAGCTCGGGAGTTCGAGCCCGGTCAGCGTCGCGGCAAATCGCTCGAGAGCGAGTACGCCGACGATCCGCTTGTCGATGGTCACCAGCTCCGGAACGACGGCAAGACCCGCCCCCTGGAGGGACGGCGTCGGTTGAATGTCGGAGGCTCGGACCGTCAGGATGTCCGAGACCCCGTCGACCAGCAGCCCCATCAACTGTTCGCCGATCTGCAGAATGATCACGACGTGGCTGCGGTTCGGCGTCGTTGCCTCTTGCGCAAAGCAGACGCGAAGGTCGAGGATGGGAACGATCGTGCCCCGCAGATTGACGACGCCCAAGACAGCAGGCGGCGCGTTGGGAATCGCGGTCACCTCCGTCCAGCCGCGGATTTCGCGTACGGCCAGGATGTCGACGGCATATTCCCTCTCTCCGAGGTAGAACACGACAAACTGGCGCGGCGC
Source organism: Alphaproteobacteria bacterium (assembly GCA_016869765.1). GTDB lineage: Bacteria > Pseudomonadota > Alphaproteobacteria > SHVP01 > SHVP01 > SHVP01. Next base: position 10,514 of record VGES01000085.1, read on the forward strand.
GGTACTCGAACCGGTTGTAACC
>VGES01000086.1 GCA_016869765.1 Alphaproteobacteria bacterium
CGGTCTCATCCTCATCCCCTTCAACGGTGACGATGAGCCGAAAATCCTCCGCTAGCCAAACACATCAATCTGTCTCAGGGGTGCTGACGGGGAACAGCCGGTTCGACCGGCATTCTCGTGCCGCCGAAGGGCTACCTCGAACGGTTGCGCGAGATTTGCGATCGTCACGGCATCCTGCTCGTTTTCGACGAAGTGATCTGTGGGTTCGGTCGTTGCGGTGCGCCGTTCGCCGCGCAGGCCTTCGGCGTGACACCGGACGTAATCACCGTTGCCAAGGCCATTACCAACGGAAACGCGCCGATGAGCGCCGTGATCGTAAAGGACGAGATCTACGACACCATCGTCGAGCGCGCACCCGGCGAAGGCATCGAGTTTTTCCACGGATACACTTGGTCGGCCCACCCGATCGCCTGTGCCGCGGCGAGCGCGGCGCTCGCCATTTACCGTAACGATCGCCTGTTCGAGCGGGCGAAGTCCTTGAGCCCCTACTTCCTCGATCAGGTCGCCGCATTGCGCAGCCTGCCGGTGGTGACCGATACGCGCGGCTACGGCCTCTTGGCGGCGGTCGATCTCAAGCCCGGCCCGGCGCCCGGCGAGCGGGGCTTCAGCGTATTGCGTCGGTGCTTCGAAACCGGCGCAGTCGTTCGAGTCACCATGGATACGATCATCCTGGCGCCGCCGTTCGTTTGCGAACAAGGCGACATCGACACGATCATCGGCCTGCTTCGCGACGCACTGAAGGCCGAGAGCCGATGAACCACGTTCTCGCGTCGGCCTTCCCGCGATAGGCGAGACCGGTGACGACGACGCTCGAAAACGAACTCGCCGCGATCCTCGGCCCTGGCGGGTTGGTTACCGATCCCAACGAGATCGCGCCCCATACCAAAGACTGGCGCGGACGCTACAACGGCGTCGCGCGCTGCCTGGTTCGCCCGTGCTCGACCGCGGAAGTCAGCGCCACCGTCAAGGCCTGCATCAACCACGGCGTGCCGATCGTGCCCCAGGGCGGCAACACGGGAGTTTGCGGCGGTGCGATCCCGGACGCGTCGGGGCGATCGGTGGTGGTCAATCTGGCGCGCATGAATCGGGTACGGACTGTCGATCCGGTCGCCAACACGCTGACCACCGAAGCGGGCGCCACGCTCGTCGAGGTCCGACAGAAAGCGACAGATGCCGGCCGCCTGTTTCCGCTCGATCTCGGAAGCGAGGGAAGTTGTCAGATCGGCGGCAACATCGCGTCGAACGCCGGCGGTACGACCGTCCTCCGTTACGGCAACATGCGCGAACTCGTCCTCGGCCTCGAAGCGGTGCTGCCCGACGGCCGCGTCTTCAGCGGACTACGCAGCCTGCGAAAGGACAACACCGGATACGACTTGCGCCAACTGTTCATCGGATCGGAGGGGACCCTGGGGATCGTCACGGCGGCCGTACTCAAGCTGTTTCCGCAGCCGCGCAGTTCGGCAACCGCATTCGTCGCGCTTGCCGAGTGTCGGGCGGCGATCACGCTGCTGGCGCGATTGCGCGAGACCTGCGGCGATCGCTTGACGGCGATCGAACTGATGTCGAAACGCCAGCTCGACGCGGTTCTCCTCCACGTTGAACGGACCCGCAAGCCGCTGGCGATGACCGCGCCGTGGTACGTCCTCGTCGAACTCACCGACACGGCAACCGATGTCGACTGGCCCGAACACCTGGCGACGGTCCTCGAGCGCGCCCGCGCCGACAGCATCGTCGTCGACGCCGCCGTCGCGGCTTCGGAAAGCCAGGCCCACGATTTCTGGCGACTGCGCCATACCGTTTCCGAGGCCAACGTTCGGACGGGAAGGGTGGTTTCGCACGATACCGCGGTACCGATCGCCGCCATCGCCGAGTTCATCGCCAGGACCGAGACCGAACTGGTGTCGGCCCTTCCCGAAGCGGCCCTGCACTACGTCGGCCATGTCGGCGATGGCAACGTGCACGCCGTCGTCGTCTTGCCGCCCGATCGTTACGCCGCGCCGCTTGCGTTCGAGGACGCCGCTCGGCGTGCCAACGAAGTCGTTCACCGGCTAGCGGCGTCGCTCGGCGGTTGCATTGGCGCGGAGCACGGCGTCGGCCAGAGCCTGCGCGACCAACTGCCCCGCTTCAAGGATCCCATCGATCTCGATCTGATGCGCGGTCTCAAGCGCCTGCTCGATCCGAACAACCTGATGAACCCGGGCAAGGTCGTCGGTTGAACGCTCGGGCCGGCGCTCGGCAAAGACGCACCGACCAGCCAGACGCCGTTGCCGCGCCTGCCTGATGCGGCACAAACCTTCCCCTCAGAAAACCGCAGGTCTTGGCCTCTGACGCGAAGACCGTCGGTAGCCTTCTTGCGAACGGTCTAGACCCGTCGCGCGACATCAATACCCTCTGGTACGGTCGACCAGTTGTTGCAGCGGCAGATTGGCGTAGAGCCGGCGGATGTTGTCGATCACCTGCGGGATCAGCACCTCGGGGAAGATCTCGCGCGCCGCGTGCGGCGTGATCGTGATCTTCGGGTGCCGCCACAGCGGGCTCGCCGCCGGCAACGGTTCGATGCGGAAGACATCGAGCGTGGCCGCGCGCAGGTGTCCGCGATCCAGGGCCGCGATCAGCGCCTCTTCATCGAGATGCTGGCCGCGCCCGACGTTGATCACCGCGGCGCCCTTGGGCAGCATCGCGAAGGTCTCGGCATTGAGAATGTCGGCGGTCTCCGGCGTGAGCGCCAGAAGATTGACCAGAATGTCGCTGCGCGCGAGCAGGGCCTTCAGGCCCGCCGCACCGTGAAACGTAACGACGCCCGGGACATCGCGCTTCGTCCGCGACCAGCCGGCCACCGCAAAGCCGAGATCGCGAAGTTTCTCCGCGACCGGGCGCCCGAGGTTGCCCAGCCCCAGGATGCCGACCCGGCGTCTGGCGGCCGGGATCGGGCGCTCGCGAACCCAACGCGCCTCGCGTTGCGCCTCGGCCAACGCCGGGAGATCCCGATGATGGCGTAGCACGTGCAGCAATACGTATTCGGTGATCATCGCATCGCCGCCCGGCGCGCTCGCCCGCGTGATCGGGACATCGGGCAGGCTCTTGTCCTGGAGGAGCGAGTCGACGCCCGCCGTCAGGCACACGATCAGCCGCAATTTCGGGAAGCCCTGCAGCGCCCCCGGCGCGATCGGCCCGGTGACCACGACCTCGACGGCGGCCGGGTCGAACGGATCCCCTTTCATCCAAATGGGGCACTCGGGAAAGGCGGCCCGCAGCGGGCCGCGCCAGGTTTCGCTCGAGGCAAACGCCGACAACAACAGAATCGACATCCGCGAATTATGGCACGAACACTCCCGGGCGCCGGCGAACCAGCGCATTGGAAGGCCAGGGTCACCGGTTGTATTTCACGCGCCACAATTCTCGTGCCATCTCGTTGGATGAGAGACCCCGGCCGGGCGCGCCGGTCATCGCGTTTTCGTGGTCACGCCGGGCTACCCGACACGCTATTCTAGGGGCGCTCGTCGTCGTTGCGACGCGGACGGAACGGACCAGCAAAACGGGGAGGTTACACACCATGAAGTTCTTCACCATTGGCGGGGCCGTCGTCGGCGCGTTGATCGCGACCGGCGTTGCGGTCGCGCAACCGGCGGACACATTGCGGATCGGATCACCGGTGGTCTGCCCGCAACGCGGCCTGCCGGCGGGCGGCAGCGCCAGCCCGTGCGTCTACACGCATTGGCCGAGCTACGACACCTTGGTGCAGATCAACGAGAAGGGCGAAGTCGTTCCGCTGATCGCCACCGAATGGAAGGTGCAGGAAGACAAGACCAAGTGGCAGGTCAAGATCCGCTCGGGCGTCCAGTTCCACAACGGTGATCCGCTCACCGCCGAGATGGTTCGTCTGTGGTTCGAATACCTCGGCACCCAGGAAGCGGTCAGCAAGTACGTGACGGCCCAGAACTTCCAGCGCCAGGGCCAGATCGTCGATACCAAGGTCATCGCGCCCGACACGATCGAGCTCACGACCCGCGTGGTGAACTCGCTGCTGCCGCGGCTGTTGTCGGTCTACTGGCTGCCGAACAGCAAGGCGTTCAAGGAGAACCCGGACTCGTTCAACAACCAGGGCAACGGCACCGGTCCCTATCGCCTGGTCGCCTTCGATCCCAACGAGGTGCGTTACGAGGCGGCGCCCAACGCCTGGCGCAAGGCGCCGGTCCCGAAGATGCGTCTGATCAACGTGCCCGAGGTCGGCACGCGGGTCGCCGGCATTCTCTCGGGCGAACTCGACGTCGGTATCGGCCTCTCGATCGATCGCATCGACGAGGTCAAGCGCGCCGGCCACCAGGTCCACATCATCGACCGGCCGGACATCAACTCGCTGCGTTTCAACTGGTATGACCGCGACACGCCGTTCAAGGACAAGCGGGTCCGCCAGGCGGCGAAGTACGCGCTCGACCGTGGTTCGATCCAGCGGGATCTGATGAAGAACATCTCGGCCTTCACCGGCCAGTGCGCCACCGAGACCAACTTCGGCTACAACCCCGACGTCAAGCCGTACGCCTTCGACCAGGCCAAGGCCCGGCAGCTCTTGACCGAAGCCGGCTTCCCGAACGGCATCGGGCCGTTCAAGATCGACGTCATCCCCGGCAACTTCCCGGCGGACAGCGAGATCTACCAGAAGGTGGCCCAGGACCTGAACGCCGTCGGCATGAAGGCCGAGTTGCAGATCATCACGTTCGCCGACTGGCTGCGCAAATGGACGCCGCCGCCGACCGAGAAGAGCATGCTGTTCCCGGACATGTTCCAGAACGGCTGCATGAACTTCACGGCCCACCCGATGGACGCGATGATCAACCTCTCGTGCCGCAAGCCGCAGAAGTCGCATTGCGTCGAAGAGGAAATGAGGCTCATCGAGGCGATCGAGGCCGAGTTCGATCCGGACAAACAGCGTCCGATCGTGCGCGAGCTGCTGCGGGTCAACGCCGACAACTCGGCGTTCCTCGACCTGCCGGTCATCTCGGACATCACGGCGCTCAACAAGCGCGTCCGCGGGTTCGCCAACGCCATGCAGCGATACTCGTTCACGGCGATAACGTTCGCGAACTAGCGTTCGTTGCGAAAGTCCATACCGCGCGGCGGGTCTCCGCCGCGCGGTTTCTTTTTGGCCCGAGGCGAGTGCGCTAAGGTGCACCGGCCATGATCCAGCTCCGCTTCGACAACAGCTACAGCCGGTTGCCCGCGCGGTTCTTCGTGCGCCTGCCGCCGACACCGGTCGCGGCGCCGCGGCTGATTGCGCTCAACCGGGGATTGGCCGAGGAGCTGGGGCTCGATCCCGATGCGCTGGCGCCCCACGCCGCGGCGCTGTTTGCCGGCAACACCCTGGCGGCCGACTCCGAGCCCCTCGCGCAGGCCTACGCCGGCCACCAGTTCGGCCACTTCGTGCCGCAATTGGGCGATGGGCGCGCGGTCCTGTTGGGCGAGTTGGTGGATCGCTGCGGGCGCCGGCGCGACGTGCAACTCAAAGGCTCGGGGCCGACGCCGTTCTCGCGCCAGGGCGACGGACGGGCGGCGCTGGGGCCGGTGCTGCGGGAATACCTGGTGAGCGAGGCGATGCACGCGCTCGGGATTCCGACGACGCGCTCGCTCGCCGCCGTGGCGACCGGCGAGATCGTCGTTCGCGAGGAGGCATTGCCCGGCGCCGTACTTACGAGAGTGGCCGCGAGTCATGTGCGGGTGGGCACGTTCCAGTTCTATGCCGCCCGTCGCGATTCCGAAGCGATCAAGACGCTCGCGGACTACGTCATCGCGCGGCACTACCCCCGGGCGGCCGAGGCCGCGACTCCGGCCGTCGCGCTTTTCGAATCGGTCCTCGACGCCCAGGCCAGCCTCGTCGCGAAATGGCTCGCGGTCGGCTTCATCCATGGCGTGATGAACACCGACAACACGGCCGTGTCGGGCGAGACCATCGACTACGGCCCGTGCGCCTTCCTCGATGCCTACGATCCGGGCAAGGTCTTCAGTTCGATCGACCAGCAGGGCCGCTACGCCTACGCCAACCAGCCGACGATCGCACAGTGGAACCTGGCGCGCTTCGCCGAGACGTTGCTCGGGCTGTTCGACCCCGACACCGACAAGGCCGTGGCGCTGGCGACCGAAATCCTCGAGACCTTCGGCGAGCGTTTCGAACGCTATTGGCTCGCGGCGATGCGGCCCAAGCTCGGGTTGCAGCGGAGCGAACCCGAAGATGGCGCGCTTGTTGGCGGTTTCTTGCAGGCGATGCATGCGGGGGGCGCCGACTTCACGTTGTCCTTTCGGCGGCTGGCCGACGCCGCGGCCGGCAATGCCGAACCCTTGCGCGCGTTGTTCGGCGACACGGCCGCTCTCGACGCCTGGTTGCCGCGCTGGCAGGCGCGGCTTGCGCGCGAGTTCGTCGCTCCGGCCGAGCGATCCGCCGCGATGCGGCGTGTCAATCCGCTCTACATCCCGCGCAACCATCGCATCGAGCAGGTCATCGCAGCGGCGATCGAGGACGACGTCGCGCCGTTCGTGACGCTGGCGCGCGTTCTCGCCCGACCCTTCGACGATCAACCAGAAATGACGGCCTACGCCGAACCGCCGAAGCCCGCGGAGCGCGTCACCCGGACCTTCTGCGGTACCTGACGCGCCGCTAGCTCTTCGTCAACTCGACCAGCTCGAAGGTCGCGTTGAAGGGTTGCCAGTCCATCTTGACCAGCAAGCGGTGCCCGTCGTCGGTACACCAGGTTTCGAGCGAGGTCGTGCCGTCGGGCTTCAGGTACGCGGCGCGCAGGCAATCGAACGTGCCGGCCCGCACGCTCACCCGCTCGCGGCCAAGGAACTTGGCGCGCATGGTGTAGGGCCCGAGCATCGGGCCCGTGTCGCCGAAGGGCGTGGGCGAGCAGGTGGCGAGCGGCGCGCAGACCTGCATGCCGCGCGCGGGATCGTGTTCGATCCTCGCCCAATGCCAGAGATCGACCGACACCGGGTGGACCACCATCGAGTGCGGCGGGCCGTCGAAATCGACGACCTGCGAGAAGCGACCCTCGCCCAGGGTGTAGCCCTCAGCCTCGCCGCGGGCGCCCGCGAAACGAAACCAGGTCGAGCCCACGAAACGGTCCTTGATCGTCAGGCGTACGAAACAGTCCACGGGCGCGAAGTCCCTGTCCACGGTGTAGGTCACGTCGCGGAGGATTTTCCGGTCGTCGATCTCGCAAAGCGCGCGGATGGTGCGATCACCGTTGCCGTGCACGGTCATCGTGCACCACTCCCGACCCCATTCGCCCTGCGGACCGAGGTAGGCCACTTTGAAGCGAAGCGTCTGGTGCTGCATGGCGTTCTCCGGACATGGTCGACGCACTGCGGGACTCTAGAGCGCGGGCCCATCGGGCCAAGCCCCGGCAACGGTGTTAGGCATGGCGAGCCACTTAGGGAGTCCGCCGTTCTGCGCTAGCACCGCCGGTGGGAATCCGAACCTCGTCATTGTGACCAACCGAAGCGGTCAAGGCCGCGCTTCCCCTCAGGCGTGAGGCGATAGGTGCCGCGCGCGACCCGTTCGAACCAGCCGTAAACATCGTCCTGCAGGATGCTGGCCGCCTTGGGCGCATCGGTGGCGGCGCGAATTGCCTTGAGCGTCATCGGCCCATGTTCGGCGAGCAGGGCGGCGCAGCGCAGCGCTTCCTGTCGATAGGCGGTCATCACCGGCACCCGGGTCGAGGAGCCGCCGCGGTTGGGGTCGCCGACCCGCCGCGCGTGCTCGCCCAAGAGCCGCGCGGTCTTCTTCGGGTTCTTGCGTGGCTTGTAGGGCAGGGGGTCGAGCAACACGTCAACGCGCTCGCCGGTGACGACGAGAAGGCCCAGTCCCAGGCGTCGGCATAGTTTCTTGATGTCGCGGGCGTTCTTGGGCCAGGTGCCGACGCCGAGATAGGTGTGTTCGCTCAGCGCCAGGCGATCGACGCCCTGCAAGACGAGGCCGAGGCTGAAGGCGCGCTTCAGCTCGACGATGACGGGGGCCTCGCTGCCGCGCACGCCGACGACGTCGCAGCCGCGCACCTCGCCCTTGACGGCGTAGCCCTGGCGCTCGAGGAACGCCTTCACCGGTCCGTAGAGATCGCTTTCCAGCGCCTTGGCCATCGGCACAGAGACTATCGGGCCAGCCGGCCGTGGCAACACGGGGGATGTCCATTGACGCGCCGGCCCGACAACCACGAACTTTTCGTTACAAAAGGCCGCGGACGCGCCCACCCGAGTGGGTTCGCGGCGCGCGAGGGGTCAGCGTCCCAGCGTGATGTCGGCGTAGGAAATCAGGAAGTTCTCGCTCTTGAAGCCCAAAACCCTTGTCGCGTGGGCATGGTAGGCCACCGTCTCCTCGAGATAGATCACCGGCGGGTCTTCGTGGTAGCGCTGCGCCAGCTGACGGAGTCCCGCATCGCGCTTCGCCGCATCGAACTCGGTGTTGATCATCTGGCGCAGCGGTTCCATGTCGGGATAGCACGTCCACTTTTGCGGGTGCGCGCAGGAGTGGTAACTGTTGACCGGCCGCATCACATCGCCGATCGGAGCGGCGCCGAAGTTCATGCCGAAGGCCTCGCCCTCGAACGCCTTGGCGCCGTTGATGCGCGCAATCAGGTCGGCGGTGGTCACCACCCGGAGCTCGAATTTGACGTTGATTGCGGCCAGCGCCTGAGCGGCGAACTCGTAGGCCTCCTTGGTGCCGACGTTGCCCTGCGCTTCGCCGACGAGGCTGAAGCCGCCCGCGTGTCCGGCTTCGGCCATCAAGGCCTTGGCCTTGGCGAGATCGAACGGGTAGGGCTGGATGTCAGGCTGGTAGCCGCGCACGGTGCTTGCGGCCGGCTGACCCGAAGCCTTGGCGCCGTCGCCGAACAGCGCCTTGGCGAAGTTCTTGTCGAGCGCATAGTTGAACGCCTGGCGCACACGTTTGTCCTTGAGCGCGTCGGACTTGGCCTGGTTGAGCACGATGATGTTCACGGACGGCGCATATTCGGCGTACATCTTGCCGCCGCCGCGTTCGACGACGTTGCGCAGGTCGTGATTCAGGGTCAGCGCGATGTCGACCTGGCCGGAGGCGAGCGCCTGGGCCCGCGCCGGCACCTCGGGGATGTTGACGAGGCGGATTCCGTCCACCTTGCCGCGTCGCCAGGCTCTGTCGGAGCGCTTGAGTTCGATCTCGTTGTCGCCCCAATTGACCGCCTCGAAGGCGCCTGTGCCGACCGGCTTGAGCCCGAATCCGGCCGTGCCGAGATCGGCGTAGGCCCGGTGCTCGATGATGTAGAGCGCCGCGATCTGGTTGGGCAGGATCGGGTCGGGGGCGACAGTGACGATTTCCACCGTCGCATCATCGACCTTGCGCGCGCTCTGAAGCGTTCGCAGATTCGAGTAGATGCCGCCCATCACGCGCTTGCCGTCGTCCGACAACAGGTAGTTGATGTTGGCGACGATCGCATCGGCGTTGACCGGCCGCCCGTTGTGGAACGTCGCGTTGGGGCGCAGCTTGAAGCGCCAGACCTTGCGATCCTCGGTGACCGCCCAGGATTCGGCCAGACGCCGGTTGGCGACGCCTTTGCCGTCGACCAGCGTCAAGCCCTCATAGAGGGTTTCGAGCGCGTAGAGGTTCTGGCGTGCGCCGCTCGCGGGCACGCCGCGTTGCGGCGAAAAATCGCTCGAGGCGATGCGCAACGTCTGCGCCTCGGCCGTACCGGCCCCGAGCGTCAAGGCGAGTGCGATCGCCGAAACCGAGTGTCGCCATGTCTTGTTCATCGTCATCCCCCGTGATCGACCGGATTGTCATCCCCCGTGATCGACCGGATTTACGGATAGCACACCCTGGCCGCGCGAACGACGGGGATCGTCGTGCTTGCCCGGTCCTCGGGCAGGGGTGGCACGGCCCTTGTACCGCTCGACGCGGGTGCTAGCGTTCGTCAGCGCATTCCAGGGGAACGCATGGCCGACTACGCCGAAAAGAAATTCCGCACGCGCGATGGCTTGAACCTCTATTACCGCGACTACGCCGGTCCCGCCGGCAAAACGCCCGTCTTATGCCTGTCGGGGACGGGCGGGAACTCCAAGGTCTATGACGATGTGGCGCCCCATATCGCGAAGACCCGTCGGGTCTTGACCATGGATTGGCGCGGCCACGGCCGTTCCGACCGCGACCCCGATTGGCAGCACTACAATTACCTGGTCGATCGCGACGACGTGATCGAGTTCCTGGGTTTCCTCGGGCTGCCCAAGATCATCACCGTCGGCACGTCGCTCGGCGGCATCGTTACCATGCACATCGCGGGGCATCGCCCCGACGTGCTCGCTGGCGCTGTCATG
>VGES01000087.1 GCA_016869765.1 Alphaproteobacteria bacterium
AGCGACCAAGGTGCATGGCTGAGCGAAATAAACGTCAGGTCGGCGAAAAAGCGCCCTTGGCGCGTCGCCAAGACGCGCGAAGTCCGTGTACGCGGACCTTGGCTTCACAGGAACGTTGCCGAATGATAGCGTTCACACCGCATTGAAAGCTCATCCGGGGAGGGGGGGCTCGTGCTTACGCCACGGGATAACGAGCGCATCACGCGCGTGGGTCGCGGGACAGCGATGGGCGAGCTGATGCGCCGGTACTGGATGCCGGCGGCTCTATCGACGGAACTTGCGGTCGACGGAGCGCCGCTTCGGGTCAAGCTCCTCGGCGAGAAGCTCGTGGCATTTCGCGATAGCGCCGGGCGGGTCGGGGTGCTTGATGAATTCTGTGCCCATCGATGCGCGTCGCTGTTTCTCGGGCGCAATGAGGACAACGGATTACGCTGCGTCTACCACGGCTGGAAGTACGATGTTGAGGGCCGGTTGATCGATCAACCGACCGAACCTCCGGGCAAGGAATTCAAGGACCGCATTCGCCTGACCGCGTATCCGACGATCGAACGCGGCGGCGTGGTATGGGCTTACATGGGGCCCGCCGGCCGCATGCCGCCGCCCCCCGATTTTTCGTGGGCGGTCGTACCCGAGAGCCATCGTTTCGTCGAGAAGAGCTGGCAAGAATGCAACTGGTTGCAGGCGCTGGAGGGTGGGGTCGACTCAGCCCACGTCGGCTGGCTCCACCGGACCATGGGCAGTTTGACCAGCGATCCGGGAGTTGGGGGGATTTGGAGTCAACCGCGCACCACCGCTGACGAAGTCGAGGAGACCGATTACGGACATCTGTACGCGTCGACCCGGCACCTCGCCGATGGCAGGAAGTGGGTCCGCATCTATCACTTCATAATGCCGTTCCATGTGCAGTTTGCCCTGGAGCTGGGGCACGGCGAATCCGGTTGGACCACCCAAGAGCGTTACATCCCGCAGGCGAGCGGCAATATGTGGGTGCCAATGGATGACGAGAACTGCATGTTCTATACGTGGACCGCGAAGTACGGCGTCGAACCGCTGACGGCGGCCGAGCGCGAATGCCGCGCCCGTATCGGCGGTCGCGGCCCGGGAGAGCAGTTGGCGAATTATCGCAAGCGACGCAACAAAGATGTCGACTGGATGATCGACCGCGCGAAGCAGCGAACCGCGACCTTCTCCGGCGTCGACGGTATCGCGACCCAGGACCACGCGGTTCAAGAAAGCATGGGACCGATTGTCGATCGTAGCCGCGAACATTTGGGCGCCACCGATCGAGCGGTGGTGGTGATGCGCCGGATCATGCTCGACGCTATGAATACGATCGAGCAAGGCGGCGACCCGCCGGGCGTCGGCAACAGCTACTACGACGTTTTTGCGCGCGAGCGTATCCTGCCGGGCGATGCGGACTGGCGTACCGAGTTGCGCCCGCGATGTTTCCGAAAAGCGGCGGAGTAGCACCGGCAAGGCCCCGCGTGATACTCGACGACTCGTCGCATACCGAGGAGACCGCGAATGAACGATATTAGCTCGAACCGGATCCCAATCGTTGATGTGTCGCCGCTGATTCGCCGCGCGCCGGGCGGGATGGAGTTCGTTGGACGCAAGATCGCCGAGGCCTGCGAAACCATCGGGTTCTTTTACGCAGTCGGGCACGGCGTCCCGCCCGAGACCATCGCCAACGCCTTCGCTGCGTCGAAGCGTTTTTTTGCGTTGCCTGAGGCGACTCGGATGGCGATCAAAGTGGACCGCTTTTCGCGCGGTTATCTGCCGCTCAGACACATCACCCATCCGGGCCACATCCCTGATCTCAAGGAAAGTTTCGACATTGGGATCGATGTCCCCGAGGACGATCCTGACGTTCAGGCGGGAAAACTGCATGGCCCGAACCAATGGCCGGCGATGGATGACTTTCGGGCGCCGGTCGAAAACTACTTCGAAACCGTGCGCAGCTTTGGGTTCAACCTGCTCCCGGGATTTGCCGCGGCGCTCGGCATGCCGCACAACTTCTTTCAGGAACTCTATCAGCCGCGACCGATCGCGCTGATGCGACTGATACGTTATCCCCGACGCTCGAGCGCGCCGGCGCCAGGGCAACTCGCTGCCGCGGCCCATACAGACTACGGCATGATGACGATCCTGGCTCAGGACTCGACCGGCGGTCTCGAGCTCAAACCGCGGGGCCAGGATTGGTTTCCGGCACCGTGCATTCCGGGTTCTTTCATCATCAACCTGGGCGACCTGTTAGCGCAGTGGACCAACGACCGCTTCATGTCGATGCCGCATCGCGTTGTTCAGAATGCAGATAAGGATCGGTTGTCGATCGCTCTCTTCTACCATCCGCATTTCGATGCCGTTGCCGATTGTCTGCCGACGTGTCGATCGCCGGATAATCCGGCGAAGTATCCGTCGGTCACCTTTGGTAAATACATCCTCGGCAAGTACGACAAGATTTTTGCCCACAAACATGGCGCGAAGACGGCGGCGGTGTAGTCGACCGCTTGCGGACCGCGCCGGTCGAAGTACGAACCTCAGAAAGCGAAGCCGAGACGATGTCGCTGATTGCTACAGCCGAAGACGTGGCCGTGCCGAGACTAGCGGCGGAGGAGTCGGTGCATCGCATCGAGTTGCGTGCCGTCGCCAAGGTGTTCGACGGCGGCGATACCGACCCCGTACAAGCAGTGGCACCGACCGATTTCACCGTCGCGTCGGGCGAGTTCGTCTCTATCGTCGGCCCGTCGGGTTGTGGGAAGAGCACCGTCCTCAATATGGTCGCCGGCCTGTTCGACCCGACCGCCGGCGAGATACGGATCAATGGGACCGCCGTTTCCGATCGGCGCTCGTTTTGTGCCTATATGTTTCAGCGCGATCTCCTGCTGCCGTGGCGCACGATCCGCGACAATGTTGCTCTGGGTATTGAGATTTTGGGAACGCCGAAGGGCGTGGCGCGCTCGAAAGCCGAAGTGCTACTCCGGCGCTTCGGCCTCGGCGCATTTGTCGACAAGCGGCCAGCACAACTGTCGGGTGGTATGCGGCAACGTGCGGCGCTGATGCGCACCTTGCTTTGTCCGCGCGAGATTCTGTTGTTGGACGAGCCGTTTGGCGCGCTTGATGCGCTGACGCGCGCCAACATGCAAGAGTGGCTGCTCGAAGTCTGGGAACAGGACCATCGAACCGTGCTGTTCATTACGCACGACGTCGAGGAAGCGCTCTTTCTTTCGGACCGTGTTCTGGTGATGAGTGCACGCCCGGGCTCCATCAAGCTTGAGGTCCCGGTTCGTGTGCCGCGGCCACGGTCGCGCAAAGTGACCACCTCGGAGTCGTTCAATAAACTGAAAGAGAAGGTTCTTGAGTCGATTCACGACGAAAGCGTCAAGGCGATGAGCGAAACCTGAAGCGGGGAGGATGTCGATGGGTATCTCGAGGACTATCTTAAGCAGCAGTATGGCGCTCGCGATCGTTTCAGCGGTCGCGGCGGGGTTGCCGAGCGCGGCTCTCGCCGAGGTCAATCCGCTCTGCGCGAAGCCGCCCGAGGTCAAGCGGATGTCCATGATGATGGACTGGTTGCCTTATTTCAGCTGGGCACCGTTCCTTGCGGCTGAAGCCGAAGGCTTCTTCGCCGATGAGGGGATCGAGGTCAACGTCATCGAACCGCCATCGGTTGCCGATCCGATCAAATTGTTGGTGACGAACAAAGTCGACTTCGCCATCAGCTACGTGCCGGCGATGTTCAGCGCGCGCGACAAAGGCATTCCGGTCAAGGCCGTCGCCGCGTTGCAGCGCAACTTGAGCGCGGCGATGTTTTGGCTCCCCGACACACCGATCACCAAGGTCGCCGACCTGAAAGGCAAGACGATCGGGCTCACTGCCAAACTCGACGAACGGGCGTATCTCAAGGCGTTGTTGGCGACCGCTAGTCTAACGCTGAACGACGTCACCATCGTCGACCCGGGTTTCGGATCGACCCGGTTGTTGCTCGACAAGAAGATCGATGCCACGCATGGCGTGGTCACCAACCCGGCCAGCATGGCAGGGGTCGGCGGGCCGAAAACGCTGTCGTCGTTCAAGTATCGCGACCACGGCGTCCCGAACTATCCGTGGCTGCTGGTCGCCTCGAACGATCAATTCCTATCGAAGAATGGAGCGGCGACGTGTCGCTTCCTGCGAGCGGCATCGCGTGGCGCTGATGTGGCCCTCGGGCGGCGCACCAAGACCCAGACCCTTGCAGAAACCCTGAACAAAATGAATCCCGCTTACTCGGTCGACACGCTCCTCCATCACGCACGCCTGATGGAGCCGGACTTCTTTGACGACAAAGGCCAGTTCGGGACCCTCAATCTCGCGGAGTGGGAAGTGGCCCGCAAATGGATGATCGAGAACGGCATCATCGCGAAGGACTCGAAGGTCAAAGTCGACGAGGTCGCGACCAACGCCTACATGCCGCGGGAGTATCCGTCTGGTCTGCTAAAGAAGTGAACGGTAGTCGGGGCCAAGTCCGGCCAATGCACCCATGCATAGGGGAGGTGTCGATGAGGATCGTTAAGAGCATTTTGAACGGCGGTATCGCGCTCGCGATCGTGTCCGCTTTCGCGGTGGCGTTACCCAATCAGGCTCACGCCCAAGTTAATCCGCTTTGCACGAAGGCGCCCGAGGTCAAGAAGATGTCCATGATGATGGACTGGTTGCCTTATTTCAGTTGGGCACCGTTCCTCGCGGCTGAGGCCGAAGGCTTCTTTGCCGACGAGGGGATCGAGGTCAACATCATCGAACCGCCTTCGGTCGCCGATCCCATCAAACTGTTGGTGACGAACAAAGTCGATTTCGCCATCAGCTATGTGCCGGCGATGTTCAGCGCGCGGGATAAAGGCATTCCGGTCAAGACCATCGCCGCGTTGCAGCGCAACT
This sequence comes from Alphaproteobacteria bacterium, assembly GCA_016869765.1. GTDB lineage: Bacteria > Pseudomonadota > Alphaproteobacteria > SHVP01 > SHVP01 > SHVP01. Next base: position 4,915 of record VGES01000087.1, read on the forward strand.
TGAGCGCGGCGATGTTTTGGCTCCCCGACACACCGATCACCAAGGTCGCCGACCTGAAAGGCAAGACGATCGGGCTCACTGCCAAACTCGACGAACGGGCGTATCTCAAGGCGTTGTTGGCCACCGCCAATCTCTCCCTTAACGACGTTACGATCGTTGATCCCGGATTCGGTTGGGCTCGGCTGATGCTTGACAAGAAGATCGACGCTTCGCACGGCGTCGTCACCAACCCGGCCAGCATGGCGGGTATCGGCGGGCCGAAAACGCTGTCAGGGTTCAAGTATCGCGACTACGGCGTGCCTAACTACCCCTGGCTGCTGATCGCGACGAACGACCAATTTTTGGCTGCGAACAGCGCCTCGACGTGCCGTTTCTTGAGGGCAGTGTCACGCGGCGCCGACATTGCGATTGGGCGGCGCACCAAGACCCAGGCGCTCGCCGAGACCATCAACAAGATGAACTCCGCATACACCGTCGACACGCTCCTCCACCACGCGCGCCTGATGGAGCCCGACTTTTTCGATGACCAGGGTCGCTTCGGTACTCTCAATCTCGCGGAGTGGGAAGTGGCCCGCAAATGGATGATCGAGAACGGGATCATTGCGAAGGACTCGAAGGTCAAGGTCGATGAAGTCGCGACGAACGCGTTCATGCCCGGCGAGTATCCGTCCGGTCTATTGAAAAAATAGTCGATGCCCGGGGGTAGGCCGGGCCGACCGGCGCGGGCACGACTGCGGCGCCTGATCGGGTACTGGCCCGCGTTGGCGGTCGGCGCCGGAGCGCTTCTATTTTGGGAGCTCTTCGGCGCTGTCACCGGCATGCCCCGCTATATCTTGCCGCCGATGCATGAAGTCGTGGTCGCGGCGGTCGTCGACGCCAAATCGCATTACATTCCAGCCGGACTCGTGACGTTGCAGGAAATAGTGCTCGGATTTTTCTTGGGAACGGCCGCGGGCGTCGGCGCTGCTGCGGTGTTGACGGCTTCGGCCCGCCTTGAAGCGGCGGTCATGCCTTTGATGGCCGGGTTGCGCGCCGTGCCGGTACTCGTCGTCGCACCTTTGTTCGTCATTTGGTTCGGCTTTGGCTTGGAGCCGAAAGTGCTGGTCGCGGGATTTGTCTGCTTTTTCCCGGTTCTGGTCAGTACCGTCGTCGGCCTGAAATCAGCACCCGAAAACGAACTTGCCCTGTTCCGCTCACTGATGGCCTCGCCGGGTCAGGTCTATCTCAAACTGAAGATTCCTTATGCCATGCCGCACATTTTCGTCGGCGTGAAAAGCGCGGCGGTGTTGTCCGTCATCGGGGCGATCGTCGGCGAATGGGTCGGCGGCGGCAACGGCATCGGAGTCATTCTGATTCGCGCGACGATCGCCAATGCCACAACATCGTTGCTTGCCGGCGTCATCTACATCGCCTCGGCGGCGGTCGTGCTGTTCTTGACGATCGAGGGCCTCGAACGCGTCCTGCTCCGCTGGTATTACGAATCGAGGGCGACACGAGGGGATGCGTCGTGAAGTGGTCTCGCCTCGAGCAGCCGCTGTCGACGGGCGCGATCGTTCTCTTGGTCATCGCCGCCTGGGAAGGCGGCGTCGCATGGCTCGATATCCCGCCCTACCTCGTTCCGTCGCTCAGCGAGACGGTAAAGACGGCGATCGTCGAAGCCGATGAGGTGCTGATACCGGCGTCCCTGATCACCCTCAACGAGGCTCTGTGGGGGCTAGCCGCAGCCACGGTAGTCGGCGTCACGCTCGGCATGCTTGCGGCCGAGTCGAAGACCCTCGAGCGCGCCTTCATGCCCTACATCGTCGCGTCGCAGGCGGTCCCGATGCTCGCGATCGCTCCGTTGCTCATCATTTGGTTCGGCTTCGGTTTGGCGCCGAAGGTGATCGCGACCGCGTTGATCTGTTTTTTCCCGATCGTGATCAACACCTTCGCCGGAATGCGCTCGATGGAGCGCGATATCGGTCATCTGATGACCTCGCTGCAAGCCACACGCGCGCAAGTCATCCTTAAGATCCAAGTTCCGGCCGCAGTTCCATTCATCTTCGCGGGGTTCAAGAATGCAGTCGTGTTTGCGGTCATCGGTGCTCTGGTGGCCGAATGGGTCGGCGCCACCGGTGGCTTGGGTCCGGTCATCATTCGAGCCCTTGGATCGTTCGAGACGCCCCTGGTGTTTGCTGCGATCCTCTACATCGTTGCCATGTCGATCAGCTTGTTCGTCATGACGACGTTGGTCGAGCGCTCGGTCATTCGCTGGCTATACGGTGCGACGAGCCAAAGCGCTTGATCAAGCGCCACGCGCTCGAACAAACGGCGCTGCACGGCTCAGCTCGCCCAGCGCGGCTTGGAGCGCGTGTAGTCGATAAGCTTTTCGCCCTTGCCGCGGATCGGCCCCTGATAGATCGCGAGCCGCTTCACCTTGCCGCGCTTGACGGTGAAGAAGTCTGACACCTTGTGGATTTCGCGGCCGTGGTAGGCATCGACCTCGAACACGACGGTGTCGCCGAACACCATGAGCGGGCCCGGGTGCGGATTGGCGCCGCCGAACCGTTTGAGCAGCTTGCCGTAGAAGCCGGTGATGCGAGCGCCGCCCTTCATGCGGCCAACGGTCCGGCTGATCAACTCCATGTCGTCGGCGAAAATACTTCGGAGCAGTTTGAGGTCCTGCGTCTTGACTGCCTTGAAGTAGGTCTTGACCACCTGGAGCGGGGTCATGGTCCGCGTTCGTTTTGCCACGTCGTCCTCCCTGTTTGACTGCGTCGGCCGTTGGCTCATGCGCGTGCGATCCCGGCCTCGCGCAGGCTTCGCCGGTAGGCGAGGCCGACCGCATCGGGTACACGCATGTGAAGCTCGGCGCCGGGATCGGTGTCGAGGTAAAGCGGGGTCTGATTCTCGACGATGGCGCGGTCCTGTTCGAGCAGCGCTGCGGTAAAGGCGATGAATTTATCGGTCGGCACCTCGGCCGAATGGTCGATCGCTTCGATCGCGAACACGCGGCAACGGAGGTCGTCGATCGGCTGCGCGGTGATGAACTGGACCGAATGGCCGCGCGGCGCGGTCAGGACGCGGCGGCGGGTGAACGGTACGTGCTGCTGGGTGACGCTGGTGACGGCGGCACGCGCCGCGCTGAAATGGCCGGCTTGCTCGAGGCGGCGATAGCTGTAGGTGAACCCCACGGGCGTCGCGATGATCTCGTATTCGGGCGTCACCGGATCGTCGTTGTCGCCGAGCGCGCCGGGGTGAATAAACGGAAAATGCGAGATGTCGAGACCATTGTCGGTATAGCGCCCGGCGCTGGTCGCGAGCGGGGCGTTGACCGAGACGAACGTGCGATAAGCGGGGTCGGTGTATTCGGGGAAGTCGGCGATCGGGAGCAGCGGTTCGTCGAGCGCGACCCACACCAAGCCATGCCGCTCGGTCGCCCGGTAGACCGTCGCTTGGGCGCGGGTCGGGATCGGCGCATCGGTGCGGCGGAGGGAGGGGATGCGTACGACCCGTCCGCCGCCGTCATAGCTCCAGCCATGGTAGGGGCACACCAGGCAGCCGTTGCCATCGACACGGCCTGACGACAATCGGGCGCCGCGATGGACGCAGGCGTCGCGAAAGGCCCTGACGCCCTCGGCCGAGCGGAATAGGACGATCCGCTCACCGAGCAGCGTGACACCGAGCGGGCCGGCGGCAACCTCGCGGCCCTCGGCGACCGGGTGCCAGTAGCGGCGCAGGGGGTCGGCGGCGTGCACCACGACTTAGATCACGGTCCGCGCTGAGCGCAGGCGGGGGAGAGGCAGCGTCACCGCGTTCACACCATCAGCTCGTCCTCGAACGGGAAATGCGAAAGCCGTTCGATGCCGTCGTCCGTCACCAGGACCTGTTCTTCGAGCTTGACCCCCTCGCGCCCGTCGACCGCGCCGATGTAGCTCTCGACGCACAGCACCATATGCGGCTCGACCGTGCCGTCGTAACCGAGCGAGGGCCAATCCTCCCGATAGTAGATCGCCGGGTACTCGTCGCAGAGGCCGACGCCGTGAGCGAGAACCGCATAGCGGTTGGGGGCGAAGCGCGCCGGCTGTGGCCAAGCGCGCTCGCTCCACTCGCGAAAACCGATGCCGGGACGCAGCAACGCGATGTTGTGCTCGAGCTGTTCGTGCGCGATTCGGTAAAGCTCGCGCTGAGCGGGCGTCGGTTTGCCGGGGCCGGCGCGGAACGTGCGCGAGATGTCGGCGCAGTAGCCGAACGGACCGATCATGTCGGTATCGAACGCGACCAGCTCGCCGGGCCGGATCACGCGGTCGCTGCACTCCTGGAACCATGGATTGGTGCGTTCGCCCGAGGCGAACAGCCGCCCTTCGATCCAATCACCGCCCATGGCCATATTGGTGCTCCAAAGCTCCGCCCACAGCTCGTTCTCGGTCATCCCGGGTTCGAGCTGCTCGCGCATGCGGGCCATGGCGATCTCGGCAACCGCGATCGCATAGTTCATGCACTGCACCTCCTCGCGCGACTTGATGGCGCGGGCTTGTTCGAGCGGCTCTTGCGCGTCGCGGACGGCGATACCGTGGCTCGCCAGGCGGTTGAACACCCGCGGATCCGCGCGATCGAGCGCTAGCACGCGCTCGCCCGCAAATTGCCCGACGAGCGCCGCGATCTCGTCGACGCAGCGCGCGACCGCTTCGTCGGTGCGCGGACCGCCGAACAGATAGGGGATCATCGCGCCCGTGCGGTACTCGTCGATGGTTTCGAGGCCGACGTCGCTCGCCCCGAACAGAATGACCGGACCCTCGACGGCGATGAACAGGTAGCGAAGCGGCATATGCATCTGGAACAACGGCCCGCGCCGCAAGCCGCAGGCGTAGCGGATGTTGACCGGGTCGAACAGGAGGCACGCGGGATAGCCGGCACGTTTGAGCGCGGCGCGCGCACGATCCAGGCGATAGGCGCGGAGGGCCACGAAGTCGAGCCCGTTCTCGAAATCCGTCAACGCATCGACCGGCGTTTGCCGCCAGGCACGGTCGGTCATGGTTGCCCTCCGCATGCACTCCCGGCACGAGTATAAAGGAGGCAGGACCCGCGGGCGGTGCCCATTGTCAGCGCGGCAGGTCGCTCCGCCCCATCAGGAACTGGTCGATCGCGCGCGCGCACTGTCG
>VGES01000088.1 GCA_016869765.1 Alphaproteobacteria bacterium
TCATGGGTTATCCGTGACCTGCCACTGAACATTCATCCATTGGCGATTAGAGCCTCGGCCGGTGATACGCCTTTCGGCGCGGTGAGTTGGTGGGCGTAGGCTGCTGGCGTCTTGTAGCCGAGCGAGGAATGCGGCCGCGCGGTGTTGTAGTCGGCAACCCAAGCATCGATGATCTGGCGGGCTTGGTCGAGATCGAGGAACAGGCTCTCGTTGAGAAGCTCGTCGCGCATGCGACCATTGAAGGATTCAATGTATCCGTTTTGCATCGGCTTGCCCGGCGCGATGTAGTGCCATTCGACACCGTGATTTTTTGCCCAGCCGAGGATCGCGTTCGAGGTGAACTCGGTACCGTTGTCCGAAACCACCATCCGAGGCTTGCCACGCCTGGCGATGAGCGCCGTCAGCTCGCGATCAACCCGTTTGCCTGAGATCGAGGTGTCCGGAATCGCCGCCAGACATTCTCGTGTCACGTCATCGACGATGTTGAGGATGCGGAAGCGTCGGCCGAGGGCGAACTGATCGTGGACGAAGTCGAGCGACCAGCGCGCGTTGATCTTCGCTTCGACCAGGATCGGGGTGCGCGTGCCAACGGCCCGCCGCCGGGCACGGCGTTTACGAACCGTCAGTCCCTCCTCGCGATAGAGCCGATAGATGCGATTGATGCCTGATGGTTCACCCTGGTCCCGCAACAGAATGAACAGCCGTCGGTAGCCGAACCGACGGCGCTGGTTGGCGAGATCGCGCAGACGGGTACGTAACTCGGTATCGGGCGGCCGGCGTGAGCGATACCGGATCATCGTGCGATCGGCGGCAATGATGGTGCAGGCCCGACGCTCGCTCATCGCCAACGCAGTCCGCAGATGAGCGACAGCCTCGCGCTTGGCGGCGGGCCCTACCATTTTTTTGCCAGAAGTTCCTTCAGAGCAGCGTTATCCAGCATCGATTCCGCCAGCAGCTTCTTCAGCTTCCGGTTCTCGTCCTCCACTGCCTTCAGCCGCTTGGCCTCAGACACATCCAGGCCGCCGTACTTGGCCTTCCAGTTATACAACGTGGCTTCCGACACCCCGTGCTTGCGCGCCAGATCGCCGGTCTTCGCTCCGGCTTCGTGCTCGCGCAAAACTGCGATGATCTGTTCTTCCGTAAACCTGCTTCGCTTCATCCGTCCGTCCTTCAGAAAGGCCGGACTCTAACTCCACGTGGTGGAAAAACTCAGTGGCAGGTCAGCCGAGGTACATGAGATCGCAAAACTTCAGAATCGTTGGCTTGAGGTCGCGTGCGCGTTTCCCGTGAGCGCGACGTCGACTTCTAAACGAGGGATCGACAGGACAACTTGGATCGAGATGAAACGCGAATTCTACGACGCTTGCCTAGACCCAACTGACTACCGCCCGGATCGTTGAACTCGCGTCATGCCCGCTCTGACGACACCCCTTCGTTATCTTGCGTCGATTACGTTCGAACGCGGTGCGGGCTATAGCGTCACCTTCCCCGATTTCCCCGGCTGTTTCTCGGCCGCCGATACCGTCGACGACGCGGTCGTTTCCGCGCGCGATGCGCTCAGCGTCGGCATCGCCGACATGCTCGAACATGGCGAGCCATTGCCCGAGGCGACGCGGCTCGAACGGGTCGAGCGACGCACCGGTGTCACGTACGCGTTGATTGAAGTCCCAGCGCCGCGGCCGCGATACGCCAAAGTCAACATCTCCCTTCCCGAACCGACCCTGGCCGCCATCGATGAGGCAGCCGCCGCAAGCGGCCCACCCGTTCCGATTTCCTGGTCCAGGCAGCGACCGGGGTCCTGGCGCGCAAGCGGGTGACGCCGCGGCCCCAAGCGGCCAAACGTAAGCGGCGTTGAAAGGGGCGCGGGGGAGTGCCCCCCGCATGCGGGGAGAGGGGGACCCGACGCGGAGCGTCGGGTGAGGGGCGCGCATCGCCCCGCGACGGCCGACGCGCTATAGTGCCCCGTCTTTGCGGCGGTTCGCCGCGAAATCATCTCGAGGGTGGGTCATGAAGCTCAAGGACGCGCGTCTGTTCCGTCAGCAGTGCTTTGTCGACGGCGTGTGGGTCGACGCGGATTCCGGCGCCAAGAAGCCGGTCAACAACCCGGCGACCAACGATGTCCTGGGCACCATCCCCGACATGGGCACGGCCGAGACGCGCCGCGCCATCGAGGCCGCCAACAAGGCGCTCCCGGGCTGGCGCGGCAAAACCGGCAAGGAACGCGCCGCCATCATGCGGCGCTGGTTCGAACTGATGATCCAGCACACCGATGATCTCGCGGTGCTGATGACGGCCGAGCAGGGCAAGCCGCTCGCCGAGTCCAAGGGCGAGGTCGCCTATGCCGCCAGCTTCATCGAGTGGTTCGGCGAAGAAGCGAAGCGCGTCTATGGCGACACCATCCCGCAGAACGCGCCGGGCCGGCGCATCGTCGTCATCAAGGAGCCGATCGGCGTCACCGTCGCGATCACGCCGTGGAACTTCCCGGCGGCGATGATCACGCGCAAGGCCGGCGCGGCGCTCGCCGCCGGCTGCACCATGGTGGTCAAGCCCGCCTCGCAGACGCCCTACACCGCGCTTGCGCTGATCGACCTGGCCGAACGCGCCGGCGTACCCAAGGGCGTCTTGAGCATCGTCACCGGTTCGGCGCGCAAGATCGGCGATGAGATGTGCTCGAACCCGATCGTGCGCAAGCTGTCGTTCACCGGCTCGACCGAAATCGGCAAGAAGCTCATGGAGCAGTGCGCCGGCACGATGAAGAAGCTCTCGCTCGAATTGGGCGGCAACGCACCGTTCATCGTGTTCGACGACGCCGACCTGGACGAAGCGGTCAAAGGCGCGCTCGCCTCCAAGTTCCGCAACACCGGCCAGACCTGCGTGTGCTCGAACCGCATCCTCGTCCACGACAAGGTCTACGACGCGTTCGCCAAGAAGCTGGCGGATGCCGTCACCAAGCTCCGCGTCGGCGATGGCCTCAAGGGTGAGACCGACCAGGGGCCGCTGATCGACATGGCGGCGGTCGAAAAAGTCGAGGAGCACATTTCGGACGCGCTCAAGAAGGGCGCCAAGGTGATGGTCGGCGGCGCGCGCCATTCGTTGGGCGGCTCGTTCTTCCAGCCCACCGTCATCACCAACGTCACGCGCGACATGGCGGTGGCCCGCGAGGAGACCTTCGGGCCGCTCGCGCCCCTGTTCCGCTTCAAGACCGAAGAGGAAGCGTTGCAGATGGCCAACGACACCGAGTTTGGCCTGGCCTCGTACTTCTATTCGCGCGACATCGGCCGCGTCTGGCGCGTCGCCGAACGCCTCGAATACGGCATGGTCGGCATCAACGAGGGCATCCTGTCGACCGAGGTGGCGCCGTTCGGCGGCATGAAGGAATCGGGCCTCGGCCGCGAGGGCTCGAAGTACGGCATCGATGAGTACCTCGAGATCAAGTACCTGTGCATGGGCGGCATCGGCGCCTGAGGCGCGAAACTCCGCGCGGGGGCAGGCCTGGCGGGCGCCCCTGTCGGGGGCCTGAACCGCTCCCCATATGAATAGGCTCTCCCGCGCGATCGAGGGGTGAGCGATTGGAGGCACGTATGGCGCGCGATTTTGATCTGTTCGTCATCGGGGCCGGTTCGGGCGGCGTGCGCGCCTCCCGGGTCGCCTCCAGCTACGGCGCCAAGGTGGCGGTCGCCGAGGAAAGCCGCGTCGGCGGCACCTGCGTCATCCGCGGCTGCATCCCGAAGAAGCTCCTGGTCTACGGCGCGCACTTCCACGAGGACTTCGAGGACGCGGCGGCCTTCGGTTGGACGGTGGGCACGCCCACCTTCGATTGGGGCAGGCTGATCGCCAACAAGGACAAGGAGATCGACCGCCTCAACGGCATCTATCTCCGGCTGTTGTCGAACGCCAACGTCAAGCTGTACCCGAGCCACGCCAAGTTCCTCGATCGCCACACGCTGGACGTGGGCGGCGAGCGCGTCAGTGCCGAAACGATCCTGATCGCGACCGGCGGCTGGCCGGTGAAGCCCAACATTCCGGGGGCCGATCTCGCCATCACCTCGAACGAGGCGCTGCATCTGCCGACCCAGCCCAAGCACGTCATCGTCGTGGGCGGAGGTTATATCGCGGTCGAGTTCGCCGGGATCTTCAACGGGCTCGGCTCCAAGGTGGTGCAACTCTACCGCGGCGAGCAGATCCTGCGCGGGTTCGACGACGACGTCCGGACGACGCTGGCCCAGGAGATGCGGAAGAAGGGCATCGATCTCCGCGTCGGCACGGACATCGCCCGCATCGAAAAGACGGGCGGACGGCTGCGCGCGCACCTGAAGGACGGCGGCACCATCGACACCGACGCCGTGATGTATGCGACGGGCCGGGCGCCCAACACGGCCGGGCTCAACCTCGCGGCCGCCGGGGTCAAGCTCAACGACAAGGGCGCCGTGATCGTCGATGACTGGTCGCGCTCGAGCGTCGAGAACATCTACGCGGTGGGAGACGTCACCGATCGCATCAACCTGACCCCGGTCGCGCTCAACGAGGGGCTCGCCTTCGCGCAGACGCTCTACGGCAAACGCCCGCGCAAGATGGACCACGCCAATGTGCCCTCGGCGGTGTTCAGCCAGCCCAACGTGGCCTCGGTGGGCCTGAGCGAAGCGGCGGCGCGAAAGCAGGGCTACGCGCTCGACATCTACAAGACGTCGTTCAGGCCGCTCAAGCACACCCTCACCGGGCGCGACGAGAAGACCATGATGAAGATCGTGGTCGATGCCCAGACCGAGCGCGTGTTGGGCCTCCACATGGTGGGGCCCGAGGCGGGTGAGATCATCCAGGGACTGGCGGTGGCGGTGAAGATGGGCGCGACCAAGCGCGATCTCGACGCCACCGTCGGCATTCACCCGACTGCGGCCGAGGAGTTCGTCACCATGCGCGAGAAGTCCGTCCCGACCGTCGCCAAGGCGGCGGAGTAAAGAATTCATACGAATGTTGATTAGCCAACTTCGTGCGTGACCTGCCTGCAGGTTTTGGGGTGGCCGGAGAGGAACTCATGATTGACCAGGAGTTTGGCGCCAAAACGACAAAATCGCTTGAGTGGCTTAAGCCCGTCTTCCCGATTTGGAATCGCCTGATCCAGCGATACATCTCCTTCTGCGCTTCTGATGACGGCGGGCCCACCGACGTCCCCTACTTTTATAATGAGCGGGTCAACGTCGGCTTGCTCGCGAGCGCTGCATCTATTGCGGGCCTTAGCGCCCTCGAAGAGTTCATCACCAGGAGGGCGCACCGCGGTCGCAGTGGCCGCGGTCGCAGTGGCCGCGGTCGCGCCGACCTATTCCTGTGCAATAGACGCAAGGGCGTCACGCTCGAAGTGAAACAGGTGTGGCTTCGAAAACGTACAAGACACAAGCGCCTCATGAAAATCGTCGAAAAGGAATTGAAGTGGGCACCGACCAGCCCCGGATCTGCCACCTACGGCAGCTGCCTTATTGGCGTTGCGAGTCTGGACGAAAAACCCGACGGAAAGGACGTTCGGCAGTTCATTAAGAAGTTTAAGACCCTCAGTCCGGATGTGGTCGCTTGGTCATTCCCGAAAAGCTGCCGAGCGTTCTCATCAAAGGAGGACTCGCGTTATCGACTTTGGTATCCGGGCGTCGTCCTCGCGATCCACCTGTCCCGGAAACGAAAAGGTCGTCCGAAGCGGGCCTGATTCGTTGAAACCGCCCCTCGAAGTCACTCGCGGTTAGAAGGCCCCTGCGGTAACGATCAGTGCGCGCTGGTCTTCGGCCTTTGCATCGGGGCGCACGCCGCGATTTGACGCGCTCACGGAGACAAACAATGGCACGAATCGCGGTGGTGGGACTGGGGGCGCTCGGCCAGGGGATCGCGCGGCGTTTCTTGAAACAAGGGCACACGGTCATCGGCTTCAATCGCACCCGGGCCAAGGCCCAAGCCCTGGCGAGCGAAGGACTGATCGTCGCCGAGACGTTGGGTGACGTCGTCCCGGCCGATGTTCTCATCAACGTGTTGTGGGACGACGCGGCGGTCGAGGAGCTTTTGCTGCCGCGTGGCGAGGTGTTCAGCAACAATCCTGGTTTGTTTCACATCGCGGTCGCGACGCTCAGCGTTCCGATGGTGCGACGGCTCGCCGAGGCGCACCGCGCGCTGGGGCAGTCGTTCCTGGCGGCGCCGGTCCTCGGCCGCCCCGACGATGCGGTTGCGGGGAAACTCGCCGTGCTGGCCGCCGGGCCGGTCGAAGCGCTCGACCGCGCGCGGCCGATCCTGGAGTGCCTGGGGAGCGTCCATCATCTGGGCGAGGACGTGGGGATCGCCAGCGCCGCCAAGATCGCCGCCAACTTCCTGTTAGCCTCGGCGGTCGCCAGCCTGCGCGAGGCGACGCAGCTGGTGAACGCGGTGGCGGGCAATCGCAAGCAGTTCATCGACATCATGACGGCGGCGCTACTTCCTGGCCCGTTCTACGGACGCTGGGGTGGTGTGATCGCCGCGCATGATCCGGCGCGCCCGGCGCCGAACCCGTTCCTCAACGGTGCACGATTGGCCGAGGCGACGGCGCAGTTCTTGGGCCTTACGTTGCCGGTCGCGCACACGCTGGCGCGGGGGTCTGAAACGCCCCCGGGCGGGCGGCGATGACCTTGGTCGAACGCCCCTTGGCGGGGCGTCACGCCATCGTCACCGGGGCGGCGCTCGGCGTCGGGGCCGCGATCGCGGGGCGCCTCGCCCATTCCGGGGCGAGCGTGTCGGTGATCGCGCGGGACGAGGGGCCCATCGTGGCGCGCGCCAAACAGATTGCGGATGACCATGGCGTCGCCGCGCACGGCATCGTCGGCGAGGTGACGGACGATCGCGACCTCCGGCGCGCGATCCGCCGCGCGATCGAACTAGGCGGGGCGCCGGCCATCATGGTCAACAACGCCGGCCGCCCGGATCACCCGACGCGCTTCACCGACGAAACCACCGAGAGCTGGCAACGGACGCTGGCCGCGAACCTGACGGGCGTGTTTGCCGCGTCGCAGGAAGTCCTGCCGGCGATGACGGCGGCGCGGTTCGGCCGCATCATCAACGTGGTCTCGACGGCCGGTCTCACCGGTTATGCCGAGCTCGCGGCGTACGGTGCGGCGTGTCACGCCGTGGTCGGGTTGACTCGCGCCCTGGCGCGCGAACTCGCGACGACGGGCGTGACGGTGAATGCCCTGTGCCCGGGGTATGTCGATACCGGGCTCACCGCGCGCACGATCGACAATCTTGTCAAGACGTCCGGGGCGACGCAGGCCGAAGCGCTGGCGGCGCTTCTCGCCGACAACCCGCAGGGTCGGTTGATCCAGCCCGACGAGTTGGCCGAGACCGCGGCGTGGCTCTGCCTACCCGCCTCGGGCAGCGTCACGGGCCAGGCCATCGCGATCGCGGGGGGCGAGATTCTCTAGCGCGGCGTTTGTCGGGACGGCCGATCCGGGACGGAAGTCCGCGGTTTTCCAGGAGTTTTCCGCGGGCTGGGCTGGTCAATTGCACGCCCCGGGCGTATAACGCGCCCCTTCGGATGAGGACGTAGGCCATGGCCAAGAAATGGGCGCCCGAGAGCTGGCGCGGACTGCCGATCCAGCAGCAGCCGACCTATCCCGACCCGGCGGCGTTGACCGCGGTCGAGACCAAGCTGCGCAGCTATCCGCCCCTCGTGTTCGCCGGCGAAGCGCGCTCGCTCAAGGCGCAACTCGCGGCCGTCGCGGCGGGCAAGGCGTTCCTGCTCCAGGGCGGCGACTGCGCCGAGAGCTTCGCCGAGTTCCACCCCGACAACATCCGCGACACCTTCAGAGTCTTGTTGCAGATGGCCGTCGTGCTGACGTTCGCGGGTTCGAGCCCGGTGGTCAAAGTCGGCCGCATGGCGGGCCAGTTCGCCAAGCCGCGCTCCGAGCCCACCGAGAAGAAGAACGGCCAGGAGCTGCCGAGTTACCGCGGCGACAACATCAACGGCATCGAGTTCACCGCCGAAGCGCGGGTCCCCGACCCGCAGCGCATGATGCAGGCCTACGCCCAGTCGGCGGCGACCTTGAACCTGATCCGCGCGTTCTCGCACGGCGGTTACTCGGCGCTGCGCCGCGTGCACAACTGGAACTTGGGCTTCGTCGAGCGCAGCCCGCAGGGCGAGCGCTATCGCGAGTTGGCCAATCGGATCTCCGAATCGCTCGACTTCATGGAGGCCTGCGGGCTCACCGCCGACACCGTGCCGATCCTGCGCGAGACGAATTTCTACACCTCGCACGAGGCGCTGCATCTCGGCTACGAGCAGGCGATGACGCGGGTCGATTCGACCACCGGCGACTGGTACGCGACCTCGGCCCACATGCTGTGGATCGGCGATCGTACGCGGCAACTGGACGGCGCCCACGTCGAGTTCATGCGCGGTGTCGGCAATCCGGTCGCGTTCAAGGCGGGCCCGTCGCTGGCGCCGGCCGATTTCTTGAAGCTCCTGGACACGCTCAATCCGGCGAACGAGGCGGGGCGCATCACGGTGATCGCCCGCATGGGCGCCGAGCAGGTCGAAGCCAAATTGCCCGCGCTGGTGCGCGCCGCCAAGCGCGAGGGACGCAACGTCGTGTGGTCGTGCGATCCGATGCACGGCAACACCATCAAGGCCTCGAACGGCTACAAGACCCGCCGCGTCGATCAAATCCTGTTGGAGACCAAGCGCTTCTTCGCCGTGCACGAGGCCGAGGGCACGTATGCCGGCGGCGTCCACTTCGAGATGACCGGCAAGGACGTGACCGAGTGCCTCGGCGGGGCGCAGGAGATCACCGAGCAGGATCTGGCCGACCGCTACCACACGCACTGCGACCCGCGCCTGAACGCCTCCCAGGTGCTGGAACTCGCGTTCCTGATCGCCGACATGCTGAAGCGCCGGCGCGTGAGCCAGGGCGCCAACAAGGCCGTCGCCGCGGAGTAGGGTTCAGGGGTTTGCGGCGATCAGGTCTAGGACGAAACTGCAATGTGCCGAGCCTGCGCGATCCTCGGCCTCATACGCATTCGGATCGCCATCCTCGGGAGCCGCTCAACCGCTATTTTTCATTTCGTCGACGCGCAGTGTGGCCTTCCGATCTGCTGCACGTTGCAACCGTGGCGGTCAACGGCGTTCGAGTAACACGTCATGACAGATCATCTGGCGAGCATCCGTGAAGAGCCGGAGGAACTGCTCGCGCGCTTCCGGCGAGGTCAGCGGGACGGCCGCCGTCTGGATGGCGTTAATCAGGAAGCCCATCCGTTCGAGTTCGTCCAGCACCTCGCGTCCGCGCAATCCGGAGTACGAAATCGACGGAAGAAACTCGACGACGACTTTGGCCGCAGGAAAGTCGGCGAGCAAGCGACGCGCTCCTCTCAGAACGTCGAGATCAAACCCATCGGTGTCGATCTTTATCAGGGAAAGGCCTTTGCTCTTGAATAGTTCTGAGTGCTCGGCGTAGACCGCATCGAGCGTCGTCACCGGAATCGCACCTTCGCCGCCGTCGGTCATCTTTCTGACCGTCCAACTTGCAATCCTTCCCTGGGTGGAAAGAAACCCCTTCTCGGCGCCCACGGCCTGCGGTACGGCCCGAACATTCCGTAGGTCGTTCGCGGCAACTGTCTGTCCCAAGGCCGCAAAAGCGTTGGGGTTCGGCTCAAAGGCCAAAACGAAGCCGTCTGGCCCAACCAATTGACTGAGGTCCAGGACCTCATCCCCCATGCCCGCCCCCACGTCGATGACGCACGTGCCTGGATGCGCATGCCGAAATAACAGAGGAAAAAAGTTGTTCTTGTCGAAACGCTTGTGATCGGCGCCGTTCAACACTCGATCCAGGCTTAAAGCAGCGAGCGCGACCAGTTTCTTATCGTAGCGCGGAGCCAAAACTATGGGAGCGCCACCGAGCAGGCGGTAGAGAGCTCGTTGAACCCGCCCCTGTCCCGACCATCCCGCCAGCACGAATCCAACGACTTTGATCAGAGTCCGTAGGGCCTTGTACCGTCGTGAATCGATCCGCGGGGGCATTGGGCATTCCTGTA
>VGES01000089.1 GCA_016869765.1 Alphaproteobacteria bacterium
CGCGCGAACAGGACCGCAACGGCCTTGCCGTTGCCGAAGCCTGGGCCGACCGAGCCGGCGCCGGCAACGATCGCGACCTTCCCTTCGAGGCGTCCTGGCATCACCGTTCCTTCGCTAACCTCTTGCTAACCATAACCGTGGCATTCCCTAGCCTTTTAGAGGCCGGGAGACCAGCGCGATGTCGCTCTACGGATTGCCGCCCGCCGAGCTCGGACCGACCCGCGACCATCTGCTCGCGGTCGAGGCGGCGTTCACGCGCCCCGGGCAACCCAGCCTGATGTGCGACAATCTGGTGACGCTCTCGCGCATTCACTCGTTCGCCCACGATCAGGCCTTCGTCGCCGCGCTCGCGGCGGCGGCGCGATCGGAAGCCGACTACCACAATGTGTGGAAGATCCACACCTACTGCTGGGCGGCCCGCTCGGCGCTGGCGCTCGAGGGCGACTTCGTCGAGTGCGGCGTGTTCGAAGGGCTCTATTCGGCGGCGATGACCCGCTACCTCGACTGGGGCAACGCCCCGAAGACGCTCTATCTCTACGACACCTTCGCCGGGCTCGACCCCGCCTATTCGTCGCCGAGCGAGCGCGACATCAATCAGTACTACGCGCTCAGGCCCGAATGGCACGGTGAGGTGGTGGCGCGGTTCGCCGGCTACGCCAACGTCCGCGTGGTCAAGGGCGTGGTGCCGACCGCGCTCGACAGCGCGCCGGCGCGGATCGCCTTTCTCCACCTCGACATGAATGCGGCGGCGGCCGAGACCGCGGCGCTCGATCGTTTGTTCCCTCGGATCGTGCCGGGCGGGTTCGTGCTGATGGACGACTATGGCCGCTTCGAGCAGCGCGAGCTCCACGCTGCGCTAAAGGCCTGGATGACGGAAGCCGGCTACAGCGTGCTCGAGCTTTCGACCGGGCAGGGTATGGTCGTCAAACGCTGAATCGCCGACTTCGACTTGGTCGACGGACCGCTCGGAGGGTTGTTGCGCGTGTTCAGGCCGCACGCGCCGCGCTCTTGGCGGCGCCGATCGCACGGTGGAACTCGACCGGGTCGTCGATCCCGGCGAAGACGATCTTCTCGTTGCCGCCCATGCCGCTCACCAGCACGTTGCCGTAGCCGAACAGGCGGCCGAACACGCTCTGGCGCAAATAGACCTCGTCGATCCGCTCGAGCGGCAATTCGCTCGAATGGCGGGCGATGATCCCGGTCTTGATGATGACGCGGCGGTCGGTAACGGCGCGCTCGGTGGTGAACTTCTCCAAGAGCAGCTTGAGGAACCGGAACAGGAACCACAGCGCCCACAGGCCGGCGCCGCCCCAGTACCACGGCTCGCTCACGCGCCACGCCGTGAGCGCGATCGCCGGCGTCGCCGCGACCGCGAGCACCAGCCCCAGCATGACGTCGTAGAACCAGTGGAAGCCCGCGACTCGGACGACCTTTTCGTCGTGGCTGAGGATCGAATTGATGAATTTCATGGCGGTCGGGTGCCGAGGTTATACGAAGCCGCTGGCGGTATGCGACTCGGTCATGTTGAATCGCGCCGACCCGGAGTTCGGGCGCCGTTCCGACCGAGATCGCCATCTTTGGAATTGACGCGATGACCGCGTTCGCCGACCTCGCGCAGCAAAGCGCGGCCATTGGCTGGCTGTTCATCCCGAGCGCGGTCCTGCTCGGCGCGCTCCATGGGCTCGAACCCGGGCACTCGAAAACCATGATGGCGGCCTTCATCGTCGCCATCCGCGCTGCCCGAAACGATGGATGAGATTGTTGACCAGGCCGAGTTAGAATCAGCCTCACAAACTCTTACTACCACCAAGCACGAGCGTCAGAAAACACGTCATCGCAATCACCCAGGAGGATCGTTCTTGAATTCGAATAAAAAGGTTCTCTACCGTAATAAAGGAACAAAACCTAATTTCCTGGCATCTTGGATCGCGCCATCTATAATTATATTTCTTGTCCTCTTGATATTGGAAGGAGTGAATTTTGCTTTCTGGGAACTGTGGGGATCGCCACGAGTTCCTTATCATGAACGGGTTGATCTGGCGGCCACACTGGCCAGCCCCGAATTCAGGACCTGGAAAGACGATCTGACGATGCCGGACCGTGACCTCGGTTGGACGTCGAATCCGACCCACCCGAATGTAAGCGATGATGGGGCACGCGAAGCCGAAGGCCAACGGCCTGGGACCCGGGTTTACGCCTACGGCGATTCTTTCGTTTTCGGAGCAGAAGTGGGGAACGATCAAGCGTTTACGTACTTGCTCTCGCAAACGATCGGCACTGGAGTACGGAACTTCGGAGTTGGCGGCTATGGGCCGGATCAAGCAATACTCAGGCTTGAGCGGCATTTGAAAGAGGGGCAAAGACCAGAATGGGTGATTCTCGGTATGGCCAGCGAGAGTCTCGCGCGCGTCGTCAACATTTTTAGGAAACTGTACATCCCGGCCGAGATAGCCCACTTCGTGAAGCCGATGTTCGTGGCGTCAGGGGGAGCATGGCGGATCGTCAACGCAGTACCAGATTGGCCCCCCACCGGTGTCGCGGTTCAAACACTCGTTGAGGCCACGAAACTCAATGACTTGTGGTACGTCCAAAACGAAAAAAGGCCGCGGTTTGACTTCCCCTACATGGTTGCAACATTCGAGGCGGTTAAGTTCTTCGCTTTCGACGTCCTGCGTTGGCAGGATCTCTATAAAGATGAACGGACTGTCGCCACGATGACCTATGTGCTTGAAAGGTTCGTTCACCTCTCCAAGAACTATGGCTTCCGCCCGGTCTTCGTCGTCTTTCCCAACCCGGAGGATTTACTAAGGCTGCAGGCGAAAGAGCCCGCGTATTTTGAAGAGTTTCTTGAGCACGTTACGCAGAGATTCAAGGACGATATGCTGATCGTTCGTGTCTTGGACAAGGACATCGATCTGGCACGGTTTCACATCAGGCCGTTTGGAGGCCACCCGTCCCCATACGGCCAAAGAGTCATTGCAAACGCGATAGCGGAGTCACTCGCGCCCTATTTCAAGAAGTAGTTGTCTGGCGAGACGTCCGCGCTACCGCCATGGGCGTTTCGGAGGCACCCCGAATGTCCGGTGCCTTCGCCGAGGCATCATCAGATCGTCTGCGACCCACTACGACAAATAGTCCACCTTCCCGTCCGATCGTGCCTATCCAGCCCAACTGAGAAACCAGACGCAAAAAGCGATTGCCAGTATCGCTCGGAGCAAACGGATCACCTCGGCCCTCGCCCGAGGTGCCGATAACCGCCGGTATGCAATTTACAAACTCGATTCGTTCTTCGCGAAACCATCGCAGCACTTCGTCCAAAGTGTGTAAGGTTTCATGCGGGTTGAAGTATTGATCGCGTATCCAGGTCGATACCTTTCGGGGATCATTCGACCTTCGGGAAACCACGTCCTTGTGTTGACGCCTCACAAGCCTGAACAGCAGGCTGCGCAATTTGAATGGGATGCGCGCGAATCGGTTGTACAGGCCAACGACAACCAATCCTCCAGGTTTGACTGTACGAACGATCTCGGTAAATGCGCGGCGCGGATTGGGCGTGTGGTGCAGGACACCGTTGCAGACCACAGCATCGAACGACGCATCTTTGATGGCGAGATCGAACACGTCCATTTGAACGAAGCTGCTTCGATGCAGGTCGTTTTCGAGTTTGTGCTTGATCGCCAGCGACAGGCTAGAAACGGAAAGATCGACACCAAGGACTTCGTTATTGTTTAACTGAAGATAGTGGGAAAGCTGACCTGTGCCGCAGCCAATTTCGAGCACGAGCTTGTTGAACCCGATGGCATTTAACAGGGCACTCGAGAAGGAATTTGCCGCGCCTTTCCGCACGATGTCGCCGAAACCCTCAAGGCCGTCGTAGTTCGGAAACGTGATGTCTTCGTAGAAGGCCTTTACTCGCGACGTGACGGGGTCGCGTTCGCCGTGCGGCATGGCGCAAAGGGAAGGGACACCATCGCTTGCAGGGTACTGTCGGCCGGATGACGACGATCTGAAATGTCCGTCATCGGTCACCTCGGGCGGTTTATCCCGAGCTTCACCGGGAACGCAAAGACAGCGGAGAATGCGTTCAGATATTAGTGGGACAGTGGCCACTGATTAGACTTGTACAGAATGGCCGTGCCCATAACCAAGACGCCCATCTCGGTTCCCATGAAGCATCGATAAGCGTCCTCCGGACTGCAGACGATCGGTTCATCACGAACGTTGAAGCTCGTATTCAGCACCATGGGGCAGCCCGTCCGCGAATGAAAGGCTTTCAGAAGCCGATGGAATCGTGAATTGGTTGCCTCGTGTACGGTTTGAACCCGCGAAGAGTAATCTACATGCGTTATCGCCGGGAATTCCGTGCGCCGGACGCCAAGCTTCATCAGCCCAGTTAAATCGGTTTCATCAGGTGGCGGCGATACATGCCACGAGGGACGTATCTGTCCGACCAACAGCATATATTGGCTGTCGGCCGGCAAATCGAAGTACTGGGACAAATGTTCCGCGAGAATTGCCGGTGCGAATGGTCTGAAGCTTTCACGGTATTTTATGCTCAGATTGACTTTTCTTTGCATTTGCGGTGAGCGGGGATCGGCCAGTATGGAACGATTTCCCAGCGCGCGAGGCCCATATTCAAGTCGACCCTGAAACCAACCGACAACCTCCTGTTCGGTCAGAGCATCCACAGTCTTTTCGATGACTTGTTGATCGTCGAGCACCTCGTATACCGCTCCAACCCGCGTCAGGAAGGCGCAAATCTCCGCATCGGTGAACTGTGGCCCAAGAAAGGCTCCGTGCATGCCATCGCGTGGCGACTTGGCTAGATGGCGTCGTTGCACCCCCGCTCCGTGACTAACTGCCAGAGCAGCGCCGAGCGCTCCACCCGCGTCTCCAGCCGCTGGCTGCACCCAAATTTCCTCGAAGGGCCCCTCACGCAACAACCTGCCATTTGCTACGCAATTCAGGGCCACTCCGCCGGCAAGGCAAAGAGATTTCTCTTTGGTTTCCTGATAAACCGTTCTGCCAAGTCTCAGAACGGCCTCCTCAAGGACGGATTGGATCGATCGCGCTATGTCCATGTGCCGCCTGGTGAGCGGTTCGCTTGGCAGGCGAGGTGGACCACCGAACAGCGCGTCGAATTTGGTTGTGGTCATTTTCAGGTTGGTACAATAGTCGAAATACTCGAGATTCAGGCGAAAGGACCCATCGGGTTTGAGGTCGATCAGATTGGTAATTATTGCATCGACGTAAGTCGGCGATCCGTACGGCGCCAGGCCCATGACCTTATATTCGCCCTCGTTGACCGCAAAGCCGAGGTAGTAAGTAAAAGCCGAATAAAGGAGGCCCAGGGAGTTTGGAAAACGGATTTCCTTCGACAGTTCGATAGAATTCCCCGCACCGCGGCCGATTGAGGTTGTCGCCCATTCTCCTACCCCGTCGAGGACCAGGATTCCGGCCCGCTCAAATGGAGACGGATAGAACGCGCTCGCCGCATGAGAGTGATGATGAAAACTGAAGACCAGTTTTTCCGAAGGAAAATCCTCTTGGAAAAGCTCCTTCAGTCGGTCGCGGATTAGCTGGGTAAGGAACAGCTTTTCCTTTGCCCAAATGGGCAGCGCTCTGAAAAACGATCGAAATCCCCGGGGTGCGAACGCCAGGTACGTTTCCAACAACCTGTCGAACGTAAGAAGTGGCTTCTCGTAATACACGACGTAGTCCAGATCTGCGATCTGCACGTCGGCCGCTCGCAAGCAATAGTTTACGGAGTTAACTGGAAAACCGGCATCGGCCTTCCGTCGGGAGAACCGTTCTTCCTGGACAGCTGCGATGATTTCGCCGTCGCCAACGATTGCGGCCGCACTGTCGTGATAAAAAGCAGAAATGCCGAGAGCAAGCATTCAACGGCGGAAAAGATCAGAAAATCGCATAAATAAAAGGAGCGAATGTGGATTTTTCGATGAGTACGATAAGGCCTCCGAGCATGATGAGCATCAGCCACAGAGGAATCATCCAATATTTCCTATACGCTCGGGCATACCGTCCCAGCTGTACCAGCAGGTTGATCATTGAGGCGCGGTTACTAGCGGAGATGCGCTGAGTGGGAGACGGACATTATGAATCAAAAGTAATCGTGCATGGTTTGCGCATTCATTTGCCGGCGCACCGGTACGAAGTACGACTCTACCGCTTCGACGGGCGCATTCATCGCCGGTTCCCGCCGAAAAATCCTTAGCACGAGGGCGAAAGGCGTCACGACGAGGAAATACGTGAGAGCCAAAATGACGTAATTGTTGGCGACACCGGCTTTGCGCCCAATCCACTCGAAGACGAGGAGTATGGGGACCAGTGTTCTAGGCGACATCAGCGCCCACATTAGTACCGCCGCAGAAAAAGCGATGAGCCAGATCGCGACGATCTCAAAAACCGCCCACAACACCCCGAACAGTATGCAAAGCCCCACTCCCGAGACGAGGCCTAGGAGCTGTGCGCGCCGGTAGGGCAGTCGGACTGTATCGTGAGTCATATACTTATTGCGTTGGTGTAGAAGAAACGAACTCCTAGCGGCATCACCGCGGGTCGCGCCGCGCCCGCGCCTCCAGTCCCGCTTCGGTCGGTTCGGGAGGCGTGGCTTGATCGCCGTCGAAGACAGCGGCCTGGCCCAGGAGTTCGGCCGCGCGAACAGCCGGCCGTACTGCTAAGCCCCACGCCTCGTCGTAGGCGGCGCGGAGCTTAGCAACAATCTCGTCCAGCGTCACATTGTTAGCTCGTTCGGCTCAGCGCGAAGCTCTGCGATCCTTGCTTGCACGTCTGGCCGCTGCATTAGGCCCTGGCCCTTGGTCGGCGGTTCGACCACGGTCGCCACGCCGGTCGCGATGTCGATCCGCGCGATGTGCGAGCCCGCGAGCGAGGCGTACCAGATCGCGTCGCTGGTGGCGACGAAGCCGCAGGGGCCGCGGCCCTTGGGCGCGTCCCACACTTGACCCCGCCGCTCCTGGGATCGAGCCGGCCGTCGATGCCGGCCTGGCCGGTGATCCAGAGGTTGCCGTTCCGATCGAACGCGGCGGTGTTCAGGTTGGCGTAGCCCTTGTCTTTGGGGAGCGCCAGCTCTTGACCGCTTGAGTCTTGGGGTCGACGCGGACGATCGCGCGGTCGGTATGCTCCACCGCTTACCCCGCACGCATGACGATCACCTGGCCCGCCGCAGCGCGAACGCGACTTTACCGCCCGCCGCGATACCGCGGGCTTGGCGGATCGGCTGCGGCCGTGTGATTGGCCCTCTCGACGTGAGGGTGGCGGCTGCGCGGGTCTCTGACATGCCCTTGACTTCGTGGTGAGGAGAAATCGACTCCGATCAAGTCGACCCGGACGACGACCCGCCTCACCGGCTGCACTGGCTACCAAAGCGCCCCGACGCAATAGGGCTTTTTGCGCGAGCGGCGCGTTTGACCCGCAACCAACCTCGGATATGATGCGCGCCCTACCGACCGAAGCGAGCCCCTGTGGCGGAATTGGTAGACGCGGCAGACTCAAAATCTGTTGGTGGTAACACCGTGCTGGTTCGAGTCCGGCCAGGGGCACCAAGCGCAAGTTTCCAGACCCGCTCTCACCGATGGCCATCCCGTCGAGCCGCCGCCGGCGGCTGCCGCCGGTGCGCTACGTCGAACCGTCAGCGGCCGCGGCGATCGCGGCGAGAAACGGTGCCGCGAACCGGTCGAGCTTGGCTTGGCCGACGCCGTGCACGGCGGCGAACTCATCCCGCGTGCGCGGCCGGCGCGCCGCCATGTCGGCGAGCGAGCGGTCGGAGAAGACCGCGTATGCCGGGACGCCGCGCTCGCGCGCGAGCGCGAGGCGGAGCGTCTTGAGCGCGGCGAGCAGCGGTGCCTCGGCGTCCGTCGAAGCCAGCGCCGCGGGCTTGGCGCGGCCGCGCTTCTTCGCGCGCGGGCGGCTGCGGGCGGCATCCGGGCGATAGCGGAACTCTTTCTCGCTGCGCAGGAGCGCGCGTCCGCTTTCGGTCGCTTTGAGGCCGCCATAGCCGGCGATGTCGAGCCGGAGAAAGCCGGCCGCGACCAGTTGGCGGACGATCGACCGCCACTCGTTGGGCTCGCGCGCGGCGCCGATCCCGAACGTCGGCAGGCGGTCGTGGCCGAGGCGCGCGACTCTCGCGGTGGCGGTACCGGCGAGCACGTCGATGACGTGGGCGGTGCCGAAGCGCTCGCCGGTCCGCACCACCGCCGAGAGCGCCATCCGGCCTTCGTGGGTGCCGTCGGCCAAGGGGATCGGGTCGTTGCAGACGTCGCAGTTGCCGCACGGCTCGATCCGCTCGCCGAAGTAGGCGAGCAGCGTCCGGCGCCGGCATTCGGGCGCCTCGCAATAGCCGATCAGCGCGTCGAGCCGCTGGTGCTCGCGGCGCTTGCGCTCGTCGTCGCTGTCCTCGCGGTCGATGAACTGCCGCCTGACGCGGATGTCGTCGAGGCCGTAGAGCATGCGGGCCTCGGCCGGCGCGCCGTCGCGGCCGGCGCGCCCGATCTCCTGGTAATAGGCCTCGATGCTGCCCGGAATGTCGGTGTGGAACACGAAGCGGAGATCCGGCTTGTCGATCCCCATGCCGAAGGCGATGGTCGCGACCATGACGACGCCCGGCTCGGCCAGAAACCGGTCCTGGTTCCTGCTCCGCGCCGCCGCCTCCATGCCGGCATGGTAGGGGAGCGCCTGGAAGCCGCGGCCCGCCAGCGTGGCCGCGGTCGCCTCGGTCTTGGCGCGCGACAAGCAGTAGACGATGCCGCTCCGGCCGGCGTGGGGTGCGAGGAAATCGAGCAGCTGCTGGCGTCCGTCGCGCTTCATGTCGACGGCGAGGTGGATATTGGGTCGATCGAACCCGGCGACGAAGGTGCGGGCGCCGCCGGCGAACAGCTTGGCCGCGATGTCCTGGCGGGTGATCGCGTCGGCGGTCGCGGTGAAGGCGGCGATCGGGACGCCGGGGAACGACTCCTTGAGCCGGGCGAGCGCGGCGTATTCGGGCCGGAACCCCGGCCCCCACTGCGAAATGCAGTGCGCTTCATCGACGACCACGAGCTTGAGCGGCAGCCGGCCGATCGCCGCCAGCATCCGTTCGGTCATCAGCCGCTCGGGCGAGAGGTAGAGCAGCCGGGTCGTCCCGGCGGCGACGCGGTGCCAGGCGGCGACATTGTCGGGCCGCGGGCGCGACGAGTTGATCGTCTCCGCCTCGACCCCGGCGAGCTTGAGGGCGGAAATCTGGTCTTGCATGAGCGCGATCAGCGGCGAGACGACGACGGTCAGTCCGTCGAACACGAGTGCGGGCAGCTGATAGCAGAGCGACTTGCCCGACCCGGTCGGCATCACCGCCAGCGCCGGGCGCCCGGCGAGGATCGCGTCGACGATCGCTTCCTGGCCGGGGCGGAACGTGCCAAAGCCGAAAACGCCGCGAAGGAGGTCAAGCTTCCGCGCCTGCGTGTTGGTGCCGGTCATCTCCCCGCCTGCCCTCACCGCGACGTTTCATCCTATCGTTCGCGTTGCGGCTCGTCAGTCCTCGGCGCGCGCCCCGGTCGGGGACCACGCCCGCGAAGCGCTCTCGCCGGTCGAACCGGTCGAGGCCGCGAGGACCGACGCGGACGGCCGCGGGATCGGCGCTCATCCCTCCGCCCTGGCGTCGGGACCCCCTCGCGCGATCGTGCGCGCGGCTGCCCGCGATGGTACGGACCCTTTTCGCGTTCGCGCGCCTTTGCTAGCGTCCCCTCCCCACCAACACCGCCGTGCCGCCGCCGTGCCGCACGCCTTACCGGGAGCCCTCACCGATGCCGTACGCCGTCTTCAAAACGCCGATGGAACACGTCCAGGACACCAGCGGCATCGACGCCGGCTTGGCCGCGC
>VGES01000090.1 GCA_016869765.1 Alphaproteobacteria bacterium
CGGAGGCGGGGCGGCGGCCGCAGGCGGGGCCGGTTCGCTCGGCGGGGCCGGTGCAGCGGGCGGAGGGGCCGCGGCCGGCGGTGCGGGTCGAGGGGCAATGGCCACCCGCACGGCGGCGACGTCGCTGCTGGTGTCCTCCTCGCGATAGGTGAGTTGCAGCGCGACGCCGCCGATGACGAGTAGTCCCGTCAGTCCATAGGCGGCCAGCGCAACCGGCGAAAGCCAACGAGAACGCCCCCGTGGAGCTTCCTCGGGCGGAGGTTCGTCCAACTCCGCATCGAGGTCGTCCGGAATATCCTCTTCGAAGGCCGATGTTCCGTCGTCGCCATCATCATCGGCCGGTGACCGGGGCCGAAGCGATGGCTCGTCGTCGACGTCATCATCATCGGCAGGGGAACGACGTTGCCGTGGTGGCTCGTCATCGTCATCCGCCGGCGACCGCCTGGCTTCGAGTTCCTTGGCGTCGGCAGCATCGTCCGCCGCGTCCGGGAGGAGATCGTCGTCGTCCTCGGGCGGTGGCGCTTTTTTTGCGGACTCTTCGGGTGCGGCTGGTTTGCGCGCCACGCGCTCCGCTCCCCGCCGCTAGTTCGCCGAGTTCTTCTTGGCGATCAGCTTGAGGCCGCGCAGCAGATCGAGGGCCCGTGCCAACTGCGGATCCTCTGGCGGGGCGCCCTCCGCCTTCGGCTGCGCTCCTTCCGCCGGGGTGGTGGGCGCAGGCTGGGACGCCGGCGGCCGGTTCGCTTGATCATCCGCGGGCTGCGCCGGCGACAGTCGGCGCTGACCATCCGGGCCCACTTCGATGTGGTTGCGCAAAGTGGCCTCGCTGCGCTGTGGCCCGGCCTGGACCCCAGCCACCGGACGTGGCTCGACGACGATGTCGGGACTGATGCCTTTGGCCTGAATCGAACGGCCCGAGGGGGTGTAGTAGAGCGAGGTCGTGAGCCGCAGGGCGCCCTGGCCGGTGATCGGAATAATCGTCTGCACTGAGCCCTTGCCGAAGGACTGCGTGCCCATGATCACGGCGCGGCCGTGGTCCTGCAGCGCGCCAGCCACGATTTCGGAGGCCGAAGCAGAGCCGCCGTTGATCAGCACGACCATCGGCAGACCCTTGGCGACATCACCGTCGCGTGCGTTGAAGCGCTGGGAGTCGCCGTTGCGCCGCCCACGGGTGGACACGATCTCCCCTTGATCGAGGAAGGCGTCCGAGACCCGTACGGCTTGATCGAGCAAACCACCGGGATTGCCCCGGAGGTCGAGCACCACACCGGCGATCTCCTTACCGATCTGGTTCTTGAGCTTCTCGATCTCGGACGCTAACCCGCTGGACGTTTGCTCGCTGAACGAGTTGATCCTCACGTAGGCCACATCGCCCTCGGCGCGCGCACGCACCGACGCGATGCGAATGACCTCGCGCGTCAGTGTGACGTCGAAGGGCCGCTCCACGCCCGGACGGGCGATCGTCAACTTGATATCGGTGTTGACCGGCCCGCGCATGCGTTCGACCGCTTGATTGAGCGTCAAGCCCTGGGTCGACTCGCCCGAGATGTGGGTGATGAAGTCGCCGGTGAGGATTCCCGCGCGGTAGGCCGGGGTGCCTTCGATCGGCGAGATCACCTTGACGAAGCCGTTTTCGGTCGTGACTTCGATACCGAGGCCCCCGAATTCACCGCGAGTCTGGACCTGCATCTCCTGGAAGCTCTTGGCGTTGAGATATCCGGAGTGCGGATCGAGTGCCGACAACATGCCGTTGATCGCGGCTTCGATCAGTTTCGAGTCCTCGACCTGTTCGACGTAGTCTTGCCGAACCCGCTCGAACACGTCGCCGAACAGGTTCAACTGTCGATAGGTTTCGGAACTGTTTTGCGCCTGGGTCGGCAGCGTCGTGCCGATGATCAGGAAGGAAAGTCCAAAGACGGCAAATGCGTTACGCATCATCCACTGACCCTTGCGTCTGTCGCGGTGATCCACTGTTGCGGATTGATCGGCTCGCCATTACGGCGGATTTCTACATAGAGCTCAGGCGGTTGTCCGTCCGCCTGACCCATCCGACCGACGGGTTCGCCGGCGAGTACCCACTGGCCGACGGTCACATCGATGCTGCCCAATCCGGCAAGCAAAGAATGATATCCCTCGCCGTGAGCGATGATCAAGAGTAGGCCGTAGCGGCGATAGGGTCCGGCAAAGGCCACCCGGCCGTCGAACGGCGCAATCACTTGGGCCGTCGCCCGGGTTTCGATCACAATTCCTTTAACGGATACGCCCGATTCGCCCTCGTCGCCAAAATGCTGGGCAATCCGCCCCCGCGCGGGCAGGGGTAGGGTGCCCCGGGCGCGCGAAAACGCTCCGGCCGGCCCGGCGGCGCGGGGTGGTGGCGGTAGTGCGGCGACGCTGCGACGGCGGTCGCGATCCTCCAGGCGGTCGATCAGATTCCGCAGGTCAACGGCGGTCGTCGAGAGCGCAGCGATCTGGCGACGTTCTTCCTCACCCTCCGCCAGGACTCGGTTGCGCAGCGCTGCCTTCCGGTCGATCAGTTGTTGCATTGCCTGTTGTTCGCGTTCTAGGCGTTGCTGCGCGTTGGCAAGGCCCGTGCGTCGCGTTCCGATTTCGCTCCGGATCCGGCGCAGGGCCGACAATTCCGCTTTCAGCGCATCGCTTTGCGCCACGAGTTCGGGAATGACCGCCGACAACAGAAGAGACGCCCGAACCGACTCGACCGCCGAGTCGGGCGATACCATGGTCGCCTCCGGGGGGAGACGGCTCGCACGTTGCAAGGCGGCGAGGATCGTATCGATGGTCTGGCGGCGGCGGTTCAGCGTCTCGAGCTTCTGGCGCTCTTCGACCCGAAACGCGTTGAGCCTGGTTTCGCTGTCGGTGACGACGTCTTCCTGCATTTGGGCGCGTGCGGCGCTCTCGACGCTGGCGCGTTGCAGTTGCTCGAGTTCGCGGTTGATCTGCTCGGCTTCACGATCGAGGCGCTCGGTGCGGCTGCGGCCTTCGTCGATCGCGCGCTCGACGTCGCGGAGTCGCGTTTGCGGGTCGCTTTGGGCGAGAAGCGGGGCCCAGCCGGCGGCCAGGGCGCCGGCCAGCAACACCGTTACGAGGAACCGCTTAGGACCCGGCACGGGCAGCGATGCTCTCTCGGCGACGCACGTTCGCGCCACGAATCAGATTTCGGCCGGTCATGACCGCGGGTTGCGGCAGCCCCATGATCGCAAGAATGGTCGGAGCGACGTCCGCCAAGCGACCGTGATCGACAGCGGTCCCCGGCGCTCCATTGACGATGATGAACGGGACATCGTCGAGCGTGTGCTGCGTGTGCGGCTCGCCGTTCTCATCGATCATTCGTTCGGCGTTGCCGTGGTCGGCGGTGATCAGCAGCACACCGCCGTTGGCGACCACGGCACGTTCGATCCGGCCGAGGCAGGCATCGACCGCCTCCACCGCCTTGATCGCCGCATCGAGTTTGCCGGTGTGGCCGACCATGTCGGTGTTGGCGAAGTTGCAGACGATGAGGTCGAACTGGCGCGCGTCGATGGCGGCCACCAGCTTGTCAGTGACCTCGGCCGCGGCCATTTC
The DNA here is from genome assembly GCA_016869765.1 of Alphaproteobacteria bacterium. GTDB lineage: Bacteria > Pseudomonadota > Alphaproteobacteria > SHVP01 > SHVP01 > SHVP01. The sequence goes on from VGES01000090.1 coordinate 3,577, forward strand.
GGGTTGCAGGTCATAGGTGGCGACCTTGGGCGACGGGATCAAAATGCGCTGTTCGCCCTCGAACACGCGCTCCTCGCCGCCATTGAAGAAGAACGTGACGTGGGCGTACTTCTCGGTTTCGGCGATGCGGAGCTGCGTCAGGCCCGACTTCGCCACGATCTCGCCCAACGTCGAGCCGAGCGCGACCGGCGGGAACAGCACCTCCAGGAGCTTGTCGTGGGCCGCCGAATACGATGTCAGGCCGAGGGCGGTTGTTCCGGCGACGACCTTGGTGCGAGCAAAGCCGTTGAACGCCGGATCGAGCAGGGCCGACAGCAGTTGACGTGCCCGGTCGGCGCGGAAGTTCGCCATGACGAGGCCGTCGTTCGGTCGGAGTCCGTCATATCCGGCAACGACGGTTGGCAGGACGAACTCATCGGTCGTGCCGGAGGCATAGGCCGCCGCGATGGCCTGGTCGGCGGATGCGGCCATCGGCCCGGCGCCGCTGACGATCGCGTCATAGGCTTTTGCGACCCGTTCCCAGCGCCTGTCGCGATCCATCGCGTAGTAGCGCCCACTGACCGTGGCGATCGTCGCCATGCCCGCGGTATCGCGAACGAGGCGGGCGACGAACTCGCCGGCGCTCGATGGCGGCGTGTCGCGACCATCGAGAAAGGCGTGAATCACGACGGGAACTCCGGCGGATGCGAGGATCCTGGCCAAGCCCGCGATGTGATCCTGATGGGAGTGGACGCCGCCCGGCGAGACCAAACCCATCACGTGGCAGCGGCCGCCGCGGGCCCGCAGCCGTTCGGCGAACGCCCGGAGGCTGGGGTTGGTCGCGAGGCTGCCGTCGGCGATCGCTTGGTCGATCCTCGGTAGGTCCTGCATCACGACGCGGCCGGCGCCGAGGTTGGTGTGCCCGACTTCCGAGTTGCCCATCTGCCCCTCAGGCAGCCCGACCTCGAGCGCCGAGGTCTTGAGCAGGCCGTGCGGACACGTGGTCCACAGGCGGTCGAACACCGGGGTACGAGCCAGCGCGACGGCGTTTTGGTCGCGTTCGTCGCGATGACCCCAGCCATCGAGGATGCAGAGCACCACGGGTCGGGGACGGGACATGTTGCGGTCTCTATATCATGGTTTGGCGTCGCGGGGCGGACCGGGCTCGCCTCGAAAAGCGCCGCGGAGCCAGATGGTTAACCTCGCTGCCCGCGGTGGTAGGGATGGCCGGCCATCTGGCTTGCGGCGCGGAACAGCTGTTCGGCCAGCATCGCGCGCACCATGAGGTGCGGCCAGGTCATGGCGCCAAAGGCGAGCACCAGGTCGGCCTCGCGCACGAGGGCGCGATCGAGCCCTTCGGCGCCGCCGATGACGAAGCTCACGGTCGGAACGCCGCTGTCCTGCCACTGCCGCAACTGCACGGCGAAGCGCTCGCTGTCGAGCGACTGGCCCGTCGAATCGAGCACAACCACGCGGCCCTTGCCCGGCAACGCTGCGCGCAGGGCGTCGCTCTCGCGCCGGATCAATTCGTCGGCGCGCCGGGCGGCGGCTGGTTCGATCTCCTTGATGCGGAGCGTCCAAGGGAGGCGTTTGGCGTATTCGGCCACGAGCTCGGCGAGCGCGCCGCGCTTCAGGCGGCCAACCGCGACGATGAGGATCTCCATGGTCCGTCAGCGGACGGCGCGCGCACGCGTCGGCTTGGTGTCCTCGAAGTCCGCCGCCCACATTTTCTCCAAGTTGTAAAAGGTGCGCGTGTCGGGCTTGAACAGATGGACGACGACATCTCCGGCGTCGACCAGCACCCACTCGCCTTTTCCCTGTCCTTCCACCTTGGTGCGCCACCCCGCTTTGCCGAGGCGCTCCACCAGGTGGTCGGCCATCGATTTGACATGGCGTTCCGAACGCCCAGTGGCGACGACCATGGCATCGGCGATGGAAGATTTTGCAGCGAGGTCGATGACGACCGGTTCGATGGCCTGGTCGTCGTCCAGGGAGGTATTGATCAGGTCCAGCAAGGGTGGACGCTTGGGTTTTCGCCCGGCGCGTCCCTTGGTTCTACGGGTTGGGATGAGCCACCCTCCGTTGCTACTACGTCTTGATCCTAGCGGGCGTGCTGGCGCGCACGCAAGGCGGTGGCGGAGGTCGGATCGTTGACCCCATGAAGCAGCGTCCAGGCCGGAAGCCGGCGGCTGGCCAACGACCCGCTCCGAGCGGCGGCGACCCGGCGGTGACGGAATCGTCGCGCCGGCAGCGAGGCGAGCGCCCGCCAGGTCTCTCCAGGTCGGTCGAACACCGCGACGGACGCGAGCGCGAAGATCCGGGTCCAGCGGTACCAGTGCCGCAGCTGCACCAAGTTGTCTGCGCCCATCAACCACACGAACCGCTGGTCGCGGCACCGTCGGCGCAGGGCGGAGAGCGTATCGACGGTGTAGCGCGTGCCGAGGCGGCGTTCGAGATCGGTCACCCGAATGCGCGGATGCGTTGCCAGCTTTCGCGCCGCCCGCAGGCGCTCGGCCAGTGGCGCCATGCCGAACGACGACTTCAACGGGTTCTGCGGCGACACCAGCCACCAGACCTGATCGAGCCGCAGCCGTTTCAGGGCGAGTACGGACAGCTTGCGATGGCCCTGATGCGCAGGATTGAACGATCCGCCCAACAGTCCAATCCGCCGCCGTGGTTGTGGGGCGTTGATCGGCGCCGCGGAACGCTCGGGGATTTTCACGAAACGGCGGTTCAGGGGCGAACCTGGCCGGAGCCGTAGACGACGTACTTGTAAGTGGTCAGCTCACGCGCCCCGACGGGGCCTCGGGCGTGCAGGCGATCGGTCGAGATACCGATTTCCGCTCCCATGCCGAACTCGGCGCCGTCGGCAAATTGTGTCGAGGCGTTGTGCAAGACGATGGCGCTGTCGACCTCACGCAGGAATCTGGTAGCGGCGCCGGTGTCGGTGGCGATGATGCTGTCGGTGTGGTGCGAGCCATAGTGCTCGATATGGGCAATGGCCGCGTCGAGGTCCTCGACGATCCGCACGGAAATGATGGCGTCCAGGTATTCGGTCGACCAATCCGCCTCACTCGCCGGCTTGACGCGCGAGTCGAGCCCCTGTGCGGCCGCATCGCCGCGCACCTCGCAACCCGCCTTGATCAGATCGTCGATGATCGGCGTGAGGTGGCTCGCGGCGACGGCGCGATCGACAACGAGCGACTCGGCCGCGCCACAGATAGAGACACGGCGCATCTTGGCGTTGAGCACGACCTTGCGCGCGACGGCGAGATCGGCGCTGCGGTGGACGTAGACGTGGCAGTTGCCGTCGAGGTGCGCGATCACCGGGATTCGACTCTCGTTCTGCACGCGTTCGATCAGCGACCGCCCGCCGCGCGGAACGATAATCGAGATGAACTCCTTGAGCCGGAGCATCGCGCCGACGGCAGCGCGATCGCGGGTCGGCACCAGCTGAATGGCATCGCTCGGAAGGTTGGCCGCGGTCAGCCCGCGGTGCAGGCAGGCGACGATCGCGGCAGACGAGTGCAGGCTTTCGGAGCCGCCGCGGAGGATCGCGGCGTTCCCGGATTTCATGCACAGCGCGCCGGCATCGGCCGTCACGTTGGGGCGCGACTCATAGATGATCCCGAGTACGCCGATCGGCACGCGCACGCGGGTGATCCGTAGGCCGTTCGGCCGCGTCCAGTCGCCGATTACCTCGCCCACGGGATCGGGCTGGTCGGCGACGGCTTCGAGACCGGCCGCCATGCCTGCGATGCGCTTCTCGTCGAGCGCGAGACGATCGCGGAGGGCCGGCGAAAACCTGGTCGCGTCGGCCTCGGCCAGGTCTTGCGCGTTGGCGGCGGCAATGGTCGCGCGCTCGGCGCGGATCGCGGCGGCGGCGGTGCGGAGCGCCCGATTCCGCGTTTCGCCGCTGGCCATGGCGAGGGCGCGCGCCGTTGCCTTGGCGCGTCGCCCCATGTCGTGGACGAGGGCTTCGACGTCGTTCGGGTCTTTGCGCAGGAGCGTGGTCGTCATCGCGTTTCGCCGTCGCTCAGGGCCAGATCGTCGCGGTGGACGATTTCGTCGCGACCACGGTATCCGAGCAGTTGCTCGATTTCATCACTCTTGTGGCCGGCGATGAGCCGTGCGTCCTCGCTCGAATAGGCGATCAGGCCGCGGCCGATTTCGCCGCCGTCCGGACCACGCACGACGACCGCGTCACCGCGTTGAAACGCGCCTTCGACGGCCGTGACGCCGGCGGGCAACAGGCTCTTGCCGCCACGCAGGGCACGCGCCGCGCCGGCATCGACGGTGATCGCGCCGCTGGGCTTGAGCGAGCCCGCGATCCATTGCTTGCGCGCGGTCAGCGGCGTTCCTTCGGGCAGGAACCAGGTCGTCCGCGCCCCGGCTGCGATGGCAGCCAGCGGCCGGTCGACTGCGCCGCGGGCGATCACCATGCGACAACCGGCGGCCATGGCGATCTTGGCAGCGAGCAGCTTGGTTACCATGCCGCCCGAGCCGACCCCGGTGCGGGCCCCGCCCCCCATCGCTTCGATCTCGGGCGTGATGCGGGTCACCTCCGGAATGAACCGGGCATTGGGGTCGATCGTCGGGTCCGCGGAATACAGCCCGTCGACATCGGACAAGAGCACCAGGCAGTCGGCGCTGATCATCTGCGCGACCCGCGCCGACAGGCGATCGTTGTCGCCGAAGCGGATTTCGGCCGTGGCCACCGTGTCGTTCTCGTTGATCACCGGCACGACGCCCAACCGCAAGAGCGTGTTGATGGTGTTGCGCGCGTTCAAGTACAGCCGGCGCTGCTCGGTGTCTTCCAGGGTGAGCAGCACTTGGGCAACGCCGATATCGAAGCCGGCGAGCACCTCTTGATAGGCATGGGCGAGGCGGATCTGACCCGCAGCGGCGGCGGCCTGGCTTTCTTCGAGCTTCAGGACGCCGGCGCGTAACCCCAAGTGACGCCGACCGAGCGCGATCGCACCCGAGGAGACGATCGTCACCTCCTGGCCGCGGCCACGGGCGACCGCGACGTCCTCGGCCAGGCTCCTGAGCCAGGACTGGTGCAGGAATCCGGTCTTGGGGTCGACCAGCAACGCCGAGCCCACTTTGATCACGAGCCGCTTGGCCGTGGCGATCGAGGCGGTCATGCGTCGACCCGGGGCTCGTCGTCCGCCCGCCATTCGGCGACGCGTCGTTGCAAGGCATCGAGGACGGCCTCGCGCCCTTCACCGCTTGCGGCCGAAAGGCCGAACACCCGTTGGCCCGATTCGCGCGCAAGCGCCTTCTTGCGTTCCTGAAGTTCCTCGGGCGTCAACGCATCGATCTTGTTGAGCGCCACGATCTCGGGCTTGCCTTCGAGGGCGGCGCCGTACGCGACGAGTTCGTGGCGGACCGTGCGATAGGCGCCCGCAACGTCCTCCTGGGTGCCGTCGACCAGATGCAGCAGCACGCCGCAGCGTTCGATATGACCGAGGAAACGATCGCCCAGGCCCTGGCCCTCGTGGGCGCCTTCGATCAGGCCGGGAATATCGGCCAGCACGAACTCCTCTTCGCGCCAGCGGACGACCCCGAGGTGCGGCACGAGCGTCGTGAACGGATAATCGGCGATCTTGGGTCGCGCCTTGCTCACCGCCGCCAGGAACGTCGATTTTCCCGCGTTGGGTAAGCCGACGATGCCGGCGTCGGCGATCAGTTTGAGGCGCAGCCACAGCCAACGCTCGAACCCGGGAAAACCCGGATCGGCGCGGCGCGGGGCGCGATTGGTCGAGGATTTGAAGCGCGTGTTGCCGCGCCCGCCGTCGCCGCCGGCCGCGAGCAGCACGCGTTGACCGGCGTGGGTCAGGTCGGCGATCAGGGTCTCGCCGTCCTCGTCATAGATCTGCGTTCCCACAGGCACGCGCAGGATCGCGTCGGTTCCAGCCGCACCGCTCCGGTCCTTGCCCATGCCGTGGCCGCCGGGCTTGGCCTTGAAATGCTGCTGGTAACGATAGTCGATCAGCGTGTTGAGACCCTCGACCGCCTCGGCGTAGACGCTGCCGCCGCGTCCGCCGTCACCGCCGTCGGGGCCGCCGAACTCGATGAACTTCTCGCGGCGAAAGCTCACCGAGCCGGCGCCACCGTCACCGCTCCGGATGTAGACCTTGGCCTGATCGAGGAACTTCATCGCCG
>VGES01000091.1 GCA_016869765.1 Alphaproteobacteria bacterium
ATTTGTTTGGCCGTGCGCTTCGCCATGGTCCACTCCTTGGCCCCTCAGGGCTCGGTCCGAGATCGGCCAGAGGAAAGAAATGGTGCCCAGGGCCGGAATCGAACCAGCGACACACGGATTTTCAGTCCGTTGCTCTACCAACTGAGCTACCTGGGCCCGTTGGAACCGGCGAGGCCGGCCGAGGGGCTTATACAAAGCGGGCCCGGGACTGTCCAGCCAGCGCTAGCGGCGCGGATCCTCGGGTCCCGACGCATCGTCATCGTTGGCGGCGAGGTCGTCCGGGGGCTCCACCGCCGGAATGGCGTAGTGCCCGCCCAACCAACGGCCCAAGTCCAAGTTGGCGCAGCGGAGCGAGCAGAACGGCTGATGCTCAAGCGCGGCCGGCTTGCGGCAGATCGGACATGGCCGCGCCGTTCCCTCAGTCATGGACGATCTCCACCTCGTCGCGGGCGAAGTCGCCGTCGGGCTCGACCTCGACTGAGCAGCCGATGCGACGCTCCAAGGCGCGCAACAACTCGGCCTCCTCCTCCACCAGGAACTCGGCCACCTCGGGAGCGACGCGCACGACGACAAATCGTCCACGGGCGGACGGCCCGTGGGTCGCCCGCTCCGTCCGGCGCAGCGCCTCGTAGGCGACCGACTCGACCGACGGCAAGCGCCGCCGGCCCTCGCACCAGGGACACTCGTCGGTGACGATCCGCTCCAGCGACTCGCGCGTCCGCTTGCGTGTCATCTCGACGAGGCCGAACTCGGACATCGCGCCGATGCGGATCGGAGCACGGTCGCCGGCCGTCGCCACCTTGAGCGCCTCGACCACCTTCGGCCCGTCCCCGGCGGCGACGTGGATGAAATCGATGACGATGATGCCGCCGACGTTGCGCAGGCGAATCTGACGCGCGATCTCCTGCGCCGCCTCGAGGTTGGTGGCGAGCCCGGTGGCGGTCGGATCAGCCCCCTTCACGTAACGACCAGAGTTGACGTCGATCGCCGTCAGGGCCTCCGTCGCTTCGATGGTGATCGAGCCGCCGGACGGTAGCGCGACCCTCGTGGCGAGGGCCTGCTCCAGCTCCTCCTCGACGGCATGGTCGGCAAAGACGTCGCCACGATGGTGTTCGATGCTGAGTCCGGCGACGCGGCTCGCCGCATAGCCCCGCGCGATCGACACCGCGTCGCCATGGTCGACCACGAGTCGCTTCGTCTCGGTCCGGACCAGATCGCGGATCGCACGCTCGACCGGCGCCAACTCCTCGTGGAGGCAGGTCGGCGGCTGAGCGGTTTCGGCGCGAGCCAGGATCTCCGTCCACGCCGTTCGCAAGCTGGCGATATCGGCCAGCAGATCGGCCGCCGCGGTTCCGGCGGCGGCCGTGCGTACGATCAGGCCGCCGCCGTCGGCCAGCGCCGGTTCGGCGATGGCAAACAGCCGATCACGCTCCGACTGTTCGGTGATCCGCCGCGACAACGCCGCGCCGCGACCGCCCGGGACGAAAACGACATAGCGTCCCGCGATCGAGACGTGCGTGGAAAGCCGCGCCCCCTTGTCGCCCGTCGGCTCTTTGGTCGCTTGAACGATCACCGCCTGGCCCTCGTGCACGAGACTGGTGATCGGCGGCGCCTGACGACGCTCGCCCTCGTTGGTCAAGCCCGGCGGGCGCGCGTCCCATGCCGCGAGGAATCCGGAGCGATCGAGGCCGATATCGACGAAAGCCGCCTCCATGCCGGAGACCACCCGCTCGACGCGCCCGAGATAGATGCTTCCCATCGGGCTCTGGCGACGCGGCCGTTCGACGAAATAGTCGATCAGCCGCCCGCCGCGCATCACGGCGATGCGTGTTTCGCCCAGGCCGACGTTGATCAACACTTCTTCGGTCATGGCTCCGGGTTGGGAGCTTGCCAGGGCACGTCGAGCCCGTCGAGGAGTTGCCAGGTCTCAAACAAGGGCAAGCCGACGACCGCCGCGTAGGACCCGCGCAAATCACGCACGAAGGCCCCGGCCAGGCCCTGGATCGCATAGCCGCCGGCCTTGCCCCGCCACTCGCCCGAGGCGAGGTAGCGGCTCACGTCGCGATCGCTCAGCCGCTTGAACGCCACCCGCGTGGTCACCAAACGACGCCGCGGCGGAGCGCCCGGCGGAATCACGACGAGGGCGGTGTGCACGCGGTGCCGCGCCCCGGACAACAACGCAAGGCACCGCCTGGCCGTCGCCTCGTCGTCGGCTTTGGGCAGGATCCGGCGCCCCCGCGCGACTACGGTGTCGGCCGCGAGCACGACGTCTTCGGGGTGGGCAGCGGCGACGGCCACGGCCTTGGCCAACGCGACCCGCGCCGTATAGGCCGCCGGGTGTTCCCCCTTGGCGGGCGTCTCGTCGACATCGGCCGCGACGATCGCCTTGGGCACCAGACCGATCAGACCCAACAGTTCCCGTCGGCGGGGCGAGGCGGACGCAAGAATGAGGGAGGGCACGGAGCGGCTTCAGCGCAGGTGGAGGACGCAGATCAACGTGAACAGCCGACGCGAGGTTTCCTGATCGAGATCGACCTTGCCCGACAGGCGCCCCTGCAGGAGGTCCGATCCTTCGTTGTGCGTGGCGCGCCGGCCCATGTCGAGCGCCTCGATGCGCGAGGGGTTGGCGACCTTGATCGCCTCATAATAACTCTCGCAGATTTCCCAGTAGTCCTTGACCACCTTGCGAAACGGCGAGAGCGAGAGACCGAACACGATCATCGGCTCGTCGGCCGTGGAGCGCACGTCGAGCAGCAGCCGGTTCTGCTCGATGCTCAGCTTCAGGTGATACGGGCCACCCCCGCCGCGATCGATGAGGGCGAAGCGGTTCGCCTCGAGCAGATCGTAGATCGCCACCGCGCGTTCCCGTTCGATGTCGGGACTGCGCCGCGCGATCGTGCGCTCGTCGAGATCGATCTTGACGATGCGGTCGCTCACCGGCGTTCGGACAGGCGGATCGCCACCGAGCGCGCGTGGGCCGGCAGGCCTTCGGCCCCGGCAAGCGTCACCGCGGCGGGCCCGATGCGACCCAGGCTCTCCCGATCACAGGCGACGATCGAGGTCCGCTTGACGAAATCGAGCACCGACAGACCCGAACTGAATCGCGCTGTCCGCGACGTCGGCAGCACGTGGCTGGGCCCGGCCACGTAGTCGCCCACGGCCTCCGGGGTGAAGCGGCCGAGGAAGATCGCGCCGGCATGGCGCACGCGCGCCGCCAGCGCCTCGGGATCGGCGACCGCCAGCTCCAGGTGCTCGGGCGCCAGGCGGTCGACCAGCGTCACGGCTTGGTCGAGGTCGTTCACGACGATGATCGCGCCGTGGTCCTGCCAACTCTGGCGGGTGATCGCGGCACGAGAAGATGGCGAAATCTCCGCCGCGACGGCCTCCGCGACCTGATCGGCGAAGGCGCCATCATCCGTGATCAGGACGGCCTGCGCCGAAGCGTCGTGTTCCGCCTGCGACAGGAGATCAGCCGCGATCCAACGCGGGTCATTGCGACGATCGGCAACGACCAGGATTTCCGACGGCCCAGCGATCGAATCGATGCCGACGTGGCCGAACACCTGGCGTTTGGCCGCCGCGACGTAAATGTTGCCGGGACCAACGATCTTGTCGACCGCCGCAATGCTCTCGGTGCCATAGGCCAGCGCGGCAACCGCCTGGGCGCCCCCGACGCGATAGATCTCGCTGACGCCCGCCAGCCGCGCGGCCGCCAGCACGGCCGGGTTGAGCACCCCATCGGGAGTCGGCACGACCATGGCGACCCGGGGCACGCCGGCAACGGCGGCCGGGATCGCGTTCATCAGCACCGAACTCGGATAGGCGGCAAGCCCGCCGGGCACGTAGAGCCCCACCGAGGCCAGCGCCGTCCAGCGCACGCCGAGTTCGACGCCTTGTTCGTCACGATAGCGTTCATCGCGCGGGCGTTGACGTTCGTGATAGGCCTTGATGCGGTTTGCCGCCGTCGCCAAGGCTTCGGCCAACGTGGACGGGACGTTCGCGACCGCCTCGTCGATTTCTTCGCGGGTCACGCGCAGACGATCCGGCGTCAGCGTCATGCGATCGAAGCGCGTGGTCAGTTCGACGAGCGCCCGATCGCCGCGTGCCCGAACGTCGGCGATGATCTCAGCGACTCGCGCATCGACGCCCACCGCCTGCTCGCCCTTGCGATCGAGCAGCGCTGCGAAGGCACGGGCGAATCCCGGGGCGCTGGCGTCAAGCCGAACCACGACCCACCACCTCAGCGAAACGTTTGATCCACCGCCCGATCTCGTCGGGACGGGTCTTGAGAGCGGCCCGATTGACGACGAGACGCGACGACACCTCGGCGATCGTTTCGACTTCGACGAGCCCGTTCGCCTTCAACGTCGCACCCGTTTCCACCAGATCGACGATCCGTCGACAGAGACCGAGGCTCGGTGCCAGTTCGAGGGCGCCGTTGAGCTTGATGCATTCCGCGTGAACGCCACGCGCGGCAAAGTATCGCCGCGTCAACTCGGGATATTTCGTGGCAACCCGAATGTGGCTCCAATGGGCAGGATCGTCTTCGCTAAGCATCGCCGCGGGTTCGGCCACAACCAGTCGACAACGACCGATGCCGAGATCGAGCGGCGCGTAAACTTCGGGGGACTCGAACTCGAGGAGATCATCGCTGCCCGCGATCCCGAGGTCGGCCGCGCCGAAGGCGACAAACGTGACGACGTCGAAGCTTCGCACCCGCACGAGGTCGAGCCCGTGGACGTTGGTCGAGAAACGCAGTTGGCGGGCGTCTTCGTCGCCGAACGCGGCTTCGGGCACGATCCCGGCCGCGGCCAGAAGCGGCAAGGCCTGGCCAAGGATGCGTCCCTTGGGAACGGCGAAAACGATGGTCTGCTGGCGGTCCACGGTAATCCACAGGCTCCCGTTTGGCGCGCATTCCTAGGGGAAGGCGCCCGCGGGAACAAGGGCCTCCCCCTAATCCAACGCGTGGCGGGGATGATGGGCGGCGCCCCAGGGCTCGCCCAGGTCGCGCAACTCGGCGTCGATACATTCGACCGTCAGGCGAATAGAACTGCCGCCGGCAAATTCGAGCAGGATCGCCGCATCCCCGCCGGCCGCGTCGGTCGATCGGATCGCCAGGAGTTCCAGGGCGTCCGCCGGCCGCCGCCGGTCGATCCCGCGCAATTGCGCCGCGAGCACCCCGCGCAGGGTCAATCCGGCCCGCACCCGTTGGCGCTCTCCGCGTTCCCAGCGGTAGCGACTGAACACCGCGACGAATCGGCGGGCACGTCGTTCGTAGGCCAGGTCTCCCACCGCGACCACCGCGTCCTGCAGGATCGTCGAAAGGACGGTCAGATCTTCGGTGTCCTCGGCGAGCAAACGAAGGCGCTGATCAGGTGTCTTCATCACGACGCCAGTCGTTCGATCTCGGCGCCGCAGGCCGCCAGTTTCTCGACCAGGCGTTCATAGCCGCGATCGAGGTGGTAGACACGGTTGACGGTCGTCTCGCCTTCCGCCACGAGGCCGGCGATGACGAGCGACACCGAGGCACGCAGGTCGGTTGCCATGACAGGCGCGCCGCGGAGCCGCGCCGGCCCTCGGATGATCGCCTTCGAGCCCTGCAGCTCGATGTCCGCGCCCATGCGCATCAACTCGGGCACGTGCATGAAGCGGTTCTCGAAGATCGTCTCGGTGATCGCGGACTCGCCTTCGGCTTCGCACATGAGCGCCATGAATTGCGCCTGCATGTCGGTCGGGAAGCCCGGATAGGGACTGGTCTCGAGCGTAATCGGTTCCAGGCGATTGGCGTCGCGGACGACGCGAAGACCGCCGTCCACGCGCGTGATCGAAGCGCCGGTGCGGGCCAACGCCGCCATCACGGCCGTCATCGTACCGGCCTCCGCGCCATCGAGTTGGACATCGCCACCCGTCATGACCGCGGCTGTGGCGAACGTCCCCGCTTCGATGCGATCGGCCATGATCGGATGGTGCGCCCCATGCAGCGAACCGACCCCATCGATCATGATGCGCGAGGTTCCTGCGCCGGTAATGCGCGCCCCCATGGCGATCAGGCAATCCGCGAGATCGGCGATCTCCGGTTCGCAGGCCGCATTGTCGAGGACCGTCTGTCCCCGAGCGAGGCATGCGGCCATCATCAGATTCTCCGTCGCCCCGACCGATACGGCCGGGAATACGATCTCTGCGCCCGCGAGGCCCTTCGCGGCCCGGGCCTTGATGTAGCCCCGTTCGAGTTCGATCTCCGCGCCCAACTGTTCGAGGCCGCTGAGGTGGAGGTTGACCGGCCGCGTTCCGATCGCGCACCCGCCAGGCAGCGACACGACCGCCTCGCCGCAACGCGCGAGCAGAGGCCCGAGAACCAGGACCGAAGCCCGCATCTTCCGCACCAGATCATACGGTGCCGTCGTCGAGGTAACGGTGCGGGCTGACAGTGTGAGCGTCCGCCCGGCCTGCCCCTCGGGACCGGTGTGGATATCGCCGTCCATGCCGATCAACACGCCGTGTTGCGCCAACAGATGGGTCATCGTGGCGATGTCGGCGAGGTGGGGAAGATTGGCCAAGGTGAGGCGGCCGCTCGTCAGCAGGCTCGCCGCCATCAGCGGTAGAGCGGCGTTCTTGGCGCCCCCGATCCGAATGCGGCCTTCGAGTTTGGCGCCACCGCGAATCCGGATCCTATCCATGGGTCTTTCTTTCGTCCGTGGCGGGTGGCTCGACCGTGGACCGGTCTTGGCGCTCGCGCTGTTGGGCCTTTCGCCGCTGCAGGTTTTCGCGAAGGGCTTCGGCCAACCGACGTTCCGCCTCGGCCCGTCGCGCCTCGCTCTCCGACTTTTTCGAACCTGTCATCCCAAGATATTGGACGAAAACGGCAAATCGATGACGCGCCGGCAGAAACCTTGCTCGCGCGGGGCGCACTATGGCATGGTGCCGCCGCTTCGGCGAGGGCCCACATAGCTCAGAGGTAGAGCACTCCCTTGGTAAGGGAGAGGTCGATGGTTCGATTCCATCTGTGGGCACCAGGCCAACTTTGGTCAAGACATCGACGGGCAACATGCCGCCGAACGCCGACACCCACGAGCGGATGACGACGGACGAAACGATCAAAGGTTCGTCCGATCGATCCTTCGGCTTGGTGATCGCCACGGCCTTGGCCATTTTTGGCCTATGGCCGGTCGTGTTCGGCAGCAGCGGCCCACGCTGGTGGCTGTTGGTCCCGGCGGCGCTTTTCCTCGCCGTAGCCTTGATCCGCTCATCCCTGCTGCGACACCTCAATCGCGCCTGGACCAAGCTCGGGCTGATCATGCACCACATCGTCAACCCCGTGGTGCTAGGGTCGATCTACTTCCTGGTTGTTACTCCGATCGGCCTGTTGATGCGCGCTCTCGGAAAACGTCCACTTCGCCTGCGGCTGGACCGCGCGACTCCAAGCTATTGGATCACCCGTGAGCCGCCTGGACCCGAGGGCGCATCGATGAAGAACCAATTCTGAGGAACCATGGATTTCTTGTCTGAACTCTGGGCCTTCATGCGCGTGCGCAAGAAGTTCTGGTTGGCCCCGATCATCGTGTTCCTGCTCGTGTTCGGCGGCTTGCTGATTCTGGCGCAGGGCACGGCGGTCGCACCCTTCGTCTACACGATTTTCTAGCGCTTGCGCGTCCTCGGCCTCAGCGCGTTCTACCATGACAGTGCCGCGGCGCTCGTCGTCGACGGCGAAATCGTGGCCGCTGCCCAGGAGGAGCGCTTCACGCGCAAGAAGCACGACGCCCGATTCCCCGCGGCGGCGATCGCCTACTGCCTGCGAGAAGGGGGAATCGATCTGGCGCACGTCGATTCGGTCGCGTTCTACGACAAGCCGTTCATCAAGTTCGAACGCCTGCTCGAAACCTATGTCGCGTTTGCCCCGCGTGGATTCCGGTCGTTTCGCACCGCCCTGCCGGTCTGGCTCAAGGAAAAGTTGTTCCAGAAGTCGTTACTGCGAAAGGAACTGCAGAAGTTCGCTCCGGACTTCGACTGGAAGAACAAACTCCTGTTCGCGGAACATCATCTGAGCCACGCGGCGAGCGCGTTTTTCGCCTCGCCTTTCGAGCGCGCGGTCGTGCTCACGATGGATGGGGTCGGTGAATGGGCGACGACGTCCGTGGCGTTGGGGGCCGGTCACGACCTCAAGGTCGTTCGCGAGCTGCACTTCCCGCACTCGCTTGGCCTCCTGTATTCGGCGTTCACCTATTTCACCGGCTTCAAGGTCAACTCCGGCGAGTACAAGGTGATGGGGCTCGCCCCGTATGGTGCGCCGCGGTTCCACCAAACGATCCTCGATCACCTGATCGATCTGAAGGCGGACGGCACCTTCCGCCTCAACATGGACTACTTCGACTACGCCACCGGCCTCAGGATGACGAACGACAAGTTCGCTGCGCTGTTCGGAACGCCGGTGCGCGGACGCGAGGCCCGTCTCGAACAACACCACATGGACCTCGCCGCATCGATCCAGAGCGTGACCGAAGAGATCATTCTGCGCCTGACGCGAGGTCTCGCGAAGGAGACCGGCGAACGCCACCTGTGCCTAGCCGGCGGCGTGGCGCTCAATTGTGTCGCCAACGGCAAGATCCTGCGCGACGGCCGTTTCGAGCGAATATGGGTCCAACCGGCGGCCGGCGATGCCGGCGGCGCCGTCGGCGCGGCCTTGGCGGCGACCCACCTCTTCCATGCGCGACCCCGTCGCCTCGACGGCGCCCAGGACGGCATGCGCGGTTCCTACCTCGGCCCGGCGTTCGCCCAGGACGAGATCGAGCGGCGCCTCAGTGCGGCGGGCGCCAGGTTTTCGGTCGTCTCCGAGGACGAACTCATCGGCGCCGCGGTCGACGCGCTCGCGTCGGAACAGGCTCTAGGCTGGTTCCAGGGCAGAATGGAGTTCGGGCCCCGGGCGCTCGGTGGTCGCTCGATTCTCGCCGATCCTCGTTCACCACGGATGCAGGCCACGCTCAACCTCAAGATCAAGTACCGCGAGTCGTTCCGGCCGTTTGCCCCAGCCGTGCTGCGCGAAGACGTGGGCGACTGGTTCGATCTCGATAGCGACAGCCCTTACATGCTGCTCGTGGCCGATGTCGTCGAGCGCCGAAGGCGGGCGATGACGAGCGCGGAACAGGCGCTGTTCGGCATCGACAGGTTGAATGTGCCGCGGTCGGACATTCCTGCCGTCACCCACGTCGACTACTCGGCGCGAATCCAGACCGTGCACCACGAAACCAACCCGTTGTTTCATCGCCTCCTGACGGCGTTCAAGGCGCGAACCGGTTGCCCGGTGCTGGTCAACACCAGCTTCAACGTCCGTGGCGAGCCGATCGTCGGGTCGCCGGAAGACGCGTTCCGCTGCCTCATGGGAACCGAGATGGATGTCCTCGCGATCGGCCGCTGTCTGCTACGCAAGTCCGATCAGGATCCTGCGCTCCGCGTCGACTACAAGGACGCCTTCGAGCTCGATTGATCCATTGACCAAGAGGATTTTGCGGCGACGGTGTCTCGACGCGCCGCTGGCGACACACAAACCTGTCCGTCGTCAGATCATTTGAGACTGATCGAAGGCTTTATTAATGGAGGCTTCGGCCCATCTGGTTTGTCAGTCTAGGCGGTGGCTTGCTGGTGCAGCAAGCGGCGGTGCTCGATGGTCTTTCG
>VGES01000092.1 GCA_016869765.1 Alphaproteobacteria bacterium
AGATGCAGCCGTTGTTCATCTCGAACACTTCCTCGTCGGCGTTGACCACGAGGTCGTTGTCGATGCCGATCTCGCCGAATTCGTTGACGACAACGGCGTATTTCTTGCCGTGCTGCTCGGTCAGGATTCGGTTCAGGAGGGTCGTCTTTCCGGCGCCGAGATAGCCGGTCAGAACGGTCACGGGGATCTGATTCATGGGTAGCCTCTTACATTCGTTTGCAAGGCTTTACAGGCAGCCGTCCCTGCTCAGCTCGTGAAGGCCTTGGCGATTTCGCTCACGTTGTGGCGAAACATGTCGAGATAGGTCGGCGCCGGGCCGGTGGGGCCGGAAAGCGAGTCCGAGTATAGCGTGCCGCCGATGACGGCGCCGGCTTCACGCGCGAGTTGCTGAACCAGGCGTGGGTCGGTGATGTTCTCGACGAACAGCGCCCTCGTCTTCTCCTTCTTTAGTTGGCGAATCAGCGCGGCAATCTGTTTTGCCGAGGGTTCACTTTCGGTGCTCAAACCGACTGGAGAGCGGAAGCGTATTCCGTAAGCCCGTCCGAAATACCGGAACGCATCGTGCGAAGTGACAATTCTGCGCCGATCAGCAGGGATGACATCGAGGCGTCTACGGATATCTCGATCCAGCACCACCAGCTCGCCATCGTAGGCCTCGGCCCGGCGGCGGTAGTCGTCCGCGTGAGCCGGGTCGGCGGCCGCAAGCGCGCGAGCGATATTGGCGACATAGAGGCGACCGTTGGCCAGATCCTGCCAGGCGTGGGGGTCGAGCTCGCCGTGGTGGTGGTCTTTACCTTTCTTCGCATGCGTGTGCGCATGGCCATGACCGTGATCGTCTTCTGCTTTCAACGCGGAGATCCCGTCACTGGCCACAACAACCGGCCCCTTGTAGCCCGAGGCCTTGACGAGGCGGTCGATCCAGCCTTCGAAGCCGAGGCCGTTCACGATGACGAGGCTCGTCTGGGCCAGTGCGCGCGCATCGGCCGGGGTGGGTTCATAGACATGGGCGTCTCCGTCAGGGCCGACCAGCGTGGTGAGAGCGATGTGCTCCCCACCGACATTTCTCACCATGTCGCCAAGAATGGTGAAGGTGGTGACGACCTTGAGCTTGTCGGCTGCCCAGGATGGAGAGGTCGTGGCGACGGCGAGCGTGGCAAGCGCAGCAAGGAACAAGCGGCGTGAAAGGCGATACATGGCTCGGGTCCTCCGTTGCGGTTCAGGCTTCGAGATGGCGGCGCGGCAGGAACCGCGTCCGCAGGCTGCCGCGCGGTCCGGCGACAACCGAGACGATGTAGACGCCGCCGGCGACCAGGATGATGGCCGGGCCGGACGGAAGGTTGGCGTGAAAGGAGAGCAGCAGGCCAGCATAGCCGGCGGCTAAGGCGATAGCGCTGCTCGTCGCCGCGAGCGTGGTGACCTGACCGGCCCAGAACCGGGCGGCGGCGGCAGGTAGCATCATCAACCCGACCGCCATCAGCGTGCCCAGCGCATGGAAGCCGGCGACGAGGTTCATGACGACCAGCACCAGGAAGGCGAAGTGCAGAATCGCACCTGGCCCGCCCACGGCGCGCAGAAACCCTGGGTCGAAGCACTCGACGATGAGGCCGCGTCCGATGACTGCCAGGACGACAAGGGTCAGCGTCGCAATCGAGACGACAAGCAGCAGCGAGGCGTCGTCGACGGCGAGAATAGTTCCGAAAAGGACGTGCACGAGATCCACGTTGCTGCCGCGGGTGGAGACGATGAGCACCCCGAGCGCCAGCGAGATAAGATAGAAGGCCGCAAAGCTCGCATCCTCGCGCTGCGGCGTTACGCGCGCGACGAGGCCCGATAGAACTGCCACCGCAAGGCCCGCGATGAAGCCGCCAAAGCCCATGACGACAAGCGAGAGCCCGGCGATCATGAAACCGATGGCCGCCCCTGGCAGAACGGCGTGGCTCAGGGCATCGCCGACGAGGCTCATGCGGCGCAACACAAGGAGCACACCCACCGGGCCGCAGCCGAGACTGAGCGCGAGGCAGGCCACCAGCGCCCTGCGCATGAATCCGAACTCGACAAACGGCTGGATGAGCGCGGCATAGGGGTCCATCAGATGACGCTCCGTCGGCAGATCTCGGCGCGGTCATCCCATGCCTCGGCCATCTGCCTTGCTTGGAAGAGATGCTCGGCGCGCAGCACCTCGGCAGTCGATCCCCAGGCGATGGGCTTTCGGGATATCAGAAGAGTGTCGGGAAAGTTCTCCCGCACCTGATCGAGATCGTGCAGAACGGCGATCACGGTGCGCCGCTCGCCGTGCCAGCGTGTCACCACGGCAAGAAGATCGGCCGTGGTCTTGGCGTCGATCGCGGTAAAGGGCTCGTCGAGCAGGATGACCGGACAGTCCTGCAACAGCATGCGAGCGAACAGCACCCGCTGAAACTGTCCCGTCGATAGGGAAGCGATCGGCCGCCGGCCGAAGCCATCGAGACCGACGGCCACCAGAGCGTCCTCGGCTTGCCGCCGCAGCGCGCGCGTGATCGGACGGAACAGGCCGATCGTCCGCCAGTGACCGAGCAAAACAGTCTCCATAACAGAGATCGGAAAACTGCGATCGATCTCGGCCTGCTGGGGAAGATAGGCAATATCGCGCTGGCGCAGCCCATTGCGTTCCAGGCGACCATCGAGCGGGGACAGGAGGCCAATCAGCCCCTTGAGCAGAGTACTCTTGCCGGACCCGTTGGGGCCAACCACCGCCGTCAGCGAACCGGCCAAGAAGCTGCCTGTCAGGTGATGCACGGCCGGATGGCGGTCGTATCCCAGGGTAACGTCGTTGAGGGAGAAGCCGGCCGTCATGGTAGCCACCCCATCGCCCATGCCGCTGCGACCCAGAGCAAGGCGGCGAGGCCGCCGGCCAAAAGAAGACGAGCGACCACGCCACTGCCGAGGGGCGAGACGGCGACCCCCAACCGCGCCTCGTCCGCGGCCCCATCGATCCCAGGCCATCTACGCATTGATGGGCAACTCCCGCATCTATGTCTCCGATCCGGGTACGACGCCGCGCGGCAGGCTTGCGACATGGGCCGCGATCTCGCCCGGCCGCGTGAACCATGCCTGCGCATTGTCGGCGTGCGTCCGAACGTGCTGAAGCGCGCGGCGGAGCTGGGCCAGCCGGAACGGTTGGCCGACGACCGGCGTATGGAGTGAGATCGCGCAGACGAGCGGCTGCCGCGCCGACTGACGCAACATCTCGTCGAACTGGTCGACGATCATGCCGGCAAAGTCAGCGGCCGTATGATGGCGAGTGAGCAGGGCCGGCGCGTCGTTAATCTCAACCGGATAGGGCATCGCCAATAGCGGACCAGCACGCGTCGCGAGCCAAACCGGTTGGTCATCCAGCGGCCAGTCAAGAACGAAGGAATAGCCTGCCTCCTTGAGCAGGTCGGGGGTGACCCCCGTTTCCGAAATCCACGGGCCGAGCCAACCCTGAGGAGGACAGCCTTCATGTCGGGTGATCGTGGCGGTCGCCTCGGCGATCAGCGCGCGCTCGGCAGCTTCGTCGAGATCGCCTTGGCGCTCCGAATTCGTCCTCCCATGGGCGACAATCTCGTCCCCACGCATCCGTGCGCGTTCGAGTATCTGTGGCGCATAGTCATAGACTGCGGAATTGACCAGAAGGCAGGCAGGGATTTGCAATTCGTCGAAAAGGTCGAAGAGCCTCCAGATGCCGACACGCAGGCCATAATCGCGCCAGGCAAAATTCCGCACATCGGGCTGAGGTGTCGCGTAGGACGGCGTATGACCGAGCCCCTCGCCGAAGTGAAAGTGCTCCACATTGACCGCAACGTAAAAGGCAAGCCGCTTGCCGCCGGGCCATTCGTAATGCGGTCGGCCAGAGATGGGACTGTAATGGTATCGGCCGTGTGTCTTCAGCTTCATCATGGCGGTTACCAGGCCACGGCTTCGGTGAGCTGTTCGTTGTCTTCACTCGGGCTTTCGTTCGGAAAGCTCACGGGAGCACGTGTGCTGCGAAGCGCCTCGGTTTTGAGCCGAACCATGGCCTCGCGTAGCGTGAGGGTTTCATTGTCGTTGCGGCCGATCCGGCGCAGCGAGACGGTCCCGTCTTTCGCCTCGCGTTTGCCCACGACCAGAAGCACCGGTACCTTGGCCAGGCTGTGCTCACGGATCTTGTAGCCAATCTTCTCATTGCGCAGATCGGTCTCGACCCGAAGGCCATGCGCCATCAAGAGGCCGGCGACCTCATTGGCGTAAGAGTCGCCATCGGAGGTGATGGGCGCGACTACTGCCTGGACCGGCGCCAACCAGAGCGGCAGCCTGCCGGCGTAGTGCTCCAGCAGAATGCCGGTGAACCGCTCCAGCGACCCGAACAGTGCCCTATGCAGCATGACAGGCGAGTGCTTTTCGCCATCCGAGCCAACATAAAACGCACCGAGGCGCTCAGGCAGATTGAAATCGACCTGCAACGTGCCGCATTGCCAGTCGCGGCCAATGGCGTCCCGCAGTACGAACTCCAGCTTCGGGCCGTAGAAGGCGCCTTCGCCGGGGTTAGTCGTAAAGGACAGGCCCGTTGCATCGACGGCGGCTTTCAAGGCCGATTCCGATCTGTCCCAGATCGCGTCCGATCCGATCCGCTTCGCCGGACGGTCGGAGAACTTGATCCGCACATCTTCGAAGCCGAAGTCGCGATAGATGTTCAGGATGAGCTGGCAGACGATCCGGCATTCTTGGGTGATCTGCTCTTCCGTGCAGAAGATATGCGCGTCGTCCTGGGTGAAGGCGCGCACGCGCATGAGACCGTGCAGGGCACCTGACGGTTCGAACCGGTGAACCTTGCCGAATTCAGCGATGCGCAGGGGTAGATCGCGGTAGCTCTTGATTCCCTGCTTGTAGACTTGGACTCCGCCGGGGCAGTTCATCGGCTTCAAAGCGAAGACAGTTTCCTCCCTCGCTTCGGTGGTGAACATGTTCTCGCCGAACTTCTCCCAATGGCCCGACTGCTCCCACAGGCTCCGATCCATGATGTCCGGCGTATTGATTTCCACATAACCGGCCCGCGCCTGACGCTGACGCATGTAGTCGATCAGGATCTGGAACAGCGTCCAGCCCTTGGGGTGCCAGAAGACTGCGCCTGGCGCTTCCTCCTGGAAATGAAACAGGTCCATGTCGCGGCCGAGCTTCCGGTGATCGCGCTTCTCCGCTTCTTCGATCTGGTAGAGATAGGCGTCCAGTTCGGCGCGGTCGCGCCAGGCGGTGCCATAGATCCGTTGCAGCATGGGGTTGCGGTAGTCCCCACGCCAATAGGCGCCTGCGATCTTCAGCAGCTTGAAGGCATCGCCCAACTTGCCGGTCGAGGGGAGATGCGGGCCACGGCAGAGGTCGCGGAACTCGCCTTGCCGATAGATGCTCAACGGCTCCGCCGCCGGAATACCAGCGATGATCTCCGCCTTGTAGCGCTCGCCCTTGGCTTCGAAGTACCGGATTGCGTCGTCGCGCTGCCAGAGCTCGCGCTCGATCGGCTCGTCGCGCGCGACGATCTCCCGCATGCGTTCCTCGATTCGGACGAGGTCTCCCGGCGTGAACGAGGTCTCGTGCGCGAAGTCGTAGTAGAACCCGTTCTCAATCGTAGGGCCGATGGTGACCTGGGCCTCGGGATAGAGCTCTTTGACGGCCTCGGCCATGACATGCGCTGCGGCGTGTCTCAGCAACTCAAGTGCCTCTGGGTGATCCCGGGTGATGACTTCAACTCGCGCATCGTGCTCGATGAGATCATTTAGGTCTCGCAAGACGCCATCGGTCCGGATGGCCAGCGCCCTGTCGGCGGTAGCGTCGCCTGACCGGGCGGCGATCTCGGCACCACGAACGGGCCCGACATGGCTTTGGCCGCCGTCGGGCAGCGCAATCTGGATCATGACAGCGACCTCGAGATATCGGTAGCTCGGAAGAGGGGTGAACGGCCGTCAGGCAGTGCACCGCTTATGTTCAGATATCCGATTGCAGGCGTTTGTATCCCTGGACCAGGGAGCTGTTGGTGCGCACGACGTCTTCGGAGAACTCCGAGGCATCGGCCGTGACCTTCGGAATCGTCGCCAAGTCGGTTGTCGGGCCGATGCGCTGGGTGGAGGGGACGTAGAAGCCGGGCGGGAGGTCGCAGCTATCCACAACAGCGTTGTGGCGAACGACACAGCCTTCGCCCACAGCACAGTTGAAAAGCACGCTGTTGAATCCGATGAAGACGCCGCCACCCACCGTGCAGGGGCCGTGCACGATGGCGCGGTGCGCAATCGAGGTTCGCTCGCCGATTGTGACCGCCGCGCCTGATTTGGAATGGATGACGACACCATCCTGGATGTTCGAGTGCGCACCGATGACGATAGGCTCCATATGGCCGTTTGCATCGACCTCGTCAGCGCGGATCACGGCGTACGGCCCAATGAAGACGTTCTCGTGGACGACCACGCGGCCGCAGAGAATGGCCGTTGGATCGACGAAAGCGCTGTCATGGACGACCGGGAGATCGCCACGCGGATTCCTGCGGATCATTTGGACGGCAATCCCGTTTTCATGGCTGACATGGTTTGAGACCAGCGGGGACATAGCGACGTCGACCTATCCGGTTCTCTGCCAAGCCGCGCCATCGGCCCGATCCTGAACAGCGACGCCGAGGGCAGCGAGTTCGTCGCGGATCCTGTCCGCGGTTGCGTAGTCTCGTTCTGATCGCGCGGCCAGCCGTGCCTCAACCAGACGCTGAATTTTTTCCGTGTCTCCGACTTCTGCTGTGTGCTGTCCGAACCACGCGGCTGGATCCTGTTGCAGCAGGCCCAGCAAGCCGCCCGCTTCGCGCAATGCCGCCTTATATGCGACACGATCCGTCACGGTCGTCGTTTGGCGTGCTGCCTTTGCGATGCGAAAAAGGTCGGCGATCGCCGCCGGAAAGTTCAGATCGTCCTCAAGGGCCGTTTCGAACGCATCGAGCAGGCCCGGCGGACAGGCATCGTCCGGGGCATCGCCAAGGTCCCGAAGCACACCATAAAGACGGTCGAGTCCACGCTTCGCCTGAACGAGCCCTTCCGTGTTCCAGTCGAGCGGCTGGCGGTAGTGCGCGCCCAGAAGCGCGTAACGGATCGCCTCGCCCGGCGCCTGACCCAACAGATCGCGGACGAGAAGCACATTGCCGAGCGACTTCGACATCTTCCGCCCCTCGACGGTGACGAAGCCGTTGTGGACCCAGAAACGGCAGTAGAGCTCTCCGTCATGGGCGCAAGTGCCTTGGGCGATCTCGTTCTCATGGTGCGGAAAGATCAGGTCCTGGCCGCCACCATGAATATCGATCGACGCCCCCAGATGCCGCTCGATCATCGCCGAGCACTCGATATGCCAGCCGGGTCGCCCGCGGCCCCAGGGGCTTTCCCAGCCCGGAAGGTCTGGTGTCGAGGGCTTCCAGAGGACGAAGTCCGCCGGGTCGCGCTTCCAGGGGGCCACTTCCACCCTCGCACCGCCGATCATCTCGTCACGATTACGGCCAGACAGGGCCCCATATGCCGGAAGGGAGGGCACATCGAACAGGACGTGTCCCTCAACCGCATAGGCGTGCCTCCGCGCGATCAGCCCCTCCACCATGCCGATGATCTCGGGAATGTGCTCCGTCACGCGCGGCTCGATGTCCGGCGTCAGGACCCCGAGTGCGGCCATATCGGCATGGTAAGCTTCGATGTAGCACTCGGTGATCGCCGAGATCGGCTGGCCGGTTTGCTGCGCGGCGGCGTTGATCTTGTCGTCGACATCCGTGAAGTTGCGGGCGTAGACGACCCGCCCGAAGCGCCGCTTCAGGAGACGATAGAGAACGTCGAAGACG
Organism: Alphaproteobacteria bacterium; assembly: GCA_016869765.1. Taxonomy (GTDB): domain Bacteria; phylum Pseudomonadota; class Alphaproteobacteria; order SHVP01; family SHVP01; genus SHVP01. Next base: position 7,850 of record VGES01000092.1, read on the forward strand.
ACCGCCGGGCGGGCATTGCCGATGTGAGCAAAGTTGTAGACGGTCGGCCCGCATACATACATCGTGACTTGATCGGGGTCCGCCGGCGAGAAGAGCTCTTTCGCCCGGCTCAGCGTGTTGGTCAGACGCAGCGTCATGCCCGCACCTCGAACATGGCGATGTCGCTGTCACCTGTGTCGACTGGAAGGAGACTCGGCCGCTGAGCCTCGGCAGGGTTGAACATCCGCAGCGTGTCTCGGAGGACGGACTCGTCGATATCGCGCGTAATGAAGACAATCCGGGAGCGACGGTCTTCACTCGGCCACTCCTTCTGCATGACCGCAGGGTGGAAGATGTGCTGGACGCCGTGAATGACCACAGGTCCTTTGAGGCCTTCCACGTTTATAATTCCCTTGGTACGTAGGAAATCCGCGCCCCGAAGCAGAAGCAGCGCTTCGAGCCAGAGATCGAGCGCATCCCCATGGATCGGCTCATCGATCGTGAGGCAAACCGCCTTGATATGCGCGTCGTGGCGATTGACGTCGTTGTGTTGGTGGGTGTGGCCGTGCCCGGCCGTTCCGTGGCCATGATCGTGCGGCTCGGCATAGGCTTCCGCCTTGAGCCAGCGCTGCACGTCCAGGGTCTTGGTCTTCGGATCGTAAAGGCCGGCATCGAACAGCACTGCCGGATCGACGATACCGTTCTCTGCGATGATCTGCGGCGCGGCGGGGTTCAGGCCCCGCAGGCGGTTCTGCAATCCGAGCAACACTTCGTTATCGACGAGGTCCGTCTTGGTGATCAGCAGGCGGTCAGCGACCGCCGCCTGCTTGACGGACTCGATCTGTCGATCGAGCGTGTCGCCGCCGTTGACGGCGTCTACCGTGGTGATGACCCCGTCGAGGCGATAGCGCCGCGCGACGGACGGCTCGGTCATCAGCGTGTGGAGGATCGGGGCCGGGTCCGCGAGCCCGGTCGTCTCGATAATTACCCGGTCGAACCACAACTTGCCGCCACGCGCGAAGCGCCCCGGCGCCTCGCGCAACGTCTTGGCAAGGTCGCCCCGAATGGTGCAGCAGAGACAGCCGCTCGCCATCGCGATGACCACGTCATCCTTGCTATGCGTCACGAGGTCATGGTCGAGGCCGATCTCGCCGAACTCGTTGATGAGCACCAGGGTCCTACTCAGCGCGGGCTGTTGGATCAGATGGTTGAGCACGGTCGTCTTGCCGCTGCCCAGGAACCCGGTCAGCACCGAGATTGGCAGACGCTGCGACGATCCATCGAGATTCCAGCTTTCCATGGGTCCCCTCTCGCCCGTTCAGGCCGCGCCAGCCGCGATGCAGCTCGCGCAGGTGCCCTCCACCTCGACCACGGGTCGCGTCACACGGAACCCCAGGCCGGCGGCATCCTCGACGAGTAGCTGTGCGACCCGCGGGTCTTCCAACTCGACCGATGCCCCGCAGTTGCTACAAATGAAGAAAAGACAATCATGCCGACGCTCCGGATGCGTGCAGGGGACGTAAGCATTCCGGCTCTCGATCTTCGAGACGAGACCCTGGGACATCAGGAACTCGAGCGCCCGGTAGACGGTGGGCGGCCCGATCGGGCGGGAGTCCCTGAGCTTCAGCGCTTC
>VGES01000093.1 GCA_016869765.1 Alphaproteobacteria bacterium
CCGAACGGTCGTCGCTTCGCTCCGCCCGTTCGACCTCTCCCGCGGAGCGGCCCTCACCCTCGCGCCTTCGGCGCTCTTCCCTCTCCCGCGGAGCGGGAGAGGGTGGCGCGAAGCGCCGGGTGAGGGAGCGTAGCGAGCGGGTGAGGGCGCGCAGCGCCGGGTGAGGGTGGCTATGGTGCTCGCCACTCGTCGCCCTGCAATTCGGCGCGGGCGAAGTGCTCGATTTCTCCGTAGTGGTGGGCAACGTCGTCGACGAAAAAATGCGCGGCAATGCCGGAGGCCAAGCGCATTGCGCCCTCGGAAAGTCCGGGCACATCGCTCGAGATGAACCCGAGTGACTGGCTCGCCGCATTCGAGAAACAATGAATGTTGCGCAGAAACGTCGCCTGCCCCGCCCGGCGCTCGGTGAACTCGAAGGCTTGGCCGAGGTAGGGGAACTGGGCGTTCTCCTTGTGCTCCTCGCCCGCCGGCGGGGCGTAGCGATCGCCCCAGCGCGCGATCTCGCCCGCGAACAGCGCCAACTCGGGCGTGCGGTTGAGGTTGACCAGGAACCCGGTCGCCGCGATCACGAAGTCGACGGCGAGCGAGCCCTTGGGCGTCGAGAGCACGACGCCGTCCTCGCCCACACGCGCGCCGTTGAGGCCGTGCCCGAACAGAAGGTGAAAGTTTTCGTGTCGCGTGCAACGCAGCAGCGAGTCGCGCGGCGGCGGCACCCCCGCCTTCGTCGGGGTGAGGATGCTGCGCCAGCGCCAGGCATCGGGCGCCTGCACGAACCCGTGCACGAATCCCTGCGCTGCGAAGGGCAAGAACTTGTGGGTGCGCGGCATGGTGGCTTGGCGCACCAGCATGTGCACGCTGGCGGCCCCGGCTTCGAGCGCCATCGCGGCGTTGTCGGTGGCCGTGGCGCCGGCGCCGATGACGGCGATGCGTTTGCCCCGGAGCACGCCGAAGTCGATGGCATCGTGCGTCGTCGCCCAGCAGTCCTTGGGCAGGCTGGCGATCGCCACCGGCACGCGGAACCCGCCCAGGCCATCGCGGCCGGTCGCCAGCACCACCTTGCGGGCGTAGCGCGTTTCGTGTTGCCCGCGTCGTTCCACTTCGAGGCGGAGCACCTCGCCCTCGGGCACGATGCGGACGAGCCGCGTGGCGTTCTCGACCGCCAGGCCGAGCACCTCGCGGTACCAGGTAAGGTATTCCATCCACAACGGTCGCGGGCATTTGCCGAGGCTGCTCCAGGCCGCGGCGCCGAAGCGCGCCTCGTAATAGGCGCGGAAGGTGAGCGATGGGATTCCAAGGCACGGCCCCGTCATCTCCTTGGGCGTGCGCAGCGTCTCCATGCGCGCATAGGTGAGCCACGGACCTTCACGCCCGGCCGTGGCGCGATCGAGGGTCGCGATGTTGGTGATGCCGGCCTTCATGAGGGCGAAGGTCGCGGCCAGCCCACTCATGCCCGCACCGACAACCACGACGTCCTTGACCGCGGTGCCGCTCGGGTGCTCGCGCGGCCTGACCCAGGCGGGCGGCGGATAGCCGAGGCAGGCCAGATCGTGGGCCACCCGCGCGTTGTGGCGGGCGAGACCTTCGCCCGGCTCGCGCGGCGGCGTGGTCACGTCAGGACTTGCCGATCCGGGGCTTGCCTGGGACGGAGGGGCCGAGGTGTCTGGCGAGGACGCGGGTCGAATCTTCGGCCAGCGCAATCGCCTGGCTGATCAACCCGAGGATCTTGATGTTGTTGTCGAGCACGTGGCGGGCTTCGGGTTTCCCGTCCTCCATGATCTTGGTCGCCCGCTTGATCACATCGTTGCGGATGAGACCGAGGATGTCTTCGAGCCGGTACCCGGTCGGATTTTCGTCGGTTACGAGGAAATGCGTCATGGTTGGGCGTCTTGGCGATCCGTCACGAGGAGGCACATTTTGCGGTCTTGCGGGCCGCTTGACCAGTAGGGAGCAACCCTTACAACATGCCGGCGACGCCAGGGTCGAGGCCGAGCGCGAGGCGGCCGTAAGGCACGAGGTTGCGATCGTAGTTGACGGCGATCTGGGTGGCGGCGGCGTTGAGATCGCGCCAGTAGCGCTGCACCGGGTTGCTGTCGAACATGCCGAGCGCGCCCATGGGCGTAACCAGGCGTTCACCGGCCACTTGGCACAGCCGGGTCGCATAGGCGCGGTCCCTGGCCATTTCGACGACCTCCGCCGTGGTCCAGGCTTCATCCGCCTCGCCACGTCGCCGCAACTCGGCCATCTGGGTCTCGAGCACGAGGCGGGCGAGCTTGATCTCGGCGCTCGACTCGGCCACGCGAATCTGGACCGTGGCCTGCGTCGCGGGGGCATCGCCCATCATCACGCCGACGCGGGTGCGCGTCGCCTCGAGGTAAGTCTCCAGGATCGCTTCCGCGGCGCCGACGATCGGGCCCAGGAGGCTGGTTCCGAAATAGCCGGTGAGGTCGCGGCGCCAAATGAAAGCATCGCCCCGCTGGCCGCCCGGACATCCGGCGTTCCAGAACGCTCCCGGGGTCAGGGTGCGATGGGCCGGTACGAAGGCGCCCTCGAGGACGATGTCCTTGGATCCGGTTCCCCGCATGCCGGCGACGTGCCAGTTGTCTTCGATGCGGTAGTCGCGTCGGGGCACCAGCATGAACAGGCGCGCGGCCGGCGAGTTGGCGGAACTCGGCGCCTCGATCGCGCCGACGATCAGCACCCAAGACGAATGATCGATGCCGCTGGCGAATTTCCAGGCACCCGAGACGCGATAGCCGCCGGCTTCGGTCTTGACCACGACGTTGCGCGACACCGAAGCGTTGGTCACGAGGACGTCCGGGCCTGCGCCGTAGATTTCTTCCTGGGTGCGGAGCGGAAAGCGGCAGGCGTAGCAATTGTTGGCGGCGACCACCGTGGCGATCCACGCGGTCGAGGGGCAGCCGTGCGCCAGGATGCGGCCGATGTCGAACTGGATGCCCCAGGGGGCGGCGATACCGCCCAAACGCACCGGCTGAAAATGCTTGATCAGGCCGAGACGGTGGAGGTCGGCCATCACCTCGGGCAGCACGCTGCGCCGTTCCTCGGTCGCCGCCGCCCGCGCCCGCAGCGTCGGCACATAGGCGGTCGCGCGTTCGATCAGGTCGTGGTGAAGGCTTTGCATGGGCTCGCTTGTAGCAGACTGCCGCACACCGGGACAATGCGCGGCCGTGTTAGGCTCACGCCGCGAACACCTGGAGCGCACATCGTGGCGGTGGCGGTTTACCTTTCTCTCGATCCCGATGCGGCGACAAAGGTCGCCGCCGTCTGGGAGGCGTTGGCCCGTCAGAGTATCGGCCTCGACATGCGGCGCTACGAGATCGGCGCGCATGTGACGCTGGCGGTGTACGACTCGATCGCAACCGACCTGTTGGCGGACCGACTGGCGCAGCTCGCGCGCCGTCAGCCGGCGCTCACCGTGTCGTTTCCGGCCGTCGGGTTGTTTCCGACGACCCGTGTCGCTTTCCTCGCGCCGCGCGTCACGTCCGAACTGCTGAACGCCTGTCAGACCTATCACCGGGCGATGCGCGACCTGGCAACGCCATGGCCATACTATCGAGCGGACCAGTGGGTTCCCCATTGCACGTTGGCCGAGGACATCGGGCCGTCGATCCTCGGTTCGGCGATGGCCGGGATTGCCGCCCTGGCCGATCCGTGGTTGCCGCTGGAGGCGCGCCTCGATCACCTGGCCTTTTGCCAGTTCGAGCCGGGGCGGCCACGTCCCGTCGCCACCTTGTTCGCAGCCCCGCTCGAGACGTAACGAAAAGCAACGACCCCGGAGGATCCGCATGACGCGCACGGCCGAAAACATGATCAAGACGGCGGAGACCTACTTTGGCCGCGTCGATCGTGGCGAGATCGACACGGTCGTCGAACTGATGACGCCGGACGTGGTGCTCGAGGTCGTCACGCACGGGGCGCGCAACGCCGGGAAGGATGCCGTCCGGGAAGTCTTCCGCAAGCGCCTCGACGTGTTCGACAACGGCCTGCACTTCAACTTCAAGCATGTCGCCGATCCCGCCAAGGGGTGGCTGGTCTCGCGCTTCGACGTCATCCGCAACTACAAGGACGGCCGTCGTGAGGAAACCAACAACATCAATTTCTTCGAGTTCGAGGGGGCGCTGATCCGCCGCGTTTCGGTCTGGATGGCGAGTCCGGTGAGCTCGCTCGGCTGAGGTCAGCGCCGTTCGCTCAACGAATAGACGAAGAAACCGGCGGCGATCAGTGCCATGGCCGCGCCCATGGCGGCGAAGGTCCAGGGGAGGCCGATCACGCTGGCGACGGTTTGGCTCACCACCGGGGACAGGAAATGCCCGAGGAAGGTCGAGGTGCTGTAGCCGCCCAGCACCCGGCCGCGGACATGCTGGGGCGTGCGATCGATCAGCCAGACGGTGCCGTTGGGAAAGATCAGGCCGAGACCGCTGCCGGCGATGAATGCGCCCAAGATGAGGATGGCAATCGAGTCGGCGACCGCGATGATCCAATAGCCCGCCGCGAGGCAGAGGAACGACCCCACGAACAGCTCGGCCGGGCTGCCCCAACGGCGCAGTCGGGCATAGACCAGCGCGCTGAGTGCGATCCCGAGCGAGGCGATCGAAATCGCCAGGCCGCCGACGAGCGGGCCACCGCCCTGGTCGTGGATCAGGAACGTGAGCTGAGTCGGCATCATGAAGAACGCAATGCTGTGCGCCATGGTCTGGGCGTAGATCATGACGATGAACAGGTAGGGCACCGGGGCCCCGGGCGCGCTTCCCGTGGCGGCATCGCTCTCCCACAGGACCTTGTCGGTCGGCGGCTCGCGCAGGTAGCGCACCATGAACGGCAAGAGCAGGAAGATCGCCAGGAACACGAGGAACGGCGCCCGCCAGTCGAGGCTCGCGAGGACCCCGCCCACGGCGTTGAATACGACGCTGCCGAAGTTGGTGGCCGCCGAGCGGATGCCCATGAAACGCTGGCGGTCGACGCCCGCCACGTAATCCGCAAGCAGCGTCTGGGAGGCCGTGGTCACGCCGGCGACGGCGATCCCCATGATCGCGCGCGAGGCGATGATCCAGTAGATCGAATCGACCGCGGGCCCGAAGCCCCCGGCGAGGCCATAGAGCACCGCCGAGAACAGCAACAGGCGACGCCGGCCGAAGCGGTCGATCACGTACCCGGCCAGCGGCGCGCACAGCGCGATGATCGCCGAGGGAACGGTGAGCAGGATGCGCGACAGGTACTCGATGTTCTCGATCCCGGCGAAGTGCTCGCGCAACAGCGGCAGCGACGGCGACAGGGGCGCGAAGGCCATCGGCGTCAGGGTCGAGGTCAGGATCAGCGTGATCTGAACCGGTCGAGAGCGGGCCGCGGCACGAAAGGCTTCGAGGTCGAGGGGCTTGGACATGTCGGGTGAACGAACCCCCTCCCGGAAAGGGAGGGGCAGGGGTGGGTGAATGCTGAACGCGCGAGCAACCCCCTGCGCTCGCTGCGCCCGCCCCCTCCCTGTCCGGGAGGGGATCGCGAAACGCGCCTACCGTTCGGCGCCGAACAGATGCCAGCCCTGGGCGAGCATGCTGCCCGCTTTGCCGGCCTCGAGCGGCGTATGATCCAGGATCACCTTGTCGCGGGCGAAGCCCGCTTTGACGGCTGGATCATAGAGGTCCATGTCGTGGAGCGTTCCCCAGAACGGCTCGGCGTTGTAGTGCGTCGACCAGTCGCGCATGAACGCCGTGTAGGGGTCGAGTTGATCGTTGCGTACGGGCACGTCGAGGTGCAGCGCCAGCCCGCCTTTCCGCAGCAGGCGCCGCGACTCCTTCATGACGTTGTAGACCGCCTTGAAGGAAATCTCGTGGAACAGGATGTGCGAGACGATGAGATCGAAGGACTCGTCGGCGAACTTCGTGTGCTCGGCATTCTGCTGCGAGAAGTGAATGGCCTTGCCCATCGATTCGGCGCGGGCCTGGCCGTAGCGCAGCACCGGCGCCCCGATGTCGATGGCCTGAATCTCGGCATCGGGAAACGCCAGGGCGTAGGGAATGATCGAATGCCCGACGCCGCACCCCATCTCCAGGATGCGGCGTGGTTTGAAGTCCGGGCGTTTCTGGCGCAACCATCGAATCAGCGACACGCCCATGTCGTCGTTGTAGTCCCCGAGTGCGCCCATCGCGAACATGTAGACCCCGGGGTCGTAGATCGCGCCGGCCGTGACGTCGTCGGTCGTGCGCTCGGAATGATACCCGCCCGGCATGAGATGGATGTCGACCGAAGACTGATAGCGCGGGATCGCCAGCGTCGGATCGAGTTCGAGCGTCGCCTTTCGGGCGCGTTGACGCAGGCCGCGCGCCCGGGCGTTGAGCGTGTCCATCTGGCGAAATGCCACGGCTTCGCCCACGTCCTGCTTCAGCTCCTGGTAGAGCCGCGACAGCGACCCGAACATCTGCCAGTACTCGTCCTGGCGCATTTCGTCACGCACCTCGTGGCGGTTCTTCGGTGCCCGCTGATGCTGGCGCTGGAACGCGGGCAGGACGCGCTTCTCGTAGACCAACTTGTTGCCTGGCGTGAGCTGCTTGACCACGTGCTCCTTGAAGTGGAACACGAAGCTCATCCGTGCCGACTCGTCGTGATTGGTGTCGGGCATCATCGCATGGGGACCGGGCATCTTCATGGGCTCGCCTCCGTGGCTCCGGCGCCGAGTATATCCCGATTCGGGCGGTCTACCCCGCGTCTTCGTCGAAACGGCGGCAGCCGGCGACGACGCTCGGTTTCCGTCGATGCCGACGTGCCCAAGACCCGCCGGGACGGGCGCAATCGCATGGCCGATTTTGCCCGATCGTGGCACAATGCCCGAAACGGGCTCTGCACAACGGAGGATGTCATGGCGGTCGCCGAAGCGGATGCGGGATTGACGAAGAAGCTCCTCAAGGTCAAACCGGCCACCGAGGCCAGCCTCGAGGGGTATGGCTACATCATCGGTGGGACGCGGACGGCGCCGCCGCGCAAGCAGAACTACTACGGGAACTACGTTCAGGTACGAAAGCCGGCGAAGTTCGTGTCCAATGCCGACACCGCGCTCTCGGTGGCGACCATCAACCCCCGTCCGATGCAGGTGCGTTGGATGGAGTACCACAACAAGCACACGCAGACGTTCATCCCGCTCATGGGCAAGCCGTTCGTCGCGGTGTTGCACCGGCCGACCTGTCGCATGCCGGACGGCTCGTGGAACGAGAAGGGGAGCCTCTATCCCAGCGTCGACACCGTCGAGGCGTTTCTCTTCGACGGATCGGCCGGTTTCGTGATGAACATCGGCACCTGGCACGAATTCCCGTTCGCCGTCGAGGAGAACACCAACGTCATCGTCATCCTGACCAACGAGACGACCTCGAACCTCGACAACGTGGTCGACGGCGAGGCGCAGGGCGGCGATCTCAACAAGCGCGACCTGCAGAAGCGCCTGGGCGTGGTGTTCGAGGTGCAGCTCTAGGAAGCGGCGCGGCCCGTAGGATCGCTGGCGCTGGTGGCCGGATAGCGCGTCAGCAATTGCGCCAGATCGTTCTCGAGCAGGGTTTCGCGTTCGAGCAACAACTTGACGCCGGCGTCGAGCAATGTGCGTCGCGCCACGAGCGCGCGGGTGGCTTGATCGAGGGCATCGTTCACGACCGTTCGCACGGCCTCGTCGATCGACTTGGCGGTATCCTCGGAGAAATTCCGCGGCCGCTGGGCGAGCGCCCCGAGGTCGCCCAGGAAGGGCGTCGTCTCCTCGTCGTAGGTCACTGGCCCGAGAATGGCGTTCATGCCGTAGCGCATGACCATGCCGCGAGCGATATTGGTGGCCTTGGCCATGTCGTCGGCCCCGCCGGTCGACAGGCGTTTGAACACGAGTTGTTCGGCCGCCCGACCGGCCAGGAGGACGGCGAGCTTGATCCGTAGTTCGCCTTCGGTCATCAGGTGGCGATCTTCGGTCGGGCGTTGGATGGTGTAGCCGAGCGCACCGATGCCGCGTGGAATCACCGAAACTTTGTGAACGACGTCCGCGCCGGGCGAGCTCAGCGCCACGATGGCGTGTCCCATCTCGTGCACCGCGACGGTCTCGCGTTCGAGCGGTGTGAGGATCCGATTGCGCTTTTCGAGGCCGGCGACGATTCGTTCGATCGCGGCGGTGAAGTCGGCCATCTCGACTTGCGCGGCGTTCCGCCGCGTCGCGACGACCGCCGCCTCGTTGACGAGGTTGGCGAGGTCGGCGCCCGTGAAGCCCGGGGTCAGGGCCGCGACTTCGGCCATGTCGACCGCCGCCGACGCGGCAACCTTCTTCAGGTGGACCTCGAGGATGTCGATGCGTCCTTTGCGATCGGGGCGGTCGAGCAGCACTTGACGATCGAACCGTCCAGCGCGGA
>VGES01000094.1 GCA_016869765.1 Alphaproteobacteria bacterium
ACAGAGTTCAGGGCGGACCACTTTTCAGGGGGAGGACCAATCCCGGATTCGAGCCTGAATGCGCTCGCAGTAGCCCGCAGCCGGGACAAGGGCACGATCGCCGTGACCAGTGGTTTGCTGGAACAACTGGATCGCGACGAGTTGCAGGGTGTCGTCGCTCACGAGGTCGCTCATATCGCCTCGGGCGACTCGACCTACGCGACGATCGCAGCCGTGGCCGCCAGCGTGATCGCACTTGCTGCCTACGGCGTGCAACGGGGTTTGCGTCACGCGCCTCGTTTTCGATCGCGCAACTCGAAGGGGGCGGGCGCGGCTATAGTCGTGGCCCTGGCCGTCATGCTGGTGTTCTCCATCATCGCCCCGATCCTGGCCCGGCTCGTGCAATTTGCGATCGGCCGCCAGCGCGAGTACCACGCCGACGCCGAGGCCGTGCGGCTCACCCGCTATCCCGAGGGCTTGATCCGCGCTGTCGAGAAACTCAAGAACGCCGACACGGAGATCGACGCCGCCCGCACCTCGCCGGTCGCGGCGCTCTGCATCGCGCGCTCGGAGGGCCACATGATGTCAGGGATGTTCGCCACCCACCCGCCGATCGACGAGCGCATCGCAAGACTCAAGAACTTGGGGGGCTAGGGGCGAAGCGATGGCCACCTACACAATCGATCAGGCCAAGAAACAGCTTTCGAAGTTGATCGCCCGCGCCTGTGCCAGGGAGGACGTTGTCATCGCTCGCGGCCGGACCCCGTTGGTGCGGCTGACGCCCGTCCTCGCGCCGTCCAAGCCCCGGTTCGGGGCCTTGAAGGGCAAGATCGAAGTCCCGGAGGCCTTCTTCGAACCCCTCCCCCACGACGACTTGAAGCGCTGGGGGTAGTCCAAGCTCCGAGCGTTCGAAAGAATATGGGCCAGCGGTCATGGCTTCCGGATCTCGAAAATCACATGCCGATGAGGAGTCCCACCGCGCTCGCGGACGCGGTAGCCAGGTCTGCGAACACCCCCAATCTTCTCCATAGCCCGTTGGGACCGCCAATTTGTTTCGCCGACCCAGAAGATCACCGTGCCCACGAACGTAAAGGCATGATCGATCATCAGTCGCTTGACTTCGCTATTGGTGCGGCCACCCCAATGATTGCGCGTCAGGAATGTCCAACCGATCTCGACCTCCTTTCGTATAGCGTCATGGTCGTGGTATCGGCTACTGCCGACAATCGCACCGGTCGCACGTTCAACGAAGGCGAACGCCATCCCGGAAGCGACACCACTCTCGAAGTACGAACGGAACACGGGCTCGGTGTAGCGCTCACGGTCGGGATGAAGCTCCCAAATCAACGGGTCCGACGCAGCGGCGAACATCAGCGGCCAGTCGTCCGCCCGCAGCGGCCGAACAATGATCGTTTCGCCCACGAGAGTGGGTTGAAAGTCCGCCACCGGATACTCCATCGTTTCGCCAACCTTTCACGGCGAATCCCTGGCCCACGACCGGTCCGCAAAGTGCGCCTGACACCCATGTTTCGGCCAAGCGCCGGTTCGGGGCGCTGAAGGGCAAGACCCACGTCAGGAGCCCTAAGCCGTCTCCTCGAATAACTCCCGACCGATCAGCATGCGGCGGATCTCGGAGGTGCCGGCGCCAATCTCGTAGAGCTTCGCGTCGCGCAGGAAGCGCCCCGTGGGGTAGTCGTTGATGTAGCCGTTGCCACCGAGGCACTGGATGGCATCGAGGGCGACGCGCGTCGCGCTTTCGGCCGCCACCAGGATCGGGCCGGCCGCATCCTTGCGGGTCGTGCGGCCCTGATCGCAGGCCTTGGCGACCGCATAGGTGTAGGCGCGGCAGTACGACAGGGTCGTGTACATGTCGGCGAGCTTGCCCTGCATCAACTGGAAGCTGCCGATCGGTTGCCCGAACTGCTGGCGTTCGTGCACGTAGGGCAGCACGACATCGAGGCAGGCCTGCATGATGCCCAGGGGCCCGCCGGCCAGAACTGCGCGTTCGTAGTCGAGGCCGCTCATCAGCACGCGGACGCCCTCGTTGATGCGCCCGAGCACGTTCTCGGCCGGCACCTCGCAGTCTTCGAACACGAGTTCGCCGGTGTTCGAGCCGCGCATGCCGAGCTTGTCGAGCTTCTGGGCGGTGCGGAAGCCCTTGAAGCCGCGTTCGATCAGGAACGCCGTGATGCCGCGCGGCCCGGCGGCCGGATCAGTCTTGGCATAGACCACCATCACGTCGGCATCCGGACCGTTGGTGATCCAGAACTTGGTGCCGTTGAGAACGTAGCGATCGCCGCGTTTCTCGGCCTTGAGGCGCATCGAGACCACGTCCGAGCCGGCACCTGCCTCGCTCATCGCGAGCGCGCCGACGTGTTCGCCCGAGATCAGCTTCGCGAGGTAGCGGCGTTTCTGCTCGTCGCTGCCGTTCCGCCGGATCTGGTTGACGCACAGGTTCGAGTGCGCGCCGTAGGACAACCCGACCGCCGCCGAGGCACGGCTGATCTCTTCGACCGCCACCACGTGTTCGAGGTAGCCCATGCCGGCTCCGCCCAGATCTTCCTCGACGGTGATGCCGAGCAGCCCTTGGGTGCCCAGCTTGCGCCACAGGCCGTTCGGCCATTCGTTGGTCCGGTCCATCGCCTCGGCGTGCGGCGCGATCTCCGCCGTGGCGAAGGCTGCCACCTGCTCGCGCAACAGGTCGGCGGTTTCGCCCAGGTCGAACCCGATCGTCGGTGCCCGGTGGGGGATGGTCATCGCGCGATCTTAGCACCGACGCAACACGGTCGGTTGCCTGTGACCCTACGACGCCCCATCGACCAGTCGAATTCTCAGGCTCTTTCCCAGGGCGATCGCCGCCCGCTCCATCGTCGCGAGCGTGACGCCCGGGTTGTCGGGATCGAGCAACCGATCTAGGGCCGCCCGACTGGTTCCCATGCGTCGCGCCATCTCGACCTTGCTCAAATCGCGCTTACGCATCGCCATCGCCACTTGCCGCGCCAGCACTCGCTTTTGGGCAACGGCACTGACGTCTTCGAGCAGCCCCTCTTCGGCAAGAAAATCGTCGAACGACGAGCCCAGACCTTTCTTTGTCATGTCATCGACCTCACGAGCGCCAGACGCTGTCGCTTGGTCGCCATAGTACCAAATTTGGTTCATCGTTCCAGTCCGCGACGATCGCAAACCCTCTCTGGGATGACCTATGGCTCCCTATGCGCGGATCAGACCAAGAAAAGGCTGGCGAGGCCGAGGAAGAGCAGGAATCCCATAACGTCGGTCGTCGTCGTCAGGAAGGGCCCCGAGGCGATCGCCGGGTCGAGGTCGAGCCGCTGCAACGCCAACGGAATGGCGGCACCGGCCAACCCCGCCCAGGTCATGTTGAGCACCATGGCCGCCGCCAACACGAGGCCGAGCTCGACGTTGGCGAACCACAGCGCCGCCCCCGCCCCCATGAGCGCGGCGAACCCCAAGCCGTTGATCACCCCGACCGACAGCTCCTTGCCGATCGCGCGCCAGGCATTGGCGAACGCCAATTCGCGGGTGGCCAGCGCCCGCACGATCACGGTCACCGTTTGCATCCCGGCATTGCCGCCCATCGCGGCGACGATCGGCATCAGCACGGCCAACGCGACGAGGGACTCGATCGCCCCCTCGAAATGATGAATGACGGTCGCGGCGATCACCGTATTGATCAGGGTGACGAGCAACCAGCGAACCCGGGTGCGCACGGTCGTGGTCACCGGCGCGTTGACGTCGGACTCCTGCACGCCGCCCAGTTTGAGCAGATCCTCTTCGTGCTCCTCGTGGATCACGTCGACGATGTCGTCGTGCATGATCACGCCGACCAGCTTGCCGCTACCGTCGACCACCGGCACCGAGGTCAGGTCGTAGCGTTGAAAAAGATAAGCGACATCCTCCTGGTCCATGTCGACCGGTACGACGTGCGGCTCGGCCTCCATGATGTCCTTGATGACGACCGGTCGTTTCGAGCGCAGCACGCGATTGAGCGGCACCGTTCCGATCGGGCGGTGCGCATTGTCGACGATGAGGAGCTCGTAGAAGTCGTCCGGAAGCTCGCTGGTCTCGCGCAGGTAATCGATGACCTCGCCCACCTCCCAGTCGGCCTGAACGCTGATGAGGTCGCGCTGCATCAGGCGGCCGGCCGATTGTTCCGGGTAGGTCAGCGCCTGTTCGACGGGCTGGCGGCTCTTCTCGTCGAGTTCGTCGATCACCTCACGTCGGGTCGCGTCGTCCAGCTCCTCCATGACCTGGACGGCATCGTCGGTGTTGAGCTCGGCGACGGCCTCGGCGGTTTCCTCGGCGCCGATCTGCTCGACGACCTCGGCCAACACCGGGGCGCCCAGCTCGGTCAACACCTCCCCGGCCAGTTCGGGCCGGATGATCTGGATCAGCGATGGACGCTGATCGGGCGGCACTTTCTCGATCAGCTCGGCGACGTCGGCCTCGTGGAGCTCGGCGACGATCCGCCGGATTTCAACGACATCGCCTCGCTCGAGCGCCGCGGTCACCGCGGCGAGCGTCTCCGGCGAAAGGCCGGGCACAGCCGCCTCGGCTTCGGGGACCGGAGGACTCGCCTGATCGCTCATAACCTACTTGCGGGCGTCGGCGTGCGACTGCGCGTCGACCACGGCCAAAGCCGTCATGTTGACCAGTCCACGGACCGTGATCGACGGCGCAACGATGTGCGCGGGCCCGGCCAGACCGGCGAGGATCGGCCCCACCGAGATGCCTTCGGCCATCGTTCGCGCCATGGCGAAGGCGATCGCCGCCGCGTCGATGTTGGGCATCACGAGCAGGTTCGCCGAACCGCTCAGGTCCGAACCCGGCATCAACCGGTCGCGGATCGCTGCCGTGAGCGCGGCATCGGCGTTCATCTCGCCGTCGACCTCGAGCTTGGGGGCCCGCTTCCTGAGGATGGCGAGCGCCTCCCGCATCTTTCGTGCCGAGGGCGCGGGCGAGGCGCCGAAGTTCGAATGCGACACGAGCGCCACCTTGGGGATCATGCCGAAACGCTCGACCATGTCGGCCGCCAGCACCGCCGATTCGGCGATCTGCTGGGCGTCGGGATCGACGTTCACGCTGGTATCGGTGACGAACACCGTGCCGCGCGGCAGGACCAGCAACTGGACGGCCGACAGCGAGTCGACCCCCTTGCGGATCCCGAGGATGTCGCTCAGGTCCTGCAAATGACGATCGTAGCGGCCGGCCGCGCCACAGATCAGCGCATCGGCCTCGCCGCGGCGGATCGCCAACGCGCCGATGACGCTCGTCCGCGTCCGCACGACCGTACGCGCATCTTCGATCGTCACGCCCTTGCGCCGCATCAGATCGTGATAGAGCGACCAGTACTTGCGATAGCGCGGATCGTTCTGCGGATCGACAATCTCGATATCCTTTTCGATGTCGATCCGCAGTCCGTAACGCTCGAGCCGCTTTTCGATGACGCTGCGCCGTCCAATCAGGATCGGTTTGGCGATTCCGTCATCGAGGATGATCTGGACCGCGCGCAGCACGTTTTCCGTCTCACCTTCCGCGAAAGCGACCCGCATCGGCCGCTCGCGCGCCCGATCGAACACCGGTTTCATGACGAAGCCGGTGCGGTAGACGAACTGCGTCAGGCGCGCGGCGTAGGCCTCGAGGTCGATCGGGCGGGTGGCTACGCCAGAATCCATCGCCGCCTTGGCCACCGCTGGGGCGACCTTGACGATGAGCCGCGGATCGAACGGCTTCGGAATCAGGTACTCGGGGCCGAATTGGAGTTTCTGGCCGGCGTAGGCCCGTGCGACCACGTCGGAGGTCTCGGCCCGGGCCAACTCGGCGATCGCCCGCACGGCGGCGAGTTTCATGGCCTCGTTGATCGTCGTCGCCCCGACGTCGAGCGCGCCGCGAAAGATGAACGGGAAGCACAACACGTTGTTGACCTGGTTCGGATAGTCCGAGCGCCCGGTGGCAATCACCGCATCGGGTCGTGCCGCCTTGGCCTCCTCGGGCAGGATCTCCGGGGTCGGGTTGGCCAGCGCCAGGATCAGGGGCTTTCCGGCCATCGGCTTGACCATGTCGCCGTTGAGCACCTTGGGGCCGGACAGGCCCAAGAACACGTCGGCGTCCTTGAGGGCATCGCCGATGGTGCGGATGTTGGTGTCGCGCGCGTAGCGCGCCTTGGAGTCATCCATGTCCTCCTTGCGACCGCGATAGATCACGCCCTTGCGGTCGCACACCGTGATGTTGGACGGCGACATCCCGAGTGCGACCAGAAGATCGAGGCAGGCGAGCGCCGCGGCGCCGGCCCCCGAACACACCAGGCGGGCGGTCTTGAGATCCTTGCCGACCACTCCGAGGCCATTGGCGAGCGCCGCGGCGACGCAGATGGCGGTGCCATGCTGGTCGTCGTGGAACACCGGAATCTTCATGCGCTCGCGGAGCACGCGCTCGATCTCGAAACACTCGGGCGCCTTGATGTCCTCGAGGTTGATCCCGCCGAAGGTGGGTTCGAGCGCGGCGACGACGTCGATGATCCGTTGCGGATCGGTGGCGTCGATCTCGATGTCGAACACGTCGATGTCGGCGAACTTCTTGAACAGGACGCCCTTGCCTTCCATCACCGGCTTGGCGGCGAGCGGCCCGATGTTGCCGAGCCCGAGCACGGCGGTTCCGTTCGAAATGACCGCCACGAGGTTGGCCCGCGCCGTGTAGTCGGCGGCCGTCTTGGGATCACGATGGATCTCCAGGCACGCGGCCGCCACGCCAGGCGAATAGGCGAGCGACAGATCGCGCTGGTTGGCGAGGTTCTTGGTCGGCGTGACCGAGATCTTCCCGGGCTTGGGAAGGCGGTGGTACTCCAACGCCATCTTGTCGAGTTCGCTGGTCATGGCCTCCCCCTGGAGCGGCAACCGGGGCCACTGTGACAGCCCCGAAAAAGAAAAGCCCGCAGAACCTTGCGGGCTAAGAGATCATTGGTGCGGTCGAGAAGACTCGAACTTCCACGGGATCACTCCCACAGCGACCTCAACGCTGCGCGTCTACCAGTTCCGCCACGACCGCGCGGTGGCAGCCCGAATAGCAAATCCCCCCGCGGGGGGCAAGCAAAGGCTTGGGAGGTCGATGACGGGGAGAAGCGGGCGGTAGGACTAGATCTAGTCGTCGTATTGACCGACGCGTTCGGCGATGTTCACCGCGACATGATCGTCCTTGATCATGACATCGCCCTTGGCGATCAGGCGGTCGTTGGCGAACACCAACGCGTGGTCCGTTACGACGGTGTCGAGCTCGATGACGGCACCACGACCCATCTTGAGCAACTGGTGGATCGGCATGTTGGCCCGGCCGAGCACGACCGAGACTTCGACGGTGACGTTTTCAATCGCTTTGGGCATGGCGCCGATCCGAGATTAGCCGCAGAGGTCGAGCGTTACACGCGCTTAGTTAAGCAGAGGTTAAGGTTGACGGCGTGGTAGGCTCCGCCATGGCGGTCGAATGGCAGGTAAGCGAAGGCCCGGTGGCCTATCCGGACGCGGTGGCCGCCATGGAACGGCGGATTGCCGCTATCCGGGCGGGCCAGGCGGGCGAGTGCGTATGGCTCTTGGAGCACCCGCCCCTCTATACCGCCGGGACGAGCGCCCGGCCGGGCGATCTCCTCGACGCCGGGCGGTTTCCCGTTTTCGCGAGCGGCCGGGGCGGCCAATACACCTATCACGGGCCCGGGCAGCGGGTGGCCTATGTGATGCTCGATCTCCGACAACGGGGGGCCGACGTCCGGGGATTCGTGTGCGATCTCGAGCGCTGGCTGATCGACGTCCTCCAGGGCTTCGGAATCAAGGGAGAGCGCCGTCCGGGGCGGATCGGCGTCTGGGTCGACCGGGGATTGCGGGGCGAGGCCAAGATCGCGGCCCTCGGCATTCGCGTGCGCCATTGGGTGAGCTATCACGGGGTGGCGCTCAACGTGTCCCCTGACCTAAGCCATTTCGCCGGGATCGTACCGTGCGGCATCCGCGACGCCGGGGTCACCTCGCTGACCGACCTCGGCGTCGAAGCGACCATGGCCGAGGTCGACCTCGCCTTGCAGCACTGTTTCCACGCCATCTTCGACCCGGCCCCGACCGCGCAAACCACCTTCGAACATTTCGCCGCGGCCCAAACGCTGGCGAATCATGGTTAACGGCGAACCATCTTAACTATTTGAGCCAAAACGATTTTTCTCTTGTCGTTAAGGTTAATCGTGGATTGACCTTAACGTCGGGTTGACGCAGTACGCCTCTCCCGTGCCGGCCTAGAGCGCGATTCTCTTAGGTTGAAGCATATCCGGCGTTGGTGAGGTAGTTGGCGCACTCTTGAGGGGAGAAGGCCTCGAGGAGTTGACCGATG
>VGES01000095.1 GCA_016869765.1 Alphaproteobacteria bacterium
TGTAATAGTCAGTGTAGGCCGCAAGGATCCGGCGCAGATCGCCCGCGCCGAATACGAATGCGAACGCGGATGGAGTCTTCGGTAAGGACAGGTGTCCTGGCGTTTCGGCTTCGTGCTCAAGCGGCCGGCGTTGTGACCTGCCCTATCCGTACCGGGTAGGTTAGCGGGCTGAACCCCCATGGGTCCGCACCATGCGGCATCCACAGCTGATCGAGCGCCCCCTCACTCGCGGAAGGTCGGGTCGCGGCGGTCGAGCATGCGCAGGAGCGCCTCCCAGGCCCGCTCGCTCTCTTTCACGCCCTCCTCTTCCTGAGCCCCGGTGCGGGCGACCACCGCCCCAGGCGGATAGAGCAGCGGCGCGCCGCCCGATTGCGCTGCGAGCTGAGCGCGGCATGCCTGCTCGACGAGAAAGGTTAGTTGAAACGCCGAAGCAACTGTCGAGCCCAGCACGAGCGTGCCATGGTTGCGCAGGAACACGATCCGCTTGCCGGCGGCATCGGCGAGGAGACGGGCGCTTTCATCGCGGTCAAGCGCGAAGCCCTCGAAGTCGTGATAGGCAACGTGCGGCAAGAGCGCGAGCGCCGTTTGGCTGATCGGCAGCAGACCGTCGCGCTGGCACGAAACGCCCGTCCCGGCGTCGGTTTCGAGGTGGATGACGCAGCCGATATCGGCGCGTTCCGTGTAGAACGGCAAGTGCAGCGTCGGCGCAGCGGGATTGATGCCGGATCCCATGGCATCGCTCACGATCCGCCCGTCGAGACTAACCTCGACCAACGACGACGCCGTGATCTCGTCGAAGGTCATGCCGTAGGAATTGAGGAAGACCCGCCGCTCGGCACCCGGGATCACCGCAGAAAGGTGGCTGTAGATGAGCTGATCCCAGCCATAGTGCGCGACCAGCCGATAGCATGCGGCGAGATCGATTCGTACACGGCGCTCGGTGTCGGCAACCACCGACAGTTTCGTCTTGGCTCCGTTGGACATATCAGACCTCAAAAAACCGAGCTCATCTTAGCAGAACGTCCGGCAGCCATGTCGCCAGCGGCTGATAGACGCACAGAGAGGCCAACACGACGATTTCGAGCAGGATGAACGGCGTTACCGCGCGGTATATCTGATGCGTCGTGATTTCGCGCGGCGCGATTCCCTTCATCACGAAGAGCAAGAGTCCGAACGGCGGCGTCGTAAACCCGATCTCCATGCTGACCAGAATAAGGACGCCGAGCCAAAGCTTATCGATACCCGCGGTTTCGGCGAGCGGCAGAAAAAAGGGCAGCGTGATCATGATCATGCTCACCTGATCCATGACACAGCCAAGGACCAGGAGAACGAGCATCATCAACAAGATGAGTTCGAACTGGCTGAGGTTCCAGGCGCTCATCCGCTTGAGGAAGCCATCGGTAGCGCCGGAAAACGTCAATACCTGCGCGAATGTAACCGACGCGGCGATAATGAGTAAAATCATCGCCGAGATCTTGGCCGTTTCGCCCAACGCCTTGCGCAGCGTCGCGAATGTCAGCGCGCGATAGGCGGCGGCCGCGGCGACCGACGCCAAGCTACCCAGCGCCGCCGCTTCGGTGGGGGTCGCGAAACCAGCGATCATGCTCCCCACCACCACCACGAAAATCAGAAGTAACGGTACAACGTTAACGAGAAAGGGCCTCCAACGCCGCCACATCGTCAGCGACTCGACTTCGTAGGCCGGTGCAAGCGCCGGATTGAGCGCGCAGCGAATCATGATGTAACCGAAGAAAAGCACAGCCATCAGCACACCTGGAACGATTCCGGCGATCAGGAGTTTCGAGATCGATATATTGGCGAGGCTGCCGAGAAGAACCGCCAGGGCCGAGGGCGGGATCAGCATGGCGATACCGCCAACTGCCATGATCGGACCCATGGCGATGGTCGGGTGGTAGCCGCGCTTCAGCATCTCCGGCAGCAGCACGCTGCCGAGCATGGCGGTATTCGCAACCGTCGAACCGGATAGCGACGCGAAGATCGTACCGCCGACGATCGAAACCAACGAGAGTCGGCCGGGGACACGGCTGATAAGCCGATCGATGGCCTCGATCGCGCGAAACGCGACGCCGGTGTGGAACAATATTTCGCCCATGAGCAAAAAGAACGGAATCGGCGTCAACGTAAAGGACGAGACCGCGGTCGCAGCGTTGCGGGTAAACTGGACCAGCCCCGCCTCTCCCCCCATGAAGAAGTAGGCCCCTACCACGTTGACGCCGAAAAAGGCGAACGCGACGGGCAAACCGATCGCCATCAAGGCGAACAGCAGCCCCATTTGAAAAGTGAGCGCGGCGCCCCATCCCATGGTCAGGTCTTATCCGACGATCCGGCGCCGACTCGCTCCGACCTATACTGGCGAACCAAGCGCAAAGCGAATTCGATCGTAAGAAGCGCCGCGCCGATCGGTACGGGCGCCAGCGTCCACCACTCCGGGATAACGAGCTGCTTGAAAAGCAGCGCCTTGTTGCTGATCGCGGCAGAGACGGCACCGGCGCCGTAATAAAGAAAAATCGCCGAAATAACCAATCCGAACGCATCGATGACAAAGGCGATGGCGCGGCCGATCCGAGGCGGCCATGCCGTCAGCAGCACATCCACCCGAACATGGCCATTGCACGCCAATACCCACGGCGCCGCCAGGAACGTGATGGCAAGAAGGCTGTACTCCGACAGCTCGACAATCCACGGCAAACTACCGAGCTGGAGGTTGCGCATCGCCACGTCATAGCCGATCAACACTGCAAATATCGCGAT
The DNA here is from genome assembly GCA_016869765.1 of Alphaproteobacteria bacterium. Classification (GTDB taxonomy): domain Bacteria; phylum Pseudomonadota; class Alphaproteobacteria; order SHVP01; family SHVP01; genus SHVP01. The sequence goes on from VGES01000095.1 coordinate 2,773, forward strand.
GAGCACGCCCGACAACCCACCCAAAAAGGTGAGCAGTCGGGCGTACCAAATACCAACGTTGGACACTAGTGCTGCGGCGTGACGGCGCTCGGCGTTACTTCTTCGTCAGCAAATCACGAAGCTTGGGACCGTGCTCGGGGTTCGCCTTGATTGCACCTTTCCATCCCTCTTCGTAAGCCAGATCGAGGAACTTTTTGCGGTTCTCCGGCGTGAATGTGATGGCCTTGATACCAGCGGCCGCTTGCTTGTCGAGGTCGCTTCTGACGCTGGCCGGTTCTTCCGACGCGGCGCTTTCTTCGGCCCAACGGGCGTGCTTTTCGATCACGCCCTTCTGCCCCGGCGTCAGTTTCTTCCAGGTGTCGAGGTTCACCAGAACGTAAAGGTCGGCTTCGTAAAACGGAATGTCGAGCCGGAACTTGGTCACCGCCTGCCAGCCGAACTCGACGATCGAGGGATTGAACCCGTAGCCATCGACGGTGCCGCGCTCGAGGGCAGTGTAGACTTCGCCCGGCGCGGTGGTCACGGTCGTCGCCCCCATCGCCGCGAAGAACGCCTGATAGATTGGGGTCACGCGCATCTTGAGGCCGGTCAAGTCCGGCTTGTCGATCGGCTTATTGGTATACAAGTAGAACGGCACATGGCCGGTCGTTCGCGCGAGCAGGTGGGCGTTGATCTTTTCATTGTGCAAGCGTTCGAAATAGTCGTAGGCGCCGTTCTTCCGCATTTCCGCCATTGATAGTTGCGAAAGCTTCATGGTGTCCGCCTCGGGGACGAGGCTGACGTAAAACGCGCCCGGTACCTGGGCGATATCGACAACGCCGGTTTTCACGGCGTTGCCAAGCTGGAACGGACTCATCACCTTGGCGCCGCCACCGAGGTAGTTGATCTGAACCGTGCCCTTACCCTCGGCGTTGATCCTGTCCACCATCGCTTCAAATTTCGCCGAAAATCGCGATTTGGCATCGAACGCGCTCGCCCCCTTTAGAGTCACTTCCTGGGCTTGCACCGCGGACACAAGCAACGCCAACGCGCCTATCGCCATCGTCAATGTTCGTATCGTCATCGATTCCTCCCTCGGTTGAAAAAAACGCCCGCCTACGCGACCACCCGCGATTCTTTCTCGACTGTGATCGCAAATTCGTCGGCAAGGCGGCGCCCTTCGGGATCTGATAGCGCCGCCACGATTAGCCGCCGCAGTCGCTCGGCGACCCCTTGCCGAAGATCGGGATCGCGAAGGCTTGCGAGCACCACGTCCTCGAAGATCCGCCGGTAATTCTCCTCGCCGCGACGATGGGTATCGCTATAGCCCTTGATGAGGCGCGACAGCCGCGCGATCTCAACGGCGAATCCATAGTGGTGTACGGCCGCTTCTTGTATGGCACTGAGCCACTGCTCAATCGCGCGCTGCTCTTCACTGAACCCGTAACCGATCGTGCGGAGCGGGCGCAGCGACGCCAGCAGCCGCAGCAGGGTGAGACCCGCAATCGACGTCGATCGAATATGAAGGCCGATATGCAAACGCCGCTCAAGATCGTGACGACGCGCCCATTGCAGCATCGGTTTCGCGAGCCAAGCCGGCAGGACCGACGCCAGCTCCGGCAGTCCCGGCTTGAGGTACTCGGTGATCGTCACCGGCTCATCCGGTTTGACGCCGAGATCGGCCCGCAGGCGGCTCCACCGCGACGCTCGCGTCTTGAGATCAGCAACCCGGATGACGTCTTCAAAAGTCATGCGCAGAGCAAGATAGCGCGCCGTCTCGACGGTCAGTCGGAAAACGCCGTCGGGCCCGCCGCGCTGTTCGCGGTCGGTCGAATGGATCGGAACAAGGCGGTCGAGGTAGCGGATGGCGTAGCGTAGGTCTTGATAGTCGATGACGCGCGCAAGCCCCTCGCGAACAACGGACTGCACAGGCGCTGCGAATTCCTGCTCGATTCGCGCCACGAGGTCCGCCGCCTTTCCCATCAGGGTTCGCGAGCGCTTCGCCCCACCAGACGCCGGCAATTCAGGCGCACCGATTGTCGCCGCGAGCGCCTGGCCCGACTGGAACCCGGCACGTTCGGCGGCCGTCGCGGTCCCCGTCAGCGCTCGTTCGATCGACTCGGCGGAGATCGGCAGGGCTCTGGAGGCTGCAATTGCCCCCAACATGACCGCGCTAATCGATGCGCCGCTCTCGTGGCAAATAGGCGTCATGTCAAACATGACGGTACGCCGCGATCGAGCAACGGCGGCTTGTACCGCCGCCGTCGAGTCGAAACGTCCATCGCCCGGCGCGATCTTCTCCTCGGTGACGTAAACCCGGTGCGTCGAAGCGACGAGCGTCGTGCGATCGGGCGTAACATACCCATTTTGAACGGCGCGTGCCGCCTCAGCGAGCTCGAACGCGATCACGACATCGACGTCGCCCGGGCGCGGCGACATGCGAAACACCGGCTCGCGGCCTTCGAGCGCGTCCCGGCGGGCCGGGTAAAGCTCAAGATAGTACGTCGTCTGACCCGTCCGTTGCGTCGTCCCAGGTAGCAAAGTGCTTTGAACGGGATAGCCCTCGAGCTCAGCGGCCGCATCCAACCAATCGAGCAATAGCCGGGCGCCCTCCGTCGCGAGCGGCCCAATGCCGCCGCCGCCCTCGCCCCCGATCGCAGCGATCAAGATCGTGAGCGGGCGGTTGGGAAGATCCGACATCGATTACTCCGCGCCTGCTGGCGTCGCGATCGGCGATCGGTCCCGCGTGCGTAACCAGTCGAGAATCCGATTTCGCAATCGATCCAAGACTCGGTCGAACGCCGTCGGATTGTGAACTATTTCGGCGCGATAGAACGAGGGACACAGGATGGCAGCGTGTGCGTTCGCCCCACACAAGCCACAGCCGACACAGTTCTCGTTAACGTGGGCGACGGGGTCGTCCTTGAGCGGGTCGGGGTTGGACTTCAGCGTTAGCGATGGGCAACCCGATAACCGGATGCACGCGTGATCGCCGGTGCAAACTTCGTCGTCGATGCCAAATCGAGTGCGAACGATACGGTCTCCAGCCGCCAATCGCGCGTGCCGGAGCGGCGCTTCGCGCGCCTGCTTCGCAAGCATACACTCCGACTGCGCGATGATGACCCTGAGACCTTTTTCGCCCGCGGCGAACGCAGCGCGAAGAGTCGCAATAACTTTGGGCATGTCGTAAGTGCGCACGGTTTGCATCCATTGCACGCCGATCCCGCGCAACACGTTAGCGATCGTCATTCCCGTCGGCTCGTCACGAAAGTTTCGTCCGGTCGATGGGACCCGCTGGCGACCGGTCGACGAGGTATACCCGTTGTCGTAGATCACTAGCAGCGCATCGTCCTTATTGAAAACGGCGTTTGCGACGCTCGTGGTGAGCCCGTTGTGCCAGAACCCGCCGTCACCCATCGAACTGACAATAGGTCGGTCCATGAACGGGCTTACTCCCGACGCCGCGGCAAGTCCGAGGCCGTAGCCGAGAATCGTATGACCCATATTGAAGGGCGGTAACGTCGCGTAGGCGTGACATCCGATGTCGGCGGCGAGATGGACGCGCCCGGTTTCACTCTCCAGCATCTTGAGCGCACTGAAGACGGGACGCTCGGGGCACCCGGTGCAGAATCCTGGCGGACGCGCCGGAACCACTCTGCCGAGTGCCGCGATCCCGCCACCGTCCGGTTTGAGCGCCGCAGCTTGACGCCCGACTGCAGCAATGTCGATTCCGGCAGGCAAACTTCCCTCGATGAACTTGGCGAGGCCATCGAGGATGATTTGTGGCGTATACTCACCGGTCGCCGGCAGCACGCTCTTTCCGATCACGTCGGTCTGAAGGTCGGCGCGACGCAGCACAACTTCGACCGCTTGCTGAACGTAGTCCGGATATCCATCCTCGACGATCAGGACGGCACGCTTCCCGACACAGAAGTCTACGATCTCGTCCGGGACGATCGGGTAGGTGACGTTAAGGCAGAGGATCGGAATCGAACTCTGGCCGAACACGTCGGCAAGGCCCAACTCCCGCAGTCCAGCGACCACGGCGTTGTAGTGGACGCCTTGTAGAACGATGCCAACGTCGGATGCCGATCCGGGGAATACCTCATTGAGTCGATGGCGGCGAATGAATTCGATCGCCGCGGGTAATCGCTTCTCGACCTTGTGTCGCTCCTGGGCGAAGGTCACTGGCGGTAAGACGAGCTTGTTGGCGTTGAACCGTGCCGGCTCATCGATCCCTTTCCGACGCGAAATCGTTGGTGTTTTGTTATTTTTCGCAGTGAACCGACCATAGACGTGGCAGGCCCGAAGCCTGAGTTCGAGCATCACCGGTGTATTTGACGCCTCCGAGAGGTCGAATCCTTTTTCGACCAAGTTCACGATCGTCGGCAGGTGCGGACGCGGCTCGATCAGCCAGATCTGCGATTTCATTGCCGTGGCATTGGTGCGCTCCTGGCCGACGTTAGCGCCCTCGCCGAAATCAGCGCCGACGATGACGACAACACCGCCTTTGACGCCCGTCGTCGACAAGTTCGCGAGCGCATCTGACGCAACCGCCGTCCCTGCCACCGACTTCCAAATGGCGGCTCCCCGCATCGGGTAGTGAACGGACGCACCCAGCATGGCGGCTGCGGCTGCTTCATTAGCATTCGTCTCAAAGTGAATACCGAGCTTGTCGAGCGTTTCACCGGCTTCGGCGAAGATGTCCATCAGGTAGGCAACGGGTGCTCCTTGATACCCACCGACGTAACTAATACCGGACTGCAGCATGGCCTTGGCGATTGCCAGCATCGCTTCGCCATGAAAGATGTCGCCCTGTTTAAGCTCTAGCTTCGCCAGATCACGCTTGTAGGACCATTCAAGATCCATTTTCCGCCTTCTCCGCTTTTCCGTGAGTCCAAGCAAGCTCGGCAGCGTAGCACCCCTAGTTCCCTACGGTTGCGTCGCATCATAGACGCAGTGTGTTTGGCCTGCACCGGTTCCGAAGACACCGAGTTAGGCGTTTTGATGGAACCGGGTGCAGGCCAAGAATGTGTTTTCCTTTATGGACGCGCGGAATGCGATTCGCCATGCAGGCCTTCGATCAGACCGCGATATTTTGCAGTTCGATATCGCGTTGCGCTACGGACTTCCTGAATACCTGCGAACCATTGCCCTCCTTGAAGAATCGGGCTGGTCGCAATAGCGCCTTTATCCGCATGCGGGCCATCTATTCTCGCTTCACGTTGTCGCTGGGCCTGGTCTCGGAGCGCACGAATCCGCGCCAGACGGCAACTAGCTCGGGGTTACCCCGACAGATGCAGAGTGGAGGATGGGATGGTCACGCCTAGGGAACTGGGCGTCGGTTTTGAGTAAAAACCGAACCTCTACAATGTATTTCAGGAGTTGACGGAATAGGCCATAGGTGTGCCTACCGAAAACTACGTTCGACAGTAGTGGTGATGTAGTCCACCGAGAATGGGTTTCGCGGAGACCTGGCCGTGCCGTTGGATAGGCTTATGGGTCGGCGAATCCTTCTCCAGCGACAGATGGGTTCGGGTTTTGTTGTAATAGGCAGTATA
>VGES01000096.1 GCA_016869765.1 Alphaproteobacteria bacterium
CACGATCTCTTCAGCCGTGCGTCTCTTCCTTGCCATCGATGTCCTCCTCCATCCTCAAAACCATACTTCAGGGAGGACCACTTCAAAGGGGGCAGATCATTCGGCCCGATGGGCGTGAACCGACCGGGAACGACCGGTGTGGGAACGATGGTAGCGGGGGAGGGAATCGAACCCCCGACCTGCGGATTATGATTCCGTCGCTCTAACCAGCTGAGCTACCCCGCCACCGAGGCGGGGTATAGGGCGCCCCACCCGCAAGTGTCAAGAAAAGCGCCGATTTTTCAGGCCGCAAGCGCGATCGGCGTCGCGTGTGCGATCCAGCCGCCGCCCAGGAGCCGTGAGCCGTCGTAGAACACGCAGCCCTGCCCCGCCGCGACGCCCAACTCGGGTTCGGCGAAGCGGACGGTGACGCCTGAGCCCGCAGTTTCGATTCGTGCGGCCACCGGGTTCATGGTCGAGCGAATGCGCACCACAACGTCGAGCGACGTGGGCATGACCTCGTTCCCCAGCCAATTGATGTCTCGAAGCGTGAGGGTCGCGGTCGCCAGCGCCGATCGTGGCCCGACGACGACACGATCACGCGCGGCATCGACCGCGACGACGTAGAGCGGTTCCCCCGCGCCACCGATGCCCACCCCGCGGCGCTGCCCGACGGTGAACGAAGCGACTCCGGAGTGTCGGCCGAGCACGCGACCATCGACGTGCACGATGTCGCCCTCTCGGCGCACCTCGGGGCGGCGGCGCTCGACCACCTCGGCATAGCGCCCGCTCGGCACGAAACAGATGTCCTGCGAATCGGGCTTGTCGGCGATCAGGAGCCCAGACTCGGCGGCGAGGCGCCGCACCTCCGCCTTGGGCAGGCCACCCACGGGAAAGCGCGTGAACGCCAGTTGCTCGCGCGTCGTGCCGAACAGGAAATAGCTCTGGTCGCGCGCCGCCTCACGGCCTCGGTGCAGTTCGACCGCGCCGCCCACCGCGCGGCGCTCGACGTAATGCCCCGTGGCCAACGCGGCGGCACCCAGGTCCTGCGCCATGCCGAGGAGGTCGCGGAACTTGACCGTCTGGTTGCACAACACGCACGGCACGGGAGTCTCGCCGCGGGCATAACTGTCGACGAAGGGCGCGATCACGCTCGAAGCGAACTTCGCCTCGTAGTCGACGACGTAGTGCGGAATGCCGAGCGTCTCGGCGACGCGCCGGGCATCTCGTACGTCCTGGCCGGCGCAGCAGGTGCGCGAGCCCGCGAGCGGCTGGCTCTGGTCGTAGAGCTGCATGGTGACGCCGACGACCGCGAAGCCCGCCCGCTGCAACAGGAGCGCCGTCACCGAGGAGTCGACGCCGCCCGACATCGCGGCGACCACACGGGCGCCGCGCGGCAGGTCCGCGAGTCCAAGGTCCGATAGCTCGAGCGTCATGGCGGCGGACTATAGTCGCCCCACGAATGGTTTGGGAACGAGGTCGGCATGCGTCCCTCAAGAACTACGGTTCGCTAGAGCCCCCGGCTGTCGCCGCAGAGTTGCCTGGCTGGCCGTCCCCCTAGGCGCTGGCTGGCTGAGCCTTGTTTCCATTGGATATCCGACCACGCTCAGGCGGGCGACATCCAACTCAGACCGGGGAAACGCGCAAAATCCCGATCCAGCGTCACCCATTCGCAGGCCCATTCGATGGCCAACGCCGCCAGCCAGGCGTCGGCGACGAGATTCCCTCGGGCGTCGGCCTCGCGACAGAGGCGGACGAAAATCGGCCAGTGACGTTCGCCGGGCTGAACGAGGACACAATTGGGGCGGCCCCGGAGGATGTCGCAGAACTTCAGAACTTCTGCGGGAGCGCTCGGCCGGGCAAACACCTTGGGATGCGTCACCACGCGGATGACTCCGCTCAACACCTGCGGCGCTATCGCAAAGCGCCGTTCGCCATTGACGGTGCGATCCAGCCAGGCGTGGCAACGCGAATGGTCGTTGCTGTCACTCCGGAACGCCTGAACGAGCACGTTCACGTCCGGGAGATTCATTCTCGTTCCATGATGTCTTCGAGCGCCGCCGAATCGTCGAGATCGACCCCCGGAAGGGTGCCCCCCGTCGCCGCGGAGACCGGCAACTGAACGCGCTTTTGCCCGGTGGATTCCCGGGCCTCGCCCAGCACGATCGTGAGGCCCTCCGCGATCAACGCCGTGAGGGTACGCCCTTCGGCGGCCGCCTTGCGTTTGGCCCGACGCAGCAGGTTTTCGGGAAGACGCACCGTGGTTCGCATACACTTAGACATATTGTTTGTATGTCGATATGTCAATCAAGACGGCGTTCGCGTGTGCGTCGCGCTGCGCTCGTCAAGGGCGCCTCTCCTGCGCGGTGGCGGACGATCACGTAAGAAGCTCTCCGCGAAGGCACAAATGGCCTATGTTGATGGCCTCGCATGTCTGGAATGATCCCCTCATGTCCGTGACGCGTTGCCCATGATCATGATCTTTCGTCTCTTCGTCCTGGCCGCCTGCATCGGACTGTCGCTTACACGCGCCGAAGCCCAGGAACTGCGGGTCCGCGCCGCCCGCGGCTTCGAGGTGCCCGTGCCGCCGGGCTGGCAGTGGTCGGCGCTCAGGCCAGCCGAGGTGACCTTCCAGCACGCCGGCGAGGCGCACAACAAGTTCAGCCTCGCGCTCTGCCGATGCGACCCGCTCAAGGCCTCCGATTGGGACAGCATCGTCCTGCAGAACTCCATCGACCTCGGCGGCGGGCGCAACGCCCAATTCGTCATCGGACCGAGGTGGGGCGGCATTCACACGGTGTTCGAAGGCCGGATCAATCTGGGCGACCGCATCGTGCGCGCGCTCCATTTGGATGGTCGGACCATGACCATGGACCCGCAGAAGGTGGCCGCGGCCTTCCTCGCGGTGGCGCGCGGCGCGCGCTCGACGCCGGAGGGTAATCGGGCTTTTCATCCCGCCAATCGTTTCTCCGTCGATCTTCTCGACAGCAAGCGCTGGATGATGTTTTCGTCGGGCAACCTCCTCGGGGTGGCGAGCTGCAGCGACGGGCGCTGTGGCGGTAGCGGCGCCATGCTGTTGTACGCTTACGCGTCGACGGCCGAGTTCGCCGACAGCAGGGCAGCGCTCGGCGACATCACGGGCTACTTCGAAAAACAGAACAGCCTGAAGATCGGCCCGGCGCGCTGGGAAACCGTGACTGACGGCGAAGCCGGCTGGACCGAACAGCCGGGCAGCCTCGATCCGTTCCTCGGCGCGCTGAAGCTGGGCAACCGCTATGTTTTCGCCCGCGGCCGATACGGCGACAACACGATGGGCACGCTCACCATCGAGCAGGCACGCGCCGACTGGATTACCTTCCTCAAGGGTATTCGCCCAGAAAACTGAGCACGTTGTCGGATTCCGTGTCTTCGTCCGCTCAGCGGGAACGGAACGGGTTTCTCACCGTCAATCCTGCGAAACGCTGACCGTCCTGCAGGCTCTCGATTTCGCTGAGCACCTGCACGCTGACGGTTGCGCCTTCCACCAACAGATCGGACTCCCGTTCCGCCTTCGTCGGCTCGTTTCCCAGAACGTACAGCAGGACGCCGCTGTCGATGAAAGCCTCAGTCGCGGGCATTGGCGTCGAGGCGGTCGAACCTGAAGCCCGCGGGTAGACGTCCTCGATACTTGCGCAGGCGATCCACGAGTTCGCGCGACGATGCCGTCCGGGCAACGGCAAACGAGCGAGCGCCCGAAACCTCGATCTCGATCGAGTCGCCTGCTTTGAGACCAAGCGCCGCGACCACCGGCTTGGGGAGTCATCCCAATCCTCCTTCCCAGGAACAGATCCCCTCGGTCAACAGTCCAGAACGGACCCTTAGGTCATTCTCGCCCTGGGGTGGGGGCCACCAGCGATCACTTCGACCCGCCTGGGCGGCAAGCCTTTGTTAACCAAACCACCCTAAGGTCGAGCGTCACGCACCAGGAGCCTCATGGGCATCGACCTCACCACGCTCGCCGCGTACTACGACCAGATTCCGGGTTGGACCGGCGAGGTTCCGGCGGGGTTCGCCGCCAACTTCCTCGGCAGCCTGACCGACCTCAATTTCCCGGCGCAAATGCCGCCCTCGCCCGGCTCGGAGGTGACCTTCGCCCGTGGCCCAGGGGCGCACCGCCCGACACGACCGTCCTTGTCCTGGGGTGAGGCCTTCTTCGAATACAGCGCCATCGCGCTTGCCGCGAGCGACGCCAAAGCCACGTTCACGATGATGGAACTGGGCGGCGGATTTGCGGCGCGCAGCGTCGACGCGGCGCTCTTTCTGCGCCGCCATCGCCCGGACCTGCGTCCGTTTCTTGTCGTGGTCGAGGCCGAGCAGACCCACTTCGCGTGGGCCAAAGACCATTTCAAGACCAACGGCCTCGATCCCGACGAGCACTGGCTGCTGAACGTCGCCTTGGGCGAATCGACGACGCCCGTGCTGTTCCCGATCGGCGAGGGCCAGTTCGACAACACCGTGGTGCCGCCCACGACGCGCCAGCACCTGATCGATCTGTTGAAGCGCTCGGGACAACAGGCCATGGATGGAGCGCTATGGAACCTGCTGGCGGCCGGCCGCATGGGCGTGGCGCTGCATTCGAGCACCGCGCCCGAGGGCCGCACGTTCGACTATGGCTTCGTCAGCGCCGTGCCGCTCAGGGACGTGATCGCCCCCCTGCCCGCGGTCGACCTGATCGACATGGACCCTCGGAAAGACGTCGCGCCTCGGCCGGCGTCGTCATCGGGGACTCGGCCCCGAAGGCCAATCGGAAGAACTTGAGCCGGCGCACCGCTTCACCGATGCTCGATCGCGCCAGCGCCAGGGCCTCGACCTGGGTCGCGACAGAGTCCCCATCCTCGATGAGGTCTAATCCGTTGCTCGCAGCGCCCACCGGCCCGACCAGGTCGTGACACAGCTTCGAACTGAGCAACGCCGCCAACTGCACCGCGTCCATGCCAACAACCTATTTCGCTTCGCCGTCTGGCCCCCCATGATAGCGTCCCGCCGCCGACGGTTCGAATGATGCTGTTAGTGCCGGGCGCCTTCGTGCGCCATCCCGATAAGCCCGAGTGGGGCCTGGGTCAGGTCCAGAGCGTGATCGGCCACCGCATTACGGTGAATTTCGAGAACGCGGGCAAGTTGCTGATTGACGGCAACGTCATCGAACTCGAGGAGGTACGTGTCGGCGATGACGAATGACCAGACCACCACCGCGCCGCCGAAGGCGCGTGGCCGGCGCCACGCCGAACGCGGCCGGCAGGCGACGCCTGCCGCCCGTCTTGCCGTCGCGGCCCTGATCGATCAGCCCCCACGCCGCGACCGGCTGCTCGAATACCTGCACCGCCTCCAGGACGCCCGGGGCGCGATCACCGCCGACGCTCTCGCCGCGCTCGCCGAGGTCATGCGTTTGCCTCTGGCCGAGGTTTACGAGGTGGCGACGTTCTATGCCCACCTCGATGTCATCACGGACCCTGCCGCCGTTCCGCCTCGCCTCACCGTGCGCGTCTGCGACAGCGTGAGCTGTGCGCTCGCCGGCGCCGAGGCCCTCTACAGCGAACTCCGGGGCGCCCTGCCGCCCGGCGTGCGCGTCCTCCGCGCCTCGTGCATGGGGCGCTGTGACGCGGCGCCCGTGGTCGAGGTCGGGCGCCGCCACGTGACCCGCGCCGACGTTCCGCGCATCGCGGCGATGCTCGACGGCCCGGCGCCGGCGCCGGTCCCCGGGCCCCGCCCCGAACCGCTCACCACCGAGGATTACCGCGTGCTGCGCCGCTGTCTCTCGGGCGGACTGTCGCGGGAGGATGCGACCGCACGTGTCGAAGACTCCGGTCTGCGCGGTCTCGGCGGCGCCGGGTTTCCGGCGGCCCGCAAATGGCAGTTCGTGCGTCGCGAGCTCGGACCACGCTACCTGGCCGTCAACGCCGATGAAGGCGAGCCCGGGACGTTCAAGGACCGGCACTACCTCGAAGCGGCGCCTCGCACATTCCTCGAGGGCGTTCTGATTGCCGCCTGGGTGATCGACGCCGAGGCCGTCTACATCTACCTGCGCGACGAGTATCCGCACCTGCACGAGGCGTTGCGCCGCGAGCTGGCGCTGCTCGACGGGCTGCGATTGCGTTTGCCGCCGATCGAGCTGCGGCGGGGCGCGGGTGCCTACATCTGCGGCGAGGAGTCGGCGATGCTCGAGAGCCTCGAAGGCAAGCGTGGGCTGCCGCGCCATCGCCCGCCCTATCCGGCGCAGGTCGGTCTGTTCGGGCGGCCGACGCTGATCCACAACGTGGAGACTCTGTATTGGCTGCCGGCGATCCTCGATCGCAGCGCCGAGGCGTTCCGCGCCGGCGGGCGACGTGGACGCCACGGCCTACGCACGTTTTCGGTGAGCGGCCGGGTCAAGGACCCCGGCGTCAAACTGGCGCCCGCCGGAATCAGCGTGCGCGAACTGATCGAGGAGTTCTGCGGCGGCATGCAGGACGGGCACACGTTCGTCGCGTACCTCCCCGGTGGCGCGTCGGGCGGCATCCTCCCCGCCACCCTCGGCGATGAACCGCTCGACTTCGGTACGCTCGAACAGCATGGCGCGTTCATCGGCTCCGCCGCCATCGTCGTCCTGTCGCAACAGGATTCGGTGCGCGAGGTCGCCGTCAATCTCATGAAATTCTTCGCTCACGAGAGCTGTGGTCAGTGCTCGCCGTGCCGGCTCGGCACCGAGAAAGCGGTCCCCTTGATGGAGGAATCGCGCTGGGACCGCGCCGCCCTTGAAGACCTGGCGCGGGTTCTCCAGGACGCCTCGATCTGCGGCCTCGGACAGGCGGCCGCCAACCCGATCCTCAGCGTGTTGCGCCATTTCCCCGGGGCCGTGTCATGAGCGCGGTCGCGTTCTCGCTCGATGGTCGGGCGGTGGTGGCGCGCGCCGGCGAAACCATCTGGCAGGTGGCCGAGCGCCATGGCCTCGCCATTCCGCATCTCTGTTACTCGACGGCGCCCACCTATCGCGCCGACGGCAACTGCCGCGTCTGCATGGTCGAGATCGAGGGCGAACGGACGCTCGCGGCCTCGTGCATCCGCGAGCCCACGCCAGGCATGGTCGTCCGCACCCAGAGCAAGCGGGCGCAGACGGCGCGGCGAACGGTGATGGAACTTTTCCTCGCCGATCAACCGCCTCGCCCGCAGTCGCCGGATCCGGCATCGCGTTTGTGGGACACGGCCGACGCGATCGGCCTCGCGACGAGCCGCTTCGCCCCGAGTCTGCGCCCCGATGCCGACACCAGCCATCCGGCGATGAGCGTGAATCTCGATGCCTGCATCCACTGCAACCTCTGTGTCCGCGCGTGCCGCGAGGTTCAGGTCAACGACGTCATCGGCATGGCCTACCGCGGCGCCGAGGCCAAGATCGTGTTCGATTTCGATGACGCCATGGGGCTTTCGACCTGTGTGGGCTGCGGCGAGTGTGTGCAGGCTTGCCCGACCGGAGCGCTCGCCCCCGCGAAGGACGCCTTGCGTCAGACCGCCGACCATCGCGTCGACAGCGTCTGCCCCTATTGCGGCGTCGGTTGTCAGATCACCTACCACGTGAAAGACGACCGCCTGCTCCACGTTTCGGGCCGCGACGGCCCGGCCAACCGCGGCCGGCTGTGCGTCAAAGGCCGTTTCGGCTTCGACTACGTGTCCCACCCCCAGCGCCTGA
>VGES01000097.1 GCA_016869765.1 Alphaproteobacteria bacterium
TCGGAACCAAAGCCTGGCAAATCTGCTCGTCGTTCACATAGCGATCGTTCGGGCAATCCAAGGTGACGCGAAAGCCGTTGGCGTAGCCCGCTTCGGCAAGGAGGCGCCGGGCCGCCTCAGGATCGAAGGGATAGCGGGCTATCGAGGGATCGAAACCTGCGACGCCCGGGCCGATCATCATCGCGCTTGGAATCGATTGATCGCGCATGACGCGGGTACGGATCGCATCGATGTCGATCGCTTGGTAGAAGGCCAGGCGCACACGCCGATCCTTGAACGGGTTCTTTCCCTTGACGTCGGTGTAGAGCAGTTCGTCACGGAACTGATCGAGTCCAAGGAAGATCGTCCGAATCTCGGGACCGACGACCACCCCGGTGGCGGGCCCTGCGCCGATGCGGGCAACGTCCTGCGGCGGAACGGGGAAAGCCATGTCGACCTGACCGGCAAGCAACGCGGCCATACGCGTTGCGTCGGCGGCGATCGGCGTCATTGTCACACGGTCGACGTTGTGTAGACGCCTGTCCCACCAGCGCTCGTGAACGGCGAACGTCGATCGCACATCGGGATTACGGGCAACGACCCGGAACGGGCCGGTGCCGTTCGCTTGTCGGGTCGCGAAATTTTCCGCCTGTGTGCCCTGCCGCACCGGCACGGTGGCGCCGTTGTCCTCGGCCCAGCCGCGGGACATCATTTACCAAGTGTCCCACTCGTAGTGGAGGATGGGGTTCGGCCCGCGGAGGACGAAATCGACCGTACGGTCGTCAATGGCAACCGCCTCGGCGACGGGCGCCACACGGCTACGGAGATCCGAGGAATCGGCGCGCACGCGGTTGGTCGAAAACACGAAGTCGCGCGCTGTGAACGGACGTCCATCTTGAAACGTGACGCCTTGGCGCAGCGCGAAACGCCACCGGGTCGGTTCCAAGACCTGCCAGGTCGTCGCCAGCGCCGGTTCGATCGCCAAGCTCTCGGTCCGCCGCGTCAGCCCTTCGTAAATGTTGCCTTGGATACCGAGGTTGAAGGCTTCATTCAGGGTGTAGGGGTCGAGCGAAGTGATGTCGCTCTGGTAGGCGAAGCGCAACTCGCGGACATTTTGTGCCTGAGCCGCGCCGACACTGACCGCGAGCGCGACGGGCAATACCCACCACAAACGCGGCATGAGCAAGGACCCCTATGAAATGATGCCGAAACAGCGGCATCTCCAAGACATTCCTGGATAACAGATGGAAAGTCACCTCAGGGAAGTCAATCAAAGCTTTTATCGCGCATTGTTCGATAGACCGGTGAGAGAGCCTGAGGAAATCGAATACACCGATGGCGGGTTCGCTACCGTAGGTTCCGGATCATCCAGTCGGTCGCGAGCTGCTGGGCGTGGGCGAGTTGCGGCGTGGATAAGCACTGAGCGACGAGGTCGCGCTCGCGCTTGGCCGCCCCGAGCCACGTACTCGCCAGGTTGAACCATTTATGGGCGAGGACGTAGTCGCGAGCCGTCTGCTGACCATCCCGGTACAGCGCGCCCAACTCGTGCATCGCGGTGGCGTCACCTTTGATGGCGCGGTTCTCCAGCGTTTTCACCAACGGCGCCGCGCCTTCGGTCCCGGCCGCGGTCTGGATCGCTTGGACGTGGCAGGCGGCCTTGCTGGATGGCGCCGCCAGCACGAGGGCGGTGCCGATCAGGGCCCCAATGATCCGGAGTGGCGTTCGCTTTCGCTTGGGCCGCCGCGGCTTTGGCGCGGCTCGTTCCTTCTTCTTCTTTTCCGACACTCACGATCCCCCGATGCAATGCCTTGTTCTCAAGGTTGGCCGATCTGACTTATCAACACAACCGCAAGTTATAGTATTCCAGTATTCCTAAACCTTAACGTGCACAATTTGTGGAAAACTTTTCAGACATTCTCGGAGAAGGGCCTCCCGACGGGCTCCGCCATGCGTCGCGCTGGCGCCGAGTTCAGCCGTGGCCTACGTAGGGCCTTCCACAGAGAGTCGAAGATCCGTCATGTACAGAATTCGAACCGATTTCCCGCGCCCGGACGCGGCAACAGTTCAGCGCGCGGCCCGAACTTTCGTAGCGGTGACCGGTGGCTACGCCGGACCTCGGCAGGTCATGGAGGCTGCGATCAAACCGCTCCACCGCAAATGGCGTGTCTGCGGTCCGGCTTTCACGGTTCGTCCGGAATATCCGGAAGACATGCTGATTACGTACGCCGCAATCCAGCACGTGAAGCCGGGAGACGTGTTGGTGATCGATGCGGCGGGGGCGACCGACATTGCCTGCTTCGGCGCGAGTATGGCCGGGGCTGCGAAACAGAATGGCGCCGTGGGCGTCGTGATCGACGGCATGTGTTTGACCAGCGAACTGCTCACCGAGCGCGAAGGCTTGCCGATCTTTTGCCGGGGAACCGTGGCGAGATCGGCCGGTCGCGATCGTCCGGGGTGGATGAACGGATTGGTCGGTTGTGGCGGCGTGCTCGTCAATCCGGGGGACATCGTTCTCGGCGATGCCGACGGAGTGGTCGTGCTGCCGTCCGATCGGGCTTTGGAAATCATCGAGAAATCGGAAACCACGGGCGCCCGATCGGCGTTGGGGCGGGCGAACCCGACCCCCTACCGCGAACGCTCGACGGCCGGTGCCACGCTGCGGAAACTTCCGGGGGTCGTCTGGGAGTAGGGGGCGTGGCTGGCACCCTTCAACGGCCCAACAACGATAGGAGAGTCCTTTGGATTTCCCTGAACGAATGCGGGAACTGCCGCGGTTTGGCCCGTCGTTGGACGTCTTCAGCATGATGGCCAGCGGCGCGAGGGCCTTGTTCGGGTCGTACAGGGCGGGCGTGACCCTCGCGCCTCATGCGCACGACACCGACAACTACGGCACTATTCTCGAAGGGGAGCTCGTCCTGACGGTGGATGGCGCGGAGCGAACCTACCGCGCCGGGGACTGGTATCACCTTCCGCCCAACACCTCGCACGCGTCGCGCTTTCCCAAAGCCACGCGCCAGATCGATTTCTGGTTCGATCCTGCATGAGGGGCGCTCTCCGACGGTGCTTCGTCGATGGCCCGTATGGCCAGATGCACGCGCGGGCGGGCGGGCGGCCACGCCGTCGCGATTTCTACGCAATCCATCAAAGTCCCTCGTCCAGCAGAATCTTCGAGCCAGTCCTCGAAGCCCTCGCGGACGACCGTCGGGTCGCGGCTTCGGACACGCCGGGATACGGCGAGTCCGCTGCGCCACCGTCCCCTCCCAGCATCGCGGACTATGCGCGGGCCCATGGCGTCGCTCTGGACGCCCTCGGGTTTTCCGAGGTCGATCTCCTGGGGTACTACACCGGCTCGCGAATTGCCGTGGATTTGGCCCTGCAGCGGCCGGATCAAGTGCGACATCTGGTGCTGTTTGGGGCAGCGATCTACACCGCCGAGGAACTGGCGCGAGAGCGAACGACCTACGCCGATCGGGTTCCGGATTGGGACATGGGTCACCTGCGCGCGTGGTGGGATCATCTCAAACGCCATCGCAATCCGGACTATCCGCTGGAGTCGTTTCTGCGGGACTTCGCCGAACTACAGCGCCATGGCCGCGTCTCGCCCTGGGGGCACGCTGCCGCCCATGCCTACCGCCTCGAAGATGCGCTGCCAAGGCTGACCCAGCCGGTCGTCGTTCTGTGCACCGACGACGCGATCGGCGTCATGTCGCGGCGTGCGCTGCCTTACCTTCGAAACGGACGCCTCGTCGAACTGCCGTATCCGGGGCAGGGTCTGCTCGAACTTCACACCGCCGAGGTCATCGCCGTCCTGCGCCAATGTTTCGACGATTGATCTAGCTTGGCCGGTCGTCGTTGAACTCCACGAGCTGATAGGTGGTCTTGAGCAGTTCGGAGTAGATCTTCACGATGATGTAGTCGTCCGCGAGGCACCAGCAGTGTTGCGGAGGACGGCCCGCGCGCTCGAATGCAAAGTGCAGCGTATCGAAGGTCCCGGCCGGCACCGTTACGTGCTCCCGTCCGTAGAACCGAATTGGCAGCCCACCCCCCGGATAATACTCGAGCATGGGCCCCGACGCCCCGTTGGGCAGGAGGGAGCTCATGAGGACGCCCGGGATGACCTTGAGGCCTGGTCCGGCGCGATGGTCGAAGCGGGGCAGATGCCAGATGTCGCACGCGACGGGGTGGGCCCCGAACGACGGCGCCCAGCCTTGCGTGGTGATCTGCTGCGAGATGCGCCCGGCGCCGACGGTGTAGGTCTCGCATTCGGCCAAGCCTTCTCCAAATCGGAACCAGCCCGAGCCCAGGAAGGAATCCTTGACGGTCAGTCGCACGAACGCGTCCAACGGCCGCCAGGCGCGATCCACGGTGTAGGTGACATCGCGGAGCACGTTTGTGTCTTCAATCTCACACATGGCGCGCATCGTGCGCGCGCCGTCACCAAGTACGGACACGGTGAACCATTCGCGCCCACGTTCGCCGACCGTGTCACCGATATAGAGAACCTTGCCGCGATAGGTGCGGTGCTGCATGTTGCCTCGTTGAATGATCGGGACTGGGCCCCGTGCAGCGGCCTGGCCCGCATTGGGGACGGAGTTCCCTAGCATAGTCACCGGCACAGGACAGCGAAAAAAGGAGCGGGCCCGAAGGCCCGCTTCCCTCGTCGCGGCTGACGATCGTCTTAACTGCTGATCTCGATGGTTTCGAGAATCAGGCGGCGATTCCAGTTCTGGAAGTTCTTGATCCGCTTGTTCACGCCGTAGATATCGACGCCGTGCTGGATGTGGAGCCCGACCCCTTCATCGTGGGCCGCCCGAACCAACTGCTTCAGCACCTTGAGGCGCTCCGGAGGGTCCATGATCTCGTTGGCTTTGTCGCGCAGAGCTTCGATCTGCGGAAGGCAGATCCAGGATGGCTTGAACGTGCAGCCGAATTGCTGGAAGGGACGCTCAGCGTCGAGGTAGGGATCGACGAACGCCGAGAAGCCGAACAGGTGTCCTTCGAATTCGCGACCCGAACGCTTGCGCAAGAGGTCGCCGAGATCGGCCAACGTGATCGGCAACACCTTGGTGCGAATCCCGATCTTGGTGAGTTGATCGCCGACCAGCGAATAGATCTCCTTGTCGAAGGGGAGCGAACCGGTGGTCGCCTCGAGGGTCGTCTCAAATCCGTTGGGATAGCCGGCTTCCGCGAGCAGTTTCCTGGCGCCTTCCGGGTCGTACTTGTACGGGGCGATCGTCTCGTCGTAACCGAAGGTCTTCGGCGTGACTGCCTGATGCGCCGCCTTGGTCAGCCCGCCCATGAGACCCTTCACAATGTCGTCGCGGTTGATGGCCATGTTGGCGGCGCGACGAACGCGCTTGTCCCTGAACGGATTGGCGCCGGGCTTTTGCTCGTAGAACGCCACCGTCATCGTCTGCGGCGCATCGAACGTTTCGGCGCGATGTCCGGCATTGCGGAAGAGCGGTATGTCGTCCGGCGTCATGTTGGTGACGACGTCCATCTGATCCGAAACGATGGCCTGGACGCGGGTTGCGGCCTCGTTCAAGCCGCGGATGTCGAGGTTCTTGATCTTCGGCTTCTTGACCGCTTTTTCGTACTCGGTCCCAACCAGGCGGTCCGTCGTATACGAAACCACCTTCCACGGCCCAGACGTTGCGGGTCGGGCGGAGTACTGCTGCATGCCCGTCTCGGTCCAGGCTCGTCCCTCGACGTAGAAGAGCTCCGATAGGATATGGGCGACCAACGGCTGCGGCACTTTGGTCTTGATTTCGACGGTGTTGTTGCCGACGTCTTTGACCTCGGCGATGTCTTTGAGCACGCCGCTCAATTGCTGGGTCTTGCCTTCATCCGACGTGGTCAGCCAGATGATGTTGCGAACGACGTTGGCCGCGTCATTCTTGACGCCATTGGTGAAGGTGTAGCCGTCGACCAACTTGAACCGCCAGGTCGTGTTGTCCACCAACTGCCAAGAGGCCGCCAATTCGGGGACCAGTTTGCCATCGGGGTCGATGTTGGTGAGCGATTGATACAGCGCCGGCTTGAAGTAGATGGACGGAACCCCGCGCGCCTGGAACGGGTTTCCGAGGAACGTGTTGCCTGCGTTGACGCCGATCCTGAGGGTGTCGCGCTTGTCTTGCGCGCTCGCCGTGGTCGCGGCGACGGCGGCCGCAAGGGCGAGGGGGATGAACTTGAACGAACGTTGCACCGTGAGCCTCCTGCTGAATGTCCCGACTTCGCGAGGTGCCGGATTACATCAGGAACCGCGGTGGTAAGCGAGTCGAACGGTCAGGCACACGATGTTATGATGTTGCAAACGGAGCCCCCATGGATCCAGCGAGCGGCTTTCTTCCTGCGAAGCACAACCACCGCCGATGCGTCGAGGACGCACTCAAGACGGCAGAAGACGTATGTCGTCGCCGTGGGCAGCGTTTGACCGAACAGCGGCGGCAGGTCCTCGAATTGGTCTGGCAGGCGCACATGCCGATGCGGGCGTACGACCTGCTCGACAAACTGAAGAAGGTTCACCGAGCCGCAGCCCCGCCCACGATCTATCGGGCGCTCGACTTCCTGATCGCCAACGGGTTGATCCATCGGATCGAGTCGCTCAACGCCTTTGTCGGCTGTGGTGATCCCGAACACGCCCATGCCGGACAGTTCCTGGTCTGCCAGGATTGCCACGCGGTGGCCGAGATGGCGGATCCCGGTGTTGCGACACTCCTGAAGAAAAAGGCGAGCCAGCACGGCTTCTTTGCCCTTCGTCAGACGGTCGAGATCTTCGGCCTCTGCCCAGCCTGCGCCGAGAACCACGGTGGGGATCACACGGCGATGTCGGCCGCCGCCAAATAGCGTTTGAAGCGTTCGATCTGCGCGGCTAGTCCACCACCGAGAAGCAGCCCGGCCCCGATCGCGTTGGCGTTTGCGGCCACGCCACCGAACCACCATTGCTGACGTGCCGCGACGAACAGCGGGATCGCCGCCGTTTCGTTCGGCGTTAGAGGGCGTATTTGTTCGTAGCCCCCGCGAAACGCCGTGATGAAGGCTTGTGGCAGGTTGCGGAACTGTGCAGACCACCGGAGACAAGCGAGGTCTTCGACGAACGCACCCTCACCGGAATTGTCGAAATCGAGGATGGCCAGATCTCCGCTCGGGCGAACGAAAAAGTTTCCGGCATGGCAATCACCATGGACGGCGCCGCGGGGCAGCATCAGAAGGGCGGCCCGCAATCGATCGAGCAGCGTGTTTGCGGCCGACGAACACCACGCGCGCGTGGTCGCGTCCGAGATCAAGTCGAGAAAGGCCGGGAGTTCACGGCTCAGCAGGCCGACGTAGTCGGTCTGCCGGCGCGTTCCATCCCGAAATGGCGGCAGGCAATGAATGCGCGCGATCCAAGTACCGGCGATGCCGCCGAGTGTCGGTGTCGGCTGCTCGCGCAGCTCGCGTCCCTCGATCCAAGAAAACAGCACTGCATCGCGCACGCCTTCGAATGCGGAGACACGGAAGCGAAAGTGACCGTCTCGGCCGGCAATCGGTGCCGCGACGGGA
>VGES01000098.1 GCA_016869765.1 Alphaproteobacteria bacterium
CGGTAGGTCGAACGGCTCAACGCGTAGCCGCCGAGCGTGCCGAAGGTGAGCGACACCACCACCACGCACACGACGACGGCCAGCGAATTCAGGACCGCGCGCCAGAATTCCTCCTTCACCCAGGCGCCGTGATAGCCGGCCCCCGTGAACGAGCCTCCGTATTCGAGCTGGGTCAGCGGCCCGCTCAGCGCGTTCTGCCAGCCCGCTTTGGAGAAGAAATCGCCCTCGACCTTGAAGCTTCCCCAGAGCGTCCAGACGAAGGGGAAAATCGCCAGCAGAAGCCACGTCACCAGGCAGATCCCGATGAGAAGGTTCAGCGTAGCGGGGCGGCGGCGCGCGCGTCCGGTCATGATCCCCTCCCTAAGCCTTTCCGAATTGGCGCCAGGTGCGCACGAGCACGGGCGAAAGCAGCACGAGCAAGCCCGCGACCGTCAGCACTGAAGTCGCGGCCGCCGAGGAGAGCAGCCGCGTCTCGCCCGCGAGGTCCGAATAGATGAAATAGGAGAGCGACTGCGCGTGCGCTGACGCGTTGAAGCTGACGATCGGCTCGAAGACGCGGAAATTGTCCATGATCTTGATCAGGAACATAAAAGTCGTCAGCGGCAGCAGATGCGGCAGCACGATGTAGCGGATGCGGTGCCAGCGCGTGGCGCCGTCGAGCATGGCGCTTTCGAGCGTGTCCTGGGGCACGGTCTGGAGGCCCGCGTAATAGACGACGAACGCGAAAGGCGCCGTCGACCACGTGCCGTAGACGATCAGCATGATCCAGGTGAGCGAAGTCGACGCCTTGAGCGAAAGATCGTCGTCGCCGGCGAGCCACTGCACGGCCGAGCCGATGATGCCGCGCGAGTCGACCATCCAGAATAGGATCAGCGCGCCGACCAGCGGCGTTACGATCATCGGCAGCAGCGAGAAAAAGATCGTAGGCCCGCGCAGCAGCCGCGGCAGCGCGTTGACCGCGAGCGCCACGAAGAAGCCGAGCATGATCGACAGCGGCGTGACGAAGAGCATGTAGGTGAGCGTGAACGCCAGCGCCTTGTAGAAGGGCAGCGTCATCAACCGGCGCCCGAACTCATGCCACGTCGCGGCACCGTCCCAGGCGCGGGCGAGCTCGCCGAATGCCAGGTGCGAGCGGTCCACGTAGATGTCCCCGCCCACGAAGCGGCCGAGCGGCCGCTCCTCCTGGAGTTTGCGCGTCGCCTCCTGGTCGATGACGGTGGATTTGACGCAGCCAAACGGCGTGCAATTTTCGACCTCGATCACGACGCGTTCGTGCGGGGCGTACACCGATTGCACCAGCACCGAGACGATCGGCAGGGCGATGAAGGTGAGCATCGC
Organism: Alphaproteobacteria bacterium; assembly: GCA_016869765.1. Lineage (GTDB taxonomy): Bacteria > Pseudomonadota > Alphaproteobacteria > SHVP01 > SHVP01 > SHVP01. Next base: position 1,339 of record VGES01000098.1, read on the forward strand.
CAAGGCCGTCGGCAGGAAGAACCGCAGGAAGACCGTGTGTCGCATGGCACCCCGTTCCTTTCCCGCGCGCGTCCGGCGGACGCGCGGGAGGGCGTGCCGGCGGCCCGAAGGCCGCCGGATCGCTTTCGACGTGAGCCCGGCTTTAGCGCAGGAAGCCGCGCTCGCGCGCCGCCGTGCGGTAGGCCGCTTCGATGTCGGCGAGCGTGGTGGCCGCGTCCTTCCGGCCTTGCAGGAAGGGCGCAATCCCGTCGCCGAGGGCGGTGTGCAGCAGGCCCATATAGGGCAGCATGGGATAGGGCTTCGCCCCCATTGCCATGGTGTCCATCACGCCCTTGTTGACCGGGGCGGGCTGATAGCCCGCGATCATCCACACGGCCTGGCCCATCGTCTCGGCGTTGAGCAGCGCGGGCGACGTGCCGTGCTTGAGGGCGAGGAAGGTCGCGCGCGCGTCGTCGTCGGAAACATTGCGCGCCACCGTCCAGCCGTCCCACCACAAAGTGGTCGCCGGGATGCGGCCGCCGCCCACCGTCATCGGCGCGCCGACGGTCGTGTTGTCGGCGACCTGCGGCTGGTTGCCCTCGCGCGCCATCAGCACGCCGGTGCGCGAACCCCACATGTTCATCATCGCGACGTTGCCCGCGCGCCATTCGGCCGAGGTGGCGTTCGAATCGTGCGTCAGGAAGTCCGGGTTCATCAGCTCGGTCAGCGCCTTCATCGTGTTGAGCGCCGCGATCCCCTGGGCGTTATTGATCGCCACTTCGGGGGTGCCCGGGCGGAAGAACTCGCCGCCATGGCCGATATACATGTTCACGAATTCCTGGGCGAGATTCCAGCCCGCCTGATAAGCCCCGCCGATCGGATTGCGCACGATACCGCGTTCGCGCAGCGTCCGGCCGATGCGGATCATCTCCTCGTAGGTCTTCGGCGGTTCGGCGCCGATCTGTGCCAGCAAGTCCTTGCGATAGACAAGGTGCTGGGAATTGGCCATGAAGGCCACGGCCATGATGCGGCCGTCGATGGTGATCAACTGGTTGCGCGGAATGTCGGCGCCGTGGGCGGCGACCAGCGCGTCGAGCGGGCGGAGCACGTTGTTGTTGATGAGCTCGACGATCGACGACGTGGCGACGATCGCGGACGTGTACTCCGCCGGATTGCCCTGCATGCCCGCAAGATTGATGCGCTGATGGTTGGCCGTCAGGTTCGAGCGGACGGTCAGGTTGCCGGTCTGGCAACGCGACGCTTGAGCCGCGACCGACCGGATCGCCGGAAACTCGTTGCCGACGATGTTCACGCGACCGCTGGTCGCGCCGCAGTTGGTTTGCGCTTGCGCCGTTCCGGCCGCCAGCAAGGCGGCGAGAAAAAAGGCGGAGTTCACCTTATAGAACATAGCCTTGACCTCCCATTTTCGAATTCTTTGCCCACCCGCGCGAGGGGCTTGGCCCTTCGCATGACCGGAGCAAATCACATTTTGCATTCGTTTGCAAGAAAACTTGAATACGCATGCAACATCGCGGAAACTCCATCTGGCAGACACGGGGAGGGGAAACCATGGTCGCCGATTTCGATCCGCTCGCTTCGCCCGATGGCGCGCTGCGCCGGCGCGTCTACGACCTGTTGCACGCGCTCGCCCAAGCGCGCGGCGACGCGCTCGACGGAACGATCGCCGCCCTCGCCCGTCCGGATGCGGAATGGCGCGTGGCGCACCCGATCAATTCATGCGCGGGCAACGCAGCGGCGCTTGCGGGCGCCTATCGCCCACTGATCGCCGCGTTGCCGGATCTGGAACGACGCGACACGATTTTCGTCGGCGGTGCGTACAAAGGCCGGCGCTATCTCGCCGCGGTCGGCCACTATTGCGGCACGATGCGCGAGGATTGGCTCGGTATCCCGGCGACCAACCGGCCGATCTATCTGCGCTATGGCGAGGTCTACCGGCTCGACGAAGATGGTTTCGTCGATCAAGCCAATCTGCTGTGGGACGTGCTCGACGTCATGCGCCAGGCCGGCGTGTGGCCGCTCGCCCCCATGCTCGGAAGTGCCGAGATGTGGCCCGGCCCGATCACGGCCGACGGTGTCCGCTTCGCCTCCGGCGATCCTGATCTCTCCGTCGCGAGTATCGCGCAGACCTTAGCGATGCATGGCTCGCTTGCCGAGTTCGACGAACGCAAGGGGCTCACGCGCGAAAACCTGATCGCCATGCCGCAGAAGGATCACTGGCATCCGAAGATGATGTGGTACGGGCCGTCGGGGATCGGCACCACGCGCGGGCTCGACGGATTCGTCGATGGCCATCAACTCCCATTCCGCGTCGCCTTCCAGCGTCCGCAAGGCACGGTCGCGGAGGTTCAAGCCGAGAAGGCGAGGCACGGGGCGGGCCACTATATCCGCATCGGCGACGGCCCCTACTCGGTCACCGGCGGCTGGCCGTCGGTCTACGCGATCCATGGCGGCGGCGGGTTCTGCGGCCTGCCGCCTTCGGGCCGCCCAGTCTTCATGCGGGTGATGGATTTTTATCTCCATCACGAACGGCTAATTCGCGAGAACTGGGTCCCGCTCGACATGCTCCATTTGCTCGCGCAAATGGGGTTCGACGCGCTCGCGCGCATGCGCGACGATGGCGAGGAACAGTCGAAGCAGCGCGGTCATCACGCTCGACGCTAGCGTGATTCAGCCGTGAGTCAACCGGATGGAATTCTCGGTACACACAGCCAAAACCGCAAAGAGCTATCTGCTGCTGGATTTTTACTCCGGCGCAACCGGACAATCCGGCCGCTTCAGTGAGGGATTTTTGCTCCGGCGCTTACATCAGGGTATGCCGGAAAAATTCTGATCGAAAAACCGCTTGCGCTGCCTCGCAGTTGCCGGCGGCGGACTACCAGGGAGTATCAGACTTAGCTGCGCGAGATCGGCGCTGATCTGGCGCAAGAATTCCGCGGCGGCGACAGGCAGCGTGCGGCCGGCCAGCGTCAACAACTCGATGGTGGCGGTGCGCAACAGCCGGTCGCGCATCGGCGTCGCGATCAGCTCGCCGCCTTGCAGGTTGCCGGAAGCGGAGAGGCGCGACAGGATGGTGAGGCCGCCGGATTCTGCGACAAACCGCACCAGGAGCTGGATCGAATTGCTTTCCAGGACTGGCCGTAAGTGCAGGCCGGCCGCTTTGCTGGCGGCATCGATCAACATGCGGCTGCCCGAGGGCGCCGGCGGCAGCGCCAGCGGGTGCTGGATCGCATCGGCGAGAGAAAGCTGCCGCGCGTCCGCAAGCGGATGGTCCGGCCGCATCAGCGCCGACAATGGTTCGACGATCCGGCTGACAGTCTGAATATCGGGGTCGCGCTGCGGATAGAAGACGAGGCCAATATCGGCGCGCCCTTCCCTGACCGCGGCGATGACCTGGTCGGTCCCTTCGATCGTCACATCTGCCGTTACGCCGGGATAGCGATTGCGAAATCGCGCCAGGGACCGCGACAACAGATCGCCGACCAGAGATTCGATCGAATGAACTCGCACATGGCCGCGACGCAGGCCCTTCAGCGCCTCCAGCTCGGATTGGATCCGCTCGTCCTGATGCAGCGCGTCGCGGGCATGTCGGAGGAATATCTCGCCGGCGGGCGTCATGCGCACGCCGCGCGCGTGGCGCTCGAACAGCGGGACCTCGAAGCTTTGTTCCAAGTTCCGGATCTGGCGGCTGAGCGCTGATTGCGCCACACGCAGTCGCACCGAGGCTTCTCGAAACGAGCCGTGACGCGCAACGGCGACGAAGTAGCGCAACGACGTATTGGGCATGGTCGACCCAGCGATGCCGACTTGGCATCACTCTAGTCAAATTATTGTTCTTGTCAATGCGCTGCATCGGGTGCGGAATACGCCCTGGCTCGCAACGAAGCAAGACGGTGTAGGGAGGCTAGCAACCATGAAGCCAGATATCGTGGGCGAAGCAGTCGATCGGCTGCTGACAATCGAGGCCAAGAACCACGGCATGCCGCATGGCATCCTGCTGCCGATGTATTTGGCGGCCCGTAAGGCGGCGGGCGATCGGCCGGTCAGCATGGTCGCGGCCGAAGGATTGCTTAAGAATGTCGGCAAGGGCGACACGGTGCTCTTGCTCACCGGCGCCGGCTATTTCCCGACCATGCCGAAGGGCGAGAGCGACGGCCCGCCAGGCGCCGCGTCGCTCGCCAAGGTGATCTATCGCGGCCTTGGCGCCGTCCCGGTCTTTGTTTGCGAGGAGTGCCACGCCGAGCCAATCGTCGCGTCGAGCGAAGCGGCGGGGTTGATGGTGCACCCGTTCGAGATCGCCCGTGACCGCCGCCTTGGCGCGGCGATTGCCATGGCGCCGAACGATCAGAGCAAGGTCGCCGCTTGGGCGAAGAGCCTCTATGAACAAATGAAGCCGAAGGCGGTGGTCTGCACGGAGCGGTTGGGGCCCGGCGCCGATGGAATCGTGCACAATGCCACCGGCCAGCCGCTGCAGGGACCCGGCGCAAAATATTCCGGTGTCATCGACATCGTCGCAGTGATGAACGAAGCCAATGGCCGGAAAATATTCTCGATCGGCGTCGGCGACCATGGCAACGAGATGGGCTTCGGCACCATCTACGACACGGTGGTGAAGACGATGCCGCGCGGCGACAAGCTGGCGACGGTCACTAAGACTGAGGTCATCATCCCGGCGATGATGTCAAATTGGGGTTGCTATGGCGTGGAAGCTTGCCTGGCTTACCTGCTGAAACGGCCTGAGCTGATGCACACGCCGGCGGCGGAAGAGCGGATCGTGCGCGCCTGCCTCGACGCCGGCGGATGGGAAGCCATGTACTGCACCACCGAGTTTTTCGTCGACGGACTGGACGGCGAAACCTCGATGGCCGCGGTGCAGATTCTCGGCAACATCGTGCGCAAGAATTTGGAAACACCGACCACGGGTCTGACGCACTGATCGGGCCGTTGCCCGAAAATCCGCGATGCCGTTACCGGACGCACAATTGACCGTCATTGGGCGGAATCTCGTGCAGGGCCTCAAACGACCATTCTGAAAGGCGGCGGCATGCCCATCGATGCCATTATCGGGGACTCAATCGACCGCGCCGTGTCGATCGAGATGCGCTTCGGCAGCGGCCTGCCGCGCGGCGTGATTCATCCGCTCTATGAAGCGGCGCGCAATTTCCATGGCGAGCCGCTGTGCTTTCTAGCTGCCCGCAAGCTGAAGGAGCGGGTGGCCGCCGGCCGCAATGTCATCATCGCCACCGGGGCCGGCTCTTCGCCCGGCTTACCGAAGGGCGAAACCGATGGGCCGATGGGGGCCGCGGCCATCGCACGAGCGATCGAACTCGCTCTGGCAGCAAAACCGATCGTTGTGACGGAAGAGCGCAACATAGATCCGGTCGTTGCTTCGGTCGAGGCGGCCGGCCTGATGGTCTGCGACGACGCTTTGTTCGTGCAGCGCAACGGCGTTGCTCTGGTGCAGCCCTATCCTCTGGGTCTTGCGGGCAAGGCGCATGCCAACACACTGTTCGACCGCTACAATCCGGCGGCCGTGATCTTCATCGAGAAGGGCGGGCCGAACCGCAAGGGCGTCTTCCATTCGATCATGGGGACGGGCCGGCAACCCGATATCATGGCCAACTGCCACTACATGGTCGAGCAGGCCGCGAGCCGCGGCGTGCTCAGCATCGGTGTCGGCGATGGTGGCAATGAGATCGGCTGCGGCAATATCCTGGATGCCGTCACCCGCATCCAGCCCTACGGCAAAAAGTGCCTATGCTCTTGCCAGGGTGGGATCGGCACGGTTGTGAAGACGGATATCTTGGTGTTCGCCAGCGTGTCGAATTGGGGCGGCTATGGCATCGTTGCCGCCCTGGCCGGCCTGACCGACCGATTGGATGTGCTACACGACACGGCAACGGAACTGCGCATGCTCGAGGCCTGTGTCGCGGCCGGAGGGATGGACGGCGCCTATGCGCGCATGATCCCCTATGTCGACGGCACCTGCGCCGCTGTGCAGACAAGCCTGATCGTCATGCTGAACGAGATCGTGAGCA
>VGES01000099.1 GCA_016869765.1 Alphaproteobacteria bacterium
GACGTCGCAGAACAGGAACGTCATGTTCTTCATCTCGCCGCCGAGCTTGAGCCGGGTCGGGTCCCCGGCCAGCTGCTCCACCAGCGCCGGCGACAAATACTGCGCAAAGGCGCCGCGGACCTGGCGTCGTTCGGCGGCGGTCTTGGAGTAGCCGGTAAATGTGAGGAACGAATACAGCAAGAGGGTCGAGACACCGGGATAGGTGATGTCGACCAGAATCCGGTCCTCGGAGAAAAAATACCAGGACGTGCCGGCTAGCGCGCCGAGGACGACGACCACGAAACCCAGCGTCCAAGCCGCACCGATCATCGGCAGGAACAGGATAATGAGGACCCCGACCAACGCCGTGAACAAGAGTTCTGCGCCGATGATGTTGGATGGCCGATTTAGGGGCAGTTGTTGAACAACCGTCTCGATGATGTTGGCGTGTACCTCGACGCCAGGAAGGTTCTTTGAGATCGGTGTCGCCCGGATATCTCGCAGGCCGACCGCCGAGGTCCCGACTAGAACAAACTTCCCGGTCACCGCTTCGGCTGGCAACGTGTTGTTGATCGCGTCCTTCGCAGGAAAATAGAGCCCCCCAGTCTCTTCCCCAGGACGGGCATAGTAGACCCAGATTTCTCCCTTGGAGTCCGTCGGAACCTGTAGCTGGCGGGCGATTACAACTTTCTCGATCCCGAGTGGACTCATGTTGATGATGTAGGGCTGGCGCGGTCCAGTGGCGACGCGCATCATCTCTATAGTCAGGCTAGGGTAGATGGCATCCCTGACTTTGATCAGCGCCGGCGCGCGTCGCACGATGCCATCGTTGTCGGGTTCGACGGTGATCATGCCGAGTCCCGGAGTCGCAGTTTCGAGCGCCGGGATGTTGCGTACGACACCCGGATACAGCCGTAGATAATCCTGGGCCCGCACACCACGCGCCCCTTGGGATCCCGACGGGCTGCGCTTCGGCAGGCCGGACTCGGCGCGGCTTGCATCCGAAGTCGCCGATTGCCCGAGTACGCCACGACTTTGCTGGAGGATGGTCGCAAACACCGTGTCGTTGCTCGGCAGTCCCTTGAGTTTGTCGACCACATCGGCTTCCAAACCCCGCGCGCCCGCGCGACCAGCGATCAGGTTCGGGGACAGTCGGTCGTCTTCGGCAAACACCATGTCGAATCCGACCGCTGCGGCGCCCGCATTCATCAAGTTCACCAGCATCTTGGCGATTTCGTCGCGCGGCCACGGCCACTGGCCGATCTCGGTCTTGCGATAGGACCTTGGGCTCGCCATCGCGACGAAGGCGTTGGCCGCGGCGACGATGCGGGCGGGCAAGAGAATCTGCTCGCCGCTCAGCCCCTTGGGCCGTCCGCTGCCGTCTGCCGCCTCCTGCACCTGGCGGATCACCTCGACGACCGGACCGTCGAAATCGATGCGTTCCAGGAGCCGCGCGCTGGTCAGGATGGCATCGCGCACCTGCTGCAATTCGGCATCGTCGAGTTTCCCTTCGCGGGTGAGCAGTTCCGAAGGCACGAGGGTCTTGCCCAGGTTCATGAGCTGGGCCGCGACCTCGATGGTGCGGCGATCTTCGGCCGGCAATTCGATCTCGTTGGCGATCGCCACCGCGACCTCGGCCACGCGCGTAGCGTGGTTCGCGGAATAAGGATCACGCTGGCCGACCAGGTCGACGAGGGTCTCGATCAACTGACGGAAGATCACCTCGCGGCGCTCGCGTTCGCGCATCAGGTCCGTGATGTCGTCGAGCATCATGAGCACCGCGGCCGGATGGTCGCGGTCGCCACGCAGCGGATAATGCGTCGTCCGAATCAGGTGCCGCCCCCGCTCGTCGTCGAACTCGTGCACGTGGCTGATGCGCTCGCCCTTGGCGAGGATGTCCTCGGTGCGTTCGATGATGCCCTTGTTGATCTTCTGCAGCGCCGTGGCGCGCACGGGTCCGATGACGGCCGCCAGCGTCTTCTTGAGCAGGTCTTCGGCCGGAACGCCGGCCGAATCGGCCGCCGTCTTGTTGGCGAACGTCAGACGGCCATCCTCGGCCACGGCCAGCATCTCGGTGGGTTGGGAATCGGTGACAACGCGCAGGAATTTTCCGAGGTTCTGGAAGCGCTCGGCGGCGACCCGGAAACGCTCGGCCGCGGCCGTCGCACGCACCGACGTGCCGTGGCGCCACACGGCGATGATGATCACGAGCGTTACGCCGATCATCATCAGGAACACGACGAGCATCGTGGTCAGGCGGGATTCGGACGAAGCGAGGGCCTCCGAGGTCGCGACCTTGCGCACGACCGTCCAGGGCGCGATCGCCAGGGTACGGCCGGCGACCAGGACGGTTTCGCTGGCGTAATCCACCTTGACCCCGAAGGCGCCCGCGTTCTGCAGCACATAAGCGGAGTCGAGACCCGGGGTGTCGAGGGTGAGAACGCGGCGCAATGGCGCCGTCCCATCTTTCAAAGGTGACAGGTACTCGACGTTCGGTCCTTTGATGCGGACGAGATAGGTCTCGGCGGTCTGTTCACTTTCGCCTGGTTGGCGCAGGCGTGCGAACAGATCGTTGTCGATGAGTTTGACGCCGAGCAGATACCCGGCGGCATCACTCGCGCCACGGCCGCCCTGCACGGTGAACACCGGCTGGACGAATCCGATCGTCGGTTGGTCGGACACGCCCAAGTACATGTCGACCAGGCCGCGCTCGCCCTTGGCGATCCTGTTTGCGCTCTCACGCAACTGCCCGGTGATCGGCGGCATGGTCGGTGTCGCGACCAGCACCTTGCCCTTGCTGTCGACAAGCGCAATGCCCGCCAGTCCGACCCGCTCGACATTGGCGCTCAGCTGGGGCGCCGTCTGGAGCTGACTGAACTTGGCGCGTTCTGCGGTCGCCACCAGCAGGTTGCGCAGGTAACCCGCCTCGCCCGAATCCTCGGGGTCGGCGGCGTCGCCGAGAAGGCCAAGCTCCGTCATGTAGAGCTGCAACGAGGCGTTCTCGGCGAGCTCGCGTAGCGTGCCGAACTGCTGGTCGATCCAATCGTTGATCGCCGCGGCGCGGGAATCGGCGACGATTCCTAAGCGAATCTGCCAGGCGCGCATTTCGCGATCGCGTTCTGAGGCGATGAATTGGAACACGAAATAGACGCCGACGACGGCAGCGATGAGAAGCAGGACTCCGGCCGCGACCACGGTCTTGTTGATCCCGCGCGGAACGTCGTCTTTCGGCATTTCGACCATGGCGCAGCGCCCCCAAGAACGCCCGGCTCGAACTCTAGGAGGGCTCGGCGGGGCGAACAATCACGGATTTTTTCCCGGCGATCCGTTCGCTTGTCGACTAGACTTCGTGCCGGCCGCACGTACGCTTCTGCCCATGCTCGTGACCCGAAACGCGATTGATTGGTTTTTTGCGCCGCTGTTCGCCGCCATGGTGATGGTGGCGCCGCCGGCGTCTGCGCAAGGGACCCCGGGGCTGTTCGGAACCATCGAGGTCAAGAAGACGGATCTCAAGCCGTTCCCCAAGTGGACGGATGTCCTCGGCAAAGCCAAGGCCGAGGCCGAGAAGAATTCCGGCGAGTGCAAGGTCACGGCCGAGGAGAAGTGCTACTACCGGACCTGGACGCGCTTCGTCGAAAGCATCCGCAGCCTCGACAAGCTCGCCCAGATCAACAAGGTCAACGACTTCCTCAATCAGGCGAAGTACGTCGTCGACGAGGTCAACTGGCAGGTCGACGACTACTGGGCGACGCCCGGCCAGTTCTTCTCGCGCTTCGGCGACTGCGAGGACTACGCCATCGCCAAGTATCTGACGCTCGCGATGCTCGGCTTCGACAACGACACGACTCGCGTGGTGGTCGTCCAAGATCTCAATCTCAAGGTGCCGCATGCGGTCCTGGCGGTGCTGATCGACGGCAAGACCTGGATTCTCGATAACCAGATCAAGCAGGTTATCGAAGCCGAGAAGATCAAGCACTACCGGCCGGTCTATTCCGTGAACGGCCAATCGTGGTGGTTGCACAGGGCCGCGGGCAGCTAATCGCAAAAGCGGCCGTCGAAAACGAAAAGGGCCCGCCGATCGGGCGGGCCCTGCTGCATCGTGGGATCGCGATCAGATGATCTCGATATCGCTCGCCTTGACGTCGTTGCCGCTGACCGTGGCGATGGTCTGGTAGCCCTCGCCCGCCGGCGCATCGCCGGCGCGGAACTGCAGCGTATTGGCGTTGCCGTCGTACTTCAGCTGCGAGCCGTCTTCGCCGATGATGGTGAACGAGCCGCCCGACCCCTGCTGGACGGAGTAGTTGCCGAAGCCGTCGAACTGCTCGCCCTCGAAGCGGAACTTGTCCATCCCCGTGGTGAAGTCGGTGACCATGTCGCCGCCTTCGCCGGCCGAGTTGTAGACGAAGATGTCGCTACCCGACCCGCCGGTGATCGTATCCGCGCCGGTGCCGCCCAGGATGATGTCGTTGCCCGAGCCGCCCGAGATCGTGTCGTTGCCCGAGCCGGCGTTGATCGTGTCGTTGCCCGAGCCGCCGTAGATGGTGTCGGTACCGGCACCACCCGAGATGGTGTCGTGGCCCGACTCGCCCGACAGGGTGTCGTTGCCCTCGCCACCGTCGAGGGAGTCGTTGCCGAACCCGCCGTACAGGTAATCGCTCCCGGTACCGCCCGACACCGTGTCGTCGTTGTCACCGCCGTAGAGCGTATCGTTGCCGTCGCCGCCGTCCATGACGTCGTTGCCGGCCTCGCCCCAGGCCATGTCGTTGCCGTCGCCACCGACGAGGATGTCATTGCCTTCGCCGCCCTCGACGAAGTCGTCGCCCGCGCCCGCAGCGACGAAGTCGTCGCCGCCGCCCGCGTACACGAAATCATCGCCGTCGGTGCCCGTGAGGACATCGGCCTGGTCCGAACCGTAGATGACGCTGCGGCTGATTTCGGCCTCGCCGTCGTCGCGACGGTCCTCGACGATCGTCGGCCCGTCGTCCTCGGCAATGGTGGTTTGCGTCAATGTCGTCGTCGGGCCGGCGATAATCACCCCGGCGTTCGGATCGTAGGCAAGCGCCGATTCGGCCGGCGCCTCGACCGCGTCCGTTCCTGTCGAGCCCGGCCCTTGTGTGAAGTCGTTGCCGGCGGCGGTCAGGATGATCGCATCGGCGCCCTTGCCCTCCGCCAATGAATTGGCGAATGTCTCCTCGGCGGCCTTGAGTGCCTGTGCCTCAGTCTTGCCCTCGGCCAATGCCAGTTCGAAGGCCACCTCGGCGGCCGCCTCGGCGTTCTGCACCTTCTTTTCGCTGTGGCCCTCTTGGAGGGCCTCGGCTTTCTTGTCGTCGATCGCCTGATCGATCGACTTCTGTTCGCCGTCCTTATGCTCGCCGCGGCGTGCGCCGCCGCGCGGGTTCTGCCACACGCCGATCGTGTCGCTGCCACCACCCGAGTAGATGGCGCGCAGTTGTTCGGAGGGCAGCATCGTCGGCTGGCTCGGTGCCGAGCGCACGCTGTCGATGAACACGGTCTGGTTGGCCTGGTTGAGAATTTGCTGGCCGGACGCATTGGTGACGGCGATTTCACCGACGTGGCCCGAGTCTTCTTTGAGGAGCGAAATGACCGTGTCCTCGCCTTCGGCGCCGGCCTTGATCGCGACCTTGGTGCCGCGGATGCCGATGGTGGCCACCGGCGTGTGGACCTGCATCGCGTCGGAACCCGACTTGGCGATCTGGCCGCTGACGAACGTGAACACGCCCTGGACCACGGTGAACGACGACTGGCCCTCGCCGCTCTTGGGGTTGAACACTAGGTCGTCGATCACCATCCGCGAGCCCTGGTCGAGCGAGAACTGGGAGTCGTCGACGAACTTCACCGACACCGCGCCGTTGTCGCCGGTCTCGAGGACGTCGCCCTTGAAGATCTGCGAGCCCGCCTGAAGTTGCACGCGGGCGCCATCCGCGCGCACCGCGAACACGCTGCCCTCCGAGGTATCGACGGTGCCGATCGGCTGCCCGCTCTGGCCGATCAGGGCGTCATCGGCATCGCCCGCGACGACGGTGCCCTCGGCCGCGACCGTTGCGGTTTCGGGGGCGTCGGTCGCCGGCGCGTCCGGATCGGGGCCGGCCAGGGCCTTGACGACATCGGCGGTCAACTCGGCGCCGCCCTCGGTCGACAGCGCCGGGGCCATCGCCGCGGAATAGAACTCGCGAACGATCACCTCTTCGCCGCCGCGGCCCTCGACAATCAGATCGGAACCGGAGCGCCGGAAGTCGGCGGTGAGCAACATCGAGCCGAAGGGGACGGTGAGGGTTCCTCCGCCACCGGCTTCGAGCACGACCGGTCCGTTGGCGTCCACGGCGCTATTCATCGTTGCGATCTGGCTCACGACGACTCTCCTTCTCGGGAACCGCTGCAAACGGACATTCTTCTGCGGTTCACCATTGTAGACCCTGGGTCGACGATTGCGATTCGTACGATCCCGGAGCTGGGGTTCACCCCGACTTCACGTGGTAGCGAATCTCCATGTTTTCGACCCGCGGCCAGTGACCCTGATCACTATCGGGCAAGAATCGCGGTGTGACCCCGGTCACCCATCGCGCGATTCGAGCGAGTCGCGGAAAGGTTGAGAAAGCCTAGGCCCGCACTCGCCTTGTTGGCCCTTGTGTCTCGAGAAAGGACGGGCCAAAAGTGCAAAAAAAAGGACGGAGCGCGGAGGCTCCGTCCCGAGTTCAGGGAGGTATCGCTCCTGGTAGAGAGGAGCGATGCGGGGATCGTCGGTGACCTGGGTTAGGAAAGGGTTAATGCGCGGGGTTGGCCCGCGGGCAAAAAAGAAGGGGCGGTTTCCCGCCCCTCACTGAGTTGAGAGAAAACGAACCTAGTGGTCGCGAAATTACCCAACCCCTGTTCGAACCTCAGTGATCACCATCACAATGGCGAATACGGGTTCTTCCTGATTTGTTGCGCCGCAATAGAACAGATACGTTGCGCCGTTGGCGGCGCCTGCCTTAGATCCGCAATTGGCTGGAAAATCCTTCAATTTTAACGGCTTAACGGCCCTTGTGGCGGACGCGAACGAGAATTTTCGTACGCTGCTGCAGGGCTGTTCCCCGTCAGCACCCCTGAGACAGATTGATGTGTTTGGCTAGCGGAGGATTTTCGGCTCATCGTCACCGTTGAAGGGGATGAGGATGAGACCGATGAAACAGACGCCGCCGAATGGCACGGCTG
>VGES01000100.1 GCA_016869765.1 Alphaproteobacteria bacterium
GCGAGGCATCGGTCAACTCCTCGAGGCCTTCTCCCCTCAAGAGTGCGCCAACTACCTCACCAACGCCGGATATGCTTCAACCTAAGAGAATCGCGCTCTAGACTAGGTTCTGCTAGCCAACGGTTTAGAGACCCTAGTCTGAGCCCCGCCGGGCAGCGTGGTAGGCTGCGCGAACCGGGGAGGTCGGCATGTCGGCACCGTTGCGGCAAATCATCAAGGACGTTCGGGTCCATGTCGTGCGCCATGAGGTGGCGCCGTTGGCGACGCATGGCTACATGGAGAAGGGTCGCAAGACCCTCTACCTCGGGGTTCTGCGTGTGTTCGACAACAACGGCCTCGAGGGTAACGCGTGTATCGGCCTGCCGATCACCGAGAGCGATCGCACCATTCGCCCAGCCGGCGGCCCACTCAAGCAATACCTCATTGGAAAATCACCGGTCGACCGCGAGGCGATCTGGCACGAACTGAACCGTCTCGCGGTGCGTTGGGAGGTCAGTGAAGCCACCGTCATGGCCGCGGACGTCGCGTTGTGGGACCTAGCAGCCAAGGCGGCCGGTCTCCCGCTGTATCAGTTCATGGGCGCCTACGGTCACAAGGCGCCGGCCTACGGCAGCGCACCGTTCAAGGTGACCGTGACCGAGAACGTCGAAGCAGCCCAACAGATGAAGGCGACCGGCGTCCGTGGCTACAAGCTGCACCACGTCGTCCCCAACCGCCGCGAGATCGTCGATGTGTGCAGCGCCGTGCGACGCGGCGTTGGCGACGACTTCGCCCTGATGTACGACGGGCTCCGCAACCTCGACATCCGCGATGCGCTATACGTCGGGCACGCCCTCGACGAATTGCGCTTTGCATGGTTCGAGGATCCGACCACCTTCAACGACATCGAGGCGCTCGCACGACTCAGCCGCACCCTCGCCACGCCGCTGGCCGTTTCGGACGAGCACCACTTCCGTCTGGCCGACGTTCCACGCATCCTGACCGCCGGGGCCGCCCGCATCATTCGCGGCGAGCCGGCCAAGGACGGCCTCACCGGCATGCGCAAGATGGCGGCCCTGTGCGAAGCGCACCACGCCAACCTCGAACCGCACGTGGGCGGCGGAGCGCTACTGGACTTCGCCGTTCTCCACATCGTGTTGTCGATCCGAAACTGCGGCTACTTCCCGCTCGATGTGACGACGCCGCGCGATCGTTACGTGGGCCTGCTGGAGAACCCGAAGGTCGATGCCGAAGGCTACATCCACGGCCCGACTGGTCCTGGCCTCGGGGTTGCCATCGACTGGAACTTCATCGAACGCCACAGCGAAGCGGTCTTATAGACCAACGCCCCTGCGCGCGGTTAGGTGAGCTTCTGCAGCGCCGCCAAAGCGCCGACGGTCACGACGATCAGCGCCCCCAGTCGGATCGTAATGCGATCCTGGACGCGTTCTATTTCCTGGCGCAGTTGGTCGACGGCTTGCTCGATATCGGCTCTTGTCGCGACTTCGCTGAGGATCCGTTCCGCCATGACCGTCGCATGGGCTTCGGCGTGTTCACGGGAAATTCCCGCGCCTTGCAAGCGCCGTACGTATTCCAGCGTATCGAGAATCCTCATCGCCTCCAGCCTCCTCGGGATCGGGTGCCCAGGAGGTCCATGCGCGGACTTGGGGCCGATCGAGGGCGCGCTGCCAAAAAAAGGCGCCCCGGCCATAAGCCGGAGCGCCCTTCGACCAAAACAAAGACCGCCTAGTGAACCGAAAGCAGCGAGCCGAAGCCCTCGACCTTGTCGTGAATGCCGTTGGACCGGAGCGCGTGCCAGTACGTCGCGGTATTGATGGCCACGACCGGTTTCTTGAGCCACTTCTCGGCAATCCCGGCAAGGCGCGCCATCGCCAGATTGGTGCCGGCCTGCACGATCGCATCGACGTCATCGCCGTTGACTTCGAGGATCGCGTCGCGCAAGCGCGCTTCCGACTCGTGCGCAATCAGCGTCGGGCTCGCACACTTGAGGCCGAGCACGACCTTCACTTGAAATCCGAGATCTTCGAAGAACCGTTTCACGTTCTTGTCGCCCACCGGCATGTAGGGCGTGATGCAGGCGATCCTGCGGATCGGCCCGTATTGGTTGGTCAGAGCCTTGAGGGCCGCCTGACTGGCATCCGAGCCCATGGTGACACCGACGCCCGCCACTTTCTCCATGTGGGCACGCAATTTGATCGATCCATCGAGGCCGTCCCAGAACGTCTCGGCCGACATGCCCATGACCAAGTGAGCCGGCTGGCAGGTCATGACCCGAGCCACCGCCTCGTCCTGCGCCTTGGCGATCACCCGCACCAGTTCATCGAAATCCTTGTCGTTCTCGATCTTCATGTCGGGAACGTGGATGCGCGCCATATGGTTGGTTACCCCCGGCGGGCGCATCCAATCGAATTCGGGCTGAACCGAAGTGTTGGTGGAAGGGGCGATGACCCCGAATTTCATCCGATATCCGAGCGAATCGACCATACGCACTTCCTCCCTGGAGACAGCTTGGCCCGTTGCCGGGCGCCCCTACTA
This sequence comes from Alphaproteobacteria bacterium, assembly GCA_016869765.1. Classification (GTDB taxonomy): domain Bacteria; phylum Pseudomonadota; class Alphaproteobacteria; order SHVP01; family SHVP01; genus SHVP01. The sequence continues at coordinate 2,536 of VGES01000100.1, forward strand.
TCGGCGAACGCCCAGCCCCCGGCAAGCTGTCGGTCGGAAGATCTCAGTGTTCGGTGAGCAGCGTTCCGAAGCCGTATACTTTGTCCTTGATCCCGTTGGCGCGAAGCGCATGCCAGTACGTCGCGGTATTGATCGCGATCACCGGCTTCTTGAGCCAGCGCTCCGCGATCGCCGCCAGTTTCGCCATCGCCAGGTTGGTGCCGACCTGAATGATGGCATCGACGTCTGCGCTGTTCAGCTCGAGAATCGCATCACGCAGCTGGTCCTCGGTGAAGTGGGCTATCAACACCGGTGACTTGGCCTTGAGCCCGATGAGCTTTTTCACCTCGTATCCGGACTCGGTGAAGAAGCGACGGACGTTCTGATCGCCGACCGGTTGATAGGGCGTGAGGACGCCGATGCGTTTGACGCCATAGGCCTTGAGTGCGGCGGTGCTCGCCTCCGATCCCATGGAGACACCGACCTTGGCGCGCTGCTCGATTTGCTTCTTGAGCTTTTTCGACGCTTCCAGGCCGTCCCAGAACGTCTCTGCGGAGATGCCCATGACCAGATAGTCGGGTTGGCAGGTCATGACCCGATCGATGGCCTCGTCTTGCGCCCTGGCGATGTCCGCCACGAGTTTGTTGAAGTCGTCGTCGTTGCGAATCGGGCTATCGGCAACATGGATGCGAACCTGATGGTTGGTGACCCCGGGCGGGCGCATCGAGTCGAATTCCGGCTGCACCGACGTGTTCGTCGATGGCGCCAGAACGCCAAACTTTTTCCTATAACCCAGTGCGTCGCCCATGAAACTCCCCTCCGGTTAATGAACTGGACCACACGCCAGCTTGACCGTGGCTTTGGTCATCGCGTTGACCTGGGTCATGTCGGATTTCCGTCCCTTCGGGGGTCGGCTACAATGTTCGCGGCGCCGAGCATGGCGCTGCGGGTGCGTCGACCATGAATGTGGGCCCCGCCGTCAACCAAGGGGGACCTTGATGATCAGAACTTTGGCCGCCGCCGGTGTCGCGGCGCTTTTGTTTGCAGAAACCGCGACGGCTCAGACCGTCGGAATCGGCACGACCCGCGGCGGCGCGACCGCTCAGGTCACGGCGGGCATCTCCAAGATCGTGTCGGAACACGCCGGAATGCAGATGCGACCGCAGCCGATGGGCGGGACCGAACAGTACATTCCGGTGGTAAACGCCGGCGAACTCGAGTTTGGGGTCGCCAACATGATGCAGACCGTCATGGCGTTCAAAGGCACTGGCCTCAACGAGGGGCAGAAGAACGACAACCTTCGCCTTGTCGCGACCATGATGGTGTTCGAAACCGGACTTCTCGTGCGCAAGGACTCCGGACTCAACTCGCCAGCAGACCTGAGAGGCAAGCGCGTGCCACACGGCTTCGATTCGGCGAAATTGTTTCAATTCATGATGACGGCTTTGCTGGCGAACGGCGGCGTATCGTTCAACGATGTGCAACGGGTTCCGACCATCGCCCTCGAACCCTCGTTTGCCTCGTTCAAAGAAGGAAAGGTCGACGTCGTGATCGCGGCGGTCGGTTCGGCAATCGTGACCGAACTCAACGCCTCCGTTCCCGGCGGCGTCAAATACCTGTCTTTGTTGAACACGCCTGAAGCGCAGAAGCGGACGCTCGACAATGCCCCGGCGGCCTACATCACGACTTTGCAGCCCGCCCCCGGCTTCGTCGGCCTCGACGCGCCTGCCAACGTCGTCGCCTTCGACTACATGCTGTGGGCGCACAAGAACGTTCCGGATGACGTCGTCTATCGCGTGACGAAGGCGATGCACGAGCGCGAGAAGGACCTGCACGATCTCGGCCCGCTTTGGCGCAGCCACGCGGCCGCCAAGATGAGTCGCGACCAGGGCCTCCCCTACCACCCGGGGGCGATCAAACTGTTCAAAGAGAAGGGCATCTGGGCGGCCGGACGGCCCGAGTCCTGATTGGCGATCGGGCCGGCGGTCGAAGGCCGTCGGCCCTGATGCGTACCGGGTCGTAACACGATGCCTGCATTGGGCGTGACCGGCGCCACGGCCGCCCTTGCGCGGGTCCTACTCCCGATTCTTGGCGGCCTGTTGGCGTTGGCCGTCATCGCCTTCGATGGACAATTGCCGTCCTACTTGGGCACGGCAATTCACCTCGAACGACTGATCGCGCTCGCGCTCGCCGTGAGTGTCGCCCTGCCCTTTCTCACCCATGATTACCGCGGGCGGTCCCGTTCCTCCGGACCACCGCTTCTTGATATGGCCCTCGCGCTTCTCGCCTTCAGCGCCGGCTCATACCTCGTCGTGCGATATCCGGAGATCGCCAGCAATTCGTTTGCGAACCGCGAAGAGGCGTTCACGGTAGGCGTTATTCTTTTGCCACTGATCATCGAGGCGTTGCGTCGCACGGCCGGGCTCGGACTGACGTTCATCGTCATGGCCTTCATCGCCTATGGCCTTATCGGGCATTTGGTGCCGGGTGACCTGCAGGGGCGCAGCCAACCATTCGTGAGACTGGTGGCCTACCTCACGATCGATCCCAACGCCCTGTTCGGCGCCCCACTCCGGATCATCGTTACGGTTGTCATCACGTTCATTTTCCTGGGGGCGCTTCTGGGTCGCTCCGGCGGATCGCAATGGTTCACCGACCTCGCGATGGCGATCGCCGGCCGCTCGCGCGGCGGTTCGGCCAAAATTGCGGTTGTCGCTTCGGCCTTGTTCGGCACCATTTCCGGAAGCGCGGTTGCCAACGTCGTGGCAACCGGTGTCGTGACGATCCCAATGATGCGACGTGCCGGCTACAGCAAAGCCTCGGCGGGTGCGTTTGAAGCGGTGGCCTCGACCGGCGGCCAGATCATGCCTCCAGTCATGGGCGCCGCGGCGTTCCTCATGGCGCAATTTCTCAGCGTCCCTTACGCCGACGTGATGATCGCCGCCCTGCTCCCGGCGATGCTCTACTACCTGGCGATCTTCATTCAAGCGGATCTCGAGGCCGCCGCTCGTCGAATTGCCGCCATTCCCGCCGATCAGATCCGGCCCGTCGGTCGCGTCTTCGTCGAGGGCTGGCATTTCCTGGTGCCGTTCGCCGTCTTGCTGGTGGCAATCTTCGAACTCAACAAGGAACCGGAGACTGCGGCGCTTTGGGCCTGCGCCACGCTGATCGTCCTGTCCTTCGTCCTGCCCTATCGCGGTCAGCGCCTCGACATCGGAGGTCTGGTTCGAAGCGTGTGGGAAACGGGTACGGCCGCACCCGACATCGTCGTCATCGGGGCGATGGCCGGCCTGATTATCGGCGTCATCGAAGTCACCGGGCTCGGCTTCGGCCTGACGCTCGTCTTGGTCCAGATCGGCGAGAGCAGCCTGCTCTTGCTATTGCTACTGACCGCGGTCGTCGCGCTCGTCCTTGGGATGGGAATGCCGACCACGGCGGTCTACTTCCTGGTAGCCACCCTGGCGGCCCCACCGCTTATCCGTTTGGGCGTCGAACCGACGGCTGCCCACATGTTCGTGTTCTACTATGGCATCCTATCGATGATCACGCCGCCCGTCGCAATTGCGGCGTTCGCCGCGGCCAATTTGGCCGAGGCCAAACCGATCGATACGGCCGTCCTCGCATGCCGCTATGGCTGGCCTGCATTCCTGGTGCCGTTCCTGTTCGTGCTATCGCCCGAACTTCTGTTCCAGGGAGACACCGCCGATGTCGTGCTGACGATGGTGACGGCCTGCGCTGGTGTTTGGTTTGCATCGATTGGTGCCGCGGGTTTCTGGCGCCGAGCGTTGCCCGCTGGTTTTCGCGCTCTTCTGCTCTTGTCGGGAGTCGCTCTGCTTATCCCCCACACCGCTTTCTCTGGGGCGACGTGGTTGAACCTCGGCGCGGGACTGGTGGGAGCGGCCCTCCTTTGGCGCGAACACACGCTGTCGCAGCGCCCCGTTCGCGTCTCTTGAGCAAGGGGCGCCTCGACCTATATCTGGCTCGACCAAGCGCCGCGCTTTGCCAAATAATATTGATGCATATAAATAGTTTATACGATTGTCTTGGAGGGAACAGTGAAGAGAGTCGATGAACTCCGAACCGCAGATCGCGCCTTTGCTCACGACCTGATGGTGAGAGCCCAGCACGACGACGCCGCGCGCGAACGCTACGTCCTCGGCCTCAAGCGCGAAATCGCCCGCGACCTCGGGCCGGGAAACCGCACCGTCTACGAGCGTCGCGCGAAGCAGGCATTCCATCGCACCAAGGGAAGAACTCCGGAGACCCTGAGCGAAGTTCGCGGAGTGATGCAGCGCGAGGGCGTACATCAGATGTGGTCGGCGCTGTCGCGTTCAGCCCAAGAAATGATGTGGGAGTCGGTCCAGACCACCATCGGACGCGACTTGGCGCGCTTGGAATCGACCGCCCGACGCCTGCGGCAGCGCAACCGAAAGCTGGGTTCATTGATGCTCGATCCCATGGTCAGGATGCCCGCCTACGTCGGCAAGATCGACATCCACCTCCAGCCTGTTCCCCGTCAGCACCCCTGAGACAGATTGATGTGTTTGGCTAGCGGAGGATTTTCGGCTCATCGTCACCGTTGAAGGGGATGAGGATGAGACCGATGAAACAGACGCCGCCGAATGGCACGGCT
>VGES01000101.1 GCA_016869765.1 Alphaproteobacteria bacterium
TCCAACCGGCGCGGATGAGCGACTCGCGCTGACGGTGCCTGATCAAGGCGCGCACCTGCGGACGGAGGCTCAATCGCGATGCGTTCACTTCCGCAGAGTGGCCTCTGGCACGATAGCCTGCGCGCTTGTAGGCGGCCGTCTTATTCAGGTCGATGAGGTATTCCGCCACGAAACGCTCGTGCCGCATTGCAGGGCTCGTGTAGCGGCTCGTCCTAAAAACCTCAGCATTAGTCAATATCTCTGATTGCGACGTGTCTCGAGTTGGCGAGCGCATGTTCTTGTCCCCATTTGCCTTCTTAGGTAATCGGGTGGATCTCTTGCGCATCTATGTGTGCCCCGCTTACCAGGAACACTGGGCCCCGGTGCGCATCAGGAACCGCTCGGTCGCGTCGGGATTGAACCGCGCCACGCTGACTGGGTAAGGCAGGGCGGCTTCAAAGGTCGTCGCCTTGAGCCCACCCTGCCGTCAGAAAGGATGAGCATGGTCGGCGATAGGCCACGCGTCGTGGCAAACGTGCTCGTCGCGAAGCCGTATTGCTGATCGCGATACGTCACCCTCGGCCACACGGCGCCGGCTCCAACCATGACGACCGCCCGTCCCTCGGCAGGCTCCAGACGCCCTGAGCGACGCTGAATGGGCCGGCGGATGACTCAGCGCACGGCGGTCGACGGGGGCGCACCGGCGCGCACAGTGAGTGGCTTGCCGGCGAGCGTTTTCGGATCCACGCCTGCCACACGCGTCACAATTTTTCCTGAGCGCGCGAAGGTGGTGACTTCGAGATCCACCGGGTCAGCGGTGGGCAGCCCGAAGTGGAGAGGCGCGAAGTTCTGGGAGCAGTATCCGCCTCCAGTGTCGACCATTCGCATGCCAACCAGCGTGCGCGTGCCGGCCTTGAAGGCCCGAACCTCCGACCCGGCTCGCGTGTATCGGCCACGCGCGTCGAGGACCAGTACGTTCAGACCACGCTGACGCAGTGATGCGGGAAGGCGGTTCTTGAAGAGCATGTGCTTGCCCATCGTGCCGTTGTCAGCAAGCGCCAGATCGAGATCGCCATCGGCGTCGTAGTCCATCCACTGCACGCCGTGCGTCGCGTCATGCTTCATCAGCACCGACGGGGTCACATCATCGAACGATGAACCTCCGCGGTTGCGGTAGAGATAATCGCGTGAGTGCATCACGTTGGCCAGGTAGCTGGCCACGAAGAGATCGGCAAATCCGTCGTTGTCGTAGTCGCCCCAGACGGCGGTGGTGGCGTGATAGTCGCCTGCGATGCCGAGGTCCGCCGCCACCTCGGTGAACTTGCCGCCGCCCTCGTTGCGGAACATCGTGTTGGGTCCGTAGTTGGCGATGTACAGGTCGAGGTCGCCGTCGTTGTCGTAGTCGACCACGCTGGGGCCGACGCCGCCGTACACCAGTGGCCGCCCGGCGCCATCCATCCCCATCGCTTTGGCGACGTCGATGAACTTGTCACCGTCGTTGCGGAAAAAGCCGTTCAAGTCGCCGTCCTGATTGGCGACGAATGCGTCGAGGTCGCCGTCGCTGTCCATGTCGAACCACGCGACACCCACCGTCTTGCGCGGATCGGCCAGCCCGACTTGAGCGGCCACCTCCATCCACTTGCCCCCGTCATTGCGATGCAGCATGTTGGCGCGATCGCGGAATGCGACGAAGACATCCGTATCGCCGTCGTTGTCGTAATCGATGAACGAGGCTTGTCGCGACGTTGCCACGATGTCCAGACCGATCTCGCGCCCGACGTCGACAAAGCGCCGACCGCTGTCGTTACGGTAGAGGCGATTTGGCACCGTGGTCGTTCGCGCGTAACCCACGAACAAATCCGCATCGCCGTCATCGTCGTAGTCGCCCCATGAGGCCGCGCGCACTTCGCTGGCGTCGGCCAACCCCACCGCGGGCGCGACGTCGACGAACGAGCCGTTGTCGTTGCGGTAGAGGCGACTCAGCTGACCGCGGAAGCCGATGAACAGATCCAGGTCGCCATCGTTGTCATAGTCGGCCCACGCGTTGGGCTGCCCGCCTTGCAGGGTGAAGAGCTGCGGCTGCACGGGCGTGAAGAGCGACTCGACATCTACTGAGCCACTGGCGCCGGCAGGGGCATCGCCCGAGGCCGACGTGAGCGTGGTTTCGCGAATCGGCTGCAGCATCAGGCGATGGGCCCTCACCTCCTCGACCTTGGCGCGGCTGAACGCCAGCGGGAAGTACTTGCCTTCGCCCCAATACGGAATGAGGTCCTGATAGTGGGGGCTGAGGGGCTGCGCGGACTGACCAGGTACGCTGAGACCGGTGGAGTTGTCCCAGTTGCTCACATCCATCACGAACATGAATGACGCGCCAGAGGTCTGCTTCATGCTGCCCACGTCGGTCGGGCTCGTCGCCGCCTGCACCGTGAAGCCATCGCCGCCGCGTCGCACCGGGGTGATGTTGAAGAGCCCTCTGTTTGGACCGGTTCCGAGCGGATGCTCGAAGTCGGTGGTGTGCAGGTCGCCCCATTTCCAGGCGTTCATGTCTTTGCCATACCGCTTTCGCAGATCGGCCACCGCCTCTTCCAGCGCTTGAGCGAGGATGCGATTGCGGGCCTCGCTCGGGTTGGCCCCGTACGCGCGGTCGGGTCGTTTCATCCACGCGATGACACGCCTCATGTCGTACTGGCGGACGCTCGTCCGGGCGGTCTCAGGCACTCGCGGCAGAAAGGCAAGCGGCCCCAGCTTGAGCGCTAAGACCTCGTAAATGGTGGCAGGCACCGAGTCGCGCTCCAGTGCGAAGTTCCACGCGAGCAGGCGCGTACGAGCCTCCTCGACGTCCGGATCGGCGCTCTTCACGCCTTTCAGCAGTGGCACGAGCTCACGCGCCGGCAGCGACACCACATCCTGCTGTAGACGCTCCATGTCGCCGACGGTGAACTTGCGATTGGCGCTCAGCACCTCGTACACACGGTCGTAGCGGTAGGGCGCACTGTACTCGTAGCCGAGAGGAATGGAGTAATCCGGGACGATCTTGGGGACGACGTCGTTGTTCGAGGAGTTGTAGAAGCCCGCCTTGCCGTTCAGTGACTGTGGGAGCGAGTCGAACGGTACATAGCCGGCCCACTCGTACCTGCTGTCCTTCCCTGGTATTGGCAGCAGGCCGTCCCAGTTCTTGCGAATGGGCGTTTGCGCCACACCGATGTAGCCATAGTGGCCTTCCACGTCGGCGTAGACGAGCGAGTGCGACGGGATAAACCACGCCCTCCGCAGCGCGTCGTTGAACTCTTTCCAATTGCGCGTCTGCATTACGTTCAACGAACCGAGATAGCCCGCGCCACCTGGCTCGGCGCCCACCCACTTGAGCGCGTACGCACGACTGCGCCCAGTGTTCTCGTGCAATACCGGTCCGTGCCGCGTGAACTTCATGTCGTACACGATGGGCTCGGTGCGGTCCTTCACCCAGATCAACTCGCGCTGGACCTCCATGTCGCGCCACTGCCCCTCTGCGAGATAGCGGTTCGGACTTTTCGGGTCGGTCTCTTCCACGTAGAGGTCTTGCTGATCCATACCGAGGATCGTGAAGCCCCACGCGAGGTGCTCATTGTGGCCGATGCTGATGCCGGGCAGCCCCGGCTCGGTCGCTCCGATCACGTTGAAGCCAGGCGCGTTCAGATGTACGACGTGTCGCAACGCAGGGTTGACGACTTCGCGATGGGGATCGTTGGCGATGATGGGCTTGCCCGTGACCGACTTGCTGCCGCCAATCACCCAGTTGTTGCTTCCAAGATCGGGCTGCTCGAGCCACGGGTTTGCCGTAAGGCCAAGTCCACGCGCAAGCGCCGTGGCGGCCGGGTTGAAACTGCCGGCGTCGGCCTTCTGCGCAGGCAGTGTCCACCGCAGGTTGTTGGCCCCCTGCGTGATTCCCAGGATTGACGCGTCGATATCAGCCAGGTCGAGCCCTTCCGGTACGACGAACTTCTTCTCAGGGTCGGTCGGCTTCAGCTCCAGCACCTTGTCGATGCCCATCAGCTTCACGTCGAGTGCGCGCTGCACTTCACTCGAGGCGTTTCGCGACAGCGTCCAGCCAGGCATGCGCGTCAGCACTGTCTTTGCGGTCCAGAGTGGCTGCGGCCGAAAGCTCATGATCTGGAACTCAACAGGGATCTTGTTTTCGTCGAGGGCCTTCTGAATCGAAGCGTTCACGCCGCGGGCAAACGCGTCGAAGATCACGCGGCCTTCCGGGTGGTACTTCTTGAACTCCTCGTCCCAGTTGCCGCGGAACGTGAGCAGGCGCGCGAACCGATCGCGCATGACGTAATCCGGTCCGAGAATCTCCGCGAGCTTGCCCTCGCCGTTCCGGCGCCACATCTCCAACTGCCACATGCGATCCTGGGCCACCACGTAGCCCTGCGCGAAGAAGAGGTCATGCGTGTTCTTCGCGTAGATGTGCGGGACGCCCCATCGATCTCGCAGCACCTCGACGGGTTCGGCCAGTCCGTATACGAGCAAGGTGCCGTCCAATTGCGACAGCGAGGCTCTGGCGGTCGCGGTGTGGTCGGGTGGCTTCTGCGCCGGCGCTTGCGCCAGAAGGCTTGCCGTCGCCAGAGCACAGAGTGCGGTCGTTGCCAGCTTGAAAGTCATGAACGTCATCCCCTGCAAGAGCGGCTTCTGTCATCACGAAGGGCACGAAGGATCACGACGAATCGTGGTCTTTCGCGATCCCTCGCGAGTGAGTCGTCCTTCACTAAAACTGTATTCGCGCGCCCCACTGTATCTGGCGGGCGTCGCGGGCGGTGGTGTAGGTCGCGAAGCTCCCCGACGTCATCACCCCGCTCGGATTTTCGAAGTTCACGGTATTGAGCAGATTGTAGGCTTCGAGGAACACCGCGATGCGCCCGGCTCCACCAGTGGAGAACTGCTTGGTGGCGCGCAGATCCACGACGCGATCCTTCGACGTGCGACCCAGCTGATCCATCGTGATCGGTGCCAGGTTGCGCGAGGCACGGAACGCGTTGATGATGGCGAGGTTCGCGTCGCTTCTGGTGCCACCCGAGTTCTTGACGAGTCCGGCAGGGCGATCCTGGTTGTTTCCGTCGCGATCGAGGTCGACGCCGGCGGTGACGTCCCAAGGCACGCCTGAGCGTAGCGACACGATCGTGGCGAGCTGAATCTGCCACGGCAGCGGAGCGATCACCGACACTGAGAGCCCGTGTCGACGGTCGTTCTCGTCGAGTCCGCGGTCGTCGTTCCCGAACGTATTGCGTGGATCGGTGTTGAAGCTGGCGTTGTCGTTCGTGTTCTCCGAGATGGCCTTCGCGTACGTATACGACACCTGCCACGTGCTGCCCCTATAACGGCGGCGCAGTTGCGCTTGCAGCGCATCGTACGTCGAGTTGGTCAGCGAGTTGATAAGCGTGACCGACGAGAACTGCGGATAGGGCCGTGGATTGGTCGCCAGAGGCAGCCGTGCTGGGAGATTCGCGTCGCGGCCGGTCTGGAGGTCGCGTTGGTCCTGGTGAATCAAATCCACTTCGAGTGACATTTCACCAGGCAGAACCTTGGCGATGCCCAGCGTGGCGCTTCGCACGTAGGGCAGGCTTAGATTGTCGCCGGGCAGGTAGAGGGCGCGGCCGCCAGCTGTGCGGATGAAGTCCTCGAGCGTGCGCCCGCCGAGCGTGGCGGGCTGATCGGGATAGAACTGCAGCAGCGCAGGAGTCACGATCTCAGCGGTGAACTGACTGCTGACGACATCGCCCCGGATGTTGAACCACGGGCGGTTGCGGCCGGAGTAGAGGCCGTAGCCACCGCGAACCACGGTACGACCATCGCCCCTGGTGTCCCACGCGAATCCGACCCGTGGTTGGACGTTGTTCAGATCGTTGCCTCGATCAGCCTTCACGAGGTTCTCGAGTCCGGCAAACTGCGGGTTGGCGATCAGGCTTGCGATGAAATCGTTGCTACGCAGGTTGGTGTCGAAATCGTAGCGCAGGCCGAGATTGACGGTCAGATCGCCAAGTCGCACATCGTCTTGCGCGAAGAACCCCCACTCGGTGTTGCGGTAGTTCTTAGTCGCCGGTCCGCTGCCGATGGTGAACTTGGTCGGCCACGTTGTGGGATCGGCACGAACGAACGGCCGGTCGGTGTTGAACTGCCACACGCCGGAACCGAAATAGTCGGCGTTGTAGCTCAGATCCTCGTAGGCCATGCGCACGCCGAACTTGAGCGCGTGCCGTCCGGGTGACCAGAAGAACGTATCGTTCACCGTGTAGCGTTTCCGCGGGAAGCCCTGCGGGAGGTTGGGCGAACGGCCTGAGGTGAACGACGGGCGAATCACCTGCGTGTCCCGGGTGAGCTGGAATCGCTGCGTGTCCTGATCCATGTATTGCACCACGAGGGTGTTGAGCATGGCGCCGCCGAGCATCCAGTTCCAGTTCGTCGACAGGTCGTTGAGGTCGAGCGCGGTGTTCTCGGACAGAGCGTAGGTCTCGAAGATGTCGTCGTTGGCGTAGAGGTATCGGGCTGAGATGCTGTGCGAGCTGTTGGTGTTGTAGTCCACCTTGGCCTGCCCGAGCCTCGATCGATTGCCGTTGCCGTATACACCGTTGATTTGGGCCGCGAAGGGATTGGTGGTGGGGAGGGCCAGAATCCTCACAGAGTTTTGTCTCGAGTACTCGAGCGTGCCGAAAAAGAACGCGCGGTTGAGCCGAATGGGACCGCCTATCGATCCGCTCACTCGTGTGGAGTCGAACGGCGGTTTGGTCCGAGCGAACGCGTTCTTGGCGTTGAGTGCGTCGTGCCGCCCGAAGTACGACGCCTGGCCGCCCAGCGTGTTGGTGCCCGATCGGGTTACGACGTTGACCACTGCGGTGCCCGCACGCGAGTACTCGGTGTCGAACTGGTTGCGGAGCACGCGGAACTCCTGGACGGCATCCTGGCTGACGTTCACGATGGCCAAGCCGTAAATGGGATGGTCCATGACGCCGCCGTCGATTTGCATGGAGTACATGCTGCGCACGTTGGTGCCGCCAAACGCCGTGTTGATGCCGAATCGCGCATCGCCGGTGCGCGCAGGGGCGCCTCCC
>VGES01000102.1 GCA_016869765.1 Alphaproteobacteria bacterium
TTTTCGATCTCGGGATCATCGATGTGATGATCGTCAGGGATCGAGGGTAGCGCCCCGCCGCCACCTCCGGCGTCCTCGGTGCCGCGCAAGATCGACGAAACAAGATCGTGAGTAACGGGATCGACTTTCCAGTTCACCGGATTGAGATCCGCATACATCGCGGATCGCCCGAACGCGAAATGTCCAAGCACAAGCCAGCGGCGCACGTTCCAGCGTGGCCGACCTTCGATCACGACCTTCACCTGACGTAAGTAATTCTCAATCGATGCGGCCTTCTCATCTTCGCCGGATTCGAACTCTGGGAGTTCGCACGTAAATTGCTCAAGGCGCTTGCGGAGGCTGAGATTGGTTTCCGCCGATCCTTCACGCGCCGACAGATAATAGATCTTTCGTCCTTTGCTCTTTGCCGCCTCGAGCCTCACGGGCAGCAGCAGCAGCGGAGCAAACGTTTTCTTGTCGGAAGAGTCAGACTCGTACCATTCAAGGAATCCGAATGCGAGGAACAGCGTCGAGAGTCCCATCTCCTGTTCCGCGAGCCGGGCGGTATCCGCGATCTTGTCCATGACGCTTTCGAGTTCGTCGGGAAACTTGAGCGTCTGGAGAGCCTGGTCACTGTGTGACTTTTTTGATGCCTTAGAGGGAAGCTCGAAGTTGGGCTCGATCCCCAGCGCCCGCGCGTGTTCGGCGCGGTTGATCTCGTGTTTCTTGGGCCTCGGCGGCAGGCCGAGTTGTGAGCGGACCGAATCTCGGAGTTCACGGTCCAATTTTGCGAGCTCGATATCGTCATCGCGACCTTGGCTTTCCAATACTTCGAGCTTCGTCAGATACTCGATGTTGGAAACCTTGGCCTGCTGCAGTGCGGCGATGAAGTCTTCGCTCTTTTCCTCCGGCGGTATGTCGGCCGGCTCGTCGAGCGGGAGTATCCGGAGGGACGCTTCCTCTTCGACCAGTTTTTTGTACACTTCGTCCAAAACTTCGTCGACGACCTGAAGGTGTCGTTTGGATCGCGCCCCCAAACTGTAGTTCAACATCCGGTTCTTCAGCGACAAGTCGAGAAGCTTTAACCGGAGTTGTTCGTACAGCCTTGATAGCCTTAGTGATTCCGACGCATCTAGCATTGCCTCGGATCCCCCTTGGTCCGACGTATGCCGATGATAGCCGGAGTAAGGCTGCCCCCCAACCCCCAGTTGATGCGGGCGGTATCATGGGGGGAGCTCGTTGCTATTACGTCTTCCGAAACAGGGCGCGCTGCTCTGCCCATCCAACCGGAAACCGCCGCATCAGGCGGTCTAGCTGCAGCCCCGCCGGCTGCCGTCCACCCAGGATCTCCTCAACAATATCCGGCGTCAGCAGAGTCAGCCGCAGCACGCGACCCACGTAGGACTCATTGATCTTTTCGGTGGCGGCGATCTCCGCGATGGTCGCGTGCGTGCCGTTCTCCAGCATTTCGCGCCAGCGGAACGCCCGGGCAATCGCCTTGACCATGGCGTTGTCGATGTGCCGGCAGAGAGGCGCCGTAGTGACGTTGGTGCCGCCGGGCGCGAGGACGAGCTTCCGACCGCCTCGTCTCCGGATCGAAATCGGTACCCGCACGGTGACAGTCGGACCGTCGCCCATGACCTCCCGCTTCGCGCTCATGCTGCCCTCCGGGCTTCCGGCTGGATGGCACTCAAATCCGCGACGAGGCTCGTCAGCCCCTGCGTGCGCAGTCGGATGCGCAGCGCCGCGCCCTCCCAGCAATTGACTATGAGATTAGCCATGTGGTGCGGATCGGCGTCCGGCGGCAGATAGCCGCTGGCTTGCGCTTCTTCCATGCAAGCAGCGATGCGGCCGACAATGATGTTGAGGCACGCCTCGATCTTTTCTTGGAAGACGCGGCTTACGCCCGAAAGCTCCTGTCCGAGCCCGCCAAGCATGCACCGAAGGTAGCCGTCGTCGCGATATTTATCGCGCGTTAATGCTAAGAACTTGCGAACACGGTTCAATGGTGCAAGCGAACGGTCGCTTGTCGGATAAATCCTCGCTCGGTCGCGCCATGACTCCCGTCAAGTCGGCCCAAGACTCCGAAAAGCGCGTATAGGTCGGACATCTTCCCATGGAAATGGGAAAACTCATTCGCCGCCCACTTTCCATCGATTTTGAACGAGCGAATGGACGCGCTGATCAGAGTTTGCTTAAAAGGATTTGTGTGGCTTCGAGAAAAGAAGCCAGCTTCTGGCCAGTAATCCGGGTTTTCGACATCCTGCGGTGCTGCAACTTGAAGCTTGACGGTCTCATCTTCTGAAGTCGCCAAATCAAAGAAATAGTACTTGTTTGCAAATGGACGGCGGAACGCAAAATTTAAGTCGGCCTTTTGGTCAAAGTACATTTCAACCGATCTTAACCGGGATCCCCTGCCCGCCAAAGAAGAAAGCGGCCCGGCGGGGGTCGTCCCCGCTGGGCCGCGATGGGCGCGAAGCGCTCGTCAGTTGACCGGCTTGATCCCGGCCTCGCGGATCACCTTGCCCCACTTCTCGATGTCGTCGGCGAGAATCTTGCGCAGCGCCTCGGGCGAGCGCTGGGCCGCGGTCGGCGCCGCGGCGCCGAGGTCGCCGAAGCGCTTCTTGGCGGCCGGCGCATCGACGCCCTTGGAGATTGCGGCGTTGATCTGCTTGATCACCGCCTTCGGCGTGCCCTTGGGGGCGAACAACGCGTTCCAGAGCACCATCTCGGCGCCGGCAAAGCCGGCCTCGGAGATCGTGGGGATGCCCGGCAGCGCGTCGGAGCGCTGGTCGGCCATCACCGCCAACGCCCTGGCGCCGCCGGCGCGCACCTGCGCCATGACGCTCGTGGTCTGGTCGCACAGGTAGTGGACCTGGCCCGCGATCATGTCGTTCATCGCCGGCGCCGTGCCCTTGTACGGCACGACGTTCGGCTTGATCCCGAGGCGCGCGTTGAGCAGCGCGCAGGCCAGGTGCGAGCTCGAGCCGACGCCGGCGTGGCCGTTGACCAGCTTGTCGCCCTGCGCCTTCGCATGCGCCGCGAATTCCTTGACGTCATTGACCGGCAGGTCCTTGCTGACGACGAGCACGATCGGCGCCGAAGCCACGATGCCCACCGGATCGAGGTTGTTGACCGAGTGCACCGGCAGGTTCGGATAGATGGTCGGGCTGAAGCTCATGGTGCTCATGCCGGCCAGCAGCAGCGTGTGGCCGTCTGGCGCGACGCGCGCCGCACGCACCATGCCGACCGTGCCGGCTGCGCCGACCACGTTCTCGACCACGGCCTGCTGGCCGAGCGAGGTCGACAACTCCACCGCGATCACGCGCGCGACGATGTCGGTCGGCCCGCCGGCCGCGAACGGCACGATGATCGTGATGGGACGGGTCGGAAACGACTGGGCCTGAGCCGGCTGGGCGAGCGCGAACATCGCGCAGCCCAGAACGAGCGCCGTCGAAAATCTCTTGAACATCCTTGAATCCTCCCTTTGATTTCGGTTCGGGTCCGGGCCGCCGGCGTTGTTGATGAGAATGTCGGGCTCGGAGCAGGCCTTGAGCAGCGCCTCGCGGCCCTTCTCGGTCGAAACGTCGGCGACCACGGGCGTGACCGTCACCCGCGAATTCTCGCGGATGTGCTTCGCCGTCGCCATGACCTCGGCCTCGTTGCGGCCGTTGATGACGACGTCCACGCCCTCGCGGGCCAGCGCCTCCGCGCATCCCCGGCCGAGCCCCTTGCTCGATGCACAGACGATGGCGCGGCGGCCCGCAATTCCAAGATCCATTCGGTGTTGCTCCGGTTCGATTCGGGTCAGGGGACCGGCACCCACGCCAGCGCGCGGGTTTCGGTCAGGCGGCGCGGCAGCGCCTCCCAGCTCTCGCCGCCGTCGTCGCTGCGGAAATACTGTCCGAGCGCGCTCGATGCGAAGAGCAGATCGGGATTCGTCTTGTTGGTCGCGACCAGCCATGCGGAGCTCTGCAGCTCGCCCGGCAGGCAGGCGTTCTCCCAGGTCTTGCCGTAGTCGCGGGTGCGCAGCAGCCGGCCCCACGAGCCGGGCGGCCCGTCGCCGTTGGCCATGAAGGCCACGCCGGTCTCGTCGGCGCGCGGCGTGATGGTGCGGGTGTATGGCTTCTTCGACGCGAACGGGCGGTGCTTCCAGGTGTCGCCGTCGTCCTCGCTGACCAAGAGTCCCTCGTTGGTGGTCGCGAACAGCACGCGGCCGCCGTTGTGCATGACGCCGACGTCGTGCACGTCGTCGGAGATCAGGCCCTGCGAGGTCTGCTTCCAGGTCTTGCCGGCGTCCTCGCTGCGATAGACGCCGCCGACCTCGAGCCCGGCCCACACCAAGTTGTGGTCCTTCGGGTCGAACAGGACGCGGGTGACGCGCGGATGCGTTACGTAGAGGCAGTTATCGGGAATCCCGGCGTCAGCCTTGACCCACGACTTGCCGCCGTCGGTGGACCGGAACACGGCGCCGGGGCGCGTGCCGGCGAGGATCAGGTTCGGCTCGCTGGGGCTGCGCGCGATCGACCAGACCTGCATCGCATCCATCGGCGACGGCACCGGCTGGAACTTGTTGGTCTTGATGTCGAGGCGGTGCACGCCGCTGTCGGTGCCCGCCAGGATTTCGCCCGGACGGTCCGGGTGCCAGTTCAGCGCCCAGACCCGCGTTTCGCTGTAGAGTCCGCTATTGCCGAGCAGACGGCTGAAGGTCTCGCCGTAGTCGTCGCTGTACCAGACCGAAAATCCGCCTGTCCCGATGTAGAGCCTTGCTGCCACGGCATTCCACCCCGTCACTGACGGCCGACGGCGCATGCCAGCCGCGCGGCCATTTTCACCGACATCTCCCGGATGACCGGCTCTTCGGGGCAAGATTGACGCCAGGGACGCGCATTCGCAAGCCCGAACCCCGCCGTAAGCGATCAGAATGGCCCGGAGGCCGGTAAAATCGGTGCGGCGCGTGCCGGAAACACCGATATTGTCCTCGCCAAGACACACCTCTCGCGTGGTTCTTGCTGGAACGCATGACGACCGAGCCGCTCACGCCGTCGCCAGGCTCGGGCGTATCGAAGCCCACGAGGCGGACTGTGCGATCCGGATGCCGGACAATGGGTCGGCGGCCACGCCGGTCGGCAACGTGAGCTGTCCAAATATAATCGGGACTATTCGACGCATCGGCATGTCCCCTCACATGCTCGTTACGCCGGGCATTGTTTGATACCTCGCCGCAAATGGCAATTGCGAGGACCGGGCCACCACGTCGAGCGCGGCGGACAACCGCCAGATCGACGAGACGCCACGAACGAATTCCTAAAATGCCGCGTTCTGCGGTAATTTCGAGTAATGCTGCCGCAACGCCTACACCAGTTCGCCCATGAATCTGGACAGCGGATTGGACTTCCGAAGAGACGCCCTCAATGCAGCGGATCGCCGAGGCGGCGCCGGTTGGTGTCACGCCGCGCGGTCCAGCGCGCGAGCCGTTCGACGGCACGGCGCAAGTGTGGATCGCCGCAATGCGCTGCGAGCCGCCGTCCGATTCCTTCGGCATATGTGGCCGTCGCGATGTCGTAGGCAGTGCGGTCGTCCGGGAAATTGCGCCGCGCATCTGCGACAACACGCTCGATCATGTCGCGGTGCCATTCCAGTGCGACGCGGCGTTGTTCGTCGAGAAATCCGCGGGCCATCGCGTCACCCGTACCGATTGATAACCAGTGGGCCGCCGGCGCCGCGCTGGTAGGGCGTGAAGCCGCCGCCGCTGGCACCTCCGAAGGCGCTAGCAATGCCGGCTGCGCCGCCCGCAAGGGACGCCCCGGCATTGAAGTAGGACAGTTTCAACGCGCTGCGGCCCACCGCGCGCTGGTAGGTCGCGACGCTGCGGCCATACGCGGCCTGCCGCTCGTCCTCCTCGGCCTGCAACCGCAGCCCGGTCACCCGGTTGCGGCGGTCGCGGTCGCTCACCTCGGTCTCGCGCTCTTTCAGCGCAATCCCGGTCGGGCTGGTCGGATCGAGCCCGGACGACGCCCGTTGCGCGTCGATGTTGGCAAGCACCGTGGCCGGTTCCTCGCGATGGCTGACATCGGTCTGGTCGGCCTGGACCCGGCCGAACTCCGCCGCGCGTTCCGCGCGCTGCGCCGCCATCTCGGCCTCGTTGGCGCGCATGTTGGCCGCGGCCCGCTCCTGCTGGCCCTTGGCGATCGACGACGCCACGCCGAACCCGGCCTGTGGGATGCTGGCGGCGACAGCGACGGGAGTTGCAATGCCCATGTCAATGCCTCGCCTCGCTCAGCGGCCCCATGCGCGCCATCACCACGTCGGGGCTCGTCGCTGGTTGACCGGGGATGCGCGTCGCGGCGCGGATTTCCGACACGGCCCAGCACTCCGCGCACGCCGGAATGCCCTCGCGTTCAACCGCGTCCCGCTCGCCGCATAGTGCGCACAGCATTTTCATGCTGCACGCTTGCGGTTGCGGCGGCGCGGGGATTTAAGCAAACCGCGATCTCGGGAATAGCTGGCGATGCTGACCACGTTCGCGCGCTCAAGAAGCGCGCCGGGCTTGGTCGCGCGGCTACGGCGGGTGCGGTAGTCACACTTCTTGCGCAGTTCGGAAATCGGAACGCGCTCGACGAGTTGAAGGTGCCGCCCGAGAATTGGTTGGAATTCGATGTGGCGCAATCTCCGGTCACGTGAAGGTATCGTTTCAGGCAGCGAGGTCAATTGGCTGATCAACGGGTTTTGTGGCGAGGGTTTGCCAGCCA
>VGES01000103.1 GCA_016869765.1 Alphaproteobacteria bacterium
TCCAGCCGCGGGTTTCGCGTACGGCCAGGATGTCGACGGCATATTCCCTCTCTCCGAGGTAGAACACGACAAACTGGCGCGGCGCGGTACTCGAACCGGTTGTAACCTCGGCGGTGGCCATGGATGTCATTGGGTGGGCTCCGTTCAGAAGGTCTTCCAGTTGGCATCTTCGCTGGCTTTGGCGCCGGGCAACGGTTTCGCCTTTGGTTTGATCGTCGCCTTGCCCATGGCGGCCGTCGGCAAGGACAGCGTCAGGGCCTCCTTGGTCTCTTTATCGATGGTGAAGAAACGAACGCGTTCGGAAATGTCGATCTCGGAACTCATGGCGTCTCTCTTCTTACGGCCTTGATTTTGCAGGACTTCTAGCGGGATGACCTTGCCACCGATATCCGGGTCATTGCGTATTCTATCTGACGCGGCGCGGGGTCACGGTGATCTTCGTCCGACCTGCGACGATTTTCGCCAGTGGTCTGGACATCGAAGGAGGGCCGCTATCCGTATTGATGCGTATTCCCGCCCTGGAGTGTCGAAGCGAGACTTCCATTCGACGCTCAGGGGCCGCCAGCAAGCAGATGTTTGCGCAGATCACGAGAACGCGAGGACGCATCGCAGCTGCGTGTCTGACGCTGATCGCTTTCGCTTGGTTGCTCGCGCTCGTGAGCGTCAACGTGCAGGAAACGCAGGAAAACGAGCACGTCGGCGCCGACCTGAGGCGAACCGCGCGGCTGCTCGAGGAGACCACCCGCCGCACGCTTCAGCTCGTCGACCTCACCTTGCTGGACGTCAAGCGTGAGTTCGAGCGCAATCCCTGGGGACCCGAGTTCGCCGGCGTCATCGCCCAGAACAGCTTTGCCCAGACGGTCGCGGTGCAAATATCGATCACCGATGCACGCGGCATCGTCCGCTACTCGAGCTTGGGCCCGGTCGCGGGCGAGGTCTACGTCGGTGACCGCGACCACATTCGCGTCCACGAACGCTCGGCTTCCGTCGGGCTCCATGTCGGACAAACGGTCGTCGGCCGCGTCTCGGGCCGGCCGTCGCTGCAGCTGACGCGGCGCCTGGACAATCCCGACGGATCATTGGCGGGCGTCGTGCTGTTCGCGCTCGATCCCGGCATCTTGATCGAATCTTACGCGGCGTCGGGCCTAGGGGACGCGGGAGTCGTCGCCGTATTCGGTCACGATGAGCGGGAACGGGTGCAGTGGGCGGCGGGCCAAGGTCTGTCCGCCGATCCCGCCATGACACGAATCATCGAGCTCGGCCGTCGCGGTGAAACTCTGGTCACCAAAGAGGATTCGCGTTTGGGCGACCGGCGCACCCTTGCGCTGCAACCGGTGCAGGGGCTCGAGTTGTTGCTCGTCGTCGGCGCCGACTCCGACGAGATGCGCGGCGGCATGATCCTCGAGGGACTGGCGGTTCTGATGGCGTCCGCTCTGATGACGTTGTTGCTGACGGGTCTCTGGTTTGCCCTCGATCGTGACCTCCGCGGCCGCCGCGTGAGCGATCACGCGCTCGCCGAGTCGAACGCGCTCCTCGAGCAACGTGTCGTGGAACGAACCGAATCGCTCGCTGCCAGCCACCGCGCCTTGCAGCAAAGCGACTCGCAGCTGCGCCTGATCACCGATCACGCTCCGGTGCTGATAGCGTATGTCGACCAAACGCGTCGGTTTCGCTTCGTCAATCGTTTGGCCGAACAATGGTATGGGCGGAGCGCGTCCGAAATCGTCGGACGGCGGCTCGATCAGGTCCTGTTGCCGGCGCACGTCGCGGCGATGGAAGACGTCGTCACCGATGTGCTCGCCGGCCAACGACGCCAGTTCGAGCGCGAGGTCATCTACCCGGATGGTGCCAAGCGCTGGGTTCTCATGGATTTCGTGCCCGACGTTCGCGGGAGCGAGGTCGCGGGCTATGTCGTATTGATCGTCGACCTGAGCGAGCATAAGCGCGTCGAGCGTCAGCTCCAGCAGGCGATGCGGATGGATGCCATCGGTCAGTTGACTGGGGGCGTCGCGCACGACTTCAACAATCTTCTGAGTATCGTGCTCGGCAACCTCGATCTGCTTCGCCTCGACGGAAAACTCGGCGCCCCCAGTATCGAGCGAATCGATCGGGCCGCGCGCGCCGTGGAGCGCGGGGCCGAATTGACCCAGCGCTTGCTCGCCTTTTCGCGACGCCAAGTGCTGAAGCCCGAACTGGTCGAGGTGGCGAACTTTCTCTCCGACCTGCAGCGCTTCCTCGGACGGACGTTGGGCGAACAGGTTCGGATCGAGGTTGGGGTCGCAGAGGATCTTTGGCCGATCACGATCGATTTGGGGCAACTGGAGAATGCGCTCGTGAACCTGGCGCTCAACGCGCGCGATGCGATGCCGTCCGGGGGAAGCCTGCGTTTCGCCGCCGAGAATCTCCATCTCGACGGAAGGTCGCCGGCCGAGGCGTTGCGCGATGTGCGCGGGGACTTCGTGTGTTTGTCGGTGCAGGACACGGGGATTGGCATCGCACCGGACGTGGTCGATCGGATTTTCGAGCCGTTCTTCACCACCAAGGGCGTCGGGAAGGGGACCGGGCTCGGACTCAGCATGGTGTACGGATTCGTCAAGCAATCTGGCGGCTACATCACGGTGGAAAGCCGGGTCGGGCAGGGGACACAGTTGTCGTTGTACCTGCCCCGGGCTGTCGACGCTGTCACTTCACGCGTGAAAGAGGTGTCTGCGCCTGCGCCGGAGGCGTCGTCTGGGGCACGAGTGCTCGTCGTCGAGGATAATCCCGATGTCCGCGAATACTCGGTCCAGGCGCTTCAGGCGTTGGGCTACAGCACGTCCTGGGCCGGCAACGCCGTGGAAGCGGAGGCTGTCATGGCTCGGGGTGAGCGCATCGACATTTTGTTCACCGACGTCGTGTTGCCAGGCGGCATGGACGGCATCGAGTTCGCAAAGATCGCGGCGGCGCGCAATCCGCGGTTAAAGGTGTTGCTCACCTCGGGCTACGTCGAGGGGTTGCGTTCCAGGCGCACCGATTTGGGATCGGTCGCGCTGTTGCGCAAACCGTTTCGGGTGTCGGATCTGAGCGCCCATCTCGCCGATCTCGAGGAGGGTGGCGGCTTCGCGCCAGCGTCGGGTTCCGCGATGCCCAGCGACGTGGCCGGCCTACATCGCGCCGACGAAGGCCGCCCCGTTGGGGCTAATCGTCTGGCCCGAGATGAACTGCGAGGCCGGTGAAGCGAGGAACGCGACGAGGTTGGCGATGTCGCTGGGCTCGCCCAGGCGCCCCATCGGGATCGTCGCGCGCACATGCTCGCTCGCCCGCTCGTCCGAGTAGTGGGCGGCGACCATCGGCGTCCGGGTGAGACCGGGCACGACGGTGTTGGCGGTGATGCCGAAGGGGGCCAGTTCCTGCGCCCAGGATCGCGCGAAGCCGATCACCGCGGCCTTGGCCCCGATGTAGTGGGGATTGCCCGGCCAACCGCGCACGGCTTGGAGCGAGGACACGTTGATCAGGCGACCCCAGCGGCGGCGTTTCATTCCCGGAACGACGGCCTGAGCGCAGAAAAACACCGCACGGACGTTTACCGCGAATAGGCGGTCGTAGTGGTCTTCCGCGACATCGACAAAGTCGGCGCCGCTGCCAATTCCCGCGTTGTTGACCAGAATGTCGATACGGTGATCATCGCGCTCATAGCGCGTGATCGCCACCCGGAACGCCGCCGTGTCGGCGACATCCGAGATGAGCGTATCCGCGATCCCGCCGCGCTCGCGAATGGCGGCCACAGCCTCTTCCGCAGCCACGGGGTTGATGTCCTGCACGACGACCCGAGCGCCGGCGGCGGCGAGGGCCTCGGCGCAGGCCCGACCAATTCCCATGCCGGCTCCGGTCACCAGAGCACCCCGGCCGCTCAAATCGTGACTCACGGGTGTGCTCCAGTGAAGAGGTCGCGATAGCGTCGTCGCAGTTCGGTCTTCAGCACCTTGCCGTATTCGCTGCGCGGGAGTTCTTCGGCAAATACCACGCGTTTCGGGCACTTGTAGTGCGCGAGTCCGTCACGGGCGAAGGCGATGAGGTCATTGCCGAGATCAGGGCGTCGCACGCCCGCGCGAGGGACGACGACCGCAACAACGGCTTCTCCCCATTCGGGATGAGGCGTCCCGATGACCGCGACCTCCAGGACTTGGGGGGCGGAGGCCAATCGATTTTCGACCTCGCTGACGTAGACGTTGTCGCCACCGGAAATGACGATGTCCTTGATGCGATCCAGCAGATAGAGATATCGCTCGTCGTCGAACGTGCCGACGTCCCCGGTGCGGACCCAGCCGTGGCGGATCGTATCGGCCGTGGCCTTGGGATTGCGCCAATAGCCGGTCATCGCCTCGGGCGAGCGGCAGACGACCTCACCGGCGCCCCCGGGAGGGCATTCGTGGCCCTGGTCGTCGACGCAGCGGACCGCGACCCCCATCATCGGTGGTCCGACGCAATGTCCGGGCTTACGGGCGACGTCGGTTGGGCGTAGGAACGTGACGGCGCCAACCTCTGTGATGCCATAGGAGATCCACAGTCCCGTGGCCGGCAACGCCGCTCGGATGCGATCGCGCAGCGCCTCCGGCAGCGGCGCCGCTGCCGACATCCACATTCTCAGGCTGCGCCAGTCGGGCGCCGCTGCCTCGATCGCGTCCATCAGGCGAATGCCCATCGTCGGTACGAAGTAGGCGTGGGTCACGCGCTCGCGCGCGACGAGATCGATGACCTCGGGGACATCGAACCGCCGGCGAACGATGACGCGGCCGCCCGAGGCCAGGGTTTCGAGCATCATGAACTCGTGCCCCCCGGCGTTGAACATCGGCGTCGGCGCCAGGTGAACCGAATCAGGGCCGAATCCCATAGTGGCCGCCCGCAGCGGGATCAGGTACGCCAACGAGAAGTGGCTGCGGATCACGCCCTTGGGCAGGCCGGTCGTGCCCGAGGTGTAGAGGAGTGAGGCGGGCGCCGAGAGATCGATTGCCGTAGCGGGGACGTGATCGGGTGCTGCCCCGACGAGGTGCGCCAAGTTGTCCGTCCCTTTGCCGCGGCCGTCGACCACGAGTCGGCAACTCCCGGGAAGGCTCGCGGCGCTCGCTTCGCCGGCGGTCTCCTCGTCGGCGATCAACAGGCGAGGGTCGGCATCGTTCACTTGGTAAGCGACTTCAGCCGCCTTCAGCCGAAAGTTGAGCGGGACGCAGATCGCGCCGAGATGCAGTGTCGCGAGATAGACTTCGAGGAATGTCGGGCCGTTGCGCAGCATGAATGCTACGCGGTCACCGGGCATCACTCCAGCCGCTGCGAACGCGGCCGCGACCCGATCGACGCGTGCCATCAGATCGCGATACCTCAGCTGGCCACTCTCCCACTGGAACGCAATGCGGTCGGGATAGGTGCGGGCGGCGCGCCGCAGCAGGGTCACGGCATCGACGGTCTGGTGCTGGGCGAGAATCATGTGGTGAGCCTACGGTTTCCCGGGCGCTCGCCGCAACCATTCGCCGTACAATGCGGCGCCTTCGAAGGGGGAGGACCATGACCGGGGAAAATCGAATGACCGCGGCGGCGGTCGTACGTCGCGTGCTCGAACGTTATGGGGTCAAGACCGTGTTTGCCCTCGCGGCCGCCTCGCAGACACACCTGCTCGATGAATTCGATCGTCACGGCGTGCGTATCGTGTCGACCCGCCACGAGTCGGCGACCGTAGGGGCCGCCGATGGATACTCGCGGGTCACGGGTCGTATCGGCGTCGCCATGATCAATGTCGATCAGGGCATGTTCAACGCTGTCACCGGGGTCGCCTCGGCGTTCGAGGCGTGTTCTCCGGTGTTGGTCCTTGTCGGACGCGAAGAGGACAGCTGGACCGAGCCCGAGCACCAGATGGATCACGACGAACTCGCAATACTCCGGCCGATCGTCAAATGGGCGCGCACCGCGCGCTCCGCGCAGCGACTGGGCGAATACGTCGACGCGGCATGTCGGCGAGCCCTTGCGGGGCGTCCCGGGCCGGTCGTCGTTGCTTTCGCCAAGGACTACCTCAAGACGATGGTCGATGCCGCCAGCGAGCTCGACGCGCCGATCGAGACGCCGACCAAGCCCGCACCAACGGCGGATGCAATCATGCGCACGGCCGATCTCGTCACACGGGCGCGCCGACCAATCGTGATCGCGGGCACCGGGGCATTTCGTGCCGGCGCCGGTGGCAGTCTCCGGGAACTTTCCCAGCGATTCGGGGTGCCCGTGCTGACCAACGCACTCGGTCGCGGGCTCGTCCCGGAAGATGAACGACTGGGGTGGTCCTGGCCGCTCGCCCAGACAGCCGCCAAGCAATCCGATTGCGTCATTTGGCTCGGGGCGCGGATGGGAAAACGCTTCGGCTACGGGTTGGCGCCGCGCTTCGATGCCAAGGCCAAGATGGTTCAGGTCGACGTGCATGCCGAGGAACTTGGCCGCAATCGACCGGTCGATGTCGCCCTGTGTGCGGATGCGGCCCTCACCGGGCGCGCCCTGGTCGATGCCCTCGTGCAGCGTCAGGCGGAACCGAGGGACCCGATCTGGCTGCGCGAAGCGCTATCTGAACGCTTGCATCGAATCGATTCGCTCGGTCGCGGTGATGACGGCCCGATCCATCCGTTCCGTATCGGGCGCGAGGTCATGGCGAACATGCCGTC
>VGES01000104.1 GCA_016869765.1 Alphaproteobacteria bacterium
TCGAACCTGAACTTCTACACCGCCGACATTCGCGCCGCATCGCGCGAGATCGCCTCACTCGGTTATGAGTTCTGGAGCGAGCCGATCGCCCACAAGATGGCGCCCGATGTCGGAGTCCCGATCGAAGTCGTGTTCGAGGGACCCGATGGCGTGCTCATCAATTTGGTGGAACTGGCCACCACGGATACCGCGACGCAGATCGGCAAGATGCGCGCCTATGTCGAGCAACATGGCCGCACACGGCGCGGCTTCACGCCGGTCGTCACCAGCCACCACGTGCTCAAATCCCGCGAAAAGGGGATCGCCTTCTATCGTGATGTGTTGCAGATGGCAGTCCACATCGATCAGGAACTCTCGAGTCCAGAGGTCCGCAAATTCCTGAGGCTGGGCGAGGGCAAGGTGTGGACGACGTTCGTGATCGGCAACCACATGTTCGGCAAGGTCGCGACCTCGGAACCGCTCAACTTCACACCGCCCAACACCGTTCCACGGGCGGAGGCCCCCAACATCGGCTATCTCGCGCAAGCGTTCGTTGTCCCGGACCTCGATCGGGCGCAACGCGCGGCCGTGTCGGTCGGGGCTGAGCTTTACTCGGACGTCGAAGTGCAGGACTTGCCGGGCCTCGGCTCCCGCCGCACCATGGTCGTGCGCAATCCCGGCTCAGGCGCCCTTCAGATGGTGGTTGCCGCTCATTAGGAAGACGCGGGGCGGGGCGGTTCGCCCCGCCCCCGGTCATCCCGCTCAGCGAACCACGATGTCGTGCCAGTTGATGGCGCGATTGACCTGCGCGTAGTTCTCGACGTTCCGCCCCAGGCCATCGATCTGTACGCGCTCATACATGTAGAGAGCCGTAGCCTGATCGCGATAGAACTTCATGATTTCCCGCATGATCTGATCGCGTTTGGCGACGTCGAACTCGCGATTCGCCGCTTCGATTCGCGGCATGATCTCCTGCATGCAGTTCCAGGCCCGCGTGAAGGCCATGCACGAGTGGTTGAGCATGTTGCGCATGGCGTCGTTGGTCGGAAATCCCTCGTACTGCATGCTGAAGGCGTCACTCTCCCACTGCTTTTGTCCGAGCATTTTCGCGATCAAGTCCGGGCGCGAGATGATGCGAAGTTCGAGATCGATACCCACCTGTTTCACGTCCGACGCGATATGCTGAAACATGTCGCTGAACTCGGCGATTCCGGTGATGATTTCGGCGGTGAGCTTCAGGCCGTTCGGGTGCCCAGCCTCGGCCAACAACGCCTTGGCTCGCGCGGGGTCGTATGGGTAGGGCTGTAGGTCGCGGTTGAAGCCGCTCATGATGCTGGTCGAGGGCTGGGTGGCCACGCGCGTATCGGCGCGCACGACGTTCTTGACGAACGCCTCTTTGTTCACCGCATAGTTGAGCGCCTGACGAATCCGCACGTCCTGCATCGGGCCCGGACGCACGATGTTGAACATCATGGTCATGGTGTTGTTGGTGGGCCCGATCGCCAGCTTGCCACCCACCCCTTGGATCTGCGCGACGTTGTCGGGACCGAGGGCAAGGGCAACGTCAATTTGGCCCGACGCCAGCCCCTGAACACGTTGTGGGACTTCGGCGATCTCGTTGAACGTGATCCGCGCCACCTTGGGCGAACGCCAGCCATTGTCGAAGGCAACGCCGTCAACCTTGCCGGGCTGCCAACCGCTGACCCGGAACACACCGGTTCCGACCGGTTGACGCGCGAACACGTCGGCGCCCACTTCGTTGAATGCCTTGATCTCCATGGGAAACAGAATCGCCAGCATTCGCGGCAGGATCGGGTTGGGCGCCGTGGTCTTGATTTCGACCGTGGTCGGATCGACCGCTCGTGCACTACCGACCCCGATGATGTTCCGCGTGCCGGAGTAGATCCGTCCCTTTTCCGACAGCATGAACTCGATATTTTCGACCATCGCTGCGGAGTCGAAGGTTCGGCCGTTGTGGAACTTCAGGTTGGGGCGCAATTTCAGCACCCAGGTGTCGGTTCCCTGAGCCTGCCAACTCGCGGCCAGACCAGGAGTGACGTTTCCGGCCAGATCGTTGTAGGTGACCGACTCGTAGAAAGCGCTGATCAGGTTCACGGTCGACTCACCGAAAGCGTCATGGCCGATCCCCTGACGATTGGGCAGGCCGACGAGCGCCACGCGAAGAGTCTTCTCTTGGGCGATGACCGGTTGCGGAACCGCCGCCAGGACGACCAGTGCCGTGCTCGCTATCAACGATCCGGCGACGACGCGACGTGAACCATGACCACACGTTTTCATGTTGAGCTCCCCTGCCCCTGATTCATGACTTTTGTGCACCACAAACCCACCAGCGCGACCCGTTCGGCAAGCTGATGTAGCGCTGCCAGCACTTGTTGCGGGCGAAACCACCTTTGACCATCGGGTCGAGCACGTCCATGTCGTGCAACGTCCCCCAGAACGGCTCTGCGTTGAAATGCGTCGACCAGTCGTGGCCGAACTGCGTGAAGATATCCATGTCGGCGTGGCGGACCGGAATCTCCAGGTGCGCCATCACACCGCCGGGCGCGAGCAGGCGATGGGCTTCCTGAAAGATGTTGTAAATCGCCTTGTAGGACGTCTCGTGCAGTAGCGTGCCCGATGCGACAAGATCGAAGAACCCGTCGGCAAAGTTCGTTCGCTCGCCGTTCTGCACCGAGAAGTGAATGGCTTTGTCGACGCTTTCGGCGCGGGCATGGGCATACCGGATCAAGCCGGCGCCGATATCGATACCGTAGACCTCGGCCTCGGGAAAGACATCCTTACACGCCATGCTCGAACCGCCGATATTGCAGCCAATGTCGAGGATGCGCTTCGGCGCGAGGCGCGGATATTGCCGCTTCAATTCGGCCAACACCTCGGGTAGTGCGCGATTGCCACGAATGCGGATTCCCTGGCCCAGGGCGTACATCCGCGTTGCGCCCTCGTAGAACGCCCCCGCGGTGACGTCGCCTTCACCGAGATCGAGCGCGTACCCACCGGGTTGTAAGTGTATGTCCACAGCCGTGACGTAGCGCGGCGCCCGAAACGCCGGGTCAACGGTCAAACTGCCGCGTGGGCGTACGACCTTGGAGCCCGTATTGAGGGCAGGTTGCATGCGTGCGATCTCCGTTTCGATCGCTGTCCACATGAGTTCCTGCGCCAGATAACTGAGCGATCCCCACGCCTGATAACTGGGCTCGGTCAGCATCAGTTCCCGAACTTCGTGGCGATCCTTGGGTGATCGACCATGTTGGCGCTGGAAACGTGGCTTCGCTTGGCCCTCATAGGCGGATCGAAGTTGCGGACCGAGGTCGAGATTGATGTGCCATTTCAACGACACGACATAGCGCTCGCGCGCCGCTTCGTCGTGGTCGAGTTCCATCGCCAGCATGTTGCCTCCCTGTCGCCACGGCTGATGCCCCCGCGCAACCTACTTAGCCGACCACCTGTCGCCGCTCAACGAATTTGCGAGTAATTCGCATCGGCAGCGCGCATGATCGCGTATCCGTGAAGCCTTGCGTTGCAATGTCTTCGGGGCAACTGTAGGTGCGCAGAAGCGGGGTGGAGATGTCCGAAATCGAGGTCTATCGGCGCCAGGGACTAGGCTCTCGCGTGGGATTCGGCAAGAAGGCAGCGTTGGTAATCGTCGATTTCACCAACGGCTTCAACGATCCCAACGTGTTCGGTGGCGGCAACATCGGTGAGGCGGTCGAACACACACGTGGTCTTCTCGAAGCCGCCAGGCGCCACGGCCTTCCGGTCGCGCACACACGCGTGATCTACGCGGATGATGCTGCCAACGCGGGCGTCTTCACGATGAAGTCCCCGCGACTCAAGGAACTCACCAAAAGCAATCCGATGTCGCAGATCGTACCGGCCCTGACTCCGCGGGCCGGGGAACTGATCGTCGACAAGACCGAGGCTTCAGGGTTTTTCGGCACCGGGCTCGCCGCATGGCTCGCATTGCGCCGCGTCGACACCCTCGTCGTCGCCGGCTGCACGACCTCGGGTTGCGTGCGCGCGACGGTGGTCGACGCCTGCTCCCACAACCTTCGCCCAATCGTGCCACGCGACTGCGTCGGCGACCGCGCGCTAGGGCCTCACGAAGCCAGCTTGTTCGACATGGATCAGAAGTATGCCGACGTCATGTCGAGCAACGAGGTACTCGACGCGCTGGCTCGCCTGGAACACTAGGGCATCCACAATGGCCCCTGCACCGCGCTTCGCTTTGGGTCACGCCGCCGGTTCGGATGGCGCGGCGGCAGCCATCGCGGCATTGCGTGGATCTCCGACAGCGCCCCCATCCGCCAACCTGGGTTTCGTCTACACGAGCCAGGAAGCAGCGGGCGAACTGCCGAACATCCTCAAGATCCTCAAACGCGAAAGCGGTATCAAGGACTGGGTCGGTGCCGCAGGCATCGGCTTATGTGCGACCGGAACGGAGTACTTCCGTCGCCCCGCGGTGGCCACACTCATCGGGGCTTTTGCTGACGATACGTTCCGCGTGGTCGATAGCGACAAGCAGAAGACCTGGAAGAAACTGCATCCTGGACCAGCCGACGAACCGGCGTTCGGGATCGTGCATGGTGATCCCTCGGGCTCGGACATTCTCCAACTCGTCCCGACGTTCGCCGAAGCCACCAACAGCTTCCTGGTCGGCGGACTCACTTCACCCGAGGTCGGGCACGGGCAGGTTGCGGGGGGCGTCACCTCGGGCGGACTATCCGGCGTCCTATTTGCGTCGTCCGTGGCCGTGGCGACTGGTCTTTCGCAGGGTTGTTCGCCCATCGGGCCGATACGACGGGTGACCGAGGCGCACCGCAACGTCGCGATCAAGATCGACGGCAAGCCCGCCTATGACGTATTCCTAGAAGACATTGGCCCCGAGCTTGCCACCAATCTGCGACGTGCCGCGGGCCGCATCTTCGTCGCCTTTCCCGTGCGCGGCTCCGATCGCAACGACTACGTCGTGCGCAACATCGTGGGAATCGATCCCGAACGAAAATTGGTCGGCATCGGCGATCTGCTCGAGGACGGTCAGCCCGTCATGTTCTGCCGCCGCGATGTCGAAACGGCGAGAACCGACCTCCGTCGCATGCTCGGCGACCTGCGCAAACGTACCAAGAAGGAAGCGAAGGGGGCGATCTACTGCAGCTGTGTCGCCCGCGGGCCTCACCTGTTCGATGAACAGGAAGAAATGGCCATGATCGCCGAGGAACTCGGCGAGGTGCCACTGGTCGGGTTCTACGGCTCGGGCGAAATATCGCACAATCGCCTCTACACTCAGACCGGCGTGTTGTCCCTGTTCCTGTGATCGATACGCCCGCCCGCCGTCGGGCATCGATACTTCGGCTCCGTCTGCCCGACGGCTACGACTGGTCGGCGATGATCGATCACCACACCGCACGTGCGATCCCGGGCGTGGAGCATGTGGATGAATGTGGGCGCTATCGTCGCACAGCAAACCTATGCCAGCGCACAGGCATCGTTTCCGTCGAACAACGTGGGAGTTGTATGCTCGTGACGCTGAGCCCCACCTTGCGAGAAATTGCTCCGGAGGTTCGCCGCCGCGTCGCTCGACTGTTCGACACCGAGCTGTCTGATCATATCGCCAAGAACCATCTCCGACGCGATCCAGTACTGGCGCGCATCGTCGACCGGGAACCGGGGCTACGGCTCCCCGGGGCCTGGGATCCGTTCGAGATGGGCGTCCGCGCCATTCTCGGACAGCAGGTATCGGTCGCGGCCGCCCGCACCTTGGCTGGGCGTCTCGTCGAACGATACGGCCAACCGCTATCGAACGATCGTGCCGACCAGCCGCTGACAAATCTCTTTCCGCAGGCGGCAGATCTGCACCGCAAGCGCCTGGCAATCGGCCTGCCTCGAACGCGGGCGCGAACGCTGCGCGCGTTCGCCGAGGTGGCGCTGCGAGATCCCCTGATGCTGACCGATGGTTCGTTTGAGCGACGCCGTGTTCGATTGGCGGCGATCCCGGGCGTGGGTCCGTGGACCTCCGAGTACATCGCTCTACGCGTGTTCGGCGACCGCGATGCCTTTCCGGCGGAGGACCTGGGTCTGCTCCGAGGCTTTCAGCGTTTGACGCGAACCACGGTCACCGCGGCGGACCTTCAGCGCCGAGCCGAATGTTGGCGCCCCTGGCGCGCCTATGCGGCACAATACTTATGGCGCGC
>VGES01000105.1 GCA_016869765.1 Alphaproteobacteria bacterium
GCGATCCTCGTCATAAAGCCTGCGCGCCCGCTGCAGGGCCTCCGGATGTTTGCTGCGAAACAGGGCGACGGTCTGGGAATCGACATAGGGCGCCGTACTCGGTCGATCCAAACGGTCGATCACTTGAGCAATGTAGGGACGCAATATTCGCGATTCCTCGATTCTTGCTTCGAGCAGCCAATAGCCCGACTTGGCATCACCCACGGCCGACTGTCGCGCTCGATACGTCCGGTCGATCATGCTCACGGTGTCCTGAAATCCCGTGAGACTCAGTACCACGACTCGTCTCACCTGATCGTAGTCGCCGCGCCGCGCTGCATCGGTCAGGCCCTTTGCCTGAGTCAACATGTTCCGCATGGTGTCGAGATGCAGCGGGTACTCCGTAGCGATCGCGTCGTACAAGCGCCGCAGCCCGGGGTCTTTGAGGGTCGGTGGCTTGGCCAGGCAGCAGTCGTACTGGCGTTTCATGGCGGCGAGCGCGGCCTCAGCCGCGCGAACACCTTCATCGAACCGTGAACCAAGGGTTGCCATGGCGATTTCGCCGCGGAGGGCCTGGATCACAAGGTTTGGCAATTGCCCGATCTGTGTAGCGAGTTCGTTGGCGGCGACGACGTACTTCTGCTCCTCGTCCGCGTGGCGCCCGATCGCCAGGATATCGTCGGAGAGATTGGCCAACCGGCTGATAGGATCCAGCGCCTCGTTCGAGAGCGTCTGGACCCCGGGCGCTGCCGAATCGCCGGCACAAGCCGTGAGGACGAGCGCGGCCGCCGCGATGCCCGCTCGGAACGAACGACGAAAACCAAGGCCCATGGTCCCCTCCCGCGTCGGTCGATTGTAGCCGAGAGCGCGAGCCGCGCTGCCCCCCTCGCTCGCTACGCTCGCTGCTCCCCCCGGCTCGCTTCGCTTCGCGGGGGGAGAGTTCTCGGCGAATCCTCCCCCGTGGAGCGAAGCGCAACGGGGGAGGTCGGCGCTGCGCTCGCGACCTCTCCCGCCCCGCGGGAGAGGTCGGGCGAGGGGCCCGCACCTAGCGCGCCGCTTGCAGTCGCTCCCACAAATCGATGTGGAGTTGTATCGCAACGCGGGTCGTCGCCTCGCGCGTATCGAAAAGGCGGGCTGCTTGCGATCTCAACGGGTCCGCCCGGTACTGCGCGAAGCTTCTCGACGCAAGTGTTCGCAGGGCTTCCCCGAGATTCTCGTCGATCGAGTGGAATTCCTGCATGTTTGCGTCGAACCTCAAGAAGAGGATCTGAATTTCCGTCGGCAACTGCCCGCGGGGCGTACCGCCGTATGTCCGCTCGTAGACTTGCCTGGCTTGCCGCATAGCGAACGAGAGGGAACGCTCCAACGCCCGAAGCTCGTCTGCATCGAGCATCGGTGTCGTGGGGTCTTCGCTTCGCCCACGCCTCTCGCGCTCTAACCTCCGCCATATGGCCCGCAGCCCATCCCCAGCGTCCCCTACCCAGGAGTACGGAGATTCTCTTCCGAATGCGTACTGAAGAGCGGCAGCCAACTCATCCGAAAGGACATCACGCTGAGCAAGATCGACCAGATTTGTTGTCAGCGCTGCTGCCAATTCGTCTTGGCTGACGTTTGGCCCGACCATCGATCGAATGGCCTGCGTACTGGCCCGTGCCCGCTCCAAGTCGGCCTTCGCGATTGCGGGCAACTTTGCCCAGAATCGTCCGAGTGCCAGGTCGGTTGTCGTGGGCGGAGTCTCACAGCATACGTTCAACTCTCCCATGACGGTCCGAAATCTCGATTCGACGATCCGTAGGTGGGCTGTGATCTCTCGGTCGCGGTCGGCCTTTTCCTTGGTGTTGTTCTTGTCGAGAATCACGTTGAGGAAGTCTGTTTGAGCTCGCCGAAAGTACTCTCGGCTGTCCACGTAGGTTTGAACGGCTTTTCCGTAGTGCAAGAGAGGAATGCGCTCCGCCGACATACCCGGAAGCGTACGCACGGCCCCCAATGCCAAATCACGTTCTAAAGCGGATCGGTCCTGCGCTGCGACATCGCCGACGACGGCGATCAAGAACGCTATCACGGTTGAAGTGATCCAGCGCTTCATCGACTGACCCCGATGAATCTGTTCGACGAGCCATCATACCCGCTGCGACTTTGTGCTGTCGCGCGCTTCTGCGCCGTTCGGATCGCGCCTAGCGTCGTGGCGGGTCTGTTGGTCGGCGACGCCCACCACCTTGCTGTGAACGGGAGAAACGCCGCTCCCGTCGCTCGATCTGCTCACCTCGAGTCCGAGGCACGTTCCCCCCTCGGCTCGATGTGCTTAACCCCTCACCCGCTCGCTGCGCTCGCGACCTCTCCCGCCCCGCGGGAGAGGTCGAACGGGCGGAGCAGAGCCACGACCGTTCGGGTGAGGGCTAGCGCGCCAGCGCGGCGTGGCCGGCGTAGCGGCCCTGGTCGCCCAACTGCTCGGCGATGCGGATGAGCTGATTGTATTTGGCGGTGCGATCGGTGCGCACCGGCGCGCCGGTCTTGATCTGGCCGCAGTTGGTGGCGACCGCGAGGTCGGCGATGGTCGCGTCCTCGGTCTCGCCCGAGCGGTGCGACATCACCGCGCGATACCCGGCGCGATGCGCCATGTCGACCGCCTCGATCGTCTCGGTCAGCGTGCCGATCTGGTTCACCTTGACGAGGATGGCGTTGGCCGTGCCCTTGGCAATGCCCTGGGCCAGGCGCTTCGGGTTGGTGACGAACAGGTCATCGCCCACGAGCTGCACCTTGGCACCCAAGGCCTTGGTGAGCATCGCCCAGCCCTCCCAATCGTCCTCGGCCATGCCGTCTTCGATCGAGCGGATCGGGTAGGACGCACAGAGCTGCTCGTAGAGCTTCACGAGCTGGCCGCGGTCGCGCACCTGCCCCTCGCCTTCGAAGTGGTACTTGCCGTCCTTGAACAGTTCGGTCGAGGCGACGTCGAGCGCGAGGCCGACGTCGGCGCCCGCCTTGTAGCCCGCCGCCGCGATCGCCTTGACGATGAGATCCAGGGCCTCGCTGGCCGAGCGCAGGTTGGGCGCAAAGCCGCCTTCGTCGCCCACGTTGGTGTTGTGGCCCGTTTTCTTGAGAAGCCCGCGCAACTGGTTCGTCACCTCGGCGCCGACACGAACCGCCTCGGCCATGGTCGGGGCCGACAGCGGCAGGACCATGAACTCCTGGATATCGATCGGGTTGTCGGCGTGTTTGCCGCCGTTGACGATGTTCATCATCGGCACCGGCAGGGTGAGCGCGGAGGGGCCGCCGACGTAGCGATAGAGCGGCAGTTGCAGCGCGGTCGCGGCCGCCTTGGCCACGGCGAGCGAGATGCCGAGGATCGCATTGGCGCCGAACCTGGCCTTGTTGGGCGTACCGTCGAGCGCCACCATCGTGCGATCGATGCGCACCTGGTCGCGGGCATCCATGCCCTGGAGCGCCTCGAACAACTCGCCGTTGACCGCATCGACCGCATCGCCCACGCCTTTGCCGGCGTACCGCTTGCCCCCGTCGCGCTTTTCGACCGCCTCGTGGGCGCCGGTCGAGGCGCCCGAGGGCACGGCGGCGCGACCCATGGCGCCGCCCTCGAGAATCACGTCGACTTCGACCGTCGGGTTGCCGCGACTGTCCAGAATCTCCCGGCCGATGATGTCGATGATGGCGGTCATGACGTTCCTCGCTGCGGCTGGCGCGACGGCGCGCACCCTAGAGAAAACGCGCCGGCTATTCGAGTCCCTTGGTGACGCGGTCGTAGCGCTGGAGGTTCTCCAGGAGCCCGCGCATCTGATCGAGCGGCACCATGTTGGGCCCGTCCGAGGGGGCCCGGTCGGGATCCTCGTGGGTCTCCATGAACACGGCCGCAACCCCGACGGCGAGCGCGGCGCGCGCCAGCACCGGCACGAACCGACGATCGCCACCGGAGGCCGTCCCCTGCCCGCCCGGCTGCTGCACCGAATGGGTGGCGTCGAACACCACGGGATAGCCGTCCTCGGCCAGCACCGGCAGCGCCCGCATGTCGCTCACCAGGGTGTTGTAGCCGAACGAGGCGCCGCGTTCGGTGATCAGGACCCGCTCGTTGCCCGAGCCCGTCACCTTGGCGACCACGTTCTTCATGTCCCAGGGCGCCAGGAACTGGCCCTTCTTGACGTTGACCGCGAGCCCGGTCCGGGCCGCGGCCACGAGCAGGTCCGTCTGGCGACAGAGGAACGCCGGGATTTGCAACACGTCGACCGCGCCTTGGAGTTCGGCGCACTGTTCTTCCGTATGGACGTCGGTCAAGACCGGGCAACCCACCTGACGACGCACGGCCTCGAACACCGGCAACGCCGCAGACAAGCCCACCCCACGCTTGGCCGCGAGGCTGGTTCGGTTCGCCTTGTCGAAGGAGGTCTTGAAAATGAAGGGAATGCCCAAGTTGCTGGTGATCGCGGCCAACCGCTCGGCCACGAACAGCGCGTGGTCGCGGCTTTCCATGGCGCAGGGGCCGGCGATCAGCGTGAACGGGCGATCGTTGCCGACGGTCACCTGGCCGATCGCGACGGGTCGCGCCGCGGCCATCAGACCAGACGCGACTGGCGCACCGCCGCCCCGATGAACGAGGCGAACAACGGGTGCGGATCGAAGGGCTTGGAGCGCAGCTCGGGGTGGAACTGGACGCCGACGAACCACGGGTGGTTCGGCAACTCGATGATCTCGGGTAACGCGCCGTCGGGCGACATGCCGCAGAACACCAGCCCGGCCTTCTCCAGGCGCTCGCGGTAGCGGATGTTGACCTCGTAGCGGTGGCGATGGCGTTCGCGGATGCGGCGCGCGCCGTAGACGCGCTGCACGAGCGTGCCCTCGCGCAGGTCGCAGTCGTATGCTCCGAGCCGCATCGTGCCGCCGAGGTCGTCGTTCATCGAACGGTGCTCGCGGCGGTTTCCGACCGTCCACTCGGTCAGGAGGCCGACCACCGGTTCGGGGCACGGCCCGAATTCGGTCGAGTTGGCCTCGGGAATGTCGGCCATGTTGCGCGCCGCCTCGATCACCGCCATCTGCATGCCGAAGCAGATGCCGAAGTACGGCACTTCCTTTTCGCGCGAAAACCGCACCGCTTCGATCTTGCCCTGGGCGCCGCGCTCGCCGAACCCGCCCGGCACCAGGATGCCGTGGACGTCTTCGAGGTAGGCGGCCGGATTCTCGCTCTCGAAGATCTCGGAGTCGAGCCATTCGAGATCGACGCGCACGTTGTTGGCGAAACCGCCATGGGTCAGCGCCTCGGCCAGCGACTTGTAGGCGTCCAAGAGCTTGATGTACTTCCCGACGACGGCGATCTTCACCGAACCCTCGGGTTTGTGGATGCGCTCGCCGATCTCGTTCCAGCGTTTCAGCTTGGGCGGCGGCGAGTCGGGCAGGCCGAAGACCCGCAGCACCTGCGCGTCGAGACCTTCCTCGTGATAGCGGATCGGCACTTCGTAGATGGACTTGACGTCGAGGGCCTGGATGACGGCTTCCTCGCGGACGTTGCAGAACAGCGCGATCTTGCGTCGCTCGGATTGCGGGATGCCGCGATCGCTTCGGATCAACAAGATGTCGGGCTGGATGCCGATCGAGCGCAGCTCCTTGACCGAGTGTTGCGTCGGCTTGGTCTTGAGCTCGCCCGCGGCGGCGATATAGGGCGTCAGCGTCAGGTGCATGAACAACGCCCGCTCGCGCCCGAGTTCGTTGCCGAGCTGGCGGATGGCCTCGAGGAACGGCAGGCTTTCGATGTCGCCCACGGTGCCGCCGATCTCGATCAGGACGAAGTCGTGCCCCTCGGTGCCTTCGAGGATGAATTCCTTGATCGCATCGGTGACGTGGGGGATCACCTGCACCGTGGCGCCGAGGTAGTCGCCGCGGCGTTCGCGCGCGATCACCGTCTGGTAGATGCGCCCGGTCGTGATGTTGTCGGCCCGCGTCGCGGCGACGCCGGTGAAGCGCTCGTAGTGGCCGAGGTCGAGATCGGTCTCGGCGCCGTCGTCGGTGACGAACACCTCGCCGTGCTGGTACGGGCTCATCGTGCCCGGATCGACGTTGATGTAGGGATCGAGCTTGCGCAGGCGGACCGAATGGCCGCGGGCCTGCAGCACCGCCC
>VGES01000106.1 GCA_016869765.1 Alphaproteobacteria bacterium
CTCGAAGAGGCGCTGGCTAGACTGACTCGCGAAGCAGCGGCGCCTGGGGTGTGATTCTGCGTTCCTGGCGCTGCCATCACCGGATGGACGTGGCGCACCGTCTTTCCCCGCGGGGAAAGAGCGTGGAATCTGTGTGTGACGCCCCGTCGAAGAGAGGAGTAGCCAATCGGCCGCCGACCATTTGCGCCGCCACCCCCGAAGAAGGATGGCCCGCGCGTTAACGACATGATCAACGTCCCGCGGGTTCGCCTCGTCAGCGCCTCAGGGGAGATGTTAGGGGTCGTTGATCTTTCCCGAGCGCTGACACTCGCCGAAGAAGCCGGTCTCGACCTGGTCGAGGTTTCGCCCAACGCGGAACCACCAGTGTGCAAGATTCTCGATTACGGCAAGTTCAAGTACGAGGCTCAGAAGAAGGCCAACGCCGCCCGCAAGAAGCAGAAGGTCATCGAAGTCAAAGAGATCAAGATGCGGCCCGGCATCGAAGATCACGACTACGACGTCAAGATGCGGTCGATCTCGCGGTTTCTCGGCGAAGGCGACAAGGTCAAAGTCACGTTGCGCTTCCGTGGCCGTGAACTGATCCACCAGGATCTCGGCATGAAGGTGCTGGAGCGCGTCCGCGAGGACGTGCAGAACAGCGCCAAGGTCGAACAGTTCCCGCGCATGGAAGGCAAGATGATGACGATGATCATCGCGCCGAAATAGGACCCCATCGGGAACGCTCGAGGGACGCCCCGGCGGCGATGCGGCCGGGGCGTTTTCGTTGATGGCGGTCAATTTGCTCGCGCCGCAGCCAGGCTATGAATTACCCAGGAGGTTCTCGTGGCCAAGACGCATGCCCTGACAAGAGAAGAGATCGTCGGCCTCGTCGGCCATCTCGATTCGACCATTATCACCGCGATCGCGGCGACGGGTGCCACGTCGAAAGAGGTGGCCGAGGCGCAGCGCCTGGCGGCGAAGTCCGATCAACCGATCCCGCCGCCGCAGGTTGGCGGACGGGTCGCGATCGTGCACAAGGTCTACGACCTCCTGCGGACCGGGATGCCCGACATCGCCGAACGGGATCGTTGAGTCGGCGGTTGGGCCCCAGCCCTGGGGGGCGGGGGTCCGACCACGCCTTTCTCTTGGGGCCAGCGCGGCCGGGCCCGCCGTCGGAGAACCCTGGCATTTCAACCGTGGGCGGCCCTTGCTCTCGACCACGGCCCCCCGCTATAAACGCGCCTCCAAATTGAGCCGCCTGGCCTGAAAAACGGGCATGCCATGGCGGCTTGCAAAGCAACTCCTGGCCAAGGAACGCAAAATGCCCAAGATGAAGACCAAGAGCGGCGCCAAGAAGCGTTTCCGCTTCACCGCCAAAGGCAAGGTGCGCGCGAGTCAGTCGGGCAAACGCCACGGCATGATCAAGCGCACCAGCAAACATATTCGCAATCAGCGCGGCACGACGATCCTCGATCCGTCCGACGTGATCATTGTGAAAAAATTCATGCCCTATCGGTGAGGTGACTCATGGCCCGCGTCAAACGGGGCGTCACGCGTCACGCCCGACACAAGAAGGTTCTCGAGCAGACCAAAGGTTTTCGCGGTCGTGCCAGCAAGACGTTCGGCACAGCCCACGAACGCCTCGAGAAATCGCTGCAATATGCCTATCGCGACCGGCGCAACAAGCGTCGCCGGTTCCGTTCGTTGTGGGTGCAGCGCATCAACGCGGCGGCGCGCGAGTGCGGCCTGACGTACGCTCGATTTATGAGCGGCCTCCGGCGCGCAGGGGTGGCGCTCGATCGGAAAATGCTGGCCGATCTCGCCGCCCGCGAACCGGTGGCCTTCCGCTCGCTCGCCGATCAAGCCAAGGCGGCCCTGAAGGCGAGTTAATCGCGCCCCTGCTGGACCGACCAGCGCCGGGCGCCGGCCGCCTGTGACGACGTTGGAACGCCGATGCAGGAACTCGATCAACTGGAACAGGAATGGCTCGCCGCGATCGCAGGTGCGGCCGACCTCGATTCGCTCGACAAAGTCCGCGTCGCCGTCCTCGGCAAGAAGGGCGCGATCACCGAGCGCCTGAAGAGCCTCGGCCAATTGCCGGCCGAGCAGCGCCGCAGCGCCGGCGCCGCGCTGAATGTGCTCAAAGACACGTTGACCGCGGCGATTGCCGATCGACAGAACGCGCTACACGTCAGGGCGCTCGATGCGCGGCTCGCCGAAGAGCGGGTCGATGTGACGTTGCCGGTCCGGCCCATGACCGGCGGTCGGCTCCATCCGGTAAGCCAGGTGACCGACGAGCTGGTCGCGATCTTCGCCGACATGGGGTTCACGGTCGCCGACGGACCCGATATCGAGAGCGACTGGAACAACTTCACCGCGCTCAACATTCCGCCCGACCATCCGGCGCGGCAGATGCACGACACGTTCTATCTGCCGCCGGATGCCAACGGCGAGCGCAAGGTGCTGCGCACGCACACCTCGCCCGTGCAGATCCGCACCATGATGGCGGGCCCGCCGCCCTATCGCGTCATCATCCCGGGGCGGACCTATCGTTCCGACTCCGACATGACCCACACGCCCATGTTCCATCAGGTCGAGGGGTTGGTGATCGACCGGGACATCCACATGGGGCATCTCAAGGGCTGCCTGCTCGAGTTCGCGCGCGCGTTCTTCGAGGTCGACACCCTGAAGTTGCGCTTCCGGCCGAGCCACTTCCCGTTCACCGAGCCCTCGGCCGAGGTCGACGTCGGCTGCTCGCGCAGGGGTGGCGAACTCAAGATCGGTGAGGGCGACGACTGGCTCGAGATCCTGGGCTGCGGCATGGTCCACCCCAAGGTGCTGGAGAACTGCGGCGTCGATCCGACGCAGTACCAGGGCTTCGCCTTCGGCATGGGCATCGACCGGATCGCCATGCTCAAGTACGGCATCCCCGATTTGCGCTCGTTCTTCGACGGCGACCTGCGCTGGATCCGGCACTACGGCTTCGTGCCGCTCGACCTGCCGACGTTGTCGGGAGGGCTGGCGCGATGAAGATCACGCTGGGCTGGCTCAAGGAGCACCTCGACACCACCGCCGATGCGGCAACGGTCGCCGAACGACTGACGGCAATCGGGCTCGAGGTCGAAGGGGTGACCGATCGCGCTGCGGCCCTGGCGCCGTTCACGGTGGCCCATGTCGAGCGCTGCGACCGCCATCCCGATGCCGACAAGCTGTCGGTGTGTCTGGTGGATACCGGCAAGGGCAAGGTCCAGGTCGTGTGCGGCGCGCCCAACGCGCGCGCCGGCATGAAGGGCGTGTTCGCTCCGGCGGGCACGACCATCCCGGCGACGGGCCTGCTGATCAAGGCGACCAAGATCCGCGGTGTCGAATCGAACGGCATGCTGTGTTCGGAACGCGAGATGGGCCTGTCGGATGAACACACCGGCATCATCGAACTGCCGTTCGATGCCAAGGTGGGCACGCCGTTCGCCGCCGTCATGGGGCTCGACGACCCGGTGATCGACATCAACGTGACGCCCAATCGGCAGGATTGCCTGGGGGTGCATGGCATCGCGCGCGATCTCGCCGCCGCGGGTTTGGGGCAGCTCAAGCCCCGGCCCGTCGCGGCGGTTCCCGGCGCGTTCAAAAGCCCGCTCGAGGTTCGCTTGATTGCTGGCGGGGAGCCGTCACCGTGCCCCTATTTCGTCGGACGCTACGTGCGAGGGATCAAGAACGGGCCTAGCCCGCGCTGGCTTCAGGATCGTCTGAAGGCGATCGGCCTGCGACCGATTTCCGCCCTGGTCGACATCACCAACCTCTTCACGTTCGATCGCGCCCGTCCGCTGCACGTGTTCGATGCCGATACGGTCGCGGGCGGCATCCACGTGCGACTGTCCCGGTCGGGCGAGAGCCTGCTGGCCCTTGATGGACGGACCTACACGCTGGATGACAGCGTCACCGTGATCGCCGACGACGATGGGCCTCTGGCACTGGGCGGCATCATTGGTGGCGAGGCGTCGGGCTGCACCGAGGCGACGCGCAACGTCTTCATCGAGGCGGCCCTGTTCGACCCGAAGCGGACGGCGGCCACGGGCCGGCGCTACGGCATCGAATCGGACGCGCGATATCGCTTCGAGCGCGGCGTCGACCCCGAGGCGGTCGTGCTCGGCATGGAAGCCGCGACCCGCCTGGTGCTCGAGTTGTGCGGCGGCGAGGCGAGCGAACTCGTGATCGCGGGATCGCCGCCCGAATGGCGGCGCGCCGTCGCGTTTCGTCCCAGCCGCGTGCCGCATCTCGCGGGCCTGGCGATCGGCGAAGACGAATCGGCGCGCATCCTGGGTCAGCTCGGATTCGGCGTCGATCGC
The DNA here is from genome assembly GCA_016869765.1 of Alphaproteobacteria bacterium. GTDB lineage: Bacteria > Pseudomonadota > Alphaproteobacteria > SHVP01 > SHVP01 > SHVP01. The sequence goes on from VGES01000106.1 coordinate 4,323, forward strand.
AAGGCGACGCCCTGGTCGGTCGCCGTGCCATCGTGGCGGCGCGACATCGATGGCGAAGCGGACCTCGTCGAAGAGGTTGCGCGCATCAAAGGCTTCGACGCGATCCCGTCCGTTGCCCTGACCAAGACGACGACCGTCACGCGCCCGGCGTGGAGTGCCGAACAGTTGCGGTCGCCGCGCGCCAAGCGCGCTTTGGCCGAGCGGGGCCTCATGGAATGCGTCACCTGGTCGTTCCTGCCGGCGGGTCAGGCCAAGCTGTTCGGCGGCGGCGCGGGCTTGCTCACGCTCGTCAACCCGATCAGTGCCGACCTCACGACCATGCGGCCCTCGATCCTGCCCAACCTTCTGGCAGCCGCCGGCCGGAACGCCGCGCGCGGCGCCGCCGATGTGGCGCTGTTCGAGGTCGGTCCGCAGTACGCCGACGACTCGCCCCAGGGTCAGGCGACGGTTGCGGCCGGCATCCGCGTCGGAGCGAGCGGCCCGCGCCACTGGGCGGAGAAACCGCGACCGGTCGATGCCTTCGATGCCAAAGCCGATGCCTTGGCCGTGCTGGCCGAACTGGGTGTGCCGGCCGACCGGCTGCAAGTCACCTCGAGTGGCGCCGCCTGGTATCACCCGGGCCGCTCCGGAAATCTGAGCCTCGGACCAAAACCGGTGCTCGCGTGGTTCGGCGAAGTCCATCCGCGGATTCTCCACGCCATGGACGTGAAGGGCCCGGCGGTGGGTTTCGAGGTCTACCTCGATCGGCTGCCCAAGGGCCGGACCAAGACCTCGCGTAGCCGTGGCGCGCTGCGCGCCTCGGACCTCCAGGCGGTCGAGCGGGATTTCGCTTTCGTCGTCGGTGAACACGTGAGCGCCCAGGACATCGCCCGGGCGGCGCGCAGTGCCGACAAGGCGCTGATCGACGATGTTCGCGTCTTCGACGTGTTCGCCGGTCAAGCGCTGGGATCGGGACAGAAGTCGGTGGCGATCACGGTGCGCCTGCAGCCCGCGGCGCAGACGCTGACCGAGGCCGAGATCGCGGCTGTCGCCAAACGCGTGGTCGACGCCGTGACCAAGGCCACCGGCGGCACGTTGCGAAGTTGACATGATCGACCACTCGCGCATCCGGAATTTCGCGATCGTCGCGCACATCGACCACGGCAAGTCGACGCTCGCCGACCGCCTGATCGAGCGCTGTGGGGCGTTGGACGCTCGTGAGATGCGTGAACAGGTGCTCGACTCGATGGACATCGAGCGCGAGCGCGGCATCACCATCAAGGCGCAGACCGTGCGGCTCAACTACAAGGCCAAGGACGGTCAGGCCTACGAATTGAACCTGATGGACACGCCTGGCCACGTCGACTTCGCTTACGAGGTGAGCCGCAGCCTGGCCGCCTGCGAGGGGGCGATCCTCCTGGTCGACGCGAGCCAGGGCGTCGAGGCCCAGACGCTTGCCAACGCCTACCACGCGATCGAAGCCAACCTTGAGATCGTGGTGGCGTTCAACAAGGTCGACCTGCCCTCGGCCGATATCGAGCGTGCCCGCCAACAGGTCGAGGAGGTGATCGGCCTCGACGCCTCCGAGGCGGTGCTGGTCTCGGCCAAGACCGGGTTTGGGATCGACGACGTGCTCGAAGCGATCGTCAAGAAGGTCCCGCCGCCCACGGGAGATGCCGGGGCTCCCCTGAAGGCGCTGTTGGTCGATTCCTGGTACGACACGTATCTGGGCGTGATGATCCTCGTGCGGGTGCGCGACGGCGTGCTGCGCAAGGGCATGAAGGTGCGC
>VGES01000107.1 GCA_016869765.1 Alphaproteobacteria bacterium
CGTCTGTTTCATCGGTCTCATCCTCATCCCCTTCAACGGTGACGATGAGCCGAAAATCCTCCGCTAGCCAAACACATCAATCTGTCTCAGGGGTGCTGACGGGGAACAGAACGTGCTGGAGGCCGTGGTCAAAAGCCAGATGCAGGCGGGAGACATGCCGGGAGCGGTGGCGCTGGCCGATCGCTATCCGCGGCGTCAAGCGAGGCTTCTGGTCGAGATCGCACGCTTCGTCGCCAAAGACGATGCTGCGGTGCATGCCGTCGTCGGACGGATCGTCGATGCCCCTTCTCGTCCCATGGCACTTCTCACGGTCATCGACGCGCGACTCGCGGCCGGCAATCGTGAAGGCGCCCGAACGATGCTACGGACGCTGTTGGGCGACGGCGCGGCGCTCCGTTCGATGTACTTCCCCGATGTCCGCCGCGCGGTCGTCGCACTCGGGCGCGTTGGCGATGCCGCTGGTGCGGTGATGATCAGCCATCGCCTGGCGACTGCTAGCGACAGGGCTCACACGCTCGTGGGTGCGGCCGAGACGGTCCTCGACGACGCTCCGGTCGCGCGCAGTTTGGTCGAGGCCGGCGCATGGGCGAGCAACACCGTGGACGAAGATTGGACACGCGACTCGCTCCTCGGTCGCCTCGCTTCGCTCTACCGTCGCCTCGGAATGATCCCGGAGGCCGAAACCGCCCTCCAGGCGACCACCCCGATGGGCCGGGCCCTAGCGCTCCGCAAGGTCGCATTCCCCAACGAGCGCTGACCGTCGCGGCACGCGCGGGCTCCAGGCTGCTTTCCGTGCCGACGACAATGTCTCATCGACGTGACTATGACGACTATGATGACCTGTTCGTTGGGGAGCGCCCATGGATGGCGTCTGGACTGTGGTCGAAGCCAAAGCAAAGTTCAGCGAACTCACCGAACGTGTGCGACGTGATGGCCTCTTCGCCGCCTCGCCGTTGCACGGTGCGAAGCTGAAAATCAGGCGCAGCAAGAGCCGTACGCGGCCGGTCTCCCTGTGAGCTTCTTGCTCGATACCAACGTTATTTCGGAGGGGCTAACAGCGCGCGCGTGTAGGCGCTCACCCAGCGACCTACGATGACCGGCGCCAGCCGAATTGATCGAACGCCCTTGAGCAGTGCGAGCGTGCACGCTCCGGGCGACCTGCGCTAGGGTCACGACCGCCAACGACGCCCCGCTATGGACCCCCTGCACAAATACGTTCTCCCCGCCCCCTGGGCCCTGTGGGGCGTTTCTTGGTTGGCGGGATTGCGGGGCAACAAGCCCGCGGTGCGACGCGAAACGGCGATGCAACGCCATGCGCACGTCGTACCGATGGTGCTGGCGGGGGCCCTCGTCGCCGTGCCTCAACTCCCGTTTGGCGTCCTCGATGATCGGGTCCTGCCGCGCAACCTGACGGGTCTCGCCGGCGGCACGGGGCTAGCGCTCGCCGGACTTCTCTGGTGTGCGTGGGCGCGTGTGTCGCTCGGCCGCAACTGGAGCGGCAGCGTCACGATCAAAGCGGACCATCAGCTCGTGACCACCGGTCCCTACGCCTGGTTGCGTCACCCGATCTACGCCGGCCTCCTGCTCGCCTTTCTCGGCTCCGCGCTGGCCCTCGGCGAGTGGAGCGGCGTGCTCGCGTTCATGATCTGCCTCTTCGCTCTGTGGGCCAAATGGCGCCGCGAGGACGCCTGGCTCGCTGCAGCGTTCGGAGAAACCTACGCCCAATATCGTCAGCGTGTGCCGACGTTGATTCCGTTCCCACGAACTGAGCGCTGATTCCTGACCAGGAGTGAAGACGATGACTGCCGAACGAATGACGACACACCTACGCCGGTTGCTGCGGGATCAAAGTCCGGTTCGCGCCGCCGGCGTGTTCGACGCTATTTCGGCCAAGCTAGCCGAGCGCGCCGGGTTTGCCTGCATCCACGCGAGTGGCGGCTCGATTTCTCGCGCCGAGGGTTATCCCGACCTCGGGCTGCTCGGCCTTTCGGAGATGACTCGCCGCGTCGAGACGATCGTTCAATCCTGCAACATCCCGGTGGTCGCCGATGCCGACACCGGCTACGGCAACGCCTTGAACGCCCAGCGCACGGTGCGGGAATACGAGCGCGCCGGAGCCGCCGGCCTACACATGGAAGACCAGGTGTTCCCCAAGCGCTGCGGGCTGTTCGACGGGATCGAGGTCGTCCGTCGCGCTGAGATGGTGGGCAAGATCAAGGCCGCGGTCGATGCCCGACGCGATCGCGACTTCCTGATCATCGCCCGCAGCGATGCCGTTAAGCCCGAGGGTCTTGCCGCCGGGCTCGATCGCGCGGCGGCCTACCTCGAAGCCGGCGCCGACATGCTGTTCATGGAAGCCGTGCGTACGCCGGCCGACCTCGAGACCGTGGCCAAACGGTTTCCCGGCCCCAAGCTGTTCAACATGGCGGCGGCGGGTGAGCCGTGCCCGTTGCCGTTCCCGCGCATGGCCGCGCTCGGCTACTCGCTGATCATCTACCCGTCTGATTCCCAACGTGTGGCGATCCGCGCAATGAGCGAGGTATTCGCCGCGATCCTGCGTGACGGGCACGCGGGCGCGATGAAGAACGCCCTATCGACGCCGGCCGAACGCGATGAGCTGGCCGACTTGAGCGGTTACATGGAGCGCAGCAAGCGCTACGGGGCGTGAGTCTCAGCGCGCCAGTGTAATCTCGTGGTAGTTGTAGCGCGTATTGTCGTTCCTGAAGCCCTGCACACGCCGATGCAGGCCGGTTAGATCGACGAGTTCGACCAGGAACAACATTCCTGAGTTCTCGGCATTGAGGCGCATGAGTTGTTTCAGCGTCGCCTCGCGGCGGGCCGCATCCGTATCGCTCTTGGCTGCATCCAGCAACCTCTGCTCGGCGTCATCGCAATAGTACGCCGGCCGCTTGTCGCACGATGAGTCGCGAATCCCGTCGAGCGAATCGAGATTCACCATATTGCAGTGCTGTTCGAAGATCGCTCCCTTGAACCCGACAGAAGCGGCTGTGGCGCCGGGATTCCAGTTCTTGAGAAAGTCGGCGAGCGACAACGGCTCGAGGGCCACCTTGATACCAATGGCCCCCAACTGTTGGCTCACGAGCTGGTTGACGTCAGTAAGGCCTGGAAACGGGCTCGGGGCAAAGGCATGCACCGTTGTCTCGAAGCCGTTGGTGAAGCCCGCCTCCGCCAACAGTTGTCGCGCCCGAGTTGGGTCGAACGGAATCGGCGGCACACCGGCATCGTAGCCCGTCGCCCCAGGCAAGCTGCACTGGTTCGCCGGACGCGTCCGGCCACGAAAGATGTGTTCGACGAAGTTCTTGCGATCGATCGCCAGATTGGCCGCTTGGCGCACGCGCTTGTCCTTGAATGGCGTGTCGCGCGAAACGCTGATGAGTTTCAGCGTCGCCACCTGTGGCCGTGGCGCAAAGTCGACCTTGTGCCCGGCCCCCTCGACCACGGGGATGTCGTCCATGTCCATCCCTTGTGCGATGTCGAGCTGCCCTGAGATGATCGCCGAGCGCCGCGCCGTCCGATCCGGAATCTTCTGCACCGAGAGCTTGGGGGTCCTGGCTGGCCGCCAGGAATCGCCAAACGCTTCATAGTCGGTCCCGTTCGGGCCCCATTCGGTGACGCGATAGGAGCCACTCCCCACAGGCTTCTTGGCGAATCCCTCCTTGCCGAGCTCGGCCCACGCTTTGGGCGCCGGCATCCAGAATGACTGGATGATTTTGGGTAGGAGTGGGTTCGGCGTCTTCGACTTGATCTCGACGGTCAGAGGATCGATCGCCCGTGCCGAATCGAACCCAATCTGGTTCACCTGAGCACCAACGTTGGTAGCCTTGCCCGCGTCACTGTTGAGCCAGGTGAGGTACGCAGCGATCCCAGAGGAATCGAGCATTTCCCCGTTATGAAACTTGACGTTGGGCCGCAAACGATAGACCCAGGTCGTGGCGTCGGTATTGCGCCACTCGGTCGCCAGCAAAGGCGAATAGCTACCGTCAGCATTGACCAACGCCAGCGCGTCGTAAATCGGTCCGAGCATGTAGGAGAACGGCGATCGCGTCGAAAAAGTGGGCTCGCCCGACGGCGCGCCCAACACGTCGCCGACCCTGATTGTATCAGCCGGCTGGGCCAGGACCGGCCCAGCGGTTGCTAGCTGCGCTATGACGAGCGCCTGAGCGCTCCTAACTCGCCATCCCATGGTTCCCCCTGTCGCCGAGCACCTAGACCTCGGCCTTCAGGCCGACCGCCTCGGCCCCTTGAACGGCCCATGCCTCGTCGTTGTCGCCGCCGGCCGGGCCAGCAACGCCGACAGCACCGACGATGCGTTTCTTTCGATCGCGGAGGAGCACGCTGCCTTTAATCGGCAAGAAGCGCCCATCGGAGATGTCCGTGAGGGCGCCCAACAGCGCCCGCTTCATCAACGCCTCGCCACTTGCCTTGACGCCGCGCCGCAGCGCGACAGCAGCCCAGGCCTTGGCGCGCGACATCTCGACATAGAAGAAACCCGCGTCTTCGTGACGCTTGAGCACGAGCAGGTTGCCGCCTTCATCGACCACGGCCACGGCGAACGGGTGTCCCTCGCCAGCCGCCAATATCTTGCTGGCCAGCCGGTCGGCTCGCTTCAGTGTCAGCATCACCGGTTATTCCGCCGCGACGCGACCGGGCGCACGGCTGGGTCGCGTCCAGCACAATGGGAACAGATCACCGCGCGGCGGCGTGCCGCGCACCATCGTCTCGGGAGTCATGCCCGGGATGCTCAGACACTCGGGACGCCAGTCCCAGACGATATCCTCGCCGACCCACCGCGTCGTCAGCGCGATGCGAGTCTGAGTGTCGTGGTAGTTCCCCGCCGAATAGTGATACGAACGCGGGTGCAAGACCAGTGCATCGCCCGGCTGCATCGACCATTTCAGGAACCGCACGTTGGGATCGCCACGACGTTCGTTGTAATTGATCCACGGCGGGCGATTGGGTGGGTGATCGGCCGCCAGCGCGCGCGCATTGGCACCTGCGATAGGCCAATAGACGGTGCGATCCTTGTGGGTGCCGGCCACGACCTCGAGCGAATTCTCGTCGGTGATCGGTGTGAAAGGCACCCAGAACGACGGGATCATGTCGCCGTCGAGGGGCCAAGCGGCCATATCGTTGTGCCACATCGTTTCTTCGCGGCACTTCGGTTCTTTGGCGAAGATTTGATCCCAAAAAAAGCGAACCTCGTTGGCGCCGATCACCTCGCCGACGATCTCGGCCACCGGAGATTCGTGGACGTAAGCCCGGAAGTCGTCGTCGACCAACCACATGAATTTGAGCGAGAGAAACCCCGATTTACGCCGCTGTGCGAGCCGGTCGGGGTTGTAGATGTTGGTCAGTTCCTTGCGCAGGCGTTCATCGCCCAGCAGTTCCGGGCGGTCGGTCTTCAACAAGCTATAATCCTGCGGTGCGGCCAACACGCGCTCGCAGGCGTTACGCATGCGTTCGATCCAATCCTGACTCAGGATACTGCGCAGGCACACCGCGCCGTCGCGATCGTACGTGGCGATCTCTTCCTTGGTGACAGCACGCAACGGACGACGGTTCATGGGCGCCCCCGCGAATGATTACTGAGGGTAGCGCCGTTTGGGGGG
>VGES01000108.1 GCA_016869765.1 Alphaproteobacteria bacterium
GGAATTTACGGCGGCGCCGGGATCGGGATCGGCTGCGACGATCGCATTGCAGCGGCTCACTCAGACCGATAGCGAACGCCTCATCGCCGCGGTCGCCCGGAAACCACTGCCTCCCGAACTCGTGCGTGTACTCGCGGCCAAGGCCGACGGTGTGCCCCTGTTTCTGGAAGAACTGTCCCGCAGCGTCATCGAAGGGGGAGGATTGGTGGACCGTGGCGATCGATACGAACTTGTCGGTCCGCTCCCCAGCCTGGCGATCCCGAGCACGCTGCACGACTCGCTCATGGCGCGGCTCGATCGTTTGCCCCAAGCCAAGCAGGTCGCACAGATCGGGGCCGCGATCGGGCGCGAGTTCGGTTTCGAATTGCTGGCGGCGGTGGCAGGGGGACCAGAATCGGATGTTCTGGTTGCCGTCGGCGAATTGGTGGCCGCGGAGATTGTCTTCGAGATCGGAGTGGGAACCACCCGACACTATCAATTCAAGCATGCGCTGGTTCAGGATGCCGCATACGAGACAATGCTGCGCGGCAAGCGCCAGGAACTGCATCGGAAGATTGCCCAAGTCCTGCGCCAGCGTTTCCCGATCATTGCCGAGACCGAGCCTGGGCAGTTGGCGCGGCACTACGCTGCGGCCGGCGACTACGCCGATGCGGCACAGTTTTTCCAGCGCGCCGGCCTCATCGCCGCTCAACGGTCCGCCATGATCGAGGCGCAAGACCAACTCGAGCGGGGGCTCGCCGCGGTCGAACATGTCCGCGACGAAGACCTCAAGCGGAGGCTCGAGGTCGGGCTCCGAAGTGCCCTCGTGTTTCCCTTGCGCGCGACCCGGGGCCTGGGAGCTCCCGAGGTCGAGCGTAACTATGAACGCACCCACGCGTTGGTTCAGGCAGCGGGCACCAGCCAAAATCTGCTGCCTTCGCTCTACGGGCTGTTTGCGGTGGTTTGGGCGCGCGGCGATATGGACTCGGCGTTCGAACGGGCGGAGGCTCTAGCGGCTCACGCGGGACGAGGTGACGACCTGTCCCGCCTGGTCGCCAACTACGCGCTCGGACTGGTCGATTTCTTTCGCGGCGAAACCGTGTCGGGTATCGACCGTCTGGAAGGCGTGCTCGCTCAATATGAGCCGGCCAAGCACGCGCCACTTGCGCTCACCTACGCGATCGAGTTCGGGGTCGGTGCCCACAATTACCTCTCGCTCTGTCAGGCGAGCGCGGGCCGCTTTGGCGAGGCGCTCTCCTCGGTCGAGCGGGCTGTGGCCCTGGCTCGAATGCTCAATCATCCGTTTCCCCTCTCGCACGCCCTCGGCGTCGGCACGGCGACGTTTGCCTATCGCCAGGACCCGGTTGCGCTCCTTCAATGGTCTCAGGAGGCGATCAAGGTTTCGCGCGAGCAGGGGTTTACACCTTACTTGGCGATAGCCCAACTGCTCACTGGTTGGGCCAAGACCACCCAGGGGCACCACGATGAGGGCCTAAGCGACCTCGCCGAGGGAATTGCGCTGTGGGAGAGGGGCGGGTACGGGTTGGCCTCTCCTTGGTTCCGAACCTGGCAAGCCGAGGCCCTGCTCGCCGCCGGAAGGCCGTCGGAGGCGCTGAGCGTTGCCGAAAGCGCCGTCGCTGCCATCGAGAAAAGCGGCCAGCGCCGATTCCTGAGTCAGGCCCTGACGATCAAGGGCGACGCCTTGGTCGCCACGAAACAACCTGATGCGGCAGAGGCTTGCTTCCGGGAGGGTACGGCCGTTGCACGTGGGTTCGGAGCATTTGGTGATGCGCTCCACACCACGAAGCGTCATGCGGCCCTTCTGGCCGCGACAGGTCGCGGCGGGTTCTTGGCAAAAGACTTGGAATCGTTGCTCGACATGGTAGACAGCAGCGTGGATATACCAGCCATTCGCGACGCCCGCGCGTTGCTCCGCTAGACATGCTCAAACGAATCGACGATCGCCGCGCAACGACCCTCGTTAACTGGGCGTCCGTCATTGTCCCGCTGGCGCTGGCCTGGGGCTTCGGCCTTGCGACCGGGCGCAGCGGTGGCTTCTTCTTCGGTGTCACGATCCTGTCCTTGGGCACGATCGTGTTCGGAATCAACGATCTCGTGTTCGAGATCGCCGATTCGATCGAGCGTGAACAGAAACGTCGCAAGGTGGCTGCGCAGGAGGCCGCCGTCATCGTTCAGCATCGTGCCGAATTCCTCCGTCGTGTCGGGACGCTGGGCTTCGATGAGCTTTGGCTGGTGTGTATGGCGCTGCACCAGCGCCAGCGGGGCATCGCCAAGACGTTCGGCGACCCGGTTGCGGAGGCGCTTGTCGAGGCTGGCTGGATCTCCCGCGCCCAAGGATTTACCGCCTTCGGCTTCCCGTACTATTTCACCGAGGAAGCGTGGGTCGTCCTCAACGACCTGGGTGCGAAGGTTTTTGAAGAGCGAAATCTTCTCGCCCGGCAGAAAGGTATCGCCGTTGAAAGCCTTCCGGCGTTCGTCCCGCCGCCAGCCTACAAGACGTTGGAAGAGCGGCTGCTCGAGCTGCCTGGCCGGTTGGTCGTGACGCTGTTTTCCGGCTTGGCAGGTTTCTTCGGTTTCGTCGCCGCTGGGAGCGTTGCGAGTGCCGTCCTGTGGTTGATGTTGGGGGCAGCGGCTGCCGTGATCATCGGCCTCGGGCTGGCGATCGATGAGATCGTCGGCTGGATCGGAGGCCTGCTTGGCTGATTCGGACGCACCGATCTGCGTCGTGACCGGAGCGACGGCCGGGATCGGGCTCGAAACGGCCCGCCGGTTGGCGCGCACGAGAATGGCGTTGGTGTTGGTTGGGCGCAACGCTGCCAAACTCGAGTCGGCCGCGAGGGAGGTCGGTGTAGGGACCCGAACGTTCGTGGCGGATCTGTCGATGCAAAGCGATGTCCGGCGCGTGGCGCAGGCGCTGAACGCTGCGTTGCCGCGGATCGATGTATTGATCAACAACGCCGGCGCGCTGTTCGTGCGCCGCGAAGAAACCGGTGAGGGCATCGAACGAACCTGGGCGCTCAATCACCTCGGGTATTTCCTGCTGACCAATCTGATGCTCGGGGCTTTGCGGCAAAGTCGCTCCGCTCGCGTCGTCAATGTCGCTTCGCAAGCGCACCGCAAGGCGACGATCGATTTCGACGACCTCGAGGGGAAGCACAGCTATAACGCCTGGCGCGCCTACGGCCAATCGAAGCTCGCCAACATCATGTTCACCTACGAGCTGGCTCGGCGCCTCAAGGGATCGTCCATCTCGGTCAATGCGTTGCACCCGGGCTTCGTCAATTCGGATTTCGGCGACAACAACGGCTTCCTGGCGCGCCAGGTCATTCGGATCGCCAAGCGCTTCGGGGGGATTCCCCTGGCCCAGGGGGCGGAAACGTCGGTTCATCTCGCTTCGGCGGTGGAACTCGCCGGCCAGTCCGGAGCGTATTACGACCAAGCGCAAGCCGTGCGCTCTTCGCAGGTCAGCTACGACGAGGCGGCCCAAAGGCGTCTCTGGGACGTCAGTGCGGCTCAAGTCGGGCTCTAGCTCCCGGCCATAGGCTGCCGACTGACCGTCGGCGGTCTGAAAGGAAATCGACATGTTCAATGGTGCACATGTAGTCGTCTATTCGAAGGATGCCGAGGCCGACCGAGCTTTTCTGCGCGATGTCCTGGAGTTCCGGCATGTCGACGTTGGTGGTGGCTGGTTGATTTTCGCCCTGCCGCCCTCCGAAGTCGCGTTCCATCCACACGAGAAATCGCAAGCTCACGAGCTCTATCTGATGTGTAATGACGTAGAAGCGTGCCGGGAGAAGCTTGCGAAGGCCGGCGTATCAACGACAGGTACGGTGGATGCGGGCTGGGGTTTGCTCTCGTCTTTGACGCTGCCCGGAGGCGGCACAATTGGGTTCTACCAGCCACGCCACGGACGCCCTCCCCAAACCTGAGCTACGCGTTATGGCGGGTCGCGGTAGGTTGGGAGCGTCCGTCGGACTGGCCCTCCAGCAGGTCGGCCTCTCCAGCATCGACATGCGGCGCCACGGCGCCGATCTCGCAGGTCAGCTACGACGAGGCGGCCCAAAGGCGCCTCTGGGACGTCAGTGCGGCCCAAGTCGGGCTCTAGATCGTCGTCTGATTGACGCTACGCGCGTATGGTCATATGAAACGCGGGCGCCAAGCCTCGCGCGGTGAGAACTTCCGGGTATGACGTTGACTGCCTCGAACCGTTTCTGCGTCGCACCGATGATGGACCGAACCGATCGGCACTGCCGGTTCCTGTTTCGGCTACTTCTCGGGACGCCTTGTTCTACAGCGAGATGGTCACGACGGGCGCCATCCTGTTCGGCGACCGACAGCATCACCTTGGATTCGACCCAGCCGAGGCCCCGATCGCGTTGCAGCTCGGCGGCAATGTCCCCGAGCATCTGGCGACCTGCGCGGCCATCGGGCAGGACTGGGGCTACGCCGAGATCAATCTCAATGTCGGTTGCCCGAGCGATCGCACCCAGGAGGGCGGGTTCGGCGCCTGCCTGATGGCGGATCCCGACCTGGTCGCGCGAGGTGTTGAAGCGATGGCAAGGGCGACATCGCTGCCCGTCACCGTGAAATGCCGCATCGGAATCGATGATCACGACGACTACGATCACTTTCGCGGTTTTATCGACCGTGTCGCGGACGCCGGCTGCCGCACGTTCATCGTGCACGCGCGGAAAGCAATCCTCCAGGGTCTGAGCCCCAAGGAGAACCGAGAAATTCCACCGCTCAAGTATCCGTACGTCTACCGCCTCAAGCGGGAGCGTCCCGACCTAACCATCGTGATCAACGGCGGCATCACGACGCTGGGCGAGTGCGCGCAACACCTCGAGCGGGTCGACGGTGTGATGTTGGGGCGAGCGGCCTATCAGAACCCCTACCTCATGGCGGAGGTCGACGCCGTTCTATTCGGGGACGATCGGCCACGGCCGACGCGGGACGAGGTCCTTGCCCGCTATCTCGAATACGCGGCGCGACAGCGCGATCATGGTGTTCCCTTGTATGCCATGGCCCGCCACGCGCTCAACCTGTTCCAGGGACAGCCGGGGGCCCGTGCGTGGCGTCGCTATATCGCCCAGAACGGTCCGCGCCGCGGTGCCGGGATCGAGGTGTTGCGTCAGGCCGCAAGCTTCGTCACGGCTGGGGCGATCGAGGCCGCGTCCTGAGCGACTAAGCCAAAGCCGTCGCGCGCCATAAGTATTGTGCCGCATAGGCGCGCCAGGGGCGCCAACATTCGGCTCGGCGCTGAAGGTCCGCCGCGGTGACCGTGGTTCGCGTCAAACGCTGAAAGCCTCGGAGCAGACCCAGGTCCGTCGCCGGAAAGGC
>VGES01000109.1 GCA_016869765.1 Alphaproteobacteria bacterium
ACCTTCTCGTCCTCGCCGGCGTGCAGGTCTTCAATCTCGGTAAAGAGCAAGTAGTCGGCGGCGAGCATCTTGCCGAGCTTGACCTGCTCCTTGATGTCCGCGACGCCGGTGAGGATGAATGCCTGCTCGCCCAGCAAGGCGGCAAGGTTCTCGCGCTCGAGCAAGGAGAACGCCTTCGTGCGTAGCAGCTCGCGTGACACGCCGGACTCGATGTAGCGCGTGACCTCCGAGGCGGGGACGCGCGATCCATTGACCTCAAACGCATCGACGCGCGCCGTCGGCGTCGCGATGATCACCGTCGGCTTGGCACCCGGACGTGGATTGCGCGGGTCGAAGGTCGCCACCTTTGCGCAGATGCTGACGCGAACGCGACCGCCATTGCCAACGGGCTCCTCGGAGATGACCCGATATTCGTTGATCAGGCCTCGCGTGCGGACGGAGATGTCCTTGCTCAGGAGCGAGGCGGAGGCGAACGACGTGCGCATCTCTTCGCACGCCTCGTTGACGCGACGATCGGCGACCGTCGACGCGACGCGCTCCGAGATTTCCGTGGTGCTCGCCACCGACACGCCGCACTTCTGTCGCACGGCGGCCTCGAGGGCCTCGATCACCGCCGTCTCGCGCGAGAGGCCGGTGCCGACGGCGACCGTGCCGTCGCACTCGTCGACGGGAGCCACCGCCACGGGGGCGGCCGGCACGGCCTTGTTGGGGCCCCCTTCGACCAGCGGCTTCTCCTCCTTGGGCGGATCCTCGTTGCCGCTACGCCGCACACCGGGCTTCGGACCGGTCGGCTTGAACCCCGGCCCGGTGCCAGCAGGCGCCGTGCGGTTGTAGTTCTGCGCCGAGGCCGCGGACTCCGGGCTCCAGATCACCACGCAGCCGACCAGTGAGTTGCCGAAGTTCGGGTGATTTCCCTGCCACTGACGGTACGTCTTGAGACCCTTGAGGTCCGCCGTCGAGAAGCGCGCCGTCGTCTCGCGCAGCTTCTTGATCAGGTCGGTGACCGTCTCCTTCTGCGTGAGATCGGCGCCTTGCTGCTGGCTGATGGTCTCGAGCTGACGGACGGACTGGCCCTCTTCGACGTTGCGCTGCCACGCGAGCGTCGAATTCAAGAACTCGACCATCCCGTTGATCGCGTCGTTCTCCGCGAACGATTCGGCGCCCTCGATCTTCTGGTCAATCTCCTCCTCGTCCATGCCCTTGCGGATGTCGGGGGCAGACTGGCCGTAGGAGATCAGGTGCACGACACCCCGCTCGTCAGCGACGACGCGGACGCCGAACTTGTCGTACAGGCCGGCCGCATCCTTCGCGATGCGCTCCGCCATCGGTCGCCCGGGAGCCTGGAGAGGCACCCCCGAAGCGCCACCGCCGCGCGCGACCTCGCTGATCCAACCCATTGTGTTGGCGCGCCGCCCGATGATGACGCCGACGGAGACCCGGCCGGAGGACTCGTCGGTCGCCTCCATCGTCGTCAGGATGTAGAAGCCCGAGACCTTCTCACAGGCGCGCTGCAGCGACTGCTTGGTCAACGAGCGGTTGTAGAGCTCACGCTTCTCGACCAGCTTCGCCGACGGCGGAGCCTGCTCGCCGAGGTCGGCGAGTGCCTTGTCCAGTTGCGCCTCTGTCAGCTGCTCGATCTTGCCCTTCATCCGGTCCTCGAAGCCTTCCGGCTGGGCGAAGGACGGAGGCATGACCGAATCGTCGCGTACCACACGCAGCAACGTCGCCACTTGGGCCTGTAGCGAGAGGCTCTTGACCAGGCGGGCCTCCGCGTCGAGACGCGCCTGCATGAACGCGAAGCGACGGCTCTCGCCCCAGGTCGGGCTCCCGGGCTGGCCGGTCACGGAAGCCGTGCCGGTCTCTACCCAGAGTCCGTTCGGATTCTCGCCGACCGTGAGGTTGGTCTCGTCGAGGTAGTCCTGGATGGCAGCCTTCAGCTTGCCCTTGCCGCGCTTCGCCAGGTCGACGAAGTTCGAGTCAGGCGCGCCCGCACTACCTGGAGTCGCAGACTCCTGACCTTGAGTGCTTGACGCGGGTGTCTGTGCCGCAAGGGAGGATCCAAGCCCGAACAAGACAATTACGCAAGAGAGTGTGGTTCGCAACGGTTTCATGTATCCCTGTGGCTAATAGCGCGGTTTGGGTGTGGGGGCTGGACCCTACTCTGTCTTCTTTCGCATAACATCATCCATGTAGATCGCGGCTTTATTGACTTGGTCGATCAGCTCGATGTGACAGACGTTTTCGTAATTTACATCTCCGCTCCGCGTGCTGCGCTTTTGGCTGAATTGCATCGACAGCACCAGTTGCGCGGCCTCCGCCTGGCCATCGAGGCTGCGGGTCGAGCCAGCCCGAAATTGCGGGTCTTCCGCCAACTCGCGGCTGTTCCGCGTCACCGAGTCGGTTCGGCCACCCGTGCCCGAATAAAGGCGGGTGACCTGCACCTTCTTCGAGTTGGTTAGCTTCTTTGTCAGCGCATTGAGAAACACGTCCTTGTCTTGCCCAACATCCATGCGGGTCGAACTATTTATGAAGTCACCGATCGCAATCGTGACGCGACCGTTTGGCGCTTTTTCGCGGTGGTACTCATTGAACGGATCTGCATTGACGATGCTCTGGCAGACAGCATCTGCCCAGTCGTCCCACTCCGCGAGGGTGACCGTCTTCGACTCGGCGTAGGCGTCGGCGCGGTTGTAGGTTTCGCAGCCAGCAAGTGCGGCGGCGGCGGAAAAGAGAGCTAGACGGAGAAGAAGCGTGCGCATGGTGATTACTTACTTGGTTTTGAAGAGGAATTCGCTGGCAGACGGGTTGCTAGCCACCAGCGACAAGCGCTTGCGCTCGCCGGCAGCTATCGAAACCGACTTCCAGCGCGTGTCAGATAGCGCAGTTGGTTTACCGCCGTCGGTGAAGAATTCAACGCACCACTCGAAGGAGCCTCCCTCGATCGATACGTTGGTCACGTCCACGCTGAAGACTGGCACATCATTGACGGTGTCCAGCCTCGGGACGCTTACGTCGAGCCAGTTGGAGGTCATGCCGAGCCGCTGGACGCGAGCGTCCACAGGTCCCGGCATCACGCACGAGGCGAGCAGGAGCACGCTAGCGAGCGCAAGACGGATCATGGGCTTGACTCAGTTCGTCGGGGCAACGGGCTTGACCGGTGCCGTGTAGATCGAGCAGTGGCCATCGCGGATGGTGCCAACGATGACCGTATTCGACGCGCCGGGAACGACGCGAACCTTCTGCGCTTGAGAGCCACACGTCACCGTAAACTCGCCGTCCTTCGGCGTCTTGAACGCCGCCACCTCATACGTCTGCGGCAAGCAGTCCCAACTGCGAAGATCGGCGCCCTGAGCAGCGCTGGCGATTGCGCCAGCGGCAAACATGGCGAGGCCGGCGAGCTGATGATTTCGGTTATCCGAAGCCATTACCGTGGCAGCACCAGCGACTTTCACTGACTCCTTGATTACCTTGCCCAGGACCGCGCGGTATCTAATGTCCGGATAGCACATATCGAACTCATTGCCCTTGATCAGGCGCATGTCGGTCACGAGGTAAACCGGCACCCCCTGATTGCCTACGGTAATCGCCACCGAATCCGAGCCCGAGCCGCGATCTAGACCGGGCAGCTCGACCTGGAGCGCTTTTGCCCAGTCTGCCCCCATTTCCTTGGCATCGAGAATTCGGGCCGGTGCCACGCCGCGCTCCACGATGACATAAGTCGTCTCTCCGGCGGGAGCTGCCCGAAGCTGGTCGGCGGCGGCCTGCGCCTGCTGTGCAAGGCGTTTGTAATCGACAGCCCTATACCGCTGCGCAGCGGCGTCGGTCGCCAGGCGATTCATGTAGCCCAGAAACTCCCCGCTCTTGCCGCTCTCGCGGTCCACGATCTCGGCCAGGTACAGGCCGACGCCAACCGACGTGTCGGCCCAGCTGGTGTAGGCGGCCTTCTGCGCGTCGTCGTACTTTGTGTACTCCAAGCCATCAGCGTACTTGGCGTAACCGCCTCCAAGCTTCTTCTGCGCGGACTCGCGCTCGGTTTCGTTCTCTTTGCGCTTGGTCGCGAGGTAGGCCTCAATCTTCCGCTTGGTTTCCTTGGCCTCGTCGACTCGATTGCGTAAGAGCGAGATCGCGGCCTGGGCTTGGCTAATGTTCGAGAGCTGCAAGGCGCTCATCGCCTGCAGGGCGCACACGAGCTGCGCTTCGTGGAGCGCGCCAACGTAAGCACACTGACGATCGTCCGTGAGAACGGCGCCGGCACCCGCAAGTCCGCCAACCGCCACACCCTCTGAGCCTGCCGACTTCAACAGCTGATCCATCCGGTTGTTGCATTCCTCCAAGGCCGCTTGACTCTCGGCAAAATCGCCCGACGCCTTGAGGATGCTCCCCTTCTCCATCATCACCCAAACGCCGTCTGTGTTGTTAACATTGACCGCCCGAATCTCTTTTGCCGCCGTCGTGACATCGCCATTCTTGTACGGCTCCGTGGCTTTTGAGAGGTCGGTTGAAGCGCAGGCGCAGAGGAGTGCGACGGGCGCAGAAAGTGCCACTTTGTGCAGGAAAGTCTTGTTCATGGTTTTTTTACGAGTCGCGAGGTTCCGTTGTAAAACATGTGGAATGTCCCCGGGCGCGTTCCATGACCGGAAACTCGCTAAATCGCCGGTGGCATGGCTTCGTTCGGTGCAAAACTGCGGCGGCGGTAGCTGCGCCACACGATTTCCAGCCGCGAGCGGGGGAGACTCAGGCGGCGCCGGACCCCGGCCCCGACAACGGCACTCAAGGCCACTATGGATTTCGTATGGCGGCTTTGAGCTAAGACGTAAATCGTTTCCTGTGCACATATTGCGCCCACTATATGCCTGGTACGGCCACCCCTGAGGACGACGCCGCGAGAAGTGCCGGCAGCGAAGCTGCCCAGGGTTCGAGGGTGACGCGGATGGTGCGCGACCAGCCCCATGCGTTCGGGTTGGCGAGGACAAGGCCGACGACCATGCCGACGAATCCGTGATGAAAATCGCACTGATGTCCGTAGATCGGTCTGCCAACTTGGCGTCGGCTTTCAGCTCTCATGAAGCAATACTGGCCTGAGTTAGCCCTTGCCGTCCTCGCCGCCTGCTCGGCCCCCGAGCGCCTCGCCGCGCCGACCGATCCGGTGGGTCGCGCCGCCGACGGCAGCCGCCAGCAGACGCCGGTCAACCAGACGCTGACGCCGCACGGCGTGTTCGTCGACCTGCCGGGCATGCGACCGTTGGCGTTGGCGAGTTCGCGCGACGGCGCGCGCGTCTTCACGG
>VGES01000110.1 GCA_016869765.1 Alphaproteobacteria bacterium
AACCAGATGGGCCGAAGCCTCCATTAATAAAGCCTTCGATCAGTCTCAAATGATCTGACGACGGACAGCCGCCCATGCCTCCGAACTGACCGGCCCGGCAAAGATTATCGATGGCGACACCATCGATGTGGCTGGCAAACGCATCCGCCTCTTCGGGATCGACGCGCCGGAAGCCAAACAGACCTGCCGGGATGGCTCGAACGTCGTCTACCTCTGCGGTCAGGCTGCCGCGAAAGCCCTTCGAGAGATGGTCCAAGGCAAGGACGTTCGCTGCGAGCCGCGTGACGTTGACCGTAGTCCCTTAGTCAGGTAGCCATCCCCAAAAAATCTTGTGAATTTTCGGGCTCATGCCCTTTTTCCAGATCGCTATTTGGGTGCTGGCACACACACTTCGTAGAAGCGGCTCACAAATACCCGATGACGTTCGGGCGAGAGCATCAAGATGGTGTTCGCCTCACCAGAAAATTGCTCATAGAAAAACCGGTTGAAGCAACTTTGGTAGCGTCCGTACGCATTGCCAACATCGATCGGTAGAAGCGACTTCCTGTCGACTTCAACCCTGAGGGTTCGTTCTTCCCCTGTATCGACTTCGAAACGGACGACCTCCCGGCCAACGCATGATGCAGCGCTGTTATTAAGGTCGTCATAGGGCGCGAGCCGCTTGTAGGGATCGTCGTGACCGGCAAGTGAGTGAAGCAAACGGATGACGCGGTGATCACGGTTGTCGTCGATCTCGACAAATGTGAAGGGCGTAAGGTTGACGGAGTATTCAAACCCCTTCGAATCGGCACCTGTGACCTCAAGGCCGCCATTGCAGCGGTCGCCCCCACCTACCGACCCTAGCCACTTTAGGGCTGCCCCTTCGCGGCGAACGACATGAATCTCCGAGAAGTGCCCGGAACCACCACCGTTCCAGAAGCGCTCAAGAACCAAAGTTGGAGCAGAGCTTGGTCCGAGTGTTCGGGCTGAATAGGCTTCGTACCCGACTGCTTCGTATCGGCCTGAGTCGTTCGAGAAAAGCGTGACTTCTACTTTTGCCGCTCCATCGGGGGCACTCTCAGTCTCAATCGCTCCGACGTGATATCCTTCTTCAACTGGACACCGTCTTAGATTTGCAATCGGCGTCATTCCGTCGCCAGCACGGGTAGCACCCGATAAGGATGGCTGATCAAGCTCAACAGAACCTTCCACCGGATCATCGCCCGATTGGTCTCTCAAGCTATCGAGCCATCGACCGAGGCAGTAAGGATCGATGCCGTCCGCGATGGAGGTGCTATTGCCATATAGACGATCTTCTAGGGTCGTCGCGACCAGAACCGTGATCAGCGTTAGGATGATCAAGCAGGGGAGAGCGACGCGCCGGGACCATAGCAAGGGTATGGGTTCCCCTGTGGTTGTTAGAAGGTCAGTCCGAGGCTCAATGGTCGGACGTGAATATGTCTAGAATATGTCCGAATTTTCGATTCGTCGTCGACGGTTCGGGCAAGAAACAGGCTCTGAAAACTTCAGCCTCCTTTTGGAGGCTTGGCTTGGGCAATCGCCTACCGGCAACTCAGCGAGGAGTTCGTGGAAGCTGAGAACGAGGCACGCGAGGCGAAGCGAGGTCTTTGGGCTGGCACCTTCGTTGCGCCGTCAGAGTTCAGAAGAGGTCACTCGGCAAAGATTGCGCCGACATTGGCGACGCAATCCGTTGGTCGAATCGGCTATAGCTGACGCCTAAGGTCGAACCGATGTTTGCAAAATGTTTGCAAGCTGCCGTTCTAGCCAACGGTTCTGCATGCGTTCACTTCGACCGTTCTTCTTTCAAGACACTGTTATCAAAAGAAAGTGCTGGCGGAGGGGGTGAGATTCGAACTCACGGTACCCTTGCGGGTACAACGGTTTTCGAGACCGTCCCGATCGACCACTCCGGCACCCCTCCGCGGTCGGCGCGAAACCTAATGTTCCTGCCCCCGGACTGCAAGCGTCGCGGGCTCTTCCTGCGATCGCCGTCGATCCATACCTGCATATTTGTCAGGGAGCCAAAGGAAGCGAGGCGCGATGGCGCCGCCCGATCCACGGTGCCCAACAATCGCAATGGTCAGGTCGTGTCCCCGCCCGAAGCGGTCGCCCTACCACCGTCGGTGAAGCGGGTCGAGATCGTCAGCAATGGCCGATTGCGCCTGATTGCGCCCTTGAACGCGTCGTGGGATGCATTCTTCGCTGGCCCCGTCGTGTCGCCGGATTTCATGAACGACGGGCGGCGACCGATCACGGAGAAGCGCGATGCGCGACGCAGCGACGGCTTGGCCTACACCGCCCGCTCCCGTAACCATTCGCCCCACGTCGGCCCTTCGCCGGTGCGCGCGGGCAACGTGAGCGCGGCAAACGCCCGGAACAGTTCGCCGTCCGGCGGTTCCGTGGTCACCGCCGCAAGCGGATTCCATTCCCGGGCCAAGCTCGCGAGCGTGCGTCGCTCCGGACCGATCACGTCGGCCCCCCGGTCCACCGGCGGACTCGTGACCAACCCCGCCAACCGACGCGCCACCGCCGCCGCAGCCACGGGCTGGAGCGTCACGGCGGGCACGACGATGCGCCCTTTCCTCCGGCAGCGGTGCAAGACCTGCTCGATCAGTTCGA
This sequence comes from Alphaproteobacteria bacterium, assembly GCA_016869765.1. Classification (GTDB taxonomy): domain Bacteria; phylum Pseudomonadota; class Alphaproteobacteria; order SHVP01; family SHVP01; genus SHVP01. Next base: position 2,620 of record VGES01000110.1, read on the forward strand.
AGAACTGCGCCGCTCGCACGATGGTGTGCGGCACACGGGACTGTTGCACCGCCCTCTCATCGTCGAGTTTGGCCCGGTAGTAGGGAAACCACGCCACCAAATCGATGCCGGCGATGCTGACGTAGACCAAGTGCGGCACGCGCGTTTCGCGAGCGGCGGCCAGCAGGTTGGCCATCGCCCGCGCCGACTCGCCGGGCGGCACATTGGCCGCGTGAATCACGACGTCGACGCCATGGAAGGCGTCAGCAAGGCCTTCGCCCGTAACGAGATCGCCGGCCCGCCAATCGGCCACGATGAGCGGCGAGCGCTTGCGACTGAGCACGCCAACCGGAACGCCGCGGCGCTCGAGTTCGCCGACCGTCAGCGTGCCCAACGTTCCGGTGCCGCCGATGACCAGCGCCCGCACTGTCAGGCACCCATCGGTTCTCGGGTCGCCAGCCAATCCGCCACGCCGTGGCCACAGGCACGTCCCAGGGCGAGACACGCCGTGAGCAGATACCCGCCGGTCGGCGCCTCCCAGTCGAGCATCTCGCCGGTGCAGAAGATCCCCGGGATCGCCTTCAGCATGAAGCGTTCATCGAGCGCGTCCCACGCCACGCCGCCCGCACTCGAGATCGCTTCGGCGATCGGGCGCGGCGCCAGAAGCACGATCGGAAGCGCCTTGATCAGCGTCGCCAATCGTCGATGGTCCGCGAGATCCTCGGGGCGAGCGCATTCGCGCAGCAACAGCGCCTTGGCGCCGCCCAAGTGCAGCGCCTTGCGCCAATGGTTGGCGAGCGACTGCTTGCCCCGCGGCTTGGCGAGACGACGCGCGATCTCGTCGCGCGACAGGCCGGGCAGCAGATCGACATGCAACCGCGCCGATCCGTGGGCGGTGATCGCATCGCGCAGGGCGGCCGACAGCGTGTACACCACGCCGCCTTCGATGCCGTAGGTGGTGAGCACGAACTCGCCCTTGAGCCGCTGCTCGCCAAAAGACAACACCACCGACTTCACCGGGAGGCCCTGGGCGCGCGTTTTCAAATGTTCGGACCACGCGACTTCGAAGCCGCAATTGGCCGGAACAAACGGCGAAACCCGGACCCCACGCTCGGCGAGCCAGGGCACCCAGGCGGCATCCGACCCGAGGTCGGGCCAGCTCGCACCGCCCAGCGCCAACACGGTCGCCTGCGGGGCGACGACGATCTCGCCTTCAGGCGTGGCAAACCGCAAATGGCCCGCCGCGTTCCACCCGAGCCACCGGTGGTGGGCGTGGGTGAGCACCCCGGCGGCGCGGAGTCGGTGCAGCCAGGCGCGGAGCAGCGGCCCCGCTTTGGATTCGGTCGGAAAGACCCGGCCCGAGGTTCCCTCGAAGGTGTCGACCCCGAGTTCCCCGGCCCAATGGCGGATCGCGTGGGGCGGGAAAGCGCGGACGACCGGCTCCAGGTGCGACTGGGCCGCGCCGTACCGGGCCAGGAAGACCTCCAGCGGCTCGCGGTGGGTGAGGTTGAGGCCGCCCTTTCCCGCCATCAAGAACTTGCGTCCGAGCGAGGGCATGGCATCGAACACTTGGGGTCGGAGGCCGCGCGCCACCAGCGCCTCGGCCGCCATGAGCCCGGCCGGACCGCCACCCACGATCGCCACCGGAACGTCGGCCACCCTCGTCACCATACGCCCGCTTTTCCGCAGGATTCCGCCATTGACATGAGGTCGGCCGCGGCTATAGTGCGGCGCTTTCCGGCGCCCCCGAGCGCCCGTTTCGGCCGATCAGGCCCAGGTTTCGCCATGTACGCAGTGATTCGCACCGGCGGCAAGCAGTACCGGGTGTCCGCCAACGACCTCATCAAGGTCGAGAAGTTGCCCGCCAAGGCCGGCGAGGTCATCGACCTCACCGAGATTCTGGCGTTGGGCGACGACAAGGGAGCAACCGTCGGCAAGCCGATGGTGGCCGGCGCGTCGGTCAAGGCCGAGGTCGTCGATCAGCGCAAGGACGACAAGGTCCTCATCTTCAAGCGCCGGCGGCGCAAGCATCACCGTCGGACGCGCGGCCATCGCCAGCCGCTGACCGTGCTGCGCATCACCGAGATCACCGCGCCCGACGGCCGCAAGATGACGGCGGCCGAGGCCAAAGCGGCCAAGCCGAAGGCCGCCAAGAAGAAATCGAAGAAAGCCGCCGCCGAGGCTGCGGCCGAATCCAAGGAGTAAGCGCCATGGCTCACAAGAAAGCAGGCGGCAGCTCACGCAACGGTCGCGATTCGGACGGCCGGCGCCTCGGACTGAAGAAGTCGGGCGGCCAGGCGGTCGTCCCCGGCAACATCATCGTGCGCCAGCGCGGCACGCAGTGGTACCCGGGCCGCAACGTCGGCATGGGCAAGGACCACACGATCTTCGCGCTCATCGAGGGCCGCGTCGCCTTCGCCGAAAAGAGCCGCGGTCGTGTCTTCGTCTCGGTGGAGCCGAACAACTGACGCGCGTCCGCCACTCCACGGACAAGGGGAATGGCGGGCCATTCCCCTTTTTTGTTTGAGTCGACACGAGCCCCGGCGCGGCGATGAAGTTCCTCGATCAG
>VGES01000111.1 GCA_016869765.1 Alphaproteobacteria bacterium
CCGCGGCAGCCAGATCGTGCGGGAGCCCAGGATCAACTGTATGGCGATGATGCCGATCAGGATTCCGAAAACGGTGGATATCCCGGGGATCGGAATCAGATTGGGCAACGCGAACAGGAACAGCAATGCCCCGAACGCGCGCTCGCCGATGACCTGGGCGATCTCACGGAACGTGAAACTGACCCGCGTCGTGTCCGCGATGAGATCGCGGAGCACCTGCGAGGTTCGACGTCCTCCGTTGCCGTTCGTTGCGGCATTCTGGATCACTGACCGCACCCCGGAAACCGCAACCGCACTGTCACCCTCACCCTGCATTACCTCCGCCCTGGCGCCGCCAATGCATTCCCATCGGTTCCGCCATCCGGACGATCCCCCCGACTCGCCCAGGCGGCAAAATCATAGTCGGAAGCTAGAGGCGAGTAACGGAAATTGCATGACCGATTTGCGGCGAAAGCGTGTCGGTTCGCTTGTTCGGACCATAGAGCGTACCGGACACATGGGTAACACTTTCTGCGGCTTTGCGGGGGGTCGATGCCTTGGAAAGAGTGGTCGACACGGTGGACGAGCGTTAGCGGTTTGTCGCCCGTGTCCTCGATCGGGAGACGATGAGCGATGTCTGCCGGCCTTGCGGAATATCCCGCAAGACCGGCGACAAGATATTCAACCGGTACAAGGAGAGCGGGCTGGAGGGCCTAACCGATCGTAGCCGGCGGCCGATCCGTTACGCCAACCAGTTGCCGGACCAGATCGAGGGCTTGATCGTCCGGTTGAAGCAGGAGGGGCCGCATTGGGACGCCCGCAAGATCCGTGAGCTCCTGGTGCGACGGCTCGATGGCGACGTCCGCATTCCCGCCAAGAGCTCGATCGTCAGTTGACAACCCGTTTGGCCACGGGTTGTAACCCATGTCTCCGGTACAAGCTTTTACCTACGTCTCTGGGCCGGACCGGCCGGACAATTGGGAAAATGGGGCGAGAGATGGGACTCGAACCCACGACATCCAGATCCACAATCTGGCGCTCTAACCACCTGAGCTACTCCCGCCGTAGCGCCCCTTTTGCTACAGGGTCGCACTGTCGTCAAGGCGATCGCGAAGGCCCGCGGGAGACGAATTTTTCCAGTCTGGCCAGTGCATGGTCGATGACCTGGTCGCGCTTACAGAAACAGAACCGGACGAAATGCGAGGGGCCGTCGTGGTCGTAGAATGCGCTTACCGGAATGGCTGCGACCCCAGCCTCGGCAACGAGGTGCCGGCAGAAGTCTTCATCCGTGCCGTCGAACCCGAGCGGCCGGAAATCGGCATTGAGAAAGTAGGTGCCGTCACACGGCGCCACGCGAAAACCCACGCGTTCGAGACCTTGCCGCAAACGATCGCGGCTGCGCTGCATGCCGCCTGACAACTCCCGGTAATAGCGATCGTCCTTGGCCAAGCCGTAGGCCACGGCGCGTTGCAGATTGGGTGGGGTCGTGAACGTCAGGAACTGATGGGCCTTGGCAACGGGGGCAAGCAACGCCGGAGCCGCGGTGATATAGCCGACCTTCCAGCCCGTTAGGGAAAACGTCTTCCCCGCCGAGCCAATCCGCAGACAGCGCTCGCGCATTCCGGGGAGCGTCATGAGGGGCACGTGGGTCGCGCCGTCGAACACGATGTGCTCGTAGACCTCGTCGCAAATGGCAACGCCGTCCACCGCTTCGACGAGCGATGCGATCAGGGCGAGTTCACTGCGACGAAAGACCTTGCCGGCGGGGTTGAGCGGGGTGTTGAGCAGGATCGCCTTGGTCCGCGGACTGAAGGCGGCACGCAAGTCCGACTCGGGAATCTCCCAATTCGGTGGCGCCAAACGGACCAGCCGCGGGACGGCACCGGCGCGCCGCAAGATCGGCAGATAGGAATCGTAGAGTGGTTCGAACAGGACGACTTCGTCGCCCGGCTCGATCAACGCGAAGATGGCCGCCGCGAGAGCCTCGGTCGCTCCGGAGGTCACCAGGACCTCGTTCTGCCAATCCACGGCCAAGCCATAGAAGCGATGAGCATGCTGGGCCACCGCTTGGCGGAGTTCTGGAACGCCCATCATGGGTGGGTACTGGTTGGGGCGATCGCCGAGGGCACGCTCGGCAAAGGCACGCACGTCGTCGGGGCCGTTGCCGTCGGGGAACCCCTGCCCCAGGTTGACGGCGTCGTGCTGCTGCGCGAGACGCGACATGACCTCGAACACCGTGGTGCCCACATTGGCGAAGACGGCGTTGGCGTTCTTCATGGTCGCGTCAAAGCCAGCGTCGCGTGCGTCGGCAGTAGTCGTCGAACTCGGCGCCGAACATCCCGCGCAGGAACCCCTCTTCGATCAGCACGACTTTGTAGTGAAGAACGATCGCGGCGGGAACCAGGGCGATCACCGCTCCGGGCAGGTTCAAGGCGACGGCCAGGCCGGCGACCACGCCGCAGAAGGCGAGATACATCGGATTTCGCGAAAACCGGTAGGGTCCGGTCGTGACCAGGGCTTCGGGTTTGTGCTTCACGTCGGGCGATGTAGCGGCGCGGCGATACTGTTGGATCGCCCACATCATCAAGGCAAGGCCGCCGATCATGACTGCGACCGCAAGCCAAATGCGTATACTTCCGCCCCCAAGGCGCCAGCGCGTCAGCGCGTCGACCGCCCAACCGAAGAACAGCGACGTTAGGAACAACGCCATCGGGTGGACCTTGATCGGCGCGACGAGGGTGTCCCGCGGTAGGCGGTCAGGCAGGTGATCGTGCCATTCGTCGCGGCGTTTCTTGCGGCGAAACATGGGCGGCGAATTCTAGTGGTTCGTCAAAGCGGCACAACGCCCGTGTTTGCCCGCATCTAGACCATCGTGGCATAACCGAACCATGAAACTCGCCGATCGGATGGGCCATCTCGGGACGGAGAGTGCCTTCGAGGTGCTGGCGCGGGCCGAAGCGCTGAAGGCCCAGGGCCGCGATATCATCAGTCTGGGCATCGGTCAGCCGGATTTCCCCACCCCGCCGCACATCGTCGAAGCGGCCGCCAAAGCGTTGCGCGACGGCCACCACGGTTATACGCCGGCCAACGGCATTCGGCCGCTACGAGAGGCCGTGGCCGCCGATATCCATCGGTACCGTGGGGTCGAGGTGAACCCGGATCACGTCGTGATCATGCCGGGTGGAAAACCGATCATGTTTTTCGCGATTCTGATGTTCGGTGAGTCTGGCGCGGAGATCATCTATCCCAACCCGGGCTTCCCGATCTACGAGTCCGTGATTCGTTTCTCCGGCGCAAAACCCATTCCGATGGAGTTGCATGAGACGAGCGGCTTTTCGTTTCGCGCCGATGAGGTCTTGGCCAAGATCACGCCTCGCACCCGGATGATCATCCTCAACACGCCGGCCAATCCGACCGGCGGCGTGGCCGATGATCGGGAGTTGGACCGCCTGGTCTCCGGGCTCGAGCGTCACCCCGAGGTCGCCGTACTGTCCGACGAGATCTACGCCAGGATCCTCTACGATGGTCGGCGCCACAAGAGCCTGCTGTCCTACCCCGCGATGCGTTCGCGCACGATCCTTCTCGACGGCTGGTCCAAGACCTACGCCATGACGGGATGGCGGATGGGGTACGCGGTTTGTCCGCCGGAGCTGGTCGACGGCATGACGCGCCTCGCGATCAACGACCATTCGTGCGTCAATGCGGCCTCGCAATGGGCGGCGATCGCGGCGTTGAGCGGGCCGCAGGACGCGGTCGATGCAATGGTCAAAGCGTTCGACGAGCGGCGCAGACTGATCGTCAGCGAGCTCAATGCCATGCCGGGCGTCCGCTGCGTCATGCCGGGCGGGGCCTTTTACGCCTTTGCCAACATCACCGGGACCGGGCGAACGTCGCGGGCAGTGCAGGATCTCCTGCTGGATCGCGCTGGCGTCGCGGTGGTCTCCGGGACGGCCTTCGGCCATCTCGGCGAAGGGTTCGTCCGGTTTTCCTATGCCAACTCGGCGACGGCGATCCGAGAAGCCATGGCGCGGATGCGCCAAGCCTTGGGTCAGGCGGCTTAGCGCTTCTTTTCGAGGACGGTGTTGGCCACGTCCGCGCCGTAGACGTGCATCTTTTCCGTCTCGACTCCCTCGAGGTTTGCATTGCGCAGCTTGGCGAATTCGAAGGTCGCGTGTTCGACGTTCGCTCCCTCGAGCTGGGCATCCGTCAGATCCGTCTGTTTGAAACGGGCCTGGGACAGGTTCGCATTCGTCAGCTTCGTGCGTGCCATCACCGCGCCATCGCAAATCGCGCGCGTGAGGTTGGCGTTCTCGAGCACGAGTCCGCGAAGATTGGCAGCCGCCAGATTGGCGCGTTCGAAGTTGGCTTGACTCGCTTTGGTCGGGCGTACCTGACCGGTCGACTTGCCATCGGCGCCCTTGAGCGAGATCGGTTCCATCTTGGAGCCCCCGAGCCGTGCTCCCACGAGTTGGGCCGACGTCAGGTCCGCCCCAGAGAGGTCGGCACGCCGCAAGTCGGCGCCGTTGAGATTGGCGCCCCGCAAGTCGGTGAGCACGAACAGCGCGTTCTGCAGGTTGGCGCCCTCGAGGTTGACGTTGCGCATGTCGGCGCCCGAAAGGTATACGCCCTCTAGCTTGGCGCCCGACAGATCCTGCTCGGCAAAACTCGCGCGCTCCCCGTCCTCACCGCTTGAGTCGACCCAAATCGCGTGCGAGCGCAGGAGTTTCTGAATGTCCACCGGCAATTCCGAGGCGCCGCGGCTGACCAGGGCCTCGGACAGGTCTGCGGTCGTCAAGTCGACGCCGGCGAGGATCGCTCCGCGCATAGTCGCGCCCTGAAGTCGGGCGTGAGAGAGGTTTGCGCCCTCGAGATTGGCCCCATTGAGGTTGGCTTTGCGCAGCAACGCGGCCTCGAGGTTGGCGCCGACCATTTCGGCGCCCTGCAAGTCCACGTTGCCAGGTCGTGTCCCCGGTAGTGGTGTAGGAGCGGCGACCCTTGGCAGGGTCGGTTGGTCGATCAGGCTGCCACGGTGGGCAGGCTGACCATGGGATGATCGCTCAGCGGAGCGATGGTTTCCAGGCTCAT
>VGES01000112.1 GCA_016869765.1 Alphaproteobacteria bacterium
GGCGCCGATCATCGCGGTTGGCATCGCGGGCGACTCCTTCGTTACCAGGGCAGGTGGCGGCGCGGGTCGTAGCGGTGGGTCATGGCCCACGCCTCGACCGCGTCCTCGAGCGCCGGGTCCGGCTTTTCCGGCAGCACGATCTTGAGATCGACGAATTGGTGGCCGCGCTTGTCGCTCTTGCGATCGAGCAGGCCCTTGTCCTTGAGGCGCAGGCGTTTTCCCGTCGACGCGTTCTTGGGAATCGCGATCGTGACCGGCCCGGTCAGCGTCGGCACCGTGACGCTCCCGCCCAGCACCGCCTCGGCGATGGTGATCGGCAGCTCGAGCACGACGTTCGCGCCATCGCGCCGAAACCACGGATGCGGCGCGATCCGGATCGTGACCAGGGCGTCGCCCGCCGGCCCGCCGAAGCTGCCGGGCTGGCCCTGGCCGGCCAGCCGGATCGACTGACCGTCCTCGATGCCTTCCGGGATCTTGACCCTAAGCATCTTGCCGCTCGGCAGCGCGACTTCCTTGGCGGCGCCGTTGGCGGCTTCGAGGAACGAGATCTCGAGTTGGTACTGCGCATCGCGCCCGCGCCCTGCCCGCACGCCGCCCGGCTGCGGGCCGGCGCGGTGGGCATCGGCGAAGAAGCTCGAGAACAGGTCGGCGAAGTCGGCGAAGCCGGCTTCGAAAGAGGGGCCTTGGCTGCCCTGGTTGCGGGTGTAGTTCCGATAGAAACGCCGGGCGGCCTGCTCGGCGCCCGACGCGTCGATCTCGCCAGCGTCGAAACGCTTGCGTAAGGCCGGGTCCGAGAGCAGCGTGTAGGCGGCAGAGACCTCTTTGAAGCGCTCCTCGATTTCTTTCTTTCCAGGATGAAGATCAGGGTGTAACTCTTTGGCAAGTTTACGATAAGTTTGTTTTATTTCTTCTAAGGGCGCGGTTCGGGCGACGCCCAGGATTTCGTAGGGATCTCGCATGCCTTCACCCTCGCGCGGCCCCTACGGTCAGGGAGCAAACAAGGGATATGGCACTCCGCCGCGGGCGGCGCAATCGGAGTGAGAGCCGGAAGTCCCGTCCCGGGTTAGTTGGCGCGGGTCGGCCCGGCCTTGTGGAGCACGGCCTGAGCGCCGGCGCCGTGGTCGGCGGCGATCCGTGCCAGCGGCTTGTCGGGTTCGGCCACGATCGTCGTCTTGCGTGTCTCGCTGTCGAGCCGTTTGATGTGGCCTTCGACATGCGCGCCCGACTCGATCGAGAGCACCTCGTGCCAAATGTCGCCGATCACCTTGGCGGTCTTGGTGAGTTGGACGCGCTTGGCCTTGATGCGCCCTTCGATGATGCCGCGCACCACGATTTCTTCGGCCACGAGTTCGCCCGTCACCTTGGCGCGCTCGCCGATGGCGAGCGAAAGGCCGGCGACATCGCCTTGCACGGTGCCATCGACTTGAACTTCGCCATCGCTCTTGAGATTGCCGACGACATGGAGGTTCGCGCTGATGATCGAGGGCGCGACCCGCGATTCGCGCGAAGCGCCGTTGCCCTTGGACTCGTTCTTGTCGTTTTTCGAGAACATGGCGGGACTCCCCGCTGCCATCGATTTTTCTGTTAGTTTAACAACGTTGCCGGCGTTACCTCTGCCGGAATCGCAACTATTTCTTCTTCAGCTGCGTCATTTTGCCCGCACGGAGAAACAACTCCGGGTTGAGCGGACGTCCGTCGAAATGTACCTCGTAATGGAGGTGGGCGCCAGTGCTGCGCCCGCTCGATCCCATTTCGCCGATCGCCGCGCCCGGGCTTACGGTATCCCCGACCCGAACGCCGGTGCGGCGAAGATGCGCGTAGCGGGTCATGATGCCGAGGCCGTGGTCGATCTCGATGGTCCGGCCATAGGGGCCGCGCGCGCCGACATAGCTGACGATGCCGTGCCCGGCGGCCAGGATCGTCGAGCGGTGCCGGCTCGAAATATCGACGCCATCGTGCATCGCCCATTGGCCGGTGAACGGATCGACGCGTTTGCCGAAGCCGGAGCGCGTTTCGTATTGATCGAGCGGCGGCGCGAAGGGGAGGCGCTTGAGCAATGCCTGAAGTTGCTCCCACTGATTGAGATTGCCTTCGAGTTCGGCCAAGCTGCGATCGAACTCGGTCTCGGTTTCGGCCGCGTTCAAGCTGGCGACTTCGGTGTAGGGCACGAACGGCCCGCCGAGGCCCTCCTGCGAGGCCCGCAGCAGCAGTTCGCGGAACGGAATTCCGGTCGCGTCGATCACGGTCACGATCTCGCGGAAGGTCGCCGAAGCTTGCTCGTGGACGCGGTCGACGAGATCGCGCTGTGCGTCCTTGACCCGCCCGAGCCGGGTCTCGAGGCTGGCGACCTTGGCTTTCAAGTGCTCCTGCGAGCGGACCGCGTCCTTGTGCTTGTCGGTGAGCGAGGCGAGCCGGTTGCGCGCCGCACTCAGCGCGTCCTCGACCGTGAGCCGCTCGTTGGCGACGCTACGCAGCGCTACCTCCAGTTCGCCGACGCGCTTCTGCAGCGATCCCGAACTGTTCACCGCCTCGTCGCGCTGTTGCGTCACCCGCGCCAGTTCGGACGAGGTGCGATTGAGGCGCTCTTCGAGCTGCGCTCGCTGGGCCAACAAGTTGAGCAGGTTGCGGTGGTTGTCTTCGAGCTCGCGCGCGACTTCGGAGAAGCGTTCCTGCGTCGCCTTCCAGTCGCCGGCGAGGTCGCGGTAGGCGCGTTCGAGTTCGGCGATCTTGAGCCCGCGTGCGTAGGAGGCGCGGTCCTCGACGTAGACGAAGGTCGACGCGAACGCGACCCAGCCGAGAACGGTGATCGCGACGAGCGCGATGAATACCTGCGCCGGCTGCGACAGCGACAAATACCGGATCTTGGCTTGGCTCCGGTAGAGGAACTGACGCTCCGGGAACAGCCGATCCGTGCTTGCACGGATCGCCTGCCGCAAGTCGAAACGATCCGCCCCCCGCTCGTGGTCGCGCATTACCCCCATTCTATATTCCCCCTATGGCATGGATAACGCCTTGTGCCTCGGGATTCAACCGAAGAATCCGGCCTTTCGGGGCGCTCAGGGGTATCCCGCAAAAGGGGCGCTCCAGCCGGCCCTATCGGACCGCTTGCGCTGCCTCGAGAACGGCTTCGGCATGGCCCGCAACCTTGACGTTCCGCCACACCCGGCGAACGATGCCTTTGGCATCGATCAAGAAGGTCGCGCGCTCGATCCCCATGTATTTCCGCCCATAGTTCGTCTTCTCGACCCAAACCCCATAATCGTTGATGACCTTGGCCTCGGGGTCGGAGCCCAAGCGAATCTTGAGTTGGTGATCGGCCCGGAACTTTGCATGCGCTTTTAGGCTGTCCTTGGACACGCCGACAACCACGGCGCCGGCCTTCGTGAAAGCCGCCGTCAGATCAGAGAAGCCGATCGCCTCCCTGGTGCAGCCGGGCGTGTTGTCCTTGGGGTAAAAATAGAGGACCACGTTCGTTCCTTTGAGGTCTATGAGCGCGATCGCGCCGTCGTCACCCGGAAGCGAAAACGGCGGCGCCTTGTCGCCTTCGTTTACTGTCTTTGCCATGGTTGAGGTCCCCTCGTGCTCCGACTCATCGATACGTCATGGGCGACGCGCGTAGCTGACCGTCACATTTCCCACTGGTGGCCGTCCGGTTCGTTCCAATAGACGATCCTGCCGCCAAGCAGCGTGTTGACGCGCCGATCGACGTTGCCGCGAACGTCGCTTCGATAGGGTATTCCGGCCCGTTCGATGCGTTGGAGGATAGCGTCGAACTCGTTCTCGCCTACCCGAAAGCAATAGTGAATCAAGGGAAACGGTTCGCTCCACTGATCGAAATCGAGCGTCAAGCCGTCATTGACGAACACCGGGCAAAACGGCCCGATCCCGGTTTCGGCCCAGGGAACGTTCAGGATTCCGGCGAGTAGCTTGGCTCCGGCCACCTTGTCGCGCGACGGCACCAGCAAGTGATCCAGTGATACCGTCATCCTGCCGCGGCCCTTTGCGTCAACAGTTCGCCCCGCGCTTTAGGCGGGTATGTCGGCTTCGACCAGCTTCGCCAGAAGCGTAAGGGATTCCTGCCAACCGAGATAACAGGCTTCGATCGGAATCACATCGGGGATTCCTTCTTGCACGACGTTCAGTTCTGTCCCGCAAGATACCTTGGTCAAGCCGATCGTCGTCTGCATGTCGCCCGGCAAGTTCGGGTCGTCGAACTTGTCCGAGTAGCGAATGCGCTGGTTGGGGACGAGTTCGAGGTACCGTCCCCCGAACGAGTGACTGCGGCCGCTGGCGAAATTCGTGAACGACATTTTGTAGCTGCCTCCTACCCGCGCGTCGAGTTCGTGAACCTTACCGGTATATCCGTTGGGCGGCAGCCATTTGGCCATCGCGCTCGCATCGAGAAACGCCCGATAGACCTTATCCGGGGCGGCGCGGAGCACGCCATGGAGGCGAACGGTGTTCGTGGGCATACGATTTTCTACCACTGGTCGAAAGTTCCGGAGCGCCTGTCCGTGCCAATATTAGACCGCACCGAGGCGGGCGAGATAGGCGGCTTCGACCCGCTCGCGGGTGGCGGTCAGTTTGGCGGCGAGGGTATCGATGTCGGGCAGCCCGACCCCGGTCGCGAGGGCACGCTTGAGGCCATCGGGCGCACTCGCCTGATCGAACGACCCGCCGGTCGTGAGCCGCAGGATCGCTTGCACGTCATAGAGAAGTCGCGTCGCGTCGGCGAGCGCGGCCGCTTCATCGACCGGCAATAATCCGGCCGAGCCTAACTTTTCATAGATCGCGGCGGTGCTGCCGCCGACCACGGCCGGATGGTCGGCGGCGTGCGCGAGCAGGAGGTACTGGCACAGAAACTCGGCATCGACGAGCCCGCCCGGTCCGTACTTGATGTCCCAGAGCCCGTTGCCGCGGTGCTCCCGGGCGATCCGCTCGCGCATTGAATGCACTTCATTTCTTAGCTTACTAACGTCTCGTTTTTGCGCCAGCACCTCGGCGATGACGGCGGCAAGTTTGGCCGTGAACGGCGGCGGCGCGGCGACAACGCGGGCGC
>VGES01000113.1 GCA_016869765.1 Alphaproteobacteria bacterium
GTCGCCCGGCGCCAGGCGCTCGAATCAGGCCAGGTCGATGTCGTCACCAACATGAACCCTGACGACATGAAGGCCATGGAGGCGGTCGGGTCGGTCGTGGTTGCCAACGCGCCCAACATCATGTCGTTTGCGCTGTTCTCGGAGGATTTCTCACCCGACAAGAAGCGCTGGAACGGCAAACCGCCGTTCGCCGACCGGCGGGTTCGGCAGGCGGTCAATTATGCGATCGATCGCAACGCGATCACCAAGAACCTGCTGAACGGCGTGTTCGAACCGGCAAGCCAGCCGGCGAACCCCCAGACCTTCGGGTACAACGCTGACTTGAAGCCCTATCCGTACGATCCGGAGCGTGGCAAGCGTTTGCTTGCTGAAGCCGGGTACCCGAACGGCTTCAGCATGATCGGCGAGTTCATTCCGGGCGCCATCGCCAACGACAAGGAAATCTACAATCTCGTCGCGGAGGGCATGGGCCGTATCGGCATCAAGGCAGAGCTTCGTGCCGTACCGTTCTCGGAATGGGTGACAAAACTGACCCAGAAGAAATGGGAGGGCGAGGGCACCGGATTCTCCTATCTGGTCGACCCGATGATGGACGCGTCACAACCGTTCAACTGGTATTCGTGCAACGCGCCGGCCGTGTTCATCTGTATCGAGGACCACATGCCCCTGATCAGGGCACAGGCCCAAGAAATGGACTCAAAGAAGCGCGAGGCGATTCTGAAAGAGCTGATGAAAAAGGCCAACGAGGACGCTCTGTCGGTCGCGCTGGTCAATGGTCGCGACATTTTTGGCCTGTCCAAGCGGGTCAAGAACTTCAAGTCCTGGAACCGCGTGATCGTGTACGAGGACCTGATCTTCGGCTGATCGATCGCGAAGAACGTCGAGAAAGGGCGGCCTCGGGCCGCCCTTTTTTGAAGCGCTATGGCGCGCGCTACTTGGCGACGGTAGCGACGACCTGTTCGAATTCGAGCGCCGGATCATCCCGGGTGACCTGGGCGACTTCGTCGGTTATGCCCTTCATGACGCGCCTGATATAAGCGAGACGGCGGGCTGTACGCTCGCCGTCGGCCTTGGCGTCGGGCACGTAGGCTTCGATCTCGGCAACATCGAACAGCTTGTGGCGTTCGATCAGTCGCTCGAGCGTATCGATCCGATCGCGAGACACCGACAATTCGCCGATCAGCGCCATGACCATGAGGTGGAGCTTGTCGACGGCGGGGTCGAGGAAATACTGGGGGCGCCGACCCTTGGCGGCACGCGGCAGGGTGGAAGCTGCGCTCTGAGACTTGGCCGGACGCGCGCCCTTCGTTCTCTTGGCTTTGGCCATCGCGGTCCCTATTTGCGTCCAACGAGGATGGGAAACTTGATGGCGTAGGGTGGCGTTTGACCCGCCTTGATCATTTCCATCGCCGCGTGGGTGAGCGAGCCGTCGACCTTGGTGCGCGCCGGCTCGAAGCCGCCGCGAACGGCCGCGGCCTTCCAGTCCAGGTCGCGGCAGACGACCATGAACGTCTCGTTGTTGTGATAGGCCTCCCAATCCATGAGGAAGGAGTCGTAGGGTTTCATGCCATGATCGCGCGGCAGGTCCATGTGCAGCATGACCCCGCCCGGTGCGAGCAGGCGAAATGTCTCGCGCATGATGCGGTCGAAGGCCGTGCGGGAGGTTTCGTGCAGCATGATGTGGGACACGACCAGATCGAAGTGGCCGTCGCGAAAGCTGGTTTTCTCGGCATTCTGCTGCGAGAAATGGGCGACGCGGCCCAACCCTTGGGCGCGCGCCAACGCATAGCGCACCATTCCTGCACCGCAGTCGATGCCATGAACCTCGGCGCCGGGAAATGCCTCGACCCAGGGCAGCGTCGAGTGCCCGACGGCGCAACCCATGTCGAGGATGCGATGGGGCGTCTTCTTCGGAAACTTGGCGCGGTAATAGTCGACCAGGGTTCGGCCGAGGTCGTCGTTGTAGTCGCCGAGCCCACCGATCGCGTACAGGAAGACGCTGCGGTCGTAGATCGCACCCGACGCGAGATCGTTCGATCCGTGATCGAGGTGATAGCCTCCAGGCTGCAAGTGGATGTCGGCCGCCCTATGATAGGCCGGCTGTTTGAAGTCGCGCGGGATGCGCACGCTGCCCTTGCCTGACGTCTTGAGATCCTTGGCCCGTTGCTGAAGGGTGGGGTTTTCGCGTTCGACCGAATCGATGACCGAGTCCCACATCATCTCCTGACTGGCGCGCTGTGTAGCGCAGTACAGGCGGTAATACGGGTCGCGATCCATCGCCTTGCGCACCTCGTGGCGATCCTTCGGGTCACGTTGATGGTCGCGGCGAAAGGCCGGGCGCACCCGTCGTTCGTAGACCCGGCGCGCGCCGGGCAGCACATCGGCCGCGAGGCATAGGCGAAGGTTGTGAACGAACTGTTGCCGGCTCAATTCGTCATGGCGCGTGGGAACGAGCATCGGATGACGCACCTGGGTATCCATGATCCCTCCAGTCGATAGAGCGTTGGAATGGGCGGCGCGGTCGTGCTACTTGCGACCGACCAGGGCAAACCACTGGAAGGCCCGAGGTCCGAACGTCGAGCTGTTGTCGTTCGGCCGCGAAGCGTGATCGATGAACGTCTTCTTGGCGTCGAATCCAGCTGCGACCGCCATGGCCTTCGGGTCCATCTCGTGCAAAGTGCTCCAGAACGGTTCGGCGTTGTAGCGCCCCGGCCAGTCGCGCTGGAATCGGTCGTAGGCGGTCGGCAGTTCGAAATCGAAAGCCGGGACCTCGAGATGCATCATGATTCCACCCGGCTTCAGCAGGCGATGGCACTCTTTGAGGATCTTCGGCATGCCCTGGGCCGAAGTCTCATGGAACAGGATGTGCGAGACGATCACATCGAAGTGGCCGTCTGGATAGTCGGTGCGCTCGGCGTTCTGCTGTTCGAAATGGACCTTTTTGCCGAGCGATTCGGCGCGGGCGTGGCCATAACGCAGTAACGGAGCGCCGACGTCAATCGCGTAGATCTCCGCATTGGGATAGGCGTCGCAATAGGGCAGAGTCGAGTGTCCGATGGAGCAGCCGATGTCGAGAATGCGCTGCGGTTTGAGATCGGGATACTTCTGCTTCAGGTATGCGACCCCGGAAAGCCCCATATCGTCGCTCATCGGGCCCATGCCGCCGACAAAATAAAGATGCACACCGGTGTCGTACACGGCGCCCTGGTGGAGGTCGAACCCACCATTTCGTTGCGCGTAGTAGCCACCGGGCTGCACATGGGTGTCGAGCGATTCGATGTATCGTGGCACCTCGAGATCGGGCTTGAGCCGTAGCGACCCCTTACGGCGGTTGCTCGTCGCGAGCCGGCGCCCGCGTTCCTCCAGTTCGTCGCCCTGCCGTTCGCAACGGTCGATGCAGGTGTCCCACATCAGCTCCTGCGACGTGCGGTGCAGCGAAGAGAACATCTGCCAGAACGGTTGGCGCTCCATCACCTCGGCCACTTCGTGCTTGTCCCGAGGCGTTCGGCCATGAGCCTTGCGGTAGGCAGGCTCGGCTTGGGACTGGAACACGATGCGGTTGGCCGGCGTCAATTCGCCCAGCAGCTTCTCCTTGAAGCTGAAGACAAAGCGCTCGCGCGCTTCTTCGTCGTGCGCGATGTCGGGAAGTATGCCGTGGGGGGTGAGGCCGTAGGAAAATGCCATGTTCTGCTCCTCGCTTCGGGTGGCACCAACCAGCCCGGCCAGGATAGCAGAAAAGGTCGTCCTCAAAACGTTGGGGCCGCCGGTAGCGGCCGGCGGCCCCTTTTTGACGTCGCGAAATCCAGACCCTACTTCTGGCCGCCGCAGGCCCACCACACGCCGTTTCCGGTCGTGTTGGGGAAGAACTCATCGAACGCCTTGTTCTTCGAAAAACCCGCTTTGACGATGGGGTCGAGGACCTCCATGTCGTGCAGCGCGCCCCAGAAGGGCTCGTTGTTGAAGTGGGTGCTCCAGTCCCGATACCACTGCATGTACAGCTCGAGCTTGTCGTTGCGCAGGGGTACGTCCATGTGCGCCATGACCCCACCTGGCTTCAGCAGCCGGTGGCACTCCTTCATGATGCGCGGAAAGGCTTTGCGCGAGGTTTCGTGCAACATGATGTTGGAGACGATCAGGTCGAAGTGGCCGTCGGGGAAGTCGGTCTCCTCGGCGTTCTGCTGCGAGAAGTGCACCGGGATGCCTTGGTCCGAGAGGCGCCCGTGCGCATAGCGTAGAAGGCCCGCGCCGATGTCGATGGCGTGGATCTCCGCGTCCGGAAATACCTCGGCGATCGCCGGCGTGGACGAGCCGATGGTGCAGCCCTCCTCGAGGATGCGCTTGGGCTTGAGGTTGGGGTAGCGCTTCTTGATGAAGTTGAGAAGCGCTTTGGCCGGGCTATCGCCCCGCGAAAGACCTTGGCCGATGCCATAGAGCTTGGTGCCGGCGTCGTAAATGGCACCTGCCGTCACGTCGTCCCCCCCGGCGTCGAAGGCATAACCGCCCGGTTGGCAATGAATGTCGACATCGACGGCGTAGCCTGGCTGCTTCATCTTGGGATTGAGGCGCAGCGAGCCCATCTTCGCCCCGAGTTTCTTGGCCCGGGCGTTCAGGTCGTCGATCTGGCGATCGACCTGTCCTTCGGCCGACTCCCACATCAGATGCTGGGCAGTGCGCCACAGCGAGCCCCAAGCCTGAAAGAAGTCCTCCTTGAGCATCTGTTTGCGCACTTCATGGCGATTGCCGAAGTCGCGACCGGTGGCGCGCCGGAAGGCGGGGCGGGCCCGTTTCTCGTAGACATCGCGCAGCCCCGGCCCGAGATCGAGGTTGATGTGCCACTTGAGATTGAG
>VGES01000114.1 GCA_016869765.1 Alphaproteobacteria bacterium
CGCCAGGCTTGGTAGAGGGCGCCACCGACGGACTGCAGCGTCAGCGGCTCCGGGCCGAGGCGCCCGAGCCAAGGGGGGCGCGCGACCAATTCCTGCGGTTGCGTGCTGACGGGCACCGATTTCAGCCACGCCGATCTGATGGGCGCGCGCTTCACCCAGGCCGACGCGTCGAAGTGCAATTTCGAGCGCGCCGACATGCGGGGGGTCGACTTGCGCGGGGCGACTCTCCAGGAAGCCAATTTCAAGGGCGCCGATCTGCGACCGGGCGCCGTCATGCAGCTCGACCGGGATACCCGGAGCCAGGAGGCGGGCTACATGGGGAAGGCGGTCACCGCCGCGCGCGAGTCGCGTGCTGACTTGCGTGGCGCGGATCTCGGCCGGGCCAACTTCGAAACCGCCGATTTGCAGCAGGCGAACCTGGCGAGCGCCTCGCTCGAGGGAACCAATCTGGCGCGTGCCAAGCTGCGTGGCGCCAATCTGCGCGGCGCGATCCTCGCGGGAGCCAACCTGCTCGGCGCCGATTTGCAGGAGGCGCAGGTCAGCCTCGGCGTCAGCGATTTGCCGCTCGATCTGCAGCGTGTCCTGCGTTTGCATGCGACCTGGGTCGACAGCTTCGGCGCCGAGGGCAAGCGAGCCGAACTCAAGGGCATGGACCTCTCGAACCTCGACCTCGCCGGGATCTACCTGAGCGGCGCCGATCTGCGGGACTGCAACCTCAAGGGTACGAACCTGTCGGGCAGCCTGCTGGTGCTCGCCGATCTGCGCGGCGCCGACCTGCGCCATGCCGAACTCATGGGGGTCAATCTCGCCGATGCCAACCTCCGCGCCGCCCGCCTGGGCGCGGCCAAGATCGATCCGGTCGACCTCCGGTCGGGTCGCCAATCGACGGGCGAAAGTCAGCCGGCCAATCTGTCGCGCGCGCGTCTCGAACTCGCCACCCTGACCGAGGCCAGCCTCAAGTTCGCAAAGCTCGCCGACGCCAACCTGACGCAGGCGACGGTCGATCGCGCCAATCTGCGCGGGGCCGATCTGTCGGGGGCATCGCTCGATCGGGCGGTGTTGCGCCAGAGCGATCTGTCGGAAGCCGATCTGCGCGATGCCACCTTCGAGGGCGCCAATCTGGAGAACGCGAAACTGCGGTTCGCCAAGTTCTCGGTGCGCTCGCTCGCCAACGTCAAACTTCAGGGGGCCGATCTGACCGGCACCGGATTGGGCGAACCCTAGGTCTTGTCGGCCCAGCCGTCGCGGTGCAACGCGACGAACTTGAAATCGGCGTTCACTTCCCGAATGAGCCAGCGGCCATCGCGTCGGACGTAGACGTCGTGGTATCGCACCAGCATCCAATAGGCGTGCTTGCCGCCGTCCTGCACGCGCGTACCTGGGCACAGGATCCACCATTGTCCGGTCGCGCGATCGCCGTCCACCGCGATGATCGGATTGGCAATCAGGTGCGCCGAAAACACGGCGACATCCTTGGTCCGCTTGAAGATCGCCAGGATCGCCGCAATGCCTTCGTGGCGCCCGAAGCGGCCGCCGTCCCACACCGCGTCGGGCGTGAACAGGGCGGAAATGGCCCGATCGTCGAAGGGCGCATCGCCCACCGCGCAGTAGCGCGCTTTGAGTTGTTTGATCTCCTCGATCGCCTCGAGTCTCGCGATGCGCTGTTCGAGCGTTGACATCATCGACCTTTCAGGCGGCCAAGCGCAGCAGCGCGTCGTCGGCCACCGGCTGTAGCGGCGTGAAGTCGGTGCCGGCGTGATATTCGGCTCGCTTGAACGTCCGCTGTCGGTTCGAGACGGCATTGACGTTCACGTAATAGAGCGCGCGTCGGTTGGGCGAGATGTTGGGCGTCGAACCGTGTACCACGTTGCAGTGCATGATGAGGGCCGAGCCAGCCGGGCCAAGACCGGCCGCGATGCCGCCATCCTCGACCAGCACCCGCAAGCGCCGCTCGGCGAGACGCATCAGCACGTTGCCGTTGCGATCCCTGACCGGCTCGAAGTCGTCGATGACACCATGCCGATGAGAACCCGGGATGTAGAGCAACGGTCCGTTTGCCGGCGTCACGTCGTCGAGAAACACCGTCATCATGAGCGCCCTCGGCTCGGGCAGGCCGTCGACCGTGTGCCAGGTGGCGAAATCCTGATGCCAGTCGAAACCACCGCTGCCCATGCCGGCGTTGTAGTTGAGGCGCGATTGGTGGACGTAAATGCCTTCGCCCAGCAGTTGCTCGGCCGGGCCGACCAGCCGCGGGTGCCGGCAGAGGTTGGCGAACACATCGTGTTCGCGATGGGAGCCGTGCACCATGCGTACCGAATCGGTGGCCATCTCCGGGGTCACGTTGGGGCCGGGGCGACTCGCCGTCTCCTCGGCGGCGCGCTGCAGCACGGCAACCTCCTGGCGCGAGAAGAGACCGGGAAAGAACAACGCCCCGGTTCGTTGGAACTCCTCCACCTGTCGATCGTTCAACACATCCAAACTCCTGCCATCGACGGCTCAGGAATCGAGGAACCCGCGGGCGAGGTCCGCCGCCTCGGCGGTCTTCACTTCGAGGAACCAGTGTCCCCAGTCGGCGCGTTCGACGTAGCGGCCGCGGTTGATCCAGTCCTTGGCGCGCTGCGTCGGTTCGTAGATGTCGTCTTTGCAGCACAACACCATCGTTTCCTGCGCCAGCGCTTTCAGCCGCGCACCCATGTCGTGGCGAAACACGGTGTTGTGGGCCCACCAGGAGCGCTCGAAGTTGTCGAGCGAGGCGACGTAGCTCCGCAGCACCATGGCATCGCTCACGCCCGGCCAGCGCCACGAACACCAGCCGTCCCATCGTCTGGCCAGGTAGGCCCCGGTGATCGCGGTGTCTCTGGGTGTCTCGACGTAGGTGCGCTGCTGCGCCGCGCGTTCCGCCTCGGTGTAAACGGCGGCACCGAACAGGATCAGGCGATGAATCTGCTTGGGGCGCTGGTGGGCGAGTTCGACCGCCAGCCGCGACCCGGTGTGGGCGCCGAACAGGTCGACCGACTCGAGCTTGAGCGCGTCCAGGAGGTCGCCGAGGGCGGCCGAATATTCGCCCAGAGAGTCGGGCGGCCGCGGCGGGGCGTCGGAGCCGCCATAGCCCGGCGTGTCGACGGCGACCGCCAGCCGATCGCGGCCCATCTCGGCGATGAAAGGCTCGTACATCCGGGCCGACGACGGTGAGAGATGAAAGCAGACGAGCGGCCGGCGGCTCGGGCGCTCCGGCGCCGCCCGGTAGAAATGCAACTGGCCCCAGCGGCCCTCGACATAGTGTCGGCGTACGGCTGGCGTCGTGCCCATGACTCCCCCTCGCTGCCCCGACCATAGCGCAAGCAGCGGCTGGCGGGCCACCCTCGTGCATCGACGGCGGCGCGGTTCCGAACGCGGTGCCTTGTTCTCCTCGCCTTCGTGGCGGCAGTATGCTCGTTTGTCGGTGTGACGCGGGCTCCGATGGGGCCGCCGATGACGGATCGCAAATCGCAGGGGGCGCGGACGCGAGCGATCGTCAAAAGGCCACTTCGGGGCAGCGCCGGCCCATCGGTTCGTGACAACCGCTGCCGATCGGACACCGATAGCGCTAGCGCGACGACTTGTCGTAAGAAGATCGGTAATGCTGTCCAGAACTTTTCTGCATCTGTCCGGGATTGGTCCCAAGAAAGAACTCGCGCTCTGGAAGGCAGGGATTTTCAGTTGGGACCAGTACGAACGAACCCTAGTCGGTCAGCGATCGCTTTTCGCGGATGATCAGCAGAGCAATGCTCAACACCAACTTGAGCTTTCCCGACGGGCCCTCGAACTCGGCGATTTTGATTTTTTTGCCGAACGGTTACCGCGCTCCGAGCATTTTCGGATCGCGCTAACCTCGCCCAAGCGTGTGGTCTTTCTCGATGTCGAGACGACTGGTCTGAGCCACTACTACGACCACCTCACGCTAGTCGGAATTGGGCACAACGGGTCTTACAGTTGCTGCGTCCGGGGAAGTTCCCGGCACCAGATTACCGAGATACTGGCCGAAGCGGCCTGTCTTGTTACGTTCAACGGAACCGCCTTCGACCTGAAGTTCCTTCGGAAAGAGTGGCCCGAGGTTCGGCTGCCCAAGGCCCACGTAGATCTTCGTTTTCTGGCGAAGCGGGTTGGCTTGGCTGGCGGGCAAAAGGCCATCGAGAAGACATTGGGGCTGTCTCGGCCGGACGAGATTGGTGATGTGACCGGAGAGGCGGCGCCGACGCTCTGGCATGAGTACCGTCACGGAGATCGATCAGCGGGTGTCAGCCTGGTTGGCCAGGCGCAACGCCCGCGCACGCAGCGACCCGCACGCCAACGGATGAAAGGAGGCCAGCACCAACACCGTCAGATGCCGGAGGGGGAACGCGGCGCAGCCGCGGCCACTGGGGAAACCTCGACAACGTTATTGGTGCAGCGGGCATGGCGTCGAAAGATTGCATGTCCGCTGATCTCAGACCCTAGAGCGAAGGCAGCCCCGCGACGAATCCATGTCTTGAGGTATCCAACCCTCGCATATCAGCCTGAACAACCGTCGCACAACCACCATCGGGTGGCAGCAACAGGCTCCGTCGCGTTCCCCGTCCGGCAACGGGCTTGATGGACATCTGATTCACATGCAGAGGAATCTGTGCGCGCTCTTGACAAACAGAAGCCATATCAGCTTAACGATCGCGATAATCCGCCGGACAACAGCACGCGAAGCGCTGCTGTTGAACGGTCGGGTTCATTGCGCGGTTAGGCGTTTGATTCACCTTCACTCGCTACGGGTTCGATGAAGCCGAGAATATAGCCGTCCGGATCACGAATGTAGAACTCCTTTCCGTAAGGCA
>VGES01000115.1 GCA_016869765.1 Alphaproteobacteria bacterium
TTCGTCCCCTCCGCCAACTTCTATCGAGACAACGCTCTCCGCCTCCGGGCGGTACCGACGAAAACCCCAGTATCCGGGCGGTTCACGCGCCAAAGCTGTTGACCGAGTGAACCGCGCCGGAGCCCGAATTCGTCTCTCTCCCGCCCGTTTTCTCCAAACCTCCTGACTTCACCAAAACAGTACGGATTTTTAAGCGGCTGATTTGCCAGCGTTATTCGGCGTTCGAATTTCGGGCGTTTCGAATCTTTCTCGGGGTGCGAGATAAGCTGAGATCGAAATGTAGCGTCAAAATCGCTTTGGGCACGATCCCTAACTCACCTGAATTCTTCACTGAGATGAGTTGGCTCGCCGGTTTAAAGCCGGTTCATAGAAGCACAAACATTATAGCCTGCCCGTATTCTCCCACGGCAGGTTGCCTTCCGCGAAGTGCCCCCATCTTGCTAACTCAATGAGAGAATCGGGAATGCTGAACTGCTCGCCGCTATGAGAGAGGCTAAGATCAACTATCTCGGTCAGCGCGGTTGCGGTTGGCAGATCGCCTTTTTCGGTCCGTATTTGAAGCACTCGAGCCGCGCGGTCTCCTGGAAACCAGCCGAGCGTCACCCAAGCCTCCTGCGCCAAACCGAGCCTGACCGCCAGCTTTGCCAGACGACGCGCATGCAGGCCGCCGGCGCGGTCGGCCTTGAAGAAGTCCTTGCCCGACCAGGCCCCGCCGCCGATGGCAACCCGCGGACCATAGGCATCGACGACGAGTTTCTTGCCAGAGAGCCCGTTGTCGCCCTCGGGACCGCCGACATCGAAGGCGCCGGCACCATTGACGGTCAGCGTCTCGGGCAGCCTTGGCGACAGGCCCGGCAGAGCGGTCGCTAGCTGGTTCAATTGTTCCTCGACGGCGAGGCGCACCGCGCGGTGCAGCGCGATGTCGTCGGCACGATCGCGCTGCTGAAGCGAACAGCTGAACCCGTCAAGAGCCCAGCTTGAGCCTTCGTCCCGAACGAACACGATGACCTTGCCATCGGGTCCGAGAGCAAGTTCCGGCTTTTCGGTTCTCAGGCGATGCAGGCGCTGCGCCAGTGCGCGAACTGCCCATTGCTCGACGGGGAGATAGTTTGTCTGCGGCAGATCGATCGCGTAGCCGATGCAAATCGCCTGGTCGTCGGAGAGTTCCCTGAACTCCGCTTCGCCCTCCTCGAGCGGGCCGAGGCAAAGCTGGTTGTCGATCTTGAGTTCATCCGGGGCCGGATACCAGCCATCCCCATAGCCCGCCGATCGATAGATCCCCCTCACGATGCCATCGACATCGATCTTGGTCGCGGCATGACACGCGATGCGCCCGGTAACGATGACGTGGTCGCGATGCACGGCGACTTCGACACCGACCAGTGCGCGTGGCTCACGGCTTATCGCCTCGGCAACGAGGGCATCGGCGATGGCATCGCAGAGCTTGTCGGGATGACCGGGGAATACAAACTCGGCGGGGAGGATGCGGAAGGACATGATCAGGCTCCTAAGGTCAGGTGGGCGGTAAAATTGGCAACCTCGGACAAATCGTCCGCGTTGGTCGAAGTTCCGAGCAGGGCGACGGCCAGCTTCGCTGCCGAGAGCGTTTGCTGATGATGCCCGTGTGGCTTTCCAACCCAGCCGTCGGTCACGATCAAGGCGCGACGGATACGATGGGCCTCCATGTGTTCGGCCACGCACGTGATGGCGGTTCCGCCGGTCGTTTTGCATATCCCTTTGCGAAGTCCGGCCAGATCGATGTCGGCGACCAGGGTCGAGAACAGGTGCACGGTGGGTTGAACCCAGGCTTGGCAGTCGAGGATCGCGCCATAGAGGGCGTCCTTGACGCCGCCCATGCTGCCGGACACGTCGAGATAGACATGAACGCGCTCGCCTGCCGGCACCCGGCGGCGCCAGGGGACATTCCCGGTATGCAGAAGCGGCTCGAACCCCAGCGATCTCAAGACCGAGGTGCGTCGATCCAGCGTCGGAATGGGGGCCGGTACCGCCAGCTTGTCGATGCCCAGTCGCCGCACGCGGCCGGCGGGACCGGCGTCTGCCACTTTGCGGATCAGCGATCGCAGTGTCGCCCGGGCCGACGGCAGCTTTCGGGGATTAATACGCCCCGCTTCGAGGACGCTCGCCAGAGATCGGCCCCTTATGGGATCGGGTGGCTGGGGCCATTGTTCGACGACGCTGCGGACGATATCGAACAGGATGGGCGAGCGCGTCTCCAGCCCGCCGGCGTTGGCACCATCCTCGGAATGACCTCCGAGAAGCGGGATGCCCCCGGTCACCTTGTCGCCGAGAAGTTTCGGCAGCAGCTTGAACACTTCCTGGTACGTGGCGCCCGTGTCCGAATAGAGGGCTGCATGGACGTCGCAGGCCAGTGAACGCAGCGGCTCCTTCAGCGTGAGAATACCTCTGGCGACCAGGTTCCGCTTCGGCCAGCCCGGCGGAGGCCGCAGCAGGCATTCGGGGAACCTCTTCGCGTCATAGAAGTCGGTCAGGAACGACGTGTATTCGGGGTCCGGAAACATCCGGGAGATGACGCCGTTGATGACCGTGTCGAATACGAAGTTCTGGGACGGGGTCACCGTGGGAAACAGGGTGGTGTGCCCGAGCAGCACGTGGTGGAGCTCGTGCATGACCAGGAGCAGGAGCTTTTCCGGCGTTTGCGCATGCTTCGCGACGAAGTCCGGATTGATCAGCAGGCGTGGCTGGGCAAGGCATTCGACGGCTGCCGTCGGGATGCTCCTGCTCTCGACGATGTCGAGCAGCCGTAGCAACGCCGACAGGGCGTAGGATCCGCTCGGAAACGCGTCAAGTATCCGCTCGG
This sequence comes from Alphaproteobacteria bacterium, assembly GCA_016869765.1. Lineage (GTDB taxonomy): Bacteria > Pseudomonadota > Alphaproteobacteria > SHVP01 > SHVP01 > SHVP01. The sequence goes on from VGES01000115.1 coordinate 2,840, forward strand.
CTAGGGGCGTCGGTGCCGCCTCAGGGTCCGTGGACTGTCTAGATGCGATGTTCATTTCATGTCTCCCGAAGACGTCCGGCAAAAAGCGGGGGAACGAGCAGGGATGCCTGCTGACGGACGAGAGCCGCTTTGAGCGCCGGGTCTTTGGCGCGCAGCCATATGCAGTCCGAGCACTTGGACAGGATGGACAATGCCGACAGCGCGTCCGCCCAAACGAGTTCGTGGGCCTCCGCAGCCGGGATCACCACGCAGGCGTCGGGCAATGGCAATTCGTTGGCGCGGGCGTTGATGAGGCCAATGAGCTGCCGTTTGGGGTCGGACGAAGGATCGACCTCGAGGTGGCGAAGGATGTCGGCGAACGATTTTTCGGCGAGGTCCGCAGGGAGCACGAACCGAACCGGCGTTCCGAAGACACCCTTTCCTGTGACCTTCATGCCGGCGCCCCCGGAGCCTCCCGGCCCGGCGGCAATCGCGAGATCGGCCAGGCCCGAATACTTCACCACCGACTTGGGTGGCGCCGACATGTTGTGAAGCAGCGTGCCGCGGTCAGTCCCGGTCATGCCGCCCTCAACTCGGTCTCGATGGCGGCATAGGACTGGAAGGCTTTTTCGGCATCGTCCGGGGTTGCCAGCTCCTTGCGCGCAAACGCTGCCGCCAGTGCATTCGCGCGCAAATGCGCACGGGGATCGGAAGGATCCAGCTGCGACAGCAGATCCTTCACTTTCGACCAGGTCTGGAACCGCGTGTTCGACGCGTAAACCGTTTCCGAGAAGCTCGGTGGGGTGGCCACATCGCGGTAGATCTCGGCTGCCTGACCGGCGACGGCCGCATTCAACCGCCCGACCGCTCCCGTCTCGAACAGATGCACGATCACCGCCTCCCGGCCCCCCGGCTGAAGCTGCGCGATGGTGTCGGCAACGACACGGGAGAACTCGCCCTTGGGCAGAACCCGGCTCGCAACCGCGAGCCGGAAACGCTCGAGCGGTCCTGACGCGCAGAGGATGGCGCGAAGCGGGTCGTCAGCCCTGATACTGACGAGGCGCCAGGCCTCGCGATGCGCTGCCAGGATCTTGAGTTCCGGAATGGACCGGCCCTGGGCGCGCTGCGGCAGACAGTTGCGCACGGCGAGCAGGGCAGAGTCTGACGGCGAAGCCGACGGATCGATCGCAATCGCTGCGGCATGGACCGCAAATATGGACCGGTAGATCATCCCGGCCCGTCGCGGGCTCAGGGCGAGATCGGCCTGCCCCAGCAAGGCAACCAGGGTCCGCACGTAGCTCGCTACGCCGTCAGCGAGAACGTCCCTGATCGAGGACAGGGCGCTGCGCGTGCGGCCTATGGTGTGGGCAAGGCTTCGCACCGCGTCCGGATCGAGCGCCGTATCTTCAGCTTGAATGACGGCGATCTGCTCGTCTTCGCTCAGCGAGCCCCAGGCAGGCATTTCGACGACAAAAGCGAAGCGATCGGCAAGCGCCGTGTCGAGCGGCTCGGAGCCGAGATATCCGGAATCCTGATCATCGGTAGTTGGCGGGTTCATCGCCGCCCAGCGGTAGCGAAGGCCCTCGAGTGGCAATCCCTGGACCTTGCGCTCGTGGATGATCGGAAACAGCTTGTTCTGGATGTCCGGCCGGCAGCGGCTGATCTCGTCGAAGATGACGGCCCCGGCG
>VGES01000116.1 GCA_016869765.1 Alphaproteobacteria bacterium
CCGCCGCCGGGCACGGCGTTTACGAACCGTCAGTCCCTCCTCGCGATAGAGCCGATAGATGCGATTGATGCCTGATGGTTCACCCTGGTCCCGCAACAGAATGAACAGCCGTCGGTAGCCGCGTGTGCGGTCAAACGTGAAGGCATGGGCTGGATCGAAGGACAAAACAAGTGCCGGATCGTTGCCCAACAGGGATTGTTGAAAACCCTTCTCCGCCGCCTCCGAACGATGGCTTTCGATCTTCCGGCTGACCGCCTGAAGTAGCGGAAATTTGAAGCGTACTAGCGTTTCCAGCGTCAAACCGCGCGGGCCAGTCAGGTACTCCACCGTTCTTCGGCAGAATTCCAACTTGTCGGCCTGTGCCAGGTCGAGGGCTTTGATTTGACTGTCAAGCCAGCGAATAAGTTCCCCCTCCGTCCAACCAACGCGAATGGTCCCCAGGTCAATCTGCTTCTGCTGGTCCGCGTGCCGCACCTCAATCCGCTGCCCGGCAAGATCGATAAGGTAACGGTCGCTGGATTCCCCCACTGCAAACTCTTGGTCACTCAGCGTGGCCGAATAGTCGGTGAGGCGCCAACCGCCTAGCTGAAGAAAGGCCTCTCTGTCCGGAAGCTCCAGACGATCATCGAGCCGCAGGCGGAAAGCTGGCGTCTCAATCCTCTCGCCGCGCTGTACTGGCGCGATGCTGCGCGCATGGCGCAGGCGATGAATACGAATTTCCTTGGAGCGGTTCGCACGCGCGTTCCGCGGCCGAGCGCGGACGCTCCGAGTCATAGCCGTCGTGGAACGCCGCGATCACGTCTTCTGGCAGACGGTTCTTGCGTCCGGCCCACGTGAAGCTGATCAGTTCTGCGGCCCAGAAATCCTCGCCGCACGATTCGAAATCCATCACCGTCAACCTGCCGCGATCGTCGACGAAGGCGTTGTGGGCATGGACATCCCCGTGGCACGGTCCATAGGGCATGGCCTTCGGGTCGAGCGCGTCGAGCGCGTCGGCCACGGCCACGCTGGCCCGAGGGTAGTACTGAGCGTCCTCGGGCCGATCGCTGCACAACCAAACGAGATCCTCGATACCGTTACGGATCAGTCCCGCGCGGTCGATGACGCGGCGGGGTTCGAAGTGGAAATCGCGACCGGCCAAATGAATGCGCGCCAGGTATTCGCCGAGGCGACGGGCATGTGGCACGGGCGTCGGATTCTGGAACAGGACGTTCCCTTCGATGTAGCGGAACACGGCAACGGCGCGTGGGCCTTCCGGTCCTCCGACCATGAAATGCAGTGTGCCGTTCGTCGTCGAGATGGGCGCAGGCACCGGAACGCCGGCACGGTCGAGGTGGGCGAGGAATGCCACCTCATAGGCCACCTTGGCCTCGGGCATCCCGTCGTGGCGATAGCAACGTGCGGCAAACCGCTCGCCACCCGTGCGGATCAGATAGACATCGTTCATGCCGCGAACCAAGAGTTCGCAGTGAAACGGCTCGGCAAAGTGGTAGTGCTTCTGGATCTCGACCCCGAGCGGCTTGGCATCGAGGATGGCATGAACGATGGGGATCTGAGCGAGGCTCATGGTTTCACCGGGGAAGGCATTCGAACCGAGGCAGGCTTCTCACCATGGTGAACAAAGATAGGGCCAAACCACCCGCGTGTCCGACGGGACCGTGCGACCGTCCGCCAATTTGTAGGGAGCAACGACGAGCTTCCGCGGCCCTGGCAAGTCTTTCAGCTGATGATTGTCCAAAGGGCCCGTGGTGTAGATCGCGAGCGGATCGAGAAACCTACCTTGGACCGGGAGTGCGCCACCTGGACCGACGACGAACGCCTCGTCGGCGCCGACGTAAAGCGACAGGTAAAGGTGCGGGTACCCCCGAGCGCCGTAGTGGCCACCGACGGTTCCCGTTCGCCCCGAATACCCGATCACTTGCCCGACGCGAACGCGTTCGCCCACGGCGAGCGGCGATGGTTCGCGAAGATGCTGATATTTGGAGTAGAGCCAGACCGGAAACCCGGTATCGGCCGGACTGTGCTGGAAGTAGATCTGAATCCCGGCGAGAAGCCCGCCCTCGCGCTTTTCGGTGACGACGCCGTCGGCGATCGCCAGGAGCGGCGTTCCTTCGGGCGATGAAATGTCCAGCCCGGCGTGGAAGCCATTGTTGGCCTCGCCCACCCTTGAACTTCCGTCGTGGCGTGTCTGGGCGCCGAAGGGCGATGCAACGCCAGGACAATTCACGTTCTCAGCGAAAAACACGCGGATACCGGTTTCGATCAAGCCCGCTTGTTCCTGGCGCTCACGCGCGGCGCGGATCGAAAACGGCGAATTGGGATCGCCGGCCTCGGGTGGCGCAGGCCGGTTCTGGCCACGACGGCCTTGTTGTGCAGCGGCATCGTGGCCAGAGGACACGAGCAGCACGGCGAGCGCCGCAGCCGCTCCACACGCTCTCCGGGAACGCCCCACCGGCGCGCGGTCCCTACAAGACTCGTAGCTGGGTCTTGAAGCTGGTCAGCGGTTCGAAGCCCGTCTTGGTGACGAGCAGCGTATCTTCGATGTGCATCGAGCCCCAGCCCCATTCCTGATAGGGCATGTCGAAGTTGAGCACCATGTTCTCTTCGATCGTGAAGTCGGGAACGGCACCCATACCGGTCGGGCCGATGGGAATCGGGTGATCGGTGTGCTCGAGGCCCACGGTGTGGGCGACGCTGTGGTTGAAGGTCGGGAATCCTTCCTTCTGAACCACCGTCATCACGGTCCTGACGATGTCTGAGCCTTTGGCCCCCGGCTTCATCGCTTCGCACGCCGCCTGCCAACCTTTTTGCATCGCGCGATCACGCTTCCTGGTCTCTGCGTCGGGTTCCCCGAAGACGACGGTTCGCCCGAGGTCGCCGTGGTAGGCCTTGTATGTCCCCAGGGCATCGACCATGAAGGGCTCGCCGGCGACGATCTTGCCGCTGCGCAATCCACTGATCATGCTGAACAAGATGTAGATGCCGTGGCCGTCGCGCTTGGCCAGTTCGGTCTTGTAGATGCGCTCCAGTTCCTCTTGCGTGGCGCCGAGGTGCAGGGTCTTGATCGTCGCTTCCACCGCCTCTTCGTTGAAGAGCGCCGATTTGCGCAGGAGTTCGATCTCGGCGGGCGATTTGACCATGCGGATTTCGCGGAAGACATTCGAAGCATCGATGCCGGTCACGCCATCGACGCCCATGGCGTGAAGCCAGTCGATCACCCGCGGATCGTCCGCGCCCAGCCGACCCTTGCCGAGACCAGCATCGACCACCATACGTCGCAACGCCTCCGCGGCGGTCGGTACCATGGTGTCCTTCCGTTTGCGGACGGCCTCTGCCCAAAACTGCTCGTGTTTGGTCAACACCGGGTTCGGACGCAGCATGTATTTGGCGGCCGGATCGCGGGTGACATCGGCCTCGAGGTTCTTGGCGCCCACGTTGGCTGCCGTCGGGGACACGCGACCGGTGACGACGTAGACCTTGGGGACCCAGGTCCCGTGCTCGGCCAGGCGGCCATGTTCGGTGAGACCGATCGACATTGCGGCCTCGCCGCGCCGTGGCAGGAACGCGAACATCGTGAAATGGCGTTCGACTTCGAGGGTGTGAGCGTAGAAGTCGCACAGGTAGTAGATGTTCGCCCGCTGCGCTGCGATCAGCCCGTCGAGTTTGTACTTGTCCATGACGGCGTAGGCACGGTCTCTGTTGAGCAGCATCGGATTCCCCTGTCAAGCCAAATAAGCGTGGGCATGAGAACGGACTAGTAGGTCGTTTTCATCGTCAGAATGGTATCGATGGCGCCCTGCCGCAGGCCACCCCTTTTCATTTCCAGTCGATTTCTCATCAACCCGTCATTCGGCAGGCCGGACACAAGATCGAGCGCGTAGTAGCCCTCTGACTGAAACTCAATGTCGCGCCCCTGCTCGTCCGAACCGGTCATTCGCGCCGACATAGTTCCGCGATCGAATGCTTGCCACGCAGGCGCGACAGCACTATGCGGACCTTCTCTTCCGACGAATACTGCTTGCGCCTCCGCCGGCGGACCTCCCGGACGTGCTGTTCGGCCGTCTGCGACGGCCCTGACTTCTGGCTCATGCTCGTTCCCTCTCTGGTCACGATGAGCCCGAAACACTCCTCCACGCAATCACCCCAGTTGGTGTCATCTACGTCATCTACCCTTAGTTCCAGCACTCAATGCGAACCGTGAACTTGCGTGCCAGTTCGCCAACGTCGGCCGCCGACAGGGTTCGGCCTGGGCTTGCGGACTTATGCTCAACCCCGTTCGCATCCAGCAGGTTCCGGACGACGGATGCCTTGACCGCGAAATTGACGTTTTGCGGGATGTCGCCGGTGGCACGTGCGACCTTGAGAGCGTCGAGCTTGCCGACGACGACCCCGATGACGCGGCCATTCAGGTCGAGCAACGGACCTCCACTGTTTCCTGGCTGGACGGGGGCGCTGATCTGAAGGGTG
>VGES01000117.1 GCA_016869765.1 Alphaproteobacteria bacterium
AGCCGTGCCATTCGGCGGCGTCTGTTTCATCGGTCTCATCCTCATCCCCTTCAACGGTGACGATGAGCCGAAAATCCTCCGCTAGCCAAACACATCAATCTGTCTCAGGGGTGCTGACGGGGAACAGTATTGCGGTTGTCGCGACAATTATGGCGAAGCGAGAGGTTAACGCACTCGGGGCAATGGTGGATGCAGACGATTGATGAAGAGGCCGCCTCTCCATTCCTTTAAGGTCCTTCTTCGTCAGGACCTCTCTTAGTTAGACCACGCCGTTGGCCTTGAGCGTGGCGATCCGGTCGAGCGAGAGCCCGACCAGGTCGCGCAGGACCTGATCGCTGTCCTGGCCGAGCGCCGGCCCCAGCCACTTGACGGCGCCTGGCGTTTCGGTGAGCCGCGGCACCACGTTCGGAACCGCTACCTCGCCGACCCGCGGGTCGCGGACGGTGACGATGTCGTCGCGCGCCATGTACTGGGGATCGGCGAAAATCTCGTCGATCGCATAAACCGGCCCGCACGGGACCTGGCCTTTGTCGCAGAGCGCGAGCAGCTCGGCCCGCGCGAGGGTCGACGTCCACGCCGTCACGAACCGATCGACCTCGTCCCGCGCCGCGACCCGCTGCTGGTAGGTCCCGAACCGGCCGCCGCCGGCGACATCGGGCCGGCCCATGATGTCGGCCAGGCGCGCGAAAATCTTGTCGCTGGTACAGGCGATCGCCACCCAGCGCCCGTCTTTGGTCGGATAATGGCTGTGCGGGACTGCATTGACGGTCCCGGGGCCCATGCGTTCGCGCACGAAGCCGGTGCGTTGATAGGCCGGCGCCAACTCGTCGAGGATACGGAAGACCGATTCGTAAAGTCCGATGTCGACCACTTGTCCCCGGCCGGTCTGGGTGCGGCTTTGCAGCGCGAGCAGCGCACCGGCGAAGCCGTAGACGCCGGACAGGTAATCGGCGAGCGTCGCCGATCCCGGCGTTACCGGCGGGCGATCGGGATAGCCGGCGAGGTAGGAGATCCCCGAGAAGGCGTTGGCGATCCGTCCGAACCCGGGCCGGTCGCGGTAAGGGCCGGTCTGTCCGTACGCCGACACCCGCACCATGATGAGGCGCGGGTTCAAGGCCGCCAGCGTGTCGTACCCGACGCCCCAGCGTTCGAGCGTTCCGGGCTGGAAGTTTTCGCAGACGATGTCGGATACGCTCGCCAGCCTGCGAAAGATCTCGGCCCCCTCGGGCTTGCGCAGATCGAGCGTCAGCGATTTCTTGTTGCGCCCTTCCGAGAGCCACACCAGCGAGTCGCCGCACTCGGTCGGCGTCCCGAATTTGCGGACCGGGTCGCCCGATCCCGGCAGTTCGACCTTGATCACTTCGGCCCCGAACTCGGCCAGCATGGTCGCGCAGTAGGGCGCGGCGACAAAGGTCGCGGCGTCCAGCACCCGAATGCCGGCGAGCGGCGTAACGGTCGTCATGAACCCTCCCCGCCGCAGGCTCCGCCCGCGGCTCGCCATGGGCCGAGAGATAGCCTGAATTTCTCGATGCACCAAGGGGATATCGGCCGACCGCGCGCGCAGCGTGCTTGCCAAGGCCGCGCGTCAACTCCTATAACCGTGTGTCTTGAGGGGAGAGCGCCCATGCTGATGTCGGGAGCCGGCTACCGTGAATCGCTCCGCGCGATGACGCCGGTGGTCTATGTCGACGGCGAGCGGATCGGATCGGTTGCGGATGCGCCCGCGCTCAAGCCTGGGGTCGATGCGATCGCCCTCACCTACGACTTCGCGTTGGAGCCGAAATACAAGCCGTTGATGCTGGCGACCGAAGAGTCGACCGGCAAGGAGGTCAACCGGTTCAACCACATCAACCGCTCGACCCGCGACCTTCTGAACAAGCTCGAAGCGGTGCGTCTGGTGTGTCAGTACACCGGCTGCGCCCAGCGCTACCTGACGCAGGACGGCTTCAACGCGGTCTACCAGGCAACTCACCGGATCGACGCCGACAAGGGCACGAACTACCACGCCCGATTCGTCGAATATTTGCATCGCGTCCAGGATCAGGACCTGGTGCTCGGCATCGCCATGACCGACGCCAAGGGCGATCGCTCGAAGCGGCCGCACGAACAGCGCAATCCGGACACCTTCGTCCATGTCAAGAAGCGGCGGCCCGACGGCATCGTCATTTCCGGCACCAAGGCGATCATCACCGCGGCGCCCTACGTCCACGAACTACTGGTAATGCCGTCGCGCAACATGACCGCAGCCGATGCCGACTTCGCGGTCTGCTGCGCCGTGCCGCTCGACGCCGAGGGCCTCACGATCGTCGCGCGCCCGGCAGGACGGCCCGGCGAGGCCGCGGCCAAATTCAGCGCCAAGTACGGCCAGTCGACCGGCGTCGCGCTGTTCGAGGATGTGTTCGTCCCGTGGGACCGCGTCTTCCTCTGCCGCGAGTGGGAACACTCCCAATTCCTGACCCAGGCCTACGCCACCCATCATCGCCAGACCTGCATCGGCGCGCGCGCCGGATTCGGCGACCTATTGATCGGCGCCGGCGTCCTCATGAGCGAGGCCAACGGGCTCGAACTCGGCCGAACGTCGCACCTGCGGGAGCGCATGGTCGAGCTGATCAAGATCGTCGAAGGCTTCTACGCCTGCGGCGTCGCGGCGTCGGTCTACGGCCTGATCGACCCCTCGGGCGCGTGCGAGCCCGAGCGCGTGTTCGCCAACATCGGCAAAATGCTGCTCGGCACCCAGATCTACGACATGCACCGGATCGCGCACGAAGTATCGGGCGGGCTGATCGTCGCCCTGCCGGGTCCGGACGAAGACCACAACCCGGCGACCGCCGGAAAGCTCGCCGACGTCCTCCGTGGCCGCGACGACATCCCGTATGAGCGCCGCATCGAGGTCGCACGCTTCATCGAGGACTTGACCGCGTCGAGCACCGGCGGCTGGTACTCGACCATCAGCCTCCATGGCGGCGGCTCGCCGGCCGCCATGAGCCTCGAGATATTCCGGAACTATCCGCTCCAGGACAAAGTCGACCTGGTCGAGCGGCTGCTCGATCGCGGAGCGCTGGGCGCGGAGAAAGGCGCGATCGTCGACGCCAAACAGCCGGGCCAGTGCTGTCCGACCGGGTGCGCCGCCCCGGACGTCGTTCCCGACGCGCCGAAGCGGATCCGAAGCTAGCTGACCTCAGTTGAGGAGCGGCGGCGGCGGCTCGTCGATCTCGAACACGAGCCCGAGTTCTTGCTCGCGCCGCCACACGACGCGCGCGGCAACGCTGACCGAGTCGCTGAGCCACAGAAGCACAGCATCCTGGCCCCGAAGCGGACAATCGTCGAGACACGCCGTCATGACGCAGGCGGCGCCGACCGCGGACAGGTCGCGCAAGTATCCGCCCCACAGAATCCCGCCGCTTTCGACTTGGACTTCGACATGGACCGGGCGACGTAAGGCTGCCCGCCGGTCGTCGTCGATCCAATCCTGCTGGGTTTGATTGTCCATGTTCTTATGAGCATTTGCGACGCTCTAGAAGCTTTATTAGAACACGATTCGAAATCTATCTTGAGTCCGAAACGGTCAAGTTTTCGCGACGTTTTCGCCGTGCGTTGAAGCGCAGCCTTCCATTAAGCGCGCCGCGCAAGCCATTGAATCAGTAGATCAAATATTCGCTCGCGCGAACGCAGCACGGCGTGAGCACGGTGCTTGTTGTCACAGTATCGGTAAAGTCACTGTGACGGCGGTCACGCGTCTAGAACGGGATCGCGAGCTCGGACGGCGGCAGGATCGTCGTCCGCTTCATCAGCCGCTCCGACTCCGGATCGAACGGATCGCGCCGGTGCATGGTGCAGGCGTTGTCCCACATGACCGCATCGCCGTACTTCCAGTTGTGGCGGTAGACGAACTCGGGACGGACGCACCACTCGAACAATTCTTCGAGCACCGCTTTGCTCTCGGCGTTGGGCAACCCGACGATCTGGGTGGTCATGCCCGGACAGATGTAGAGCGCCTTGCGCCCGGTCAACGGGTGGGTGCGGACGATCGGGTGTTCGACGTCGGGGGTTTTTTTCTTTTGCTCGCTGTTGGTCGGCACGCTGTTGTACCGATTGAAGTACTCGTAGGATTGCACCGCTTTGCGGCCGTCGATCGTCTTCCTGAGCGCG
>VGES01000118.1 GCA_016869765.1 Alphaproteobacteria bacterium
ATGCATTTTTACTCCGGCGTTGACAGGCTGCCCATCAGGCCAAGCAAACGATCCGAGACAGGCTTGAGGAACACCGGCAAGCAGCATAGCATCGCCAATCGGCAACGCCCGTCCCGCCAAGTTCAACAAAGCGCGGGACATCCCCTCGAGGAACCTTTAATGGCCTTACGGGGTTGTTTTCGACCGCCGCCTCAAGCTAGGGTTCCGTGGATCCCGGGTCACGTCGGATGCCGGGTTGCACCCCTACCGGGAACTGGACGACTCCCTCGGCCTGACCGAGATGGTCGGGCAAGTACGACTACCGCAATCTCGGATTCAACACATCGCGCAACCAGTCGCCCAGAACGTTGACCGACAGCACGATGGCGATCAAGGCGGCCCCGGGAAAAATGGTAATCCACCATTCGCCGGAAAATAGATAATCGTTGCCCACGCGAATCAAGGTGCCGAGAGAGGCTTGGGTCGCCGAAAGTCCGAGGCCGAGGAAAGACAGCGTCGCTTCCGTCAAAATCGCCAATGCTAGCCCGATTGTGGCGATAACCAGAGCCGGGCCGAGGACGTTGGGCAGGACGTGGCGTAGCAGAATGACCACGGTGCTTTGGCCCATGACCCGTGCGGCCTGAACATACTCCTTCCCTTTTTCGACCAGGGTGGACCCGCGCACGGTTCGGGCGTACTGGACCCAGTTTGAGATGCCGATCGCGAAGATCACGACATAGATCGCAATATGGGCGTGGGCCTCGCGCGGCAGCACCGCTCGGGCGATGCCGTCGATCAGCATAGCCGCCAGGATGGCCGGAAATGTCAGTTGGACGTCGGCGATCCGCATGATCGCCGCATCGACGTAACCGCCGAAATAACCCGCGACGAGGCCAAGCAGGATGCCGATGCCGGCGGCCAGCAACACGGCGCTCAAGCCGACAGCGAGCGAAATCCTGGCGCCGTAAAGTATGCTGGAAAAGACGTCGCGGCCGTGGCCGTCGGTGCCCAACAGGTAGTTCGCGCTTCCGCCCTCGATCCAGAATGGCGGCAAAAAGCCGTCGCTCAGCGAATAGGTGGCGGGGTCGAAGGGGTTGTGCGGCGCGATCCACGGGGCCAACGCCGCCGCGAGAATGCTGAGGCCGGAGACGAAAGCAGAGACCATCGCCGACGGCGAGCGAAGGAACCCATAGCCGACGTCGCTGTCCCGAAGTTGAGTCCAAAACGAGGTCGAAAAGCGGCTCTCGACGCCAGTCATAATTACCCCATTCTCACCTCAGCCGTATCGCTGCGCAGTCGAGGGTCTACGGCAAAGTACAGCAGGTCGACAACCAGATTGATGGAGACGAAGATCAGTGCGATCAGCATGAGATAACAAGCCATGAGCGGCACGTCCGCCGTGCCCATGGCCTGCACGAACAGCAAACCCAAACCTGGCCACTGGAACACCGTTTCGGTGACGATGGCAAAGGCGATAATGCTGCCGAGTTGCAATCCGGTGACGGTAATGACCGGGATCAAGGTATTGCGCAAAGCGTGGCCGTAGTGGACGGCGCGGTTGGTAAGGCCACGGGCGCGAGCGAACTTGATGTAGTCTGTGCGCAGGACCTCCAGCATCTCCGAGCGCACCAGGCGCATAAGCAGCGTCATCTGGAACAGCGATAGGGTAACGGCCGGCAGAATGATGGCCTTCATCCCGCTGGCGGTGAGAAAGCCGGTCGACCACCAACCGAGCTCCACGACCTCGCCGCGACCGAAAGACGGCAACCACCCGAGTTGCACGGAAAAAAGCAGAATCAGCAAGATGCCGATCAGGAAGGTCGGTATCGACACGCCGATCAGCGACACGGTCAAGACCGTTCGCGAAATCCAGCTTCGGGCATAGATGCCGGTGTAGACGCCGAGCGGCACTCCCACGGTCAAGGCCAGCAGCGCCGCCATAAAGCTGAGTTCGAGAGTGGCCGGCGCCCGCGCGGAGATCAGGCGCTCGACCGGCTGACGGAGCCGGTAGGAAACGCCGAAGTCGCCACGCAAGGCGCGTCCGAGGTAGCGGGCGAATTGTACCGCCACGGGGTCGTCCAGTCCGAGTTCTTGGCGCAGCCGCTCGCGATCCGCTGCCGTCGCTTCAATGGAGACTAGGTTAGTAACGGGATCGCCGACGAACTGGAAGAGCGCGAATGAAAGGATCGAGACCGCAAGCAGAACCGCGGCGGCCCCGATCAGTCGCCGCAAGACGAACCCGAGCATCGATCAACGGCGGCGAAGAAATTCGGCCATCCTCTCCGCGCTCCGCGAAACAGGATGGCCGAACGGCACGATCATTGCACTGTGACGTAATTCAGGACCACGACGTCGTCAGGCCGCTGCACCGCCTTGATGCCTCTGCGTAAGCCCCATGCGAGGTTTTGCAGGTGCAAGGGTATGTAGATGACGTCCTCGTGCACCTTGTTCCAGACTTGCTTGATTAAGGGGTCGCGAACCTTGGCATCCGACTCCGAGGTCAGTTTCTTGAAGATAGCATCCATGTCGGAATTGCAGTGGCCGGCGAAGTTCCAAGCCCCTTGGTCCTTGGCTCGGCAATTGAGGATCAATTGTTGGATAGAGCTGGCGTCGAAGTTGCCGGGGCCGAAGCCGACCAAGGCGAAGCTGGTATCGTAGTTCGTTGCCGCCGACACTTTGGGAAAATGCTTGCCCTTGGTCTGTGCGTTGAGCGTCACGCGGATCCCGACCCTGGCCAACATGCCGACCACGGCCTGACAGGTGTCCTCGTCCTTGACGTAGCGGTCGTTGGGGCAATCCAACGTCACGCCGAAACCGTTGGGGTAACCGGCGTCGGCCAACAGCTTCTTCGCCGCGTCGGGATCGTAGGGATGGCGCTGGAGATGGGTGGGATAGCCGTGCACGACCGGCGATAGCGCCGCCCCCAAGGCCGGCGAGCCTTGATTGCGCAGCACAGTTCGAATGATGCCGTTGACGTCGATGGACTGATAGACGGCCTTTCTCACCCGGGCGTCCCTGAATGGGTTCTTGCCTTTGACGTCGGAGTACAGGAGTTCGTCCCTCGCCATGTCCATGCCAAGGAAGATCGAACGGTTCTCTGGCCCCGACAATACTGACGTCGTCGCGTTACGCATTACACGATCGATGTCCTGAAGCGGCACCGGATAGATCAGATCGATTTCGCCGGACAGCAGCGCAGCCACGCGGGTGGCGTCGGACTTGATGACCTTGTATACGGCCTGGGTGAGGTTGTGTTTCTTCTCGCCCCACCAATCTGGGTTGGGCTCGGCCACGGTCTGCACGTCGGGCTCGCGTTTGACGACTTTGAACGGTCCGGTGCCGTTGGTGTTGAAGTTGGCGTAAGCGTCGCCGGTACTGCCGAGGCCGCCAGGCACCGTGGCGTTATTTTTTAACGCCCATGCCTTGCTCATCATGTACCAATGGAAGAAGTTGTTGATGAGCAGCGGATTGGGCGCTTCGGTGATCATGTCGACGGTGTAGTCGTCGACCGCGACGGCTTTGACTCCGCCGACGCGATAGCCGACCTGCGAGGTCTTTTGCTGGGCCCGCTCGACCGAGAACAACACGTCTTCGGCCTTGAAGGCGCTGCCGTCGTGGAACTTGACGCCACGGCGAAGCTTGAACCGCCAGCGGGTCGGTTCGACCTGCGACCACTCGGTCGCGAGACCCGGTTCCAACTTCATCTCGGGCGTACTGCGGCCTACCAAGGGCTCGTAGACGTTAAGCAGATAGCCGAGTTGGTTGGTTTCGTCGAAGGAATAGGGGTCGAGGGTATTAACGTCGCCCATATGCGCGTATCGAAACACTTTACCCTCGGTCGGCAGTGCTCCTACGGCAACTGCTAAGGCAACGAATAGCGAAGCGACCTTGGTACGCATTTCAGTCCCTCCCGTTGCGTGTTGCGGTGCACGAAGCGACGGACAAAACGACGCGCGAATTGGTGTCTTTGGATTCCCCGTATAAGGTTTGACAATATATTACAGTTGGGGCTGTCCCAGATAACTACCTGAGATGACGCTTAACCCATTGTTTGATCTGGGTTAGTTGCTCGGATGGGTCACTGGTGTTGAAGCGCCACTCGCACTCCTTCAAGAATAGCCCGAA
>VGES01000119.1 GCA_016869765.1 Alphaproteobacteria bacterium
CGGCCGCGATCACGTCGGCCTCGACCGCATCCACATCGAAGGCGTCGCGCGCGAGGCCCAGTCGATCCAGAAAATCCGGCACGCTCGGGCAGGTATAGGCGGCGTGCAGCACGGACCGGAACGGCCCGCGCGACGCGTGAAGCCAGGCCAGCGCGGCGCGGCCATGGCTGAAGGCGAGAACGTCTGAGGGTAGCGACCACGGTGCGACCGGCGCACCATCGGCACCCGCCGGCAATTCGCCGCCGAGGCGGGGACGATCCAAACGCGATTTCAATCGTGGCGCGGTCGACATGGTGCCAGGTTCGCCAACTCAAAACCTTCGAAAGGCCCTCGAGACGCGACAAGCCATCGCAGTGCGGCGCGTCCGTGCGAGAAGAAAAGGCAATTCCCATCCGGGAGCGCCGCCGGCTGGTCCAGCATCGGGTCGGCCCCACAGGGAATGGTGCCGCCAAAGCGACGCGTGGCGACGGCCATCAGCGCTTCTCCAGCCGGCGCAGGCACGACTGCACGTCCTCGAACGGCAGGTCGCGCAACACGTCTTCGTCCAGCGTCCACCACTTCACGTCCAGCAGGCGCCGAACCGTCACCTTGTCAAAGCGGTACCGTTTGGTCACCGCCGGGGAACCGATCGCAACTCCGTAAGCAGGCACGTCGTCCAAGACCATTGCCCTTGCCCCGACGACCGCCCCAGGCCCGATGGAAACGTTGCCGAAAATGAACACGTCCGCCCCAAGCCACACATCCGGCCCGATGACGACCGGCGCCTGCGTCGATTCGCCGTCGAATGGGCGTTTGGAGAAGTTGCCATAGGCGTTCCAGAACTTGAAATTCCCCTCGTCGTACTGGAACGGGTGCGTGCTCAGCCACTGGGTCGGGTGGCCGCGAAAGTAGTTGATCTGACAGTTGTGGGCGATGCTGGTGTACGGACCTATGTCGGTGCGCGTCACAATGGTGTTGCGGCCGACATAGGAGTACTTGCGAAGCGTTACGCCGACCAGAACGCGTGCGCCCGATGCGACGAGCACCGGCGGTTCGATGCGCGTTCCGGCGGTCAATTTCGCCCGACTGCCGAGGCGCACGCGCCCGTCCAGCACAACGACATCGCGCTCTTCGCGGTTCTCGATGTCGGACTCAACGGAAAACATTGTCGGCATCGCAGCGGTCATTCCGATCGTCGGTTTGCCGCGTCGCCGTTATGTGGCAGTGCGGCGAGATCAGCCGGCAGGTCCTCGCGGCGAATTTCACCGGTACGCAAATAGTGCGCGACGAGCAGGTGGAAGCTCGGCTCGCCCGACAGCGTGCCGTGCACGCTGCACTTGCTGCACGGACTGTTGCTCCTGTCCCCCGCCATCAAGCGGCGTCGCACCTCGTACATGCGCTGCGCCATCCATACGGCATCGAGCGATTGCGTCTTGAGATTGCCGATCACGATCTCGCGACCCCAATCGTTCGAACAGAAGAGGACGTCGCCGTTCCAATCGACGATCATCTTGTAGAAGGGATAGTGGCAGCGCATTTCCAAGGCGCGCGCGAGCGGACCGATGCCCGCCTCGGGCGCGTTGACCATGCCGGAGCGATTGTTGAGCGTGAGGCCGAAATCCTTCTCCGACCCAACCCAGTGGGGCCGCAGCTTCCAACGTCCATCGGGCGCGTCCGCCTCGCGAAGGATGCGTTCGAAGTGCTCCCGCTGCTCCGGTCCGTCGTAAAGATTTATGTAAAGATATGTGAGGCCTGCATCGAAAAGCTCGCGCACCTTCGCTGGCGTCAGGCGGTCGCCGTTCGTGTTGATCTCGATTGTGTTCTCGGGAAGCTTGCGCCGAAAGAGGCGAACCAAATCGGAAAACTGCCGATGCAGAAGCGGCTCGCCATAGCCCGAAAATGACAATCGCAACTTGAGGCCAAGGCGCCCGACCTCGTCCGCCACGCGCTCGGCGAGCGAAATCTCCATGTTGAGGTTCCGGTTCGGATAGACGGCCGGATCGACACGGGGACAAAACACGCACTTCCGGTTGCAAAGCTCGGTGACGTTGAGTTCGATGGTCACGAGACTTTCCATCGGGCCTTTGGCGGCGGCACCCGAGAAATGCGCGCGTTCCTGCGCCTTCCGGTGCTCCAGGTGCGGGTCCCGGTAACTGGACGGCCCGCGTGGGGCGGTGGTCTCGCTCATCGCAAACTCCTTTGGCGTCCTATCGTCCGCCCGCGGCGGCCGTCATGGCCTCGATGAAGCGTTGAAGCGCCAGGGCGTCTCCAACCGTCGCGCCCGGGCCGAAGCGGCCCGATAGAAAGGCGTCCATCTGAGAAACGAACCCGGGCTTGAAGTCCGCCGATTCGTCAAAAAACTCGCGCACATGGGGCATGTAGCGCCGGATCTGCGATCCGGGCCGAAGTTCGACGACCTCGTACCGATCGTACACCGCCAGCATTTCGATCGGCGACAGCGTCCACGTGGTGTGATCGGCGAACACGAACGACACCCCGGCGGGACTCGGGTCGCTGGCATTGAGCGTCATGAGCACGGGCACGCCCGCGCGCGTCTGCAACAGGCCGTTCATGGACAAGAAGGGGGCGGACGCCTCCCGGTGGCCTTGAAGTTTGACGATGTCGAGCGGACCCAGCAGGTGAAGCGTCAAATCCAGCGTGTGCGCGGAGGAAAACGCCAAGAGGTGCGGCACGATCTCGGGTCCGTGCGCGCGGGTCTGGCGCGATAGATCCTCCGAGATCGTCAGACGAACCGCACGCAGCGCGCCCTCTTGCAGCCTCTGCCGGACTCGGCCGGCCGTGTCATAGAAGCGCCGGTTGAAACCGATCATCTTGTTAGCCGCATGGGTGCCGGCCCGGGAGGAAGCCGATTCAATGGCGTCCGCGGTCAGGCCGATCGGCTTTTCGATCAGCATGGGGCGCGGGTCTGCGAGAAGGCGCGGCAAGTGGCGCGGTGTCTCGTGCCAAGGCAGCGCGATTACCAAGGCATCGAGGCCCGGTTCCGCGAGAAGCGCGTCGAGACCCGCGAGAATCCGCGCTCCGGGGGCCGCCGCGAGGAACCCCGCGACGTTTGGCGAATCCACCCGAGCCGCGGCTGCGGCCGCTACCAAATGCCCGGCGGCAGTCACGGCGCGGGCGTGCTGCAGGCCGGCCGGGCCGATGCCGGCGATCCCAACCCGCTTGCGATTGACGGCGTCAGCGTGTGGCAAGGGGAGACTCCTTCCCATCAAGTTCGCGGTGATGTCCGATCCGGCGATTGATCTCGGCGGCGAGATCGTCGATGTCCGGCGTGCCCTGCGGCCACACGTAGGATGCCACCTCGTGATCCGTCAAAGGCCGCCTCGCATGGGCCTCAAGAATAGCGCCGACCATGCGAGGGAGCGCGGTGCTGGCCTCCGCGGCATAGACGATGGCCCTGTCGCTTGCGCTTGAAGGGGGCGTTGTGCGCGCGGGCAGGAATCGGTGCCGGTTCGTCCCGCCCCACAACAGAACCGGCCGGCGCGCCGCCACGGCCTCCTCGACGACCGTGGAGTGGAAGCTGACGAGAAGATCGGCGCGTGCCAGATCGTCTTCGAAGGGGACATCCCGCATCTTGACCTCGCACGCTGCCGACGGGCGCACATGATGCATCAAGGCGTCGAGGTCGCACTCCGGTTTGGGCTTCGCGCGGACGACGAGGCGCACATCGGGGATTGAGTCGATGGCGCCCGCCAATGCCGAGATCGCTCGCAAGACTTCGTCGCCGTTGAGGAATGTCCAGGAATGGGGAAACCACCAGGCCGCATAGGTGTCCGCGAACAGCACCGTGCGCGCCCGGCCGGAAGGCGAAGGCAAAGGACGTTTCGGCGCAAGGAACGGCCGGATGCGCGGCCACTCGTGCGGTCGGCGCGCGGCCTCGGCCGCACGCGCGCCCGCCGGCGACCAAAACAGGGGCTCGTCCACCAGGCCGCGCGGATAGCGCGCGCGCAGATATCCCACTGCCGAATCGCGCGCAAGCGGCCGGTCTGCGGGCGCGTGCGCGTTGCGGCTCATTGCCTGGCGCGGAA
>VGES01000120.1 GCA_016869765.1 Alphaproteobacteria bacterium
ATGGCGTGGGGCCGGGCCGAGCTGATCGAGAACGGCCTCGAGCACGACTGGGCGGTGACGCGGCTGCGCACGCGCTACCCGCAGTACCGCGCGATGGCGCTCGCCGCACTGCCGGTGATCGCGATCAAGATCGAGCGGCTGAAGAGCTGGGGCGACCTCGACGAGCGCCACGGCGTCGCGTGACCGGGTCGGGAATTTCGACATGCCGACAACCGCGCCTGTGGCCGATCCGGTCGCCGACGTCGGCCGCTGGCTGAAGACCGAAGCGGCCCGCTCAGGCGATGCGGCGCGGTTCGTGAACGCTTTGGGCGAGAAGTTGCGCGCCGCCGGCATCCCAGTCGATCGCATCACCACCGGCGTGCCGATCCTTCATCCCAACATCTCCTCGGCGAGCGTGTTGTGGGAACCGGGCAAGGCGCCGGTCGAACGGCGTTGGATCCTCGATGCCACAACCGTTCGGAGCTACGACAACAGCCCGCTCAAAGTGGTCTATAACGGCGGTGGCAAGGTCCGCTGCCGGATCGGGGCGGCGGCCGAGCCCCGCGAGTACGGCATCATCCCCGACCTTCGCCGCGAAGGGTTCACCGACTACCTCGCGCTGCCGCTTCCGTTCTCCGACGGCTCGACCAAAGCGCTGACGGTGGCGACCCGGAGCGCGACCGGGTTCGCGGATGCCGACCTCGCGGCGCTCGATGACCTCGCCCCGACCATCGCCCTGGTGCTCGAAATCCACACCCTCCATCGCACCGCACGGACCCTGCTCGACACCTATGTCGGGCCGGTCGCCGGCGGGCGCGTCTTGTCGGGCGCGATCAAGCGCGGCATGGGCGAGACCATCCATGCCGTGATCTGGGTCTGCCATCTCCGCGGCTTCACCGCGCTGTCCGACACCCTGGGGCAGGACGAGATGATCCTGCTGCTGAACGACTATTTCGGCGCCATGACCAAGGCGGTCGCGAACCATGGCGGCGAAGTCCTGAAATTCATCGGCGACGCGCTGCTCGCGATCTTCCCGGTGACGGCGACGAACGCCGAAACCGCCGTCGCCCGCAGCGCACTCGCCGCCGCCGCCGATGTGCGCGCGGCGCTTGCCGCCATCAACGCGACCCGCGCCGCCGCCAACCGGCCGGCGATCCGGTTCGGGCTCGCGCTCCACGTCGGCGACGTCATGTATGGGAATATCGGCGGCGAAGCGCGGCTCGACTTCACCGTGATCGGCCCGGCGGTCAACCTCGCCACCCGGATCGAGAGCCTGACCAAGGAGTTGGGCGAGCCGGTCCTGCTCTCGGCCGCTTTCGCCCACCTGGCCGGTGCGGACGTCCGCGCCGTCGGCTCGCATCGCGTCAAAGGGGTCGAGGCGCCGCAGGCGGTCTACGCGCCGGCCGCGCTGGAGCCCAAGCAGAGCCTCGGCTAAGGTGGGCCGAGGACGCGATCCCTCGGGAGGCTTGGCGATGGCGACCGTCGAAAACATCGACCCGCGCAAGAGCGGCGGCCGTGGCCGCGCCGCACCCGGCACCCCGATCGGCGGCGGCATCGAGAAGAGCCGCCTGCCGCTCGCGGAAGCGTGGCACCTGCCGGGCTACATCTACGAGTCGCCCGAGCTGTTCGCGCTCGAAAAAGACAAGATCTACATGAAGGACTGGCTCGCGGTCGCGCGTGCCGAGGAGATCGCCGCGCCGGGCGACTTCATGACCTTCGAGATCGTCGGCGAGCCGATCGTGGTGTCGCGCCACAAGGACGGCCAACTCTACGCCTACTACAACTCCTGTGCCCACCGCGGCGTCGCGGTCGCGGCCGGCCGCGGCAACGCCGCCAAGTTCACCTGCCCTTACCACGCCTGGACCTACGACTTGTCGGGTAAGCTGCTCGGCGCCGGCTTCATGGACAACGTCGAAGGCTTCGACCCCGAGACCTGCCGGCTCAGGCCGGTCAAGCTCGACGTCTGGGAAGGCTGGGTGTTCGTCAATTTCGACGAACGCGCGGCGCCGCTCGCCGAGTTCGTCGCCGAGTTCGCGGGCGCGTTCGGCCGGTTCGGCCAGGGCCGCTTCAAGCTGACCGGCAAGATGGAGTCGACCTTCGACTGCAACTGGAAGCTCATCAACGAGAACTTCGTCGACCTCTACCACTTCCAGACGCTGCACCCGACCACGCTGGTCAACTGGCCGAAACCCGGGAGCTACCCGTGGACGCCGATGCGCCACGGCGGCTACGCGACGTTCTACGAGAACAACATGCCGGTGCTCGATTCGCTGCGGCCGTTGGGGCCGGCGCCGTGGCTCCCGGACGAGATCAAGGCGAAGCCGATGTTCGGCGGTGCCGGGTTCCTGACGCCCAACTTCACGACGTTCGTGCGGCCCTATTCGATCGCGCAGATCATCGTCTGGCCGCTCGGCCCCAACCGTACGCATCTTTGCCAGTACATCACCGTGCCGGAAAACTATTTCGACCTGGCGCCCGATTTGATGGATCGGGTCAAGGAGCTGCACGAGCTGATGACGATCATCACCGAGGAGGACCGGCCGATGATCGAATCCCTGCAGAAGCGGGTCGGGACACGCGGCTTCAAGCCGGGCCGGCTCTCGACTGGCGAGTTCCTGGTCCACCACTACATCAACGACTACCTCGAACGGATGTTCGGGGCGTAAGTTCAATGGCGGAACGCCAATATTGGCTTGATCTATTCACGTATAAGACCTGGACCGAGTTTCTCCGGGCCGGAGGAAGTATCTCCGGGTTCCGCGAAAGCCGCTGGACGACCGTTCAAAAGATAAAACCCGGCGATTATCTGCTTTGTTATCTAACCGGTATCTCTCGTTGGATTGGAGTCTTAGAGGTCACCGGCAAACCATACTTGGACACAACAACTCGCATTTGGGACATGGACCAATTTCCGGCCCGTGTTCCCGTAAGAATTGTCCATCGGCTAGAGCCAAGGACAGCAATGCCAATTCTTGAGATGAAAGATCAACTATCAATATTCAACAACTTAAAGTCGCCATGGGCTTGGACGGGTGCTGTTCGTGCATCGCCGGCACGGTGGAAACACGATGATGGTGCCGCCGTAGTTGCAGCCGTCGAGTTAGGCGTAAAGGTTCCGAAAGATAAGCCCTTCGATCCGACCAAACTAGCCAAAACACCTCCTATTTTTAAGGCGAAGAACGTTGGCCCAGTAACTATCCCTTCGAGTGATATCGAAGAAGTGCCCGCATCGGGTGAAGATACCGCTCAAAGTAAAGAACCCTCCGCACACCTAGAAATTCATTACCTTCTTCTTAAGCTCGGAAGTGACATGGGTCTTGACGTCTGGGTTGCTCGGAACGACAGAGGAAGAGAGTTCAAAGGAAGCGCTCTTTCCGATGTCCCACGCTTAAAAAAAGAGCTCCCTGTTCAGTTTGACGAAGCTACTAACAACACGATTGAGCTAATTGACGTGCTCTGGCTTGATCGTAATTCGATTGTTGCGGCGTTTGAGGTTGAGAGCACTACCTCAATATACTCTGGCTTACTGCGCATGGCAGATCTGATTGCCATGCAGCCAAACCTCAACATCCCCCTTTTTCTTGTTGCTCCCGACGAGCGGCGCGAAAAAGTCGTCGCTGAAGTTAATCGGCCGACGTTCTCTCGCCTTTCTCCGCCGATGAACGAAATGTGCCGTTTCGTTTCCTTTGACGCTCTCCGCGAGCGAGTTCAAAAAGCGGGAGAACTGATTCGCTACCTCAGACCCGAATTCCTTGAGGAAGTTGCGGAGAGTTGTGAAATCGTTTCGGAGTAGCCAGTCTGCCTGACGCGGCTTCAAGCCCGGACATCAACGACTCTCTTGCGTGGGCGTTCGGCACGGCGGCGTAGATGTTGAGATTACGCCGCGCGCGGACGAACCTCGCGGTCGAGGCGATCGCCGCACGCCTCCTCCGCGACCTCGAGCGCGTAGTGCGACTGCAGGTTCATCCAAAACTGCGCGCTGACGCTGAAATAACGTCCGAGCCGCATCGCGGTGTCGGCGGTGATCCCGC
>VGES01000121.1 GCA_016869765.1 Alphaproteobacteria bacterium
TCCGACAGCTGCACGATCTTGTTGATCATGCCCAGGCGCCAGGCGTCCTCGGCGTTCATGTTGTCGGCGGTAATCAGGAGCTCTTTGGCTTTTCGCATGCCCACCGTCCATGGCAGGAACGCCATCAGCACACCGCCGAAGCGGCCTTCCGGAAAACCGATTTGGGCGTCGTCGGCCGCAATGATGAAGTCGCACGCATTCGCCATATCGGCGGCGGCGCCGAGGCAGTAGCCATGGACTTGCGCGATGACCGGCTTCTCATTGTCCCAGATGTGCTCCATCCACTGCGCTGTATATTGGCGGCGGTAGCGGCGACTCATCGCCATGCCGTCCTCGGTCGCGAGCCAGCCGCTCTCGGCCGGATCGCCGGAAATGTCTGCGCCCGACGAAAAAGCACGCCCGGCGCCCTTGATGACGAAGACCCGGACGGCGTCGTCCGCTTCGCCGACGGCGAGCGCGGTGCAGATCTCTTCACGAAGCTGGTTGTTGAGCGCGTTCAGCTTGGCGGGGCGATTGAGGGTAATGGTCGCGACGGCATCGTGTAGATCGTAAAGGATCATCTGGTAAGTCATCGTGTCTCCTCTCGTTCGACAAGCGTTGGCGGCGGTCCGGCCGTGGCCAGTTCCTGAGTGGTCGGCGATCTACCCCCGCCGCGCCGGGCGCGGTGCGCGGCCGATTACGTCTTTCGATCCGCTGGCAGCTTGAAGAAGTCGATGGCATTGCCCGCGACCATACGCGCGATTTCGTTTGCGGGAACGCCGACGAAGTTGGGCTCGATCGCGGCCTTGTGCGAATTCGGCCAATCGGTTTCCGAGTGCGGAAAGTCGGTGGCCCACATCAGGCGGTTGACGCCGATCTCGTGGCGGAGCTTCACGCCGATCGGATTGAGCAAGAATCCCCACCAGCAGTGCTCGCGAACGTACTCGCTCGGCCGGCGCTGGAGCGGCTTCATCCCGAGGCGTCGCTCCGACCAGAAGCGGTTTCGCTCGTAGGTGTAGTCCATCTGTTCGAGCCAGTTCGGGATCCACCCGATCTGCGTCTCGGCGAAATAGATGCGGAGCTTCGGGAAGCGATCGAACACACCGCCGAACACCATCTGCATCGCATTGCGCCCGCCACGAATGGCGTAGTTGGCATAGCGCCGCACGACGTCGTTGCCGGCTTGGCCGATCTCCTCGGGTTCTTTTGGGTAGACCGCGGCCGGGCCGAGGTAGTTGGCCGGAAATCCGAACACGACGTGGACCGTGATCGCGATGTCGAGGTCGATCGCGGCCGCCCAGAACTTGTCGTCACCCGGGGTCACCACGCCGCGCCCGCTCGGGAAAGCGTTGAGGGTCACACCCTTGAGGCCGATCTTGGCGCAATGCTCCATCTCGGCGATGCCGTCGTCGACCGACGTTTCCGGAACGACTCCAAGGCCGACAAGTCGGTCCGGTGCGATCGCGCAATAGTCATGGGCAAGGAAGTCGTTGTAGGCGCGAAGAACCGCTTTGTACGCGTCGTTGCTCCGAATACCGCGCCAGAGATTAGGGCCACCGACGCCTGTGAACAGGACCTCGGCATCGATCCCGTCGCGATCCTGTTCGGCTAATCGCTGCGTGGGATCGCCGGCGCCGGCGGCGCCGTCCCAGCTCACACCGAGGACATCGTACTGGTCGTAAGGCTTGCCGCAGAGGTTGAGCCCATTGATAAGGATCGGCTGTCCTTCGACCAGGCAGCCGTCGGAACCGTCCGGAAATACGACGCGGCGCGGCGCCCGGTCCCGATACTTGTGGGGAACGCGCGCCGTCCACCGCTCGGGCGCGACTTCGAGGTGCGAGTCGGCCGAGACAAACCGGTACTGCCGGGGCACGAACCGGCCCCCTAGCGGCGGGTAATCCAGTCGGTCCAGCGCTTGTTCAAGGCATCGAGCTGGTTACCATACCATTCATCGTCGACGACCACCGTCGTCTCCTTGAGACTCGGGTGGTTCGAGGGAACAAAGCTCTTATCCATCAGATCGAGCGCTTTGAGGTTGGAAGGCGCGCCGGCCCGCTTCATCGAGAAGTAGGCCATCGTCTCGGCGCGGGCACAGTAGCCCATGACGAGAGAGGCATTCTTGGGGTGTTTGGCCCCGCGCGGAATCACGAACAGCGATCCGTTGGTCCGGATATAGGTTTCGGGTACGACCTCGAACGACGCGCCTGCCGCCCGCGCTTCGACGATCCGACCCGAAAAAGCAAGGATCATGTCGACCTCTTCGCGGACCATCGCTTTAACCTGCTCGGCTCCGGTTTTATGCCATACCGTGACATGCGGCTTGATCTCGTCGAGCTTGGCAAAAACCTTATCGAGATCGATCGGGTAGGTTTTGGCGGCCGGAACGCCGAGCGCGCGTGAGGCTGCTTCGAAAGCGCCGTTGAGTGGCGTCCGGCCGTCCATCCCGCGCGGGCCGGGGAAGTTCTTTACGTCCCAGAAATCCGCCCACGACTTCGGCCGTTTGTCCGCCGGCCACTTCTTCGTGTTGTACGCCATCGCCTCGGTGAAAACGTCGAACGCGACGCCATACTTACCGAACGGATGGTCGTATTGATTGGGGGTCAGCAGGGCCTTGTCGATCATGTCGTAGGCAACGGGCTCGAGCAGGTTGCCGGCAATCGCTTTCGGCATCTCGATGCCGTTCACCCAGGTCACGTCCATTTCGGGTTTGCCCGAATCGACCTGGGCCTTGAGGGGGCCAAGGCGCGATGACTCGATGTAGTCGACCTTGATTCCGGTGAGTTGCGTGAACTTGGTGAAGCAACCCTCGTACATCTGATCGCGAACCGATCCGCCGAAGCCGCCGAAGACGACCACCGGTTCCTCGCCGGGCTTTGGCAGCGTTTGGGCGTCGACCGCGGTTACCGTAGCCGCGACGAGCCCGACGCTCATCAGCCAGCGCAGGCTCGAGAACCGCGGTATCCGACGATCGCTCCGCTCATACTTGTTCATCATGTCTCCCCCTATCAACGTTCGTTACGGCCGTGGCGCGGTCCGGCTCGTTGCCGCTGTGATCGCAAAACCGACTGCCACCGAGAATAAGATCAAGATGGATGATACCACCGACAACATCGGATCGACTTCGTGGAGCGCCGTTCCGAACATCTTTTTCGGAATGGTCTGCGTGAGCTTGCCGGTAATGAACAGGGCGACCAGCAGTTCGTCGAACGACGTGATGAAAGCCAGCAACCCCCCGGCGACGATCCCCGGCCACGTCACCGGCAACGTTACATGCCAGAGCGCCTGCCACCAGTTCGCCCCCATTGTCATGGCCGCAGTTTCGAGGACTGGGTCAAAACCTTTGAGGCTCGACGATACCGCGATGGCGACGAACGGCAGGATCAGCACGGTGTGGCCGAGCACGAGACCAATCTCGGTATCATACAGGCCGATACGCTTGAAAAAAAAGAACAATGCCAGTGCAATGATGATGTGCGGGATCATCAGCGGCGCGAGGATCAGAAGGCTCAGTATTTTCTTTCCGGGGAGCCGCGAGCGGACGAAACCGAAGGCGGCGGCGATGCCGATCGGTAACGCCAGGAGGGTCGAGAACAACGCGACACGCGCGCTCAAAGCGAGCGCGTTCAGCCAGTCAGCCGAGGCGAAAAACCTCGTGTAGCCCTGAAAGTCGAGCGACTGCGGCGGAAATTGGATGCCGGTCGGAGTCAGCGAAATAGGAAAGATGATCGCGATCGGAAAAATCAGAAACGCGAACACCGCGACACAAATAACGATTAACGTAAGGCGCTCTGGCCGC
>VGES01000122.1 GCA_016869765.1 Alphaproteobacteria bacterium
ATGCGATCTCTCTCCTTAGCTGATTCAGGCGCCGATACCGGGCAGCGCCGCGTCGTACGGGAAGGCCACCTCGCGCCCGGTCGCGATCGAGACACGCGCGCACTCGAGGATCTCCTGCGCGTCGCGACTGACGCGACCGGAGACCATGCCCTCGATAGGCCGATCGGCCCGGATGCGAGAGATGAAGTACTCCGGGGCGTTGCGATCCCCCTCGGGGATCGCCGGCGCGTCAAGCATCGCCAGCTCGCGATCGCCCTTGCGGACGATCCCCACCCCGGCCGAGTCGCGCGCACCCAGCGCGTAGAGTGTGCCCTCGGTGCCATAGACGACCGGCCCGGCGGACGGCTGCCCACCAACCCACGACCAGCTCGTTTCAGATACCGCGATCGCGCGGTCATAGCGCAGCAGCATCACGACGTTATCGACATCCGAGTCCGCGTCCTTGGTGAGGCGACCTCCCATCGCCATCACGCGGGTCGGCCGACCGAGGAACCAGCGGCAGACCGTTGCGCCGTACCCACCCTGATCGACAAGCGCGCCAGCCCCATTCAGGTGGGCATCGTAAAGCCAGTCGCAGAAGATGGGCGAACAGCCGATTTCGCGCGGGCCGGCGTGCCCGCCCGAGTACCGGAGCTTGAAGACATCGCCCACCGCGCCGTTGCGCGCGAGCGCGTGGGCGTGGCGCAACTTCAGATTCCAGTTGTGCGGCCAGTTGACCATCAGGTGTGTTCTGGCGCGCGCAGCAGCCCGGAAGAGTTCGTCGGCCCCGGCGAGATCGGCGGCCATCGGCTTCTCGAGCATCACGTGGAGCCCGCGCGCCGCCGCGATCGCTCCCCAGTGGGCCGACGAGCGGTTATCGCTGAAGACGAACAGCGCCTGAAGATCACGCTCCATCTCAAGCAAAGCGTCGTACCGGTCGTAGGTCGGGCGACCATAGCGCTGGGCGAATCGCTCCCGGAGCGGGGCGTGGGGCTCGGCCGCGGCGACGATCTCGGCGCCCTCGACCTTCGCCAGGTTCTCGAGGTTGCCCCATATGTGATCGTGGGTCAACCCCAGGACTCCGACGCGTATCGTCACGCTCGCTCCTCCATCGGGGCCATCTTACCGGTCGTCGGGGGGAACCGGAGACGGTCTGCCGTGGGCCACCCGGTGGCTATTTGATCGTGTGTCCCCCGTCCACCACGAGGGCTGCCCCGGTCGTAAAGCGCGCCTCGTCCGAGGCAAGGTAGAGCACGGCCTGCGCGACATCCTCTGGCTGGCCGAGTTCCGGCACCAGGTAATCGAGCCGCATCTGGTCCATGAACGCCCTATCTGCCTGGAGCGCCGTGTTCATCCCCGAGAACGTGAAACCCGGGCAGACCGCGTTGACCCGAATCCGATGGGCAGCCAACTCGACGGCAAGCGTCCGAGTGACGCCAACGACCGCCGACTTCGACGCCGTATACGCCGTGAGGTTGGCCAGGCCGATGTAAGCGAGGTCGGAGCCGGTGTTGACGATCGCCCCGCCGCCCTGCTTGATCATCTGCCTTGCGCCGTACTTCACGGTGAAGAGCATGCCCTTGCAGTTAATCGCGAACGTCTCGTCGATCGCCTGAGCGCTCAACTCCGTGATCGGCCCATCCAGCGGGTGAAGGATGCCGGCGTGGTTGTGAAGGATGTCAAGTCGACCATAGGTTTCGACCGCCACCTTCACCATGTTCTCGCAATCGGCCTCGCGCGAGATGTCCGCCGCGACGAACGTCGCCGTACCGCCGGTGGCGTTGATCGCCGCGACCGTCGCCGCGCCGGTGACGGCGTTGCGATCCGCGCCGACCACCCGAGCACCCTCGCACGCGAAGAGCTGCGCCGTCGCCTGGCCGATTCCAGAGCCGACGCCGGTGATGAGCGCCACCTTCCCTTCGAGACGTCCCACGGCCAACCTCCCCGAACCCGACGCCTCGCTCAGTCCTCGACGATCGCGACCGCCCGCACGGGTGCGGCGGTGGTCCCGGACCACTTCACCGGGAAGCAGGCGACCTTGAATCCGTGCGTCCGGCCGATCTTGTCGAGGTTGGTGAGGTTTTCGAGGTGCCAGTAATCGTGCGTGACCATCACGCGGTGGGCTTCCCAGAACTGCCTCCGCTCGAACATCGCCCATACGGGCGGATCGAACGTGATCGCGTCGACGCCCATCACCTGAACGCCCTGCTCGATGAGCCAGATCGTCGCCTCGGCGGTCATGCCGCACTGGTCGGTCAGGTACTTATCGCTGTTCTGAATTGCGCCGGCCCCGGTGTGGATGAGGACGATGTCCTTCGGCTTAACCCGGTAGTTGATCTTGCGGAGCGCCTCCTGGATCTCCCCGGCGCTGATGCCGCCGCCTTTCTCCTTCCAGGTGAAGTCGAGGACGACGCCATCGCTATAGCACAGGTCGAGGGGGATCCCCTCCGGCCCCGGTGCGCCCTTGCGGATGTGCTTCAACGAGTCGATGTGGGTTCCGACGTGATCACTCAGCACGACCATGTAGCTGGCGGTCAACTCGCCCGCTCCGTACTTCGCGGCGCCGATCCGCTCGGCGAACTCCTCCCACGACTCGTACATCACGAGCGCGGGCCGAACGATGCGCGGAAAGGTGATCATGTCGTTGTGCACAAGCATGCTGAGATCGACGAGGCGCAGTGCCACGGGACGGCTCCTGAGAGGTTGGTGCGCTCAGGATAGGGGATCGTCGCGCCAGGCGCGGCGAGAATGGCCCGGGAAGATCGGGTACGGCCCGTCTCAGCGGGTATTCCCGCCTGTCGCCCGGGTGCGGCGATTCCGGTGCGCGTACGCCCTCTCGATGTAGGGCGCGGCGTCCGGCGTCTTGCATCCGGTCTGGCCGTGATCGACGTGCACGGTCCCGATGGCGCGCGCGGTGGCGATGGCGGCATCCTTGAGGTCCGCGACACCGGCGCCGATCGCGATGAGGGTGTTGTTCATGGCGTAGCGGGTCCGGTTGGGCGCTGTGTGGATCGATGCGACGATACGGCCGAGGAGCGCCGTGGCGAGGTCTGGGGTCAGGCGGCCGTCCAGCGCCGCGAGATTGAGGATGTTCCATCCCGCGGTCGAGGTCCATTCGCCGGGTGCGTCGATCCAGAGTAGTGCCCGGGCGACCGCGTCGTCGCGGCGCGCGATCATCCCCGAAAAGGCGTCTGTAAGGATGTAGTTGTCCAGCGCGCCGCGCCAGGCATCGATTTCGTCGACCGATAGGTTCCGCGCGTCGGCGATCTGGAGCGCGAGGATGCGCGCGTCGTGCAGGCCGGAGTCCCAGATGGAGACTGCGAGGCGAGGCGCGCCCGCGTATCTCTTCCGCAGCGTGCCCAGGTCGGCCAGGCTCACGCCGACCGTCTCCGAACGCACGCCGTGGGTGCGATAGATCCGCGCCGTATTCGGCTTGCCGAGCGCCCGCAGTTCAGCGGTGACGTCCGCAGCCCTCACGTCCGAATCAGCAACCATCGACGCCCTCCGCTCGACTGTCTCGCCTCGAGTGTACGGCAGGGCGCGACGCCGGCCGCCCATCGAGCTCCCTCGAGACCGCTCAGGAGTGCCCTGTCGGGTCGACCGCAACGTCCGCGCGCGGACCGACCGACACGGAAGTGCGAGACAACCCCCCGGCGAGCGGGTCGTGCGCGGGCTCCGGGGTTCTCAACCTGTAGGCGCTGCGGCGGCCTACCTCCAGCG
>VGES01000123.1 GCA_016869765.1 Alphaproteobacteria bacterium
CCGCCTATCTTGGCACGTGAGGGCGGAACCATGAGCACACCCCCGCTTCTCTCGGTCCAGAACGTCGAAACATGGTATGGGCCGGTGAACGCCATAAAGGGCGTCAGCCTGGACGTCGGCAAGGGGCGCATTGTGACCGTGCTCGGTGCCAATGGCGCCGGCAAGACGACCCTGCTGCGCACCATTGCCGGCGTGAACGAGCCATTCAAGGGCACGATCACCTACGACGGCAAAGCCATCCAAGGGATGGAGCCCGACGCAGTCGCGCGCGCCGGCATCGTTCTGGTTCCGGAGGGCCGCCAGGTGTTTCCTTTCCTGTCCGTGGAGGACAACCTGCGCATGGGGTGTTTTGCTCGCGCCTCGGCCAGGGGAACGAGCGAAGACCTCGAGCTCATCTACTCATGGTTCCCGCGTCTTAGAGAGCGCCGCAGCCAATACGGAGGTCTGCTCTCAGGTGGGGAACAACAGATGCTCGCGATCGGTAGGGCCCTGATGGCGACGCCACGAATCCTGTTGTTGGACGAACCCTCGCTTGGACTCGCGCCGCTGCTGACCAAGGAGATCTTTGGGATCATCATGCGTATCAATGCAGAACTCGGCACCACCATACTCGTCGTCGAGCAGAACGCGGCAATTGCACTTGCCAACGCGCAATACGGCTACATCATGGAACTCGGTCGGATCGTCGCCGCCGGGCCGTGCACCGAGCTATTGCAGAAGCAGGATGTGCAGGACTTCTATCTCGGTGCGCAAGTGTCGAACGCTGCGGGCGACGGCCGGAAACAACGTTGGAAGAGGCGCAAGACGTGGCGATAGCCGGTGTTCGATCGATGTCGCAAACGACGCCGGCACAACTGTTCCGTGAGCGATGCCACGCTTGGGCAAGGTTCCCGGCCTTGCGGCGCAAGCACAAGGGCATCTGGTACTCGACGAACTGGCAAGAGTACTTCGAGCGTGCGCGCGCCTTGGGCCTTGCGTTGCTGCAGGATGGCCTGCAGCGGGGCGACGTCATTGCGGTGTTGGCCGAAAACCGTCCGGAATGGCTTTACGCGGACATGGGCGCGCAATGCGTGGGTGTTCTCGGCAATGGTATCTATCCGACCTCTTCGGCCGAACAAGTGCGTTACGCGCTAGTCGACTCCGGCGCACGCATCCTCTTTGTCGAGAACGAGGAGCAACTCGACAAGGCTCTCGCCATACGAGCACAGTGCCCTCGGCTGCAGAAGATCGTCTTCATGGACGACAAGGGATTGCGCTTGTTCTCCGATGCGCATGTCCTACGATTTGCGGATTACCTCGCGGCTGGTCAGGCACTTGTCGCAAACGGCGCCGAAGACTTCGACGCGGCAATTTCATCCGGAAAGGGGAACGACATAGCATTCCTCGTCTATACATCGGGCACGACCGGTGCGCCGAAAGGGGCGATGATTTCGAATGCCAATCTGATGTACCAGATTGGCGTGGTCCCGAGCTACGCATCGCTGGCGGTCGGTGACAAGACGCTGTCGTTCCTCCCGCTCTGCCACATCGCCGAGCGCATGACCTCGATGTTCAATCCCTTGGCAACGGGTCAGATCGTGCACTTTCCGGAGAACAGCGGCACAGTCTTCAACGATCTGCGCGAGGTGGCGCCGCATCTCGTGTTCGGTCCGCCGCGCTTCTGGGAGAAGCTCTACGCGCAAACCGAACTCTTCATGCAGGACGCCATCGCGCCCGCGCGCCGTACCTACAGGATGGCGTTTGCCGACGGCACTGCCGTCGCCAACGCCCGTCTCGACGGCAAGCCTCTTCCGGCGCACCAGGCGTTGCGCTTCGCGATGCTTGGCCAGTTCGCGTTGGCGAACATCAAGGAAGCGCTCGGCCTGCAGAACGTGAGGAGTGCGCTGACCGGCGCCGCCCCCGTGCCTCCCGACCTCCTGCGCTGGTACATGGCCATTGGCATCGACTTGCGCGAAGCCTTCGGCATGACCGAAACGTGCGGCTTCTGTACGGCCACTCCCGCCGACCGCATCAAGATCGGCTACGCCGGGGTGAAGGCGCCCGGAACGTACATCAGGATCGCCGCCGACGGTGAGGTCCTGGTCCGCGGCCCGAATGTCTTCGCCGGCTACTGGAACCTGCCGGAAAAGACCGCCGCGGCGATCGACAAGGATGGCTGGTTGCATACCGGCGATGCCGGCGAGATCGATCGGGACGGATATCTCAAGATCACCGATCGCATGAAAGACATCATCATCACATCGGGCGGCAAGAACATCTCCCCGAGCAGTATCGAGAGCCTGCTAAAATTCAGCCCCTACATCTCCGACGCCGTGGTCATTGGCGAAGGCCGCAACTACCTGACGGCGCTGATCATGATCGACCAGGATACCGTGTCGAAATTTGCACAGGACGCCCACGTGCCGTTCACGGACTTCGCAAGCCTGACGCGGAAAGAACAGGTGCGTGATCTGATCCGCGGGACGATCGAAGCTGTGAACGCCAAGCTGGCCCGCGTCGAAAAGGTCAAGGACTTCCGCATCATCGAAGACCTCCTAACGGCTGAAGATGAGGAACTCACGCCAACCATGAAACTCAAGCGGCGCGTCGTTGCTCGCCGCCATGCGGGACTGATCTCCAGCATGTACGAGAACGCCAGTGCCGTTTCAGCGAGCGTTCCCGTCGAACGAATTCGAACGTGACGGGCACGAACCTGAGCCGTATGTCTGACAAAACGATCAATGACGAAATCAAGCGAAGGAGGAAAGCCATCATGACCCGCATTCTCTCACGACGTGCATTCGGCGGCGCGATCACGGCGTTGGCGCTGGCCGGCCGCGCACAAGCAGCCGGGGTGACCGACACCGAAATTCTGCTCGGCACGCACCTGGATCTCTCAGGTCCCGTTGCCGCCGGCATGCCGCAAATTCGCAACGGCATGCAGATGCGCATCGACGAGGCGAACGAAGCCGGCGGTGTCAACGGCCGCAAGCTCCGTCTCATCGTCGAGGACAACGGAAGCCAGCCGCAGCTCGCGGGCCGCGTCACCGACAAGCTGATCAATTCCGACGGCGTGTTCGCCATCATCAACCCGTTCGGATCCGGCCCGAATGCCGCCGTGGTGAAGAGGGCCGTCGATGCGAAGATCGTCTACTTCTCGCCGTGGGGCGCATCGGCGGTCTTGCGCAGAGTGTCCGGGAACAGCCCGCTCCTTTTCACCACGACCCCGGACTATGACGGTACGGTTGGCCCAGCACTGTCCTGGGCCATCGGCGAATTCAAGTCGACGAAGGTCGGCTTCATCTACCAGGAAGGTCCGTTCGGCGATCTGGTGCGCGGCGGTGTCAACGTCGCGATGAAGGCGAAGAACATGACGCTCGCCGCCGAAGCCGGATACAAAGCGGGCGATATCGATTTCTCCTCGCAGGTCGCCCGCATGAAGGCGGCGGGTGTCGACCTGATCATGCTCGCGACCATCACGCGCGAGACGGTGGGCGTCATGGCGGAGGTCAAGAAGCTCGGCTGGAACGAGGTGAAGGTCATGACCGCTAACCCCGGTCGGACCATGATCGTCGCCCAGCTCGGCAAGGCGAACGTCGAGGGACTGTATGGCGTCTCGGCCTGGAACATCTTCGATCCAGGCAGCGAAACGCCAGCCGTGAAGGCCTGGAACGAGAGCTA
>VGES01000124.1 GCA_016869765.1 Alphaproteobacteria bacterium
AATTTGCTATCCTGTCGGCGCTTTGCCGGTGACGTCGGGACCGGCCGTCAGCCGTCTTCGCCTTGCTCGTGCCAACCGCCAACGCTACCATCGACCCTTGGTCTGTAACGCTCGCCGGGGGTGGCAAGGCGTCAGCGTCGGGATGACGGACACCGCGTGGGGGGGTGTCGCGGCATGGTCTATGAGTTTCGCTACAATCAGGTTTTTCGCCATTTCGACGTATTGCTTGAAGGCGCTTGGCTTACCGTCCAGCTCTCGGCCTCGGCGATGGCCTTGGGACTGCTTATCGCCATTGCTTGCGCATTGATCAAGACCGACGGTCCGCGTCCGGCGCGCCTCCTGGTCAATGCCTATGTGGAAGTGATCCGGAACACGCCATTCCTGGTGCAGATTTTCATCGTTTTCTTCGGCTTGCCGAATCTCGGGCTGCGGCTCAGCGCGAGCCAAGCCGCGCTGATCGGCTTGAGCATCAATCTCGGCGCCTATGCAACCGAGATCGTTCGCGCTGGCATCGAGTCGATTCCGCGAGGGCAAATCGAGGCTGGGGTGTCGCTCGGCTTGTCGCGGCTTCAGGTCTTTCGTTATGTCATCATCATGCCCGCGCTCAAGGCGATCTACCCCGCACTCAGCAGCCAGTTCATAATCCTCATGCTGGCGAGCAGCATCGTTTCACAAATCTCAGCCGAGGAGTTGTTTCATTCCGCGGCATTTCTGGAATCCCGGACCTTTCTGAATTTCGAGATCTACTCGATCGTTGCCGTCATGTACTTGGTTCTGTCGATTGCTTTCCGCGGCGCGCTGAACTTGGTGCGGCTGGCGGTGTTCCGGCGACCTTAGGCAAGCAGAGCCACGACCCGTGCTGCGGGCTTTCACCTTCAACGAGGTGCTGTTTCTGCTGGATGCGACGAAGTGGACGATCGCGGTGACGCTTATCGCCTTCGTTGGCGGCGGACTTGTCGGCTTGCTGATCATGATTCTCAAGGTCGTCAACAACCGGCCGGCGCAATGGGGCGCGGCTGCCTATGTCGAACTGTTTCAGGGCACTCCCTTGTTGGCGCAACTGTTTGTCGTGTATTTCGGCATGGGCCTATTCGGCTACGATGTGAGCCCATGGGTCGCGGTTTCGGTCGTCTTCACGCTCTGGTCGGCCGCCTTCCTCGGTGAAATCTGGCGCGGCTGTGTGCAGGCCATCCCGCGCGCGCAATGGGAAGCTTCAGCCGCCCTGGGCCTTAGTTTCGCCCAGCAGATCCGCTACGTGATCGCGGCACAAGCGGCACGCATCGCGCTTCCCCCCACCGTCGGCTTCCTGGTGCAAATCATCAAGAACACCTCATTGGCTTCGGTGATTGGGTTCATCGAACTGGCCCGTGCCGGGCAGATCGTCAACAGCGCGACCTTCCGTCCCTTCCTTGTCTACTGCACCGTCGCGATGATCTACTTCGCGCTCTGCTACCCGCTGACCGCGCTCAGTCGCCGCCTCGAGGGCAAGCTGCATGGCGCTCATTAGAATCGAGAACGCCTGGAAGAGCTTTGGCAAAGTGCCGGTGCTGCAAGGCGTCTCGCTGGAGGTGGGCGAAGGCGAGATCGTCGCCATCCTTGGCCGCAGCGGTTCGGGTAAGAGCACTCTGCTGCGCTGCATCAACGGGCTTGAGAAGATCGACACCGGCAACATCTGGGTCGACGGGACCTTGGTGAACGCGGCCGGCGCCGACGTCCGGAAGCTGCGCGAGAAGGTCGGGATCGTGTTCCAGAGCTACAACCTTTTCCCGCATCTGTCGGTGGAGCGAAACATCACGCTTGCCCCGACGGTGGTGAAGCGGATGACGCGCGAGGAAGCCCGCGCCATCGCCAGCGACGTGCTCCGCCGGGTCGGCCTCGAGGACAAGATCGGCGCCTACCCCGATCAGCTATCGGGCGGTCAACAGCAGCGCGTGGCGATCGCCCGCTCGCTTGCGATGTCGCCGAAGGCGATCCTGTTCGACGAGATCACCTCGGCACTGGATCCGGAACTGACCGGCGAAGTGTTGCGCACGTTGGCGGAATTGGCGCGGCAGGGTTGGACCATGGTCCTGGTGACGCATGAGATCGGGTTCGCGCGCAACGTCGCGCATCGGGCCGTTTTCATGCACGACGGCAAGGCCTGGGAGGAAGGACCGCCCAAGCAGGTGCTGGTGAAACCGGAGACCAAGGAATTGCGCAATTTCATCGCTTCCGTCCTAGACTAGCCGGCCTTGGCTTGACGACCCAGCAGGGGCGGGTCGCGACGATGGTCAGGGAAGGGGGACCATAATGTTCGGATTGCTCGGTCGGTTGGTGGTGTTCTTGCTCGCCGCCACCTCGCTCACCGTGGCGGCGTCGGCAGCGCAAGCCAACAAGCTCAAGGAGATCCTGGACCGCGGCAGCGTCCGCGTCGCGGCTTTGATCGATCTGCCGCCCTATGGCTTCACCGACGAGAAGCAGAAACCGGCGGGCCTCGATATCGACCTTGCCGAGATCCTGGCCAAGGAATTGAACGTCAAGCTGGAACTCCAGCAGATCACCGGCATCAACCGGATCCCATACCTGCTGACCGACAAGGTCGATCTGATCATCGGCTGTTTCGGGGCGACGCCGACGCGGGCGCGGCAGGTGGCGTTCTCCTCACCCTATGGCAGTCTCTATCTGGGCGTTTTCGGACCGAAGGATTTGCCGATCGCATCGGCCGCCGATCTGGGCACGCGGAGCGTCGGCGTGGCCCGCGGCACCACCCAGGACATCGGCCTGACCGAGCTTGCCGAGAAGCATGCGCCGAAGGCCAAGATTGTGCGGTTCGACGACGAGGCGACCACGTTCGCTGCCCAGCTGTCGGGCCAGGTCGACCTATTCGCCACGGCCAACTTCACCTTCGTCGAAGTGGCCAAGAAGAACCCCAACGCCAAGCTCGCGCCGAAATTCGCGATCCGGGTGTCGAGCTGTCACGTCGGCCTGCGCCAGGGCGAGCCGGACCTGCTGCGCTGGGTCGACACGTTCGTGTTCCATCACCGGGTGACCGGAACGCTGAACAACCTGCACGTGAAATGGATGGGCGAGGACATGAAGGACCTGCCGACCTTCTGAGCGCGGGCGAGCGGCACGCGCGCGTTCCGCCGGCGGGCAGGCGCGCGCCGAAACCCTTCGGTGCGCGCGTGCCGGTGGCGTTTGGCGATCAGAGGTAGGTGTGGTCGGTTGTCAAGCGGTGAGTAACTCGTAAACTGTCACCGTTTCTTCCCGCAACACATACATGACCAACCTAGCCCGGTTTATTCACGAGAGGCCATGATGTGATGGGCAGGGAGGCAAGGCGATCACGCGGCATGCGTGGTCGTTGCGTCTTTTTCATCGCGGGTTGGTTTGTCGGGTGTCGGGTTATTGGTTTGGGATTGCGGGAACGGGTGTTTTCGGGGCATCGGCCCCGTCGGTCATGGAGCGGCGGGTCGAAGCGCGCCGGCGAGCAAGCGGATGAGAGCGGCATCCGGGCAAACGGCGGCGAAGGCGATGCGCACGCGATGGGTGGTCTCGACGATGCGGGCGCCGAGCTTCAACAAGCGCAGGCGGATGGTTGCGAACTCGGCCTTGGCCAACGGATGTGCGGGCGGGATGG
>VGES01000125.1 GCA_016869765.1 Alphaproteobacteria bacterium
TGCCGCCGAGTGTCGGCGTCGGCTGCTCGCGCAGCTCGCGTCCCTCGATCCAAGAAAACAGCACTGCATCGCGCACGCCTTCGAATGCGGAGACACGGAAGCGAAAGTGACCGTCTCGGCCGGCAATCGGTGCCGCGACGGGAAACCCGCGATCGGCGAGATGGCGCAAGAAGGCGATCTCGTCGTCGATATCGGCTGCCGAATGCCAGTTCGCCCGATAGACCCGCAGGGCGCAGCGTTCCTGCCCGGTGCGTACCAGATAGACGTCGTTCATACCCCGCACCCACAGGGTGACGTGAACCTCGTCTCCGAGTGCGTATCGGTCCGTCAGCTGGGAGGCGAGGGCGTCCGCCGCCAGGACGGAGTGATGGGGCGGGAGGAACGGGCGGTTCATGAGGATCAGCGTCGCACGGCCCTGGCGCCCGCGGTAAGGTTCTTCCGCATGACACCGCGCAATTCCTTGAGCGATGCGATCGCATTGGCAGATTGGCGGCGGCAGGTGTGGGCGATCTATGACGCTGCCCGGGCGCGGACCGACGACCGTGCCGAGGCCTGGCGTTCCTGGGTCGCTGCGCGGGATCGACTGTTCCGCCAACACGCGCAGTCGCCGCTCAAGCCGGGCGACCGGGGCGAGGGCCTTCGTTTTTTCCCCTACCAATCGGCGCTGCGTTTTGCCACCGAATTGGAGCCCCTGGTTGGACGTTCAGCGGAGATCATCGATCTGGGCGACGACGGCCACCTGTCACTGCAGGCGATCGCGCGAACCAGGGGGCTCGCGCCGGCCCTCGGCGCCGACCTCACGCTCTATGCGCTCGGCGGATATGGTGGTGGGCTGTTTCTCCCGTTTCGCGACGCCACCAATGGATACGCGACCTATGGTGGCGGACGCTATCTGCTCGACACGATCAAGGGGGCCGATCTCGGGACCGAAGACTCGCGCCTTGTGCTCGATTTCAATTTCGCCTACCACCCATCGTGCGCCCATGACGAACGCTGGGTTTGCCCCCTCGCACCCGAAGAGAACACGTTGCCCTTGGCCATCGTAGCGGGCGAACGACTGACGTCATGATTCGCTTCATCGGCAACGAAATCTACCGGCGCTCCCATCTCGGGCGCAGCCATCCGCTGTCGATCCCGCGGGTCTCTTCGTGCATCGATCTGTCGCGGCTCCTCGGCTGGTTGGGTCAGGCGAGTTACGTCGAGTGTCAGGCGGCGACACGCGAAGCTTTGTTGCGTTTCCATCGGGCGGATTACATCGAGGTCCTGCAGCGCGTCGAGGCCGGAGAGCGACTGACCCCAGAGGAAAAGCGGCGCTACAACATCGGCGTCAACGGCAACCCGCTCTATGCCGAGATATTCTCTCGACCGGCGACGAGTTGTGGGGCGACGCTCCTGGCGACCCAGCTGGTTCGAGGCGGAGGCGTCGTCTATTCGCCGGCCGGGGGGACGCACCACGGGCGGCCGGCGCAGGCGAGTGGGTTTTGTTATCTCAACGACATCGTGCTTGGTCTGCATGCGTTGCTCGATAACGGGTTTACGCGAATCGTGTATGTCGATCTCGATGCCCACCACGGTGATGGCGTCCAGGATGCTTTTGCCGCTAATTCGCGAATCCGCCTCATCTCGATCCACGAACACGCCCGTTGGCCCAACACTGGATCGATCGATGACGACGGCGGCGGAAACGCCTTCAATATTCCTGTGCCACAAGGATTTCACGACGACGAAATGGCGCTCGTCATGGAGGAGGCGGTGTTGCCCCTGGTCACGTCGTTCGCACCCGAAGCGCTGGTGATTCAGGGCGGCGCGGACGCGCTTGCGGACGACCCGTTGTCGAAGCTCGCCCTTTCGAACAACGCGCTCTGGGCGGCGGTTGGAATGCTCAAGGGTACGGCGCCGCGTATGATCGTACTCGGCGGCGGCGGCTATAACCCGTGGAGCGTGGCGCGCTGTTGGACGGGAATCTGGGGGGTGATCACGGATCGATCGATCCCCGACCGGTTGCCGCTGGAGGCCGAGAACTATCTTCGGACGCTCACTTGGCGGCGGAGCGCAGGACGAAACCCGCCTGCGCATTGGTTCACGACGCTGCGCGACGAACCGCGCCTGGGTCCTATTCGCGAGGACGTGCGTCTGGCGGTGCGGGCGATCGCGACGCGACATCACGCCAACAGGGTCGACGTTCGGGTGAAGGGGGCGGCATGACCGTTCGCTGTGGCGCCTGTGGGACAGAGAACGGCGAAAGCGCTCGTTTTTGTACGAACTGCGGGACGCCGCTGTCGAAGGCGTGTCCATCGTGTAAAGCACCCATTGCTTCCGGTGACAGATTTTGCAGCCAGTGCGGCTTTCGACTCTCGACGGCACCGCAACCATCGGAACGGACCTCCTCGGGCGATCAAGCCGAGCGCCGCCAACTGACCGTCATGTTCTGTGATCTGGTGGGTTCGACGGAGTTGTCCACTCGCATGGACCCGGAAGACCTGCACGAGGTCCTGGTGGCATATCAGGAGGCCTGCCGCGGCGTCATCAAGCGCTATGGCGGATTCATCGCCCGCTACATGGGTGATGGGATTTTGGTCTATTTCGGCTATCCGATCGCCCATGAGGACGAAGCCGAACGAGCCGTTCGAACGGGTCTCGGGATCGTTGCGACCGTGGGGGCATTGCGCCCGCGCGCGGATTTGACGTTGAAGGTGCGGGTCGGGATCGCCACGGGTGTGGTCGTGGTCGGCGATCTCGTCGGGGAGGGAGCCGCCGAGGAGCGGGCGGTACTCGGCGAGACTCCGAACTTGGCTGCCCGGCTACAAGGTTTAGCGTCTCCCAACACGATCGTCATTGCGCCCGCGACCAAGCGCCTCGTGGAGGGCCGGTTCTGGTTCACCGATCTTGGGGAGCACCCACTCAAGGGTTTGCCCGCGCCGGTCCGCGCCTGGCGTGTCGATGGCGAAAGTACCGTCGACGGGCAGCTGTCCCGAGAGCGTTCGACGGCGGTGATCGGTCGTGAACCGGAACTGGCGTTGCTCAACGATCGTTGGCGTCGAACAACGGAGGGCGCTGGCCAAGCCGTCTATCTCGCGGGCGAGGCTGGGATCGGAAAGTCCAGTCTCGTCGCGGCTCTGGCCCGAACGGCACAGGCCGACCCTCACACCCTCGTGCACTTCCGCTGCTCGCCATACCACCAACAGAGTCCGTTCCACCCTTTTCTTACACAGCTTGCGCGCGCCGTTCGCTTTCTTGGCTACGACACGCGCGAGGCCAAACTCGATAAGCTGGAGCTGTTTCTGCGGGCGTCCACGATCGAGGATCAGGACGCCGCGCCGATTCTTGCCGCGGCACTCGATCTCCCGGGCGACCAGCGCTACGGGCGCCTTGCTGTCAGCGCCCAGCGCCAGCGTCAGCGAACGCTCGAATTGCTTCAGGCCATTGTCGTGGGGCTGGCGCACCATGGTCCCGTGCTGGCGATTTTCGATGACGCGCATTGGGCCGACCCGTCATCGCTCGACCTGCTGTCGCGCCTCGTGGCGGGACTGGGCGGAGCGCCTCTCTGCCTGATCGTCACCCATCGACCGGAATTTACGGCGGCGCCGGGATCGGGATCGGCTGCGA
>VGES01000126.1 GCA_016869765.1 Alphaproteobacteria bacterium
CAGTGCCGGATCGCTTTGGCCGCGAACTCGGGGCCGTTGTCCGAGCGGATGTGCTCAGGCGGTCCGCGCTCGACGAAGAGATCGGCAAGCACGGCGAGAACATCCTCGGCCGGGAAGCGCCGCTGCGTGGTTGCTAGGTGGTTGCTAGATTGACGTGCCGATTGGGCACGGAGAGATCGATGGCGCGGCAGCGGGATTCGCGCGTCTACGTGCTGAAGGCGCGGATCGGCGGGCGGCAGCGCTGGTTTTCGATTGGCGAGCACGGGTCTCCGTGGACTCCCGATACCGCGCGCGCCCGAGCACGCGAGATCCTCGGCGAGATCGCGACCGGCCGGGACCCTGCGGCGGTGCGCGATACCTTGCGGCGGCGGCCCACTGTCGCCGACCTATGCGAGCGCTACCTGGCGGAGTACGCGAGCCAGCACAAGAAGGCATCCAGCTGCAAGACCGACGCGGCAAACATCCGCCATCACCTGTTGCCGCTGCTCGGGCGGCTGAATGTCGCCGAGGTCAGTAGAGCCGATATCGACCGACTGAAGCGCTTGGTCCGCGAGGGCAAGACGGCTGCGGACTTTCGTACCGGGCCACGCGGCCGGGCGCGGGTACGGGGCGGGAGTGGTGCCGCCAACCGTTGTCTGGCCCTGTTGTCCAAGATGTTCGGCCTCGCGGAGCAGTGGGGCTGGAGGCCGGATGCGTCCAATCCCTGCCGGCACATCGCTCGGTACGCGGAGCGAAAGGTTGAGCGTTTCCTTTCCACCCAGGAGCTCGGGCGTCTGGGAGAGGTCCTGCGCGCACGCGCGGCAACAGTACCCTCGGCCGTGGCGGCAATCCGGCTTCTGTTGTTTACCGGCGCCCGGCTGGAGGAAGTCCTGGGGCTGCGCTGGGATGCGGTGGACCTTGAGCGCTCCCTGCTCCGGCTCGCCGACAGCAAGACGGGAGCGAAGGTCATCTACCTGTCAGCGCCGGCGAAACAAGTTCTCGCCGGCATTCCCCGGTTGCAGGGAAACCCGTACGTAATCGCCGGTGCGTTGGCGGGGCGGCCTCTGGTCAACCTCGAGAAGACGTGGCGAAGGATCCGCGAGGCGTCCGGGCTTCCCGGCGTCCGCCTCCACGACCTGCGTCACTCGTTTGCTTCGGCAGCCGCAGCCGGAGGCCAGTCGCTGCTGGTCATCGGACGGCTTCTCGGCCATCGAAGCAGCCTTACAACCGAGCGCTATGCTCACCTCGCCGCCGATCCGATCCGTCACGCGAACGACGCGACCGCGGAACACATTGCGGGGGCACTGCAGCCCCGCAAGGCGGAGTCCATCACCCCAATCAGGCGGCCGCGGACTCAGTCCACCTGATAGGCGACTCGAAGACTGAAGGCAGCGCCTGGCAACGACCCCGGCGCATCATTCGATCAGCATGTTGGCGCGCGCCAGAAGTGGACAATGGCTCGGCCCGCGGGTAGACGGGCCGCCGAGCAGCGGCCCGTTCCCATCGAAAGAAGTCTTAGCTTGCCAGCTGGCGATGATCGACCGAGGTGAACCACCACATCTTGTCGCCGTCGCCGTTGAGATAGCTGACACCGACGCGCTCGCCGGCGCGCAGATGCGGCATCGGGCCGATGATGGTGAACTTGGTCTCGCCGACCGTGATGGTCCTGGTCACCGCGTCGATTGCCGTCACGGTCCCGAGATAGGCCGCCGCTTCCACCGTTGCCGCGCCAACCGAGTCTCGAACACGTAGAGCCCGACCACCACGGACCAAAACCAGATCAGGCTCGCTCGGCGAGTCGGTCGCGGCAGCAAAAACGTCGCGGCGAGTGTCGCCGCGACGAGAGTCGGTCCACCAAAGTATGTGGCAATCGCGCGCGCGCTCGTTGCATAGGTCGCCGTGTGGAAGAGTGCGTAGACGACGAACGCCAGCGGCGGCGCCAGGCCGACAATGCTGATCTTGTCCAGGAACCCGAGCGGTGTTCGCGGCGCGTTCATGTCGCTCATCGGCGGCCAGGACCGAGGTCGGGCCGATTCACGCGTAGCCATTCGGAAAGGGTGTGCGCGAGAAGCGCGTACCCGTCGGGTGTGTAGTGCGTGCCTGCTTCGCGAAACGGAAAATATTCGAGGGGGTCGGCTGCATTGGCGCGCATGATCGTCTCGAAGTTGATGACGTCGCCGACTCTCGCCATGGCCTGCAAAAGTGCATCCTTGCCGACGTGGTCTATGTACCCGTATTCGCGGAAGTTGCCTTTTCGGAACGAGTCGTACGAGGGCAGAAACACGAACTCGACTTGCGCGCCCAGCGACTCGATCGTGTCGCGCCCGGTTGCCAGGACGCGCTCGATCTCGCGTAGCGCGCGGTTGGCGGGTTCACGGTTTTCCAGCAGCGTGGCGTGGAGGCCGAAAGGCAGGCGCAGGTAGTAGAAAGTTGCGAGCTCCTTGGCGACGAATGCGGCTTGGCGCGATCGCGCCGAAGGCGAAACCGGAGGCGAAGTGGGGTCGATCGGTGGCAATGTTGTCCAAAATCGCTCGACCTCGGCCTGGCGGCCCATCAGCCCCTGGCGCGATCCGGCCAAGTATCCCGCAAGCAGCGGCACCTGTAGCTCGCCCACCAGGTTCTCGAGGTCGTTGCCCTCGTATACGAACCAGAAGATCACCCGGGCACTGACTGCTTCGGCGTACTCATTGAGGATGCCGAGCTCGATCAGCGGGCCGCTGCTACTGAGCCCCATGCTCACGGCACGAATGCCGACCGCGCGCATGCGCGCGGCGACGGTCGCTTCGAGCGGTACGCAGCTGCCTTGCGCAAACGAGTCACCGAGGACCACGACTGCCGGCCCTCCCTGGTCATGCACCGAATCCGCGTTCACAAAACCCAAGCGGTCCAATTGGTACCGCGCGAACCGGCCGAGCTCGTTGCAAGTAACGACGTCCGCCATGGGGGCGCCGCCGAGCGGAAACAGGGACTGAACCAGCCCGCTCAGACGATCGTAGTGGCGGACGAACGTCGATGGGGTTGTTAGTGGGCGCGCGGTAGCCCCCTCAGCGCGCAGTGCGCCAGCAACCTCCGCCGCGGATCGTGGGTCATACGCAGCAGTCGAGAACCCCTTGCGAGCGAGGAATTCCGCTTTTGACTCAAAGTTCGCGATGTCGTGGTCGGAGACATAGTGCACCGCGAACACGCCGCTGAGGGCGGCTGCGGCCACATAAGACGCCGCCACAAATCCCGCCCAGCCGCGGATCGCGTTCGGCGCCCACAACGTTGCGGCCGCGAGTCCGACGCTCGACGCGGTGTGCAGGACGACCCACTTGGTGCCACCTCCGGTGATCGGCGCCGCGTAGAGGAGCAGGCCCACCGCGGCCGCGCCGACGATTAGAACCATGGCGGCAATGGCTCGATGGGCTGTCCGCAACGCTTAATCTCCGTCCAGGTACCGCCGGACGTGGCGCCGGCAGTCTGGCATGGCGCTAGGCAACCATCCATGTGGACTGCCTGCACTTGGTGGTCCAAGCGCAATGTTAGTCCCAAGCGCCCGCTGAGGCCAAGCTGGCCGGCAGGCGCAGCGGAGCGGAGCCGAACGGCCAGCTT
The DNA here is from genome assembly GCA_016869765.1 of Alphaproteobacteria bacterium. GTDB lineage: Bacteria > Pseudomonadota > Alphaproteobacteria > SHVP01 > SHVP01 > SHVP01. Next base: position 3,571 of record VGES01000126.1, read on the forward strand.
GGGAGGACCGCTTCCGGCGCC
>VGES01000127.1 GCA_016869765.1 Alphaproteobacteria bacterium
CGCGACGACGTGATCGAGTTCCTGGGTTTCCTCGGGCTGCCCAAGATCATCACCGTCGGCACGTCGCTCGGCGGCATCGTCACCATGCACATCGCGGGGCATCGCCCCGACGTGCTCGCTGGCGCTGTCATGAACGACGTCGGCCCGGTGATCGGCAAGGTCGGCCGCCAGCGGCTGCACGACAACATGGGCATGCCGATGACCTTCGATTCTTTCGAGGCGGCGGCCAAGGCGCTCGAGGATCGTGCGGAGAAAGGTTTCGACTTCACGCCGGCCGAGTGGCTGCTGCGCGCCAATCGCATCTATTTCGAGGACGCGGACGGCAAGGTGAAGGCCAACATGGACCCGATGTACGGCCGGGTGTTCCGCGAACGCAAGCGTCCGCCCGACTGGTGGAACTTCTACGAGGGCATGCTCCGGATCCCGGTGCTCGCGGTGCGTGGCGCGGTTTCGGACATTCTCGATGCCGAGACCGTAGCCGAGATGAAGCGCCGCAAGCCCGATCTCGAAACGATCGACGTTCCGGGGCGCGGTCATTGCCCGATGTTGACTGAGCCCGTGGCGCGCCAGGCGATCGACCGCTTCCTCGCCAAGATTCCCTGACCATGGCGTTCGCGCACGTCGGCGGCCTCGACCATGCGGTGATCATGGTCGAAAGCCTGGAGCGCGCCGCGGCGCAATGGGCGGCGCTCGGCTTCACCGTCTCGCCCAAGGGGGTGCATTCGGCCCACGTCGGCGCCGCCAACCACACGGTGGTGCTCGAGGGCGACTACATCGAGCTCCTGGGCATCTTGCGCGAGACCGAGTCGAACGCGCCGGCGGCCGCGTTCCTGCGCGCGCGGGGATCGGGGATCGAGCGCTTCGCGCTCGCCACCGGCAACGCCCAGGCGGCGGCCGATGAGTTGCGCGCCGCCGGCCTCGCCGCGACGGGGCCGTTCTCGTTCGGCCGGCCGGTGCCGCTCCCGGACGGCGCCACGACCGAGGCGCGCTTTCGTATCGCGCGTTGGCCGGCCGGCGCCGCGCCGGCGGGGGTGCGGCTCTTCGTCTGCGAGCACGTGACGCCCGAGGCCGTCTGGCGACCCGAACTTCAGGGCCACGCGAATTCGGCCACCAGGATTCTCCGCCTCGAGATCGTGGCGCGCGAGCCCGGGCCGGAGGCCCGTGAACTGGCGCGCCTCACCGGGCGGATCGTTTCGCCGCAACCGGAGGGCGCGTTCCTCGTCCCGACCACGGAAGGTCGTGCGAGCGTCGTGCTCGCGCCACGCGGGTACTTCACCAAGCGTTATCCGGCGGTACCGGCGGCGGCGATCCCCGAGCAAGGGGCGCTGGTCCTCGTGCTCGGCGTCAAGGACCGTGCTGCGGCGGCACGAGCGCTCGGAGCCGCAGCGCATCGCACCGAAGGGCGGCTGTACGTCCCGCCGGCCATGGCGACTGGAGCGGTGATCGCCTTCGAGTGATCGTGGGCGACCACAGTATTGCCCCTCGCGACGAAGGCGCCAAACTGCAGCGGTTGTCGCTGATTCCATAGGCCCCGACGCGGGTATCGTGCGTCATCGGGAGAGGCCGTGATGACCGCATTTCGCATCCTGAAGCGACGCCGCGTCGCCAATCTCTATAGTAAGGCGGCCGACCTCGAACTTGTTACCACTGGCTTCGCGGGTTATCTCCGCGCTTGGGAAACCGGGTTCTGGCCAGAGGGCGCGATCATGGATTTCGATCTCGCGGCGGCACTCGCAGCGGTGCGTGTCGATCGATCGGACTGAAGGGGCATCTATGTCACAGCGCTGGATCGTGCGAACACTGCCCTTGCTTGTTGCGGCTACGTTGGCGGTCGAGGCGGCGTTTGCCCACCTGCGCACGATGCCGCTCGTCAAATCCGACGCGATCGCCGTCTTCGGTTTCTCCTTCGGCGCCATGGCGGCGATCCGCCTGGGCAGCGCGTCGTACCGCTCGACCATGCGCCTCGACGTACGCGGGTTACGGGCGCTCGCGATGTTCTACGGCAGTTGCGACGCCACCTCGACCAACGATGTGGTGCGCGCCGCTTACCAATAGCGCGACGACACCGGCGTGCCGACGATGGGTTTTTTCGGCGAGATCGACGATGAATCCCCGGCGCGGTTCTGCGTGACCCGAGCTGAGAAGGTTCGTGCCAAGGGGGCGCCGGTTACCCACAAGGTCTTTGCCAACACCGCCCACTCCTTCGACAACCGCGAACATGGCGAGGTCGGGCGGCAGATTTTTCACGGCGCGCGTGGACCGTTCTTCTATCGCCACAACCCGCGGGCGACCGAGGAAGCCTACCGCGATTTGAAGGAGATGTTCGCTCGGGAATTGAAAGGCGGGCGGTGAGCGGCGGGCAAGATTGCGTTGCCTCAACGTCAGGGCTCGACCTCCTAGCGGCTTGAGCGCGAGTCGCGACGGCTAGAAAACCCTCGGGCCCCCTGCAACGCTTCGGCGCCGAGGGCCTCAAGCCCGGTACGCCCCTCGTGCTTGAGGGCAGCCTCCAAGTTCAGGCTCCACTGCTCGTGCGCCGAGCGGCGGTCGCCGCGCATACAGACTTGCGGAAAGCGCGCGAGTTCGAGGGCGAGCGCCTTGGCTTCGGCGAGCGCGCGGCCCTTGGGCACCGTCGCCCTTGGCCAGCGCTTTCATGTCGAAGCCGGAGCAGAAGGCTTGGCCGGCACCGGTGAGGATCGCGACCGAACGGGACTCATCGCGCTCGAAGGCGAGGAACGCCCCCCGCAACGCCTCAGCGGTTTCCGGATCGACGGCGTTCCGCGCCTCGGCGTAGCGATCGATGGTGACGATCGTCACCGGACCCTCGTGAGCGACAACGACCTTGGGCATGGGCGGACCTCCCTGGGCAGGCATGACTGAGGCGAGAATAGCGGTTCGGCGTGGTCGGGGTGGTGCCCGGCGAGGGTCTCTATCCCCAGGAAATCGCCGAACCCCTTCGATGCCGCGATCCGCGCGGCGCAGCCATCGCAGGGGCGAGCGCCGGACCAACCCCAAGCGTTCATCTGCGCCTCCGCCCGGCGTATTCTGGCCACCCCGAGGAGGGCGCCATGTGCCGCAACATCCGTACCTTGTTCAACTTCGAACCGCCGGCCAGCGAAGAGGAGGTCCGGGCCTCGGCGTTGCAGTTCGTGCGCAAGATCAGCGGCTTCGCCAAACCCGCTCAGGTCAACGAGGCCACGTTCCGGCGCGCCGTCGACGAGGTGACCCACACGGCATTCCATCTTCTGCGCGCGCTGGAGACCACCGCGCCCCCGCGCAACCGCGCGGAGGAGGCGCGCTCGGCCAAGCGCCTCGGTCGCGCGGCGCCGATCAACCTCTGAGGCACGACCACACCCTGGCGGATGCGGTGGCGATTTCCTAGGATGCCGCGTGTTCTTTCGGTTCAGGCTATGGCGTCTTTCGTGGGATGTTAATCGATGGGTTTGTGGCTTCGCCTTTACGAAACGACCCCCCGCCAATGGCTGCGGGCTGCTCGTCGGCGGCTCGCCCCTCGACGCGCGGCAGGCTTCTCGCTTGAGGATCTGCTCGAAAAGCGGGACGCCTTGCGGCCCCAGAAGTTCACCGACTTTTTCG
>VGES01000128.1 GCA_016869765.1 Alphaproteobacteria bacterium
GTCACGGTGGTCGACGCCCGCCATGTCGTCCAGCGGCTGGGAGACAGCCATGAAGCACTGGAGCAGATCGCCTTCGCCGACGTCGTTCTACTCAACAAGACGGACCTCGTGTCGGCCGAGGAGCTGACGCAGGTGGAAAAGCGCATCCGGTCGATCAATGCGACGGCGATCATCCATCGCACACAACGCTGCGAGGTCGATCTTGATGCGGTCCTAGGGCGCCGTGCCTTCGATCTCGATCGCATCCTCGCGATCGAGCCGAATTTCCTCTCGGAAGACGATCATCAACATGACGATGCCGTGAAGAGCGTATGCCTGCGCACCGATCGTCCCTTGGACGGAACTCGCCTGATAGGCTGGATGCAGCGGTTGCTGGCCGAGCGAGGGCAGGACCTCCTACGGACCAAAGGGATCCTGTCCATCGCCGGCCAGGATAAGCAATTCGTCGTCCAGGCCGTCCATATGCTGATGGAAGGCAATTTCACCAAACCGTGGAGTTCCCAAGAAAACCGGGAGAGCCGCCTCGTTTTCATCGGGCGAAACATCGATGAACTGGAACTGCGGCAGCAGTTCGTCGCCTGCATCGCATGAGTTTCTCCGCCGAACAGGGCAAGACCTCGCTGCTTGATCGCATCGGCACCGGTCGGACGGTCAAAGCTTATGTGGTGGGTGTTGCGTTCCTTGAGGAAGGAGTCCTCGCGGCCGCTCTGGGGGATGGTCGGGTCGCCTTCATCGGCAGCGAGAGCGCGGACGCTCCACGCTTCGTATCGGTGAATGACGGGGCCTGTCTTTCGCTGGCCGTCGACCTCGGCGGGGACCGTGTTCTGACCGGCGGAGATGATGGCCGGCTGGTGAGCACCGATACCGCTGGCACAGCTAGCACCATCACAACCATCTCAGGTCGGTGGGTCGAGCCGGTCGCTGTCAGTGTTGCATCCGGACTGCGCGCTGCGGCCTTTGGCAAGACGGTTCGCCTCTTCGCTCGAGATGGTTCAGAGGTTGGAACATTCGATCACCCGAACACCGTCGGCGGTCTGGCGTTCGACCCGAAAGGACGACGGCTTGCGACCGCCCATTATGGCGGCGCCAGTCTCTGGTGGGCGAAGGCCGGCGGGCAGCAACCCAAACGGCTTGCCTGGTCGGGCTCGCACCTCAGTCTGACCTGGAGCCCGGATGGAAAGTACATCGTCACCGCGATGCAGGAGAACGAGCTGCACGGGTGGCGTGTTGCGGACGGCGCAGATTTGCGGATGTCCGGCTACCCGGCGAAAGTGAGGTCGATGACCTGGCTGCCGAGGGGAAGGTACCTGGCAACCAGTGGCGCGGAGCCCGTCGTCTGTTGGCCCTTCCACGGCAAGGGCGGCCCCATGGGCAAGGCGCCACTCAACCTTGGGTGGGGCTTCGAGGGCGTGGTAACGGTGGTGGCGGCCCACCCCCGGCATGACGTGGTCGCCGCCGGATACGAGGACGGCGCGACCACCCTGGTGCAGATCGACCGGCCTCATCCGGTCTTGGTCAAGTCGCCCGGCGAGGGCGCTGTCACCGCGCTCGCCTGGTCGGCGGACGGACAGCATCTCGCGCTCGGCACCGAGAGCGGCTTTGTCGGTCGAATGCGCCTCTCGGACTGGCGAGCTCCTACATGAATGCGATCAGAGAAACGCCAAGCGAGGGACTTCCATGAAACGGGCGGGCAAGCGTGCGCTATCCCCGTGCATCGACGTCTGCGATCTCGACGCGAAGACGGGCCGGTGCCTCGGCTGTGGCAGGACCGCCGGCGAGATCGGCGAATGGTCCAAGCTTACGCCGTTCCGCCGAAGCCGGCTCAACAGGAACTCGCGCGCCGCCTCGGGAAGCTCGGGAAGCTCGGGAAGCTCGGGAAGCTCGGGCAGCTCGGGCAGCTCGGGCAGCTCGGGCAGCGCCCGCTGGTGGGAAGCGAATGAAACGATCGACGGTCACTATTGACTATCTAAGGGGTGGATTCCTGGCGCTGTTATTTATGCTGGCGGGAGCCAGTGGCGTTCCGGCTGTAGCGCACCCCCACGCCTGGATCGACCTGCGGAGTACGGTGGTTCTTGACGCACAGGGACGGGTTGTGGCGATCGAGCAGCAGTGGCTGTTCGATGAGTTCTATACGGCGTTCGCACTTGATGGCCAGAAGACGCTGGCGGACGACAGGGACCCTAGATTGGTAGAGCTCGCACGCGTCAATTTGGAGAATTTGCGACCCTATGGCTACTTCACGGAGGTTCGCGCTGACGGCGCCAAGGTGACGCTCGGCACGGTAAAGGAGTTTGAAACGGCTCTGCGCTGCGGTCGCCTCTGGCTTCGGTTCATCGTCCCGCTGGATCGACCACTCGATCCCAGAAAGGACCGGGTGAACTTCTCCGTCTTCGATCCGACCTACTACATCGAGATGCTTCACCTGAAGGACGATGTCATAGCATTCCATGGGGTTGGAGCGAACGCCTGCTATGGTCGAATCACGCCACCGAACCCCACGACTGAGACCGTCATGCTGGCAGCGGCGCTAGATCGGGGCGCGAAAGCCGATAACACCTTGGGGGCGCTTTTTGCTGAGACGGTCGAGGTCCAATGTCAATGAACGCGCGCGTGCTGGCCCTTGTGATGGTCATCGTAAGTTTGACCGCCCTCCTGGTTCTTGCCTTGCTTTTGACTCACGCGGACGATGGCAGCAGCGTCTGGTCTCGTCTTCTTGTCGAAGTCCAGACTATCCAGCGTGATTTGCATCGACAACTCGCCGGTGCAATGCGTGCCGTCGGGGCCGGGAAGAGTGCGGCTGCCTGGGGTCTGATTGCCCTGAGCTTCCTGTATGGGGTGTTCCACGCGGCTGGGCCGGGGCACGGAAAGGTCGTCATCTCGACCTATCTGTTGACCCAGGAGAGTCATCTTCGCCGGGGCGTGGCGCTTTCGTTGGTTGCATCGCTCGCGCAAGGCGTCACCGCCATTCTGATCGTCGAAGCGACCGTCGGTTTGCTCGGGCTCACGTTCCGACGGGCGGAAGCCGCCGCGACCGGCTTCGAAGCCGTCAGCTACGGCCTCGTCGCACTCGTCGGGGCGATGCTGGTCGTAACCCGCGCGCGCCGTCTTCATGCTCGGCTGAAGCAGGTGCCGGTCGTTTCGGACCACAAGCCACTACACGGCCATGATCACCAACACGGTCATGACGAGGCGTGTTCGCACTGTGGCCATGCGCATGGGCCGACCCGAAGCGATGTCGAAGGCCCGGTCTCTGTGCGGACGCTTGTCGGACTCATCCTGTCGATCGGCATCCGCCCCTGCAGCGGCGCCGTGATCGTGCTCCTTGCCGCCCATGCGATGGGCCTTCGATGGGCTGGTGTCGGCGCCGTGCTTGCCATGTCCCTCGGGACCGGATTGACCGTCTCCCTGCTTGCCGCCCTCTCGGTCTACGCCCGCAAGGCTTCGCTGCGGCTGGCGGCAATTC
>VGES01000129.1 GCA_016869765.1 Alphaproteobacteria bacterium
CTGCTGGCCGGCCGCACCTACGTCAATGTTCACACCGCGGCCAACGGCGGCGGCGAGATTCGCGGTCAGATCACCCGTTAGTACGCTTCGCGCCCACGCCGAGTCGGGGCGGCGTGGGCGTTCTCTCTTCGGGGGGCCACGCCTTAGACTGAGCCGCAGCAAACCTGGCGGTTCGATCGATGGCTGGTTGGAAGAGGTTCTTTGTCACGGCGGGGGCGTTCAACGTCGTCGTTGGGGCGACGTTCCTGGTGGCAGCGCCGGACGCGCTCACACTCCTCGGGTTTGCCGAGCCACTGGACGTCCTGTTTCACCGCCTCACCGGTCTTCTCGTGCTTTGCTTTGGAGCGGTGTTCTTCGTGGTGTCGCGCGCGCCCGAACGTTATCGCGCGCTCGTGCTTATCGCCGCTATAGGCAAGTTGGGCGTCGTGGCCTTGGCCGCCCACGCCTGGGCGACCGGCGCGCTACCCAATTCCGCATTCGTCGTCGCTCTGGGCGATCTCCTGTACGCCGCGGGATTCCTGATCTTCTTGCGCCAACCAAACGCGGCCGGTTGAGGACATCCCACCCCCGGGGATTTCGATGGCGCGTGGGGTCGCCTAAGATGACGGCGCGACGGGGGAACCTTCAGGAGGTCACTATGGATGTCGCAGGCATTTTGCGTCGCAAGGGATCGTCAGTCGTCACCGTTTCGCCGGACTCGCCGGTGTCGGACGTGGTCGCGCTTCTGAACACCAGGCGAATCGGCGTGGTCGTGATCAGTCGGGACGGTCGCACCGTCGAGGGCATCTTCTCGGAACGCGATGTCGTGCGCGGGCTGGCACAGCGCGGTGCGGCGATTCTCGCCCAGCCGGTGCGCGAGGTCATGACCAGTCCGGTGCGAACCTGCCGGCGTTCCGACAGCATCGATCGGCTGATGAGTGACATGACAGATCGGCGCATTCGCCACTTGCCGGTGGTCGAGGACGGCACGCTCTGCGGCATCGTCAGCATTGGCGATCTCGTCAAAACGCGGCTGGATGAGATCGAACACGAGGCCAGCGCCCTTCGCGAGTACGTGGGACGGGCCTGAGGCTCGGGAATGCTATCGGCCGGCCACGCGGCGACGCGGCGTCACGATTCCCTGCCAGTGACCCTCGCGCACCATCCCCTCCATCACCTTGCGCAGGGTGCCGAGCGCCTGGCGGACGGCGGGCGATAATGCCGCGCCGGTAGCGGTCGTGATGGTCACGGTGCGGCGCAGCCCCGGCCGGAACCGCGCGACCCCGAGACGACCCGCCGCGATCTCGGTCGCCACGGTGGTCCTGGTCAAGATCGTCAGGCCGCGGCCGTCGACCGCCAAGCGGCGCATCACGGCCAGGGTGTCGAGCTCGAGCACGACGTTGAGCCGCGTACCGGTCTTACGCGCCGCCGCTTCGACGGTCCGGCGCAGAGCTTGGCTCGGGCTGGGAAGCAGGAGCGGCACGCCCACCAAGTCCGAGAGCCGCAGGTGGCCGCGAGCGATCAGGGCTTGATCGGGCGGACCAACGAGGAGCAGGTCCTCTTCGAACACGGTATCGATCGTGAGGGCGCGCTCCGCGCGGGGCGAGTAGAGGACGGCGGCGTCGAGCGAGCGTTCGAGCAACCAATCGGTCAGGTTGCCGCCGAAACCCTCGCGGATACGCAGGCGCACCTCGGGCAGGTCCGACGCCATCCGATCGATGAAGCGCGCGGCGAGGATCTGGGCCGCCGAGGGGGCCATACCGATGGTGACCTCGCCGCGCGGGCGATCACGCAAGAGAGCAACGTCGTGCTGTGCACCCGCGATGTGTTCGAGGATCGCCCGCGCATGATCGAGCAAACGTGCGCCGGCCTCGGTCACCTGCACGCCGCGGCTGTGCCGCAGCAGCAGTGGGCTGCCCAGTTCGTTTTCGAGCCGCGCGATGTGACGGCTCACGGCCGGCTGCGGCAACTGCAGGAGGCTCGCCGCGCGGGACACGCTGCCCGCCTCCGCCGCGCGCAGGAAGCACTGAAGCTGGCGAAGGTCCATGACCGAACGCTATGCCATTTCGGCATGTGAAGCATGCCAATTCTCGTCATGGATTGTGTTTGGCCGACCCGACCCTGGGCTGGCAGGCTCGCGACGTCCTGAGCCCGGAAAACGCGTGGAGCCACGATGACCGCCGTATTGACCAAGCAGACCCTGACGATCCGTCCGCTGTCGGACGTGATGGGCGCCGAGGTGATCGGCGCCGACCTCGCACGCCCGCTCGATGACGCCACGTTCCGGACGATCCACCACGCGTTCATCGATGCCGGCGTCCTCGTGCTTCGCGACCAGCGCCTGACCCCGGAGCAGCACGTCGCGTTCAGCAAACGCTTCGGCCCGCTGTCGATCCACATCAAGGACGAGTTCCTCTACCCGGGTGTGCCCGAGATCCTCATCTTGTCGAATCGCAAGCACCCCGACGGACGCCCGATGGGCTTCGAGGACGCGGGGCGCTACTGGCACTCCGACATGTCCTATGTCGAGGAGCCGCCGCTCGGCTCGTTGCTGCACGGGGTCGAGATTCCGCCGGCGGGCGGCGACACATTATTCTGCAACATGTATCTCGCCTACGAGACGCTGCCGGCGGCGACCAAGGCGCGCATTGCCAACCTGCGAGCCCGTCACTCCTTCGTCGCCAGCTTCGAGGGCAAGACCAAGGCGAGTGCGACGCGCGGCACGCTGACCGAGGAGCAAAAAAGGAAGCTGACCGACGCCATTCACCCGGTGGTGCGCACCCATCCCGAGACCGGGCGCAAGGCGCTCTACGTCAACCCTGGCTTCACGTTCAAGATGGAAGGCATGGCCGAGGCCGAAGGCCAGGTGCTACTCGAAGAGTTGTTCGCCCACGCGACGCAGGAACGCTTCCAGTACCGGCACCGCTGGAAGCCCTTCGACCTCGTATTCTGGGACAACCGCTGCGCCATGCACCATGCGACGACCTACGACACGCACTACATCCGACACATGCAGCGCACCACAGTCAAAGGCGACCGCCCGGTTTAGTCGGGTGGCGGCGATGGAACGTCCGTCGCTGCGTGCGGGAATAATGGCGCGTGGGTCGGTTCGCCGATTCGCGACACTATTCCGGGCGGCGGATGCGAATTCCTGCTTCGCTCTGGCGCCCTGAGGAGTCGACCGCCACCAGTCACTGTCAAGCCGACGCACGACCTTTCGTTGATCGACAAACAGCATGGTCCACAAATCTCAGAGGCGGTGGCGGCGCT
>VGES01000130.1 GCA_016869765.1 Alphaproteobacteria bacterium
GAGTGCGGCGATCTTCTCTTGAGGGTTGAGATGACGACGTTCGCTGTTCATGATGGAACCTCCGTTCAGGTTAGACTAACCCGAACGGAGCAATCTTCCAGATTCGACTGAGGCGAAACAACTCATCGTACGATCGCCAGCGTTTTGTCCGCGTCAGGCAAGAGCACACACGTTGCCCCGCTGCCCAGGAGCCGTTGTGTCTGCTCCGCATGTTGCATGGGGACCGCGAACAACTCCTCAGCGACATCGTCCTCCAGCCCGCTTAACAGGTAAACTCGAGATGCGCCGACCGCGGCGAGCCATTGGTACCCGGCGGACAGATCAATCGACTTCTCCTCTTCCAAGACACGGCGAGCGTCGTCGGCACTCTCATGGCGGCGGAGCATCTCGAACGCCGGCCCCAACGTCACCGGGCCGCTAGAGAGCAGCACGATGCTGCCCCCCGACTTCACGACGCGCGAGGCTGTGAAGGCGGCTCGCGCTAAAGCGTCGATCCCGCCCGAATTCCCCGTCACGCTTGCCACCACGACATCGGCTGGCACGTCGACTTCAACCCGCCAGCGCTCATCGAGCTTCCGCTGCCCGGCGTCGCTGCTCTCCAGCGGCCCAGCCAATACGTCGCATATCCCGTCCCCGGTTCCTTCGATCACTTGCACGAAAAACGGAGCGCCAAGTAGCCACACGACTTCGCGCGCTTGCGCCTGAATCGCCGAGGGCGTTGCTCCCGGCGCCTTCTTCGTCAGATGGCCCCGCGTTTCCTCGATGCTCGTCTGGTCCGCTAGCCCGGGGTACACGGCCATCTCCGCCCCGCCGTAGCCAAACGCCGCGTCATACCGCCGTCGGCTCAGCACGATAAGCTGATCCGCATCGACTGCCGTGCGGTTCAGGTAGATCCGGTGTTCTTTTTTGGTGGTCGCCAAGTAGGCAAGTTTCTTACGATCGGCAGGTTGATGCACTTCGACATGAAGGTCTTGATAGGCGTCGGGGAGATCGTCGATCCACGGCTGGCCTGATGTCGGCGCAGGACAGATCACGGTGATAGCGTCCGAATGAACGCCACCCTTCTCAAGGTGTTCGAGCACCGCGATCAACAATCCGACCAGGCCGGGTACTCCCTCATCGACAACGATCGCGACGTGATCGTCCGGCGTCAATGCTTGGCGTAGGGCAGGGTAGTCGAGCGGATGCTCCAGGGCGTCTCGGACCGCTTGCGCGGGGTCGGCGAGATTCGGCGCAGGCTCGGCACGCCGCCCAATGTGGCTCGGTTCATCGATTTCCAGCTCGAGTGCGCTGTTTCCCCAGGCGATGCTGGTGCGCATGACCTTCATCCAAAAAAGCGGCGACATTGCCCAGAGCGTTATTGTATCGCTCACGGAATGGCCTGGTTTGCCATATGCGGTAATGCGTTGCCCTTGGCTTTTTCTGGCTGTTCTGTTACCTTTCGACTCACAGGATGTGCTTTCCACGATCATGGAGCGATCGAATGCCCCGCGCTTTCATCACCGGCATTACCGGTCAAGACGGCTCATACCTCGCCGATCTTTTGCTCAGCAAAGGCTACGAAGTACACGGCCTGATTCGCCGAGAGTCGCCGTCCCGTGCTGAACGCATCCAACACCTTTGCGACGATCCCGCCACCCTCAATAAACGCTTGTTCCTTCATTGCGGCGACCTGGGAGATGCCCTCGGCCTGCTGCGTCTCATCGACATGATTCGACCTGATGAGGTCTACAATCTCGCCGCCCAAAGTCACGTCGGTTTGAGCTTCGATGCGCCCGATCAAACGTGTGCAACCGTCGGCATGGGGGTCCTTCGCCTGCTCGAAGCGATCATGAAGGCCGACCTGAGGCCGCGTTTCTATCAAGCGTCCAGCAGCGAAATGTTTGGCAAAGTCCCGGAAGTTCCACAAACGGAGAAGACCCCGTTCCATCCGCGCAGCCCATACGGCGTCGCCAAAGTGTTCGGTTACTGGATGACGGTCAACTACCGCGAAAGCTACGGATTGCACGCGTCCAACGGCATTCTGTTCAACCACGAGTCGCCACGCCGCGGCGAGACGTTCGTCACGCGCAAAATCACCGTTGCGGTCGCCCGTATCAAGGCCGGACTGCAAGACAAGCTCTTCCTCGGCAATCTAGATGCCTGCCGCGATTGGGGCTTCGCTCCCGAGTATGTTGAAGCGATGTACTTGATGCTTCAGCAAGATGAACCGGGCGATTACGTTATCGCGACCGGTGAAACGCATTCCGTTCGCGAGTTTGTCGAACTGGCATTCGACCGCGCCGGCCTTGACTGGCAGAAGTATGTCGAGATCGATCCCAAGTTCTATCGCCCTGCGGAAGTCGATCTCCTCATCGGCAACGCGGAGAAAGCTCGGCGGATCCTCGGCTGGGAACCACGCACGAGCTTCCGCGAGCTTGTGCATATGATGGTCGACGCCGACCTCGATGCGCTCGGCGTTCTCCCGGGCCGTTCGTCCCTTGCGAAGGCCGCCAAGCGCTTCAATCGCGTAGGGAAAATATTTTCCACCTGCCGTTGACACCCCTGGCCGCGCGTCTATAATTCGATGTGCGTAGCTGAATTGGTTTTCATCAACCCCGAAAGTGCTCTTCGAACCTATGTTCAACCCAATCGCGATTATTACGACCGGTTGACGCTCTATCCAAACTTGACGCGGGTAGGGCCAAACCTATGCGGGTTTGGCTTTTTTGTTTGACGGAGGGTGCATAGCTCAGTTGGCTAGAGCGCAGCCCTGATAAGGCTGAGGTCCATGGTTCGAATCCATGTGCACCCAGTTTGACTGCGAGCCTCCTGCGTTAGCGGGAGGAGAATTTTCGGGGACGTAGCTCAATTGGGAGAGCGCCGGCTTTGCAAGCCGGAGGTTGAGGGTTCGATCCCCTTCGTCTCCACAAAATTGACGAAAGATCGAGCCGGCGAGATACCGATGATGTGAAGCCCAGGGGCGAGGTACTCCGAACCCCTGGGATAGAAGACGAACCGAACCTGACTGCGAGCCGGCGCATCCTTCAAGCGGTGCGTCCGCTCCTGGTCAGCCCGATTCGCGGCAATCTCCAACGATTGTTCTCGATTGGTTGAAACGGATTCCTCTGGAATCCCGCCAGGTTGTTCTTTGACAATTAGGCAGCGGAAAGAGTTGCATCTTCAACGCCCACGGCCGAGAGGCTGTGGGGTGTGTGAAGAAGAAATCTCTGTATGCGTCGTG
>VGES01000131.1 GCA_016869765.1 Alphaproteobacteria bacterium
AAGCCGTTTGGCTCGCTCGCCACGGAATGGTCCTCCAACGCCGATTCTACCGAATTCACGATCAAGCTGCGCAACGACGTGACGTTCCACGATGGCACGAAGTTCAATGCCGAAAGCGTGAAGGCGCACTTCACGCGCGTCTTCGACAAGCAGTACTGCTGCAACAACGGCCACCAGTACATGAACGCCTACACCGAGACGGTGATTGTCGACGATTACACAATCAAGGTCCGGTTCTCGAAGCCGTCGGGAACCTTCGGCTTCTACATGGGCATGCTGGACGTGACCGGCATTCCTTCGAACGCCGGCTGGACGCAAAAAGCGATGAACATGAACCGCGAGCCGATCGGCGTCGGACCGTTCAAGTTCCAGAGCTGGACGCCGCAGAGCAACATGAAGTTCGTGCGCAACAACGATTACAAGTGGGGCTCGCCCATGCTGCCGCACCGGGGAGCGCCATACCTCGACGGGATCGAGGTGAAGTTTATCGCCAACCAGGCGACTCGCGTCGCCTGCCTAGAATCCCGCGACTGCGACATCATCAAGGATCCCAACTTCGCCGACATGCGCCGCCTCAGCAGTGATCCGAGACTGCATGTGGAGAAGATCCCGCAGACGGGCATGCCGTTCTCCTTCAACTTCAACACGGCCCGCTGGCCTACCAACCAGCTCGCCGTGCGCAAGGCGATCAATCTAGCCATCGACCGGCAGAAAATCTCCCTCGCCGCTTATCGTGGCGAGCGCCTGCCGCTGTTCTCGACGCTCGCGCCCGCAACGCCGGAGTTCTGGCCTGACGCGCCGAAGTTCATCACGCACAACGTCGCCGAGTCGAAAAAGACGCTTGCGGATGCCGGGGCCAAGGACACGAACAACGATGGCGTGCTCGAGATCGACGGCAAGCCGCTGGAGATCGACCTCTATATTTTCGGCAATCGCGACAACAACCCAAGCGTCGTCGTCGCCGAATCGATTCAGGCCGATCTGCGGAACATCGGTATCGCGGTCAAAATCCATGTGCTGCCCTGGGATCAGCAGTCCGTGGTGGCGATCAAGGAAGATCACAGCATGATCAACTTTGACATGCCGTTGCCCACCGGTTCGGTGCTCAACGTAATGTTCCATTCGCGCGAGACGCCGCGGCCGGGCCGTTACGGCATGAGCTTCACGTATGTGCAGAAGGGCGTGCCAAACGTTTCGCAGGAACTCGACGCTTTGCTGGACGCGGGTGATAACGCCGCTACGTTCGAAGATCGGCGCGCCAAGTTCCATGCAGCGCAGAAACTGATCGCAGAGAACTATCTCGGCGTGCCGATCGCCCAGGGCTTCACTACATACGTGATGGTTAAGACGTTGAAGGGCGTCGCCTACAACAACGGCGGCCACGCCATGTTCAACGGCGCTTACTTCGAGTGAATCACAAGAAGGCCTCTTGCCCCGCCCGGTCGCGGAATCGCGGCCGGGCGGGCAGGGGTTCCTGGCTCTACAGGCAGAAGTCACGCGTCGCCGAAGATCGGGTCCGCTGATCGATGTCCACCTATGTCTTTCGACGGGCGATGCGCTCCATCCCCATCGTGCTTCTCGTCACCATTCTCGTCTTCAGCATGGTCCATCTGCTGCCGGGCGATCCGGTGATGCACATGTTCGCCGGGCAATTCATTAGCGCCGAGAACATGGCGCTGGCACGCGAAACGCTTGGCCTCGACCGGCCGATTCTCGTCCGATACCTGGAGTGGCTAAGTCGCATCCTTCAGGGCGATTTCGGCACTTCGATCGTTTCCAAACGGCCGGTCGCGGACATGTTGCTTTCGGTCATTCCGCGCACCGTCGAACTCGCGTTGTCCGCGACGGCGGTCATGGTCGGATTCGGCGTGGCAGCCGGCATTGCAGCGGCGATCACGAAGGATTCCTGGCTCGACAACGCGCTGATGATCTTGGTCTCGCTGCTGGTCTCCATGCCGCTGTTCTGGTTTGGGCTAATCGTCTTGCTGGTCTTTTCGGTTGAGCTCGGCTGGTTCCCGATCGCCGCAAATGCTGGCTGGCGAAGCCTCTTGTTGCCGGCCGTGGTGCTCGGGCTTCACTCCGCTTGCATTGTGGCGCGGCTGACTCGATCAAGTATGCTCCAGGTCCTCGGCGACGACTACATGACTACGGCACGCTCAAAGGGCCTTGGTGAGCCCCGCGTTATTGCGGTGCACGCGCTGCGCAATGCGTTTATTCCGGTGCTGACCTTGCTCGGGGTACAAACAAGCTGGATGCTCGGTGGCGCGGTGATTACGGAGACGGTGTTCGCGCGGCCGGGATTGGGCAACATGGCGGTCGAGGCGATCCGGCAAATGGATTTTCCGGTTCTCCAGGCCGTCGTCCTCGTCGCCGCGCTTACCTATACGACCGTCAATCTTCTGGTTGACCTGATGAATGCGGCGCTTGATCCCCGTATCGCGTATGAGGCGCGGGCAGGGGCATGACCGCGCAAGTTTCTCCGACGGTTCCGACTCACGGCGCGAGCGGCGAAGGTGACACGCCGCGCCTGACCGAATTCGCCATCATTCGGCGCAACTTCGTCAAGAATCGAGGCGCGATTCTCGGGCTGGTGATCGTCTCGTTCCTGGTCTTCGTAGCGGTCTTTGCCGATTTCATTGCGCTCTATGATCCGATCGCCCAGTCAAGCGCTCTCCTAACCCCGCCGAGCCTGGCCCACCCGTTCGGCACCGACGCGCTCGGCCGCGACCTTCTCAGTCGCGTTATTCACGGCGCGCGCGTGTCGCTTGCGGTGGGTCTCGGAGCGGTAATGATCGCACTGGTGATTGGTCTTGCTGTCGGCATGCTCGGCGGCTACCTCGGTGGCCGGGTCGACGCCGTGGTCGTCATGATCATCGACACGTTCATGTCGTTCCCCGGCCTGCTCGTCGCCATGGCCATCGCGGCCCTGCTCGGCAGTTCCCTTCCGGTGGTGATGCTCGCCGTGGGGATTGGCGAATTTACGCTGTTCGCGCGGCTTGTGCGCAGCGTTGTCTACGCCGAGCGCGAAAAGGACTTCGTTCTGGCGAGCCGGGGTCTCGGCGCGGGATCGCTGCTAATCGTGTTCCGGCACGTGCTCCCGAACATCCTGCCCTCGCTGATCGTGCTGATCACCCTCAGCATCGGCAGCGCGATTCTCGCCGCCGCGTCGCTCGGGTTTC
>VGES01000132.1 GCA_016869765.1 Alphaproteobacteria bacterium
CCCTCGACGCCTATTCCTTCTGCAACTCGACCAGCTCGTAGGTGGTCTTCGCGAAGTCCCAGCGGATTTTGACGAAGTCCATGTCCGGGCCCGAATACCACAGGTGCTCGGGCGTCGAGCCTGGCCGATCCTCGAGCGGGAACGAGAAGTGCTCGCAGTCGAAGGTGCCGGCCGGCACGGTGACCCGCTCCTTGCCGTGGTAGCGCGTGGCGAAATCGACCACGCCGATCAACGGACCCGAGGCACCGTTGGGCAGCGGTGAGGACATGATCGTGGGCCAGGTCTGGGTTTTGGCCGGGTTCTTCCAATCCCACCCCGCCATGTGCCAGACATCGCAGATCACCGGGTGCGGGGCGAACACCCGCACCCAACGCTCGGTCTCGACTCTTTGGGAAAAGCGCCCTTCGCCCACCGAGTATCCTTCGCACTCGACAAGGTGTTCGGAGAAGCGGAACCACGCCGAGCCCATGAACGCCTTGTTGACGGTGATGCGGACGTAGGAATCCAGCGGGCGCCATTGCTTGTCCAACGTATAGATGACGTCGCGCAGGACACGGGTGTGGTTGATCTCGGCATCGTCGATTTCGCAGTGCGCGCGCAGCGTGCGCGTGCCGTCCTCCTGGACGGTGACCGTGAACCACTCGCGTCCCCGTTCGCCCAAGGTGTCGCCGATATAGAGAATCTTGCCGCGGTAGCTGCGGTGGGCCGGTCGCGTCTTGCCCGTAGGCTTATGCAACATCGTCGTTCACGGTGCCGTGGGCGCCGTGCCCCCCTTCCCCGAAAGCGACTAGGATAGAGCCGATTGGTTGGTCGCCGCGAGGGAGTGGACGAAACGCAGGAATCGCCCGGAGCACGGGCGCAGGGGGAAGCAATGGAGAATCTTGGCCGGCTCGCGAGCGATCGCGGGCTTCAACGTTGGAAGCGTGGTCTTTCCGTGTCGTTCGTGGCGCTGATGCTGGCGGGGCCGGCGGCGGCGCAGGGCGTGGTCAAGATCGGCACCAACAACCTGCCGGTGACGCGCGGCGATCCCACCACCTCGCTCACGTTCCAATACCTTTACGTCTGGCAGTCGATGTTCGACGCGCTGACGATCGTCGACGAACAGGGCAAGCCGCAACCGCGACTGGCGGCAAGCTGGCAGAACATCTCGCCCACGACCTGGCAGTTCAAGCTGCGCCCGGGCGTCAAGTTCCACAACGGCGCGCCGCTCACGGCCGAGGCGATCGTCACCTCGGTCGAGGTGCTGATCTCGGATGATGGCAAGGTCAAGGGCGGGCCGGTCTACGGCGCGCTGCGCAATCTGGCGGGTGCCAAGCGGATCGACGACATGACGGTCGAAATTTCCACCGCGACGCCGGGCCCGATCCTGCCCTCGGAGTTGGCGGCGCTGCGCATCGCCGAACCCAAAGCCTGGACGCAGTTGGGCCGCGAGGGATTTTCGCGCCAGCCCGCGGGCACCGGTCCGTTCAGGCAGGTGAGTTGGGACGATACCAAGATCGTGCTCACGCGTTTCGATGACGCGTGGATCAAGCCCAAGGTGGACGGGCTCGAGATCCTCAACCTGCCCGAGATGGCCTCGCGCGTGCAGGCCTTCGCCTCGGGCCAAATCGACGTCGCCTGGACGCTCTCGGCCGACACCAAGAGTCAGGTCGAGCGCGCCGGCGGGCGCCTCTCGGTCGGTCCGACGCCGTCGGTCGCGGCGATGATGATCCACGCCCAGAAGCCGGGGCCGACTCAGGACAAGCGTGTCCGGCAGGCCTTCAACTACGCGCTCAACAAGGCCTACGCCGATACGTTGTTCGGCGGCCTCGCCAAGGCCGGAAGCCAGCCCGGGGCCTCCTCGGTGCGCGGCTACCAAGCCGACATCAAGCCCTATCCGTTCGACACCGCCAAAGCGAAGCAGCTCCTCACCGAGGCCGGTTATCCCAACGGCTTTCCGCTGTCGGCCGAGATCGTCATCACCGGTGCCAAGGACATGTACGAGGCGGTGGCCAACGACCTGGCCCGGATCGGCGTGCCGACCGTGCTGAAGCCGATCACGCTGCCGGACCTGTTGGCCCGTCGCGACGGCCGCAAGGAGTTCGAGGCCGAACTGTTCGGCTACAACTTCGGCGGCCAGCCGTCGAATGACATGATGCGCGGCATCAACAGCTTCCACTCCTGCCTGTTCCCGCGGAAGTGGACCTGCTTCCCCGAGATCGAACCGGTGATCGCCATGGTCAACGCCGAGTTCGACGAGAAAAAGCGCGACGCCGGTCTGCGTCAGATCGCGCAGTACTACCACGAGAACGCGCCGGGCATCTGGCTCGAGGAGCAGATCGAGATCGACGCCGTGTCGGCCAAGGTGCGCAACTACAGGAATGTCAACTGGGTGATCAACTTCCCGGAGTGGGAACTCGCCCGCTGACCGTCGAGAAAGCATGATCGGGGAGGGACGTCATGAAACCGGTGAGCTGGAGCGATCCGAACGCGTTCTGGCGCCTCTTGGTGAGCGACGTTCCGCCCGGTCTGTTTCCCCGGCACGAAAAGAAACTGCAGTATTTCCGCTACGCCGATCATGAGTTGGGGCCGGGTCAGACCCGGTCCTCGGTGCGCCTGATGACGACCGACACGATGATCGGGCTCGTCCAGAAGATCACCGATGGCACCGGCACGCCCCTACACCTGCATGCCACCCTCGATGGCTTCTGGATGGTGCTGCAGGGTCGTGCCTCGTTCATGGGCGAGGACGGCGTCGAACACGAATTGGCGCCCTACGAGGGCGTGAGCGTGCCGCGCGGCACGGCTTACGCGTTCAAACAGGTGGGGCAGGAGCCCTTGCACCTCTTGCAGGTCGAGACGGTGCACAAAGCGAAGCGCCACGTGACCAAGTTCCTGGTCGATCGTCCCGCCGAGGACCGCCAGCGTGCATTCGATTCCTGGGCGCTGTTCGATGCGAGGTTGGACTAGCGTTTCACGCGCCCACCGGGAGGCCGTTGGCGGTCATCTGAGTTCACCATATGATCTGAACTCGATCTCACAGGCGGAAGCCGCGGCGCGACGAGATGGATGAGGCGCCCCAGTATGGCCTCGAACAGGAGTAGGTCGATGGAGCGTGCCCACATGCGTGCCCACGGGCGAGGCTCGCGTGACGCCGCGGTTACCCCAGGACCACCAGA
>VGES01000133.1 GCA_016869765.1 Alphaproteobacteria bacterium
GCTATCCCCTCGATCCTGAGGCGGCCCGGCGCCTCCTTGCCGAAGCGGGCTACGCCAACGGCTTTCGCGTCACCTTGGATTGCCCGAACGATCGCTATGTGAACGACGAGCAGATTTGCCAGGCTTTGGTTCCGATGCTGGCGCGAATCGGCGTGCGTCTCGATGTCAACGCCCTGCCGCGGGCGCCCTTGTTCGCCAAGCTGTTGCCGCCAAAACGCGACACATCGTTCTATCTATTGGGCTGGGTCCCGGGCAGCTACGACTCGCACAATCCCCTTTTCGCCCTTCACACCTGTGTCACCGACCGCACCGGGCCGTTTAACATCGGGGGCTACTGTAATCCGGCGCTCGATCAACTCACCGGGCAAATGCTCGGCGAGATGGATGTCGCGAAACGGGCTAAGCTGGTCGCCGACGCATGGCGGATCGCAATCGACGCCGTAGCCTATATCCCGCTGCACCAGCAGCGCCAAGCCTGGGGCGTTCGCGCTGGCGTCCGACTCGCGCAACGGGCCGACGGCGTGTTCGACTGGCGTCACGTCCGACTACCCTAGCGTACCCAACGAGGACGCGGACGTGTTTCGGCGCTAGTTCGTCCGCCTGCCCAGAGCGATGGTTCGCCTAGCCCTCCGCCGCGCATTCGAGGGCTTGGTGGTCGTCCTTGCCACCACCCTGATCGCGTTCCTGTTATTCCGTTTCGTTGGCGATCCTGTCGCCCAGATGGTCGGTCAGGACACGTTGCCGGCGGAGCGTGCGGCGCTACGCAAACAGCTCGGTCTCGAGGATTCGTTCTCGGCACAGTTCCTGCGTTACCTCGGTCGTATCGCCCAGGGCGACCTCGGATACTCCCTGCGAACCGGGCGTCCCGTCGCGACGACGATTTCTGAACGAATCCCGGCGTCCGTCGAACTTGCGATCGGTGCGGCGCTCCTCGCCCTGGTCATCGGTCTGATGGGCGGTATCGCCGCCGCCGTTCGCCCGCGCGGGGCGATGGCGCGCGTCATCACCGGGTTTGCCGGCCTTGGCATGGCAATCCCCTCGTTTCTCGTGGGCAGCGTCTTGATCCTGGTTTTCGGTGTGTATCTCGGTTGGTTGCCCGTCTTCGGTCGGGGCGAGACGATGGAGTGGTATGGCTGGACCACCGGCTTGGCGACCGCGGAGGGCCGTGCCGCGCTCGTGCTCCCCGCCATCACGCTGGCTCTGTTTCCGGCCGCCTTGGTCACGCGGTTCCTCCGGGCCGAACTGCGGACCATTCTCGACGCCGACTATATTCGTACCGCGCGCAGCCTCGGACTCCCGCCGCAAACGATCTATTGGCGTCATGCCTTGCCCAACGCGCTCGCCCCGATGATCGCGATCGGTGCTCTGCAATTGGGCGCCTTGCTCGCCTTCGCGGTGGTCACCGAAGCCGTCTTCCAGTGGCCGGGCTTGGGCTCGTTGCTGCTGCAGTCGATCCAATTCGCCGATGTCGCGGTGCTTGCGGCCTATCTTCCACTCACCGCCCTCACGTTCCTCGCAATCAACCTTCTGGCGGACATCGGCGCCAGCGCCGTCGATCCGCGTGTCCGGGACACGCGCCCGTGATGCGTTACATCACGCTACCGTCGGTGCTGCTCATCGGGCTTGCGGCCCTGGCGCTATTGGCGCCGTGGATCAGCGTACAAAACCCGCTCGATCCGCGCGAAATCGATCTCGCCAACGCATTTCTGCCGCCCATCTGGACCGACGGTTCCAAAGCGCCATTCTGGATGGGCTCGGACGATCAGGGACGGGACGTTCTGTCGGCGACGCTTTACGGATTGCGCGAATCCATGGTGATCGCGGCCGCGGCCGTTGCCCTCGGCGCCCTGCTCGGCATGAGCGCTGGTATTGCGGCCGGCGTCCGCGGTGGTTTTCTCGATTCGCTGCTCATGCGCATCGCCGATATCCAGCTTGCCTTTCCGGCGATCCTCATCGCCCTGCTGATCGATGGCCTCTTGCGCACCGTGCTGCCGCGAGCCATGGCACCGCAGGCGGCCACCCCGGTGCTGATTGTCTCGATCGCACTCGCGACGTGGGTCCCATTCGCTCGGAGTATCCGCGCCGCGGTGCAGCGCGAACGCGCCAAGGACTACATCACGGCCGCCCGAGTCACCGGCTGTTCGTGGTCCCGAATTGCGTGGCGCCATCTCCTGCCCAACATCGCGCCGGCGATCGGTGTCGTCGCGACCGCCTCTTTCGCCGTCGCAATTCTCACGGAGGCCACCCTGTCCTTCCTTGGCCTGGGCGTCCCCTTGACGCGCCCGTCGCTTGGCGGCCTGCTCAACACCGGCCAGCACTACCTGCTATCGGGCGAATGGTGGATTGCGGCGTTTGCCGCCGTGGTTCTGGTCGCACTGATCGCTTCGGCCAATGCCGTCGCGGATCGCCTCGCGTCGAACACAGAACGCCGCCACTGACGCGGGTTACTTCGGAAACGCGGTCGGCTGCCGGGTCGCCAAGCCCAGCTTCTTCCCCAGCGTCGGGTTGGCGTAATAGATGATCATGTCGGCGATCTTGTCGCCGCGGTACCAGAAGAAATTGCAGTTGTTGAGCTGGAGTTTTCCGGTCTTGCGGTAGGCGGACGTCCGTTTGGGCGTCAACCGGGGAACAAACGTCGCCGCGGCCGTTCGCTCCGCCGAATCGATAACGCAGTGAAGAGCGGTGAACTTGACCACGTAGTTGTCGAACAGGTGGCCGTAGAAAAAATCATAGGACTTCTGGCCGCGCTTCGGATTCTTGTGGAACTGCTGCACCGGGTTGTCGCCATGGAAGATCGTGACCCGCGCATCCGGCGTAAAGCAGTCGAGCACGCCCTGATAGTCCTCGCGCGTGACACAACCGAAGTACTTTCGAATCAGACGGACATAGTCGGCACGCACGAGTTTCTTCACGGTGGAACTCTCCTGGAACGATCGATTAGGTTCGGCGGACTGCCGCTTCGGATGGAGACCCATCCTGCCCAGGCCAAAGCGCGCCCGCAACCCGAAGTCGGTTACTTCCGGCCGATCATCTGGGCCGCCGCGACACGTGTTCCGGGATCGATTCTGACATCGATGACACAGGGCTCGCCATTGGTCAGGTGACCGACGCCGCGCCCCACCGC
>VGES01000134.1 GCA_016869765.1 Alphaproteobacteria bacterium
CTGCGATGGGATCACGTGCGGTCCCATCTACCGATTGCCCAAAGCTACACGCGCGTCCGGTATCAGATGCTCCACCGATGCGCGGCGGCCGTTATCGAGGCTAAGCGGTTCGGGCTGAAACACGCCGCATTCATCGTTCAAGCCTTCGGGTCGCCCGAAACTAGCTTTGAGGATTACGCGATCTTTTGCGATGCCCTCGGCATCCCGGCCGGCCGCGGTTCTTTCGCCGTTTCGCAGGTGGACGATATCGTGCTTGGGATTGGTTGGGCCGATTGCGCCTTTGCCACTGACCGCGAAATCGCGGCAGTCGCCTGACGCGGTGCTGGGTCGAAGGCAATGGACTTTCGCATCGCCGACACATTCACCGACAGCCTTGCGCGCCTGACCGGCGACGAACAGAAGGCCGTCAAGACAACGGCATTCGACTTGCAGCTCAATCCCGCTAATCCGGGGCTCAGCTTTCACAAACTCGATAAAGCAAAGGATAAGAATTTCTGGTCGGTGCGCGTGAACCGCGATGTTCGGCTGATCGTTCACCGGAGCGCTGCGAGCCTGTTGCTCTGCTACGTCGGCGATCACGACGACGCGTACGGCTGGGCGGAACGGCGCCGGCTGGAGACGCATCCCAAGACGGGAGCGGCGCAATTAGTCGAGATACGGGAGACGGTCAAGGAAATCGTGGTCCCGGTTTACGTCCAGACGGAACTTGTCGCGGCGCCGAAACCCGTCGTCGAAAAGAAGACCATTTTCGCCGGTGCGTCCGATGACGAACTCCTCGGCTACGGCGTGCCCGCCGAGTGGCTCAACGACGTCAAAAGGGCGACCGAGGACACCTTGCTGGCCTTGACCGACCACCTGCCTGCCGAGGCTGCGGAGGCGTTGCTGGAACTGGCGACGGGCGGCAAGCCCCGCCCGCCCCAGCCTGCCGTGGTGGCGGCGAACCCCTTCGATCATCCCGATGCCCAGCGCCGCTTCCGCGTGATGGGCAACGTGGAGGAGCTGCAACGCGCGCTCGATTTCCCCTGGGAGAAGTGGACGGTCTTCCTCCACCCCGAGCAACGGCAATGGGTGGAACGCGACTACACCGGCCCGGCGCGCGTGTCCGGTTCAGCGGGGACCGGCAAGACCATCGTGGCATTGCACCGGGCCGCCCATCTGGCGCGCATGCATCCCGACGCCCGCGTCCTGTTGACGACCTTCTCCGACACGCTGGCGAACGCGCTGCACACCAAGCTGAAGCGGTTGTTGGGCGGTGAGCCGCGTCTCGCGGAAAGGATCGATGTCCACTCGCTCAACGCTATCGGTTTGCGGCTCTACAAGGCGCACGTCGGGCAGGCGACGATCGCCAGCCGCGAGGTGTTGCGCGAGATGATTGCCGGGGCCGCCAGCGCCGTGGGCGGCCACAAGTTCGGCTCGCATTTTCTGCTCACCGAATGGGAACAGGTGGTCGATGCGTGGCAACTGGGAAATTGGGAGGCGTATCGCGATGTTGTGCGCCTCGGAAGAAAGACCCGGCTTCCGGAGGCGCAACGCACGGTGTTGTGGGCGATCTTCGAGCGCGTTCGTGCCGGGTTGAAGGCGCGCAAGCTGATCACGCACGCGGAGTTGTTCAGCGTACTGGCAGCCGCGATCTCCAGAAACAAGAAGGTGGTGTTCGACTTCTCGGTTGTGGACGAGGCGCAAGATATCGGCGTCGCCCATCTCCGGTTCTTCGCGGCCCTGGGCGGAGATCGTCCGAACGCCCTTTTCTTCGCCGGCGACCTCGGCCAGCGCATCTTTCAACAGCCCTTTTCCTGGAAGGCCCTTGGCGTCGACATTCGGGGTCGCTCACGCACCTTGCGCGTCAATTATCGCACGTCGCATCAAATCCGCACGCAGGCCGACCGCCTGCTCGGCCCGGTCGTGACCGATGTGGATGGCAACAGCGAGGACCGGAGCGATACGGTTTCCGTGTTCAACGGCCCGCCGCCAATGATCCGGTCGCTCAAGACCGAAAGCGAGGAGACCAAGACGGTGGGCGACTGGATCGCTGAACATGCGAAGGCCGGCGTTCTGCCGCACGAGTTCGGCGTGTTCGTCCGATCCGCCGCGCAATTGGATCGCGCGCGAGCCGCCGTCGAGCAGGCGGGCATGAATTTCAAGATTCTCGATGAAAACGTCGAAACCGCTGGCGGGTACGTCTCGATCGGCACCATGCATCTTGCTAAAGGGCTAGAGTTCCGTGCCGTGGTCGTGATGGCCTGCGACGACGAGATCATTCCCTTACAGGAGCGCATCGAGACCGTCGGCGACGACGCCGATCTGCAGGAGGTCTATGACACCGAGCGCCACCTCCTCTACGTCGCCTGTACCCGCGCCCGGGATCACCTGCTCGTTACCGGGGTCGATCCGACATCCGAGTTCTTAGACGACATTGTGAAGGACGGTCAGGTTCGCGCCACTCATGGGTGATGGTGATCGTGAAACGCTTCTGGGCATGGCGGAACACGAGTAAGCGGCGCGTGTACTGCGTTGATACGATACGATGCAGTATAATTCCATGTCTTCCGGCGACATTGATATTGCCACGCTCCTAGGAGGGAAAGCACGGCCCGCCATTATTCAACCAAGGACTTCTTCCGGCAGATGCCGAACGCTCTGCTCGCCCGCTACTTTCAAGGGCGCGGGCTGTTCGGCGATCTGGATTTCTCGGCATTGAAAGAGACGCAGCCGGACAAATTGTTCGCCGCGTGGCTGTCCTTGCGCGACACTCAGCGCAACGCGATGGACGCGGAGTTTCGCGAAATCTTCGAACTGAGCTGCGAGAAGGGCTTCCGGGCGATCATCGACGAGGCGGAATGGCACCTGGGGGCCGATATAGTCGCCCGTGAAGAACCCTGAGCTCCTTGCTGGGAGCGGCGCTCGGCGGGTTGGTCAGTAATCGATTTTGCAAGGAAGCCGGATGATGGACCCGGGTTTCTTGCGATTTGGGATGCCCGTTTGGGTCGGTTCGTGATTCGGTCGGTGCCGGGTTGGGCGTCGGGGGATCGTGATGAGCAAG
>VGES01000135.1 GCA_016869765.1 Alphaproteobacteria bacterium
CCCCAGCATCGCCGCGTCCTGGACGGCCAGCATGAACGCCTTCTGCACCGCCTCGGGCATCGAGTTGAAGGTGTTCTTGTTGATGACCTGGATCTGAATGGCAAAGTGCGCACCGACCTTGGTCGCGAACTTCAGCACCTCGTGCATCTTGAAGGTGAAGGTCCAGTGCAGCTGAACGTGAATGCCTTCCACCACGCGCGTCTGTAGCGCGGTGTAGGTTTCGGTCCACGCCATCGGCGTCGGGTTGCCGCCCCAGGTTCGGATCAACTCGAGTTCAACCTCCGAGGCCGTGGTTCGGTATTTGATGCCGCGGCCATCATCCGGCACCCGCAGCTCGCGCCGCGTATTCGATAACATGCGGAAGCCGCTGGCCGCCGTCGCCGGCAGCACCTTTAGCGCCGGGGCCTGCTGCTCCATGCGCTTGGCCTGCTGCCAGAACAACTCCGAGGTGACGAAACGCGTCGCCATGTCCCAGTCGGTGAAAGCATAGGGCAGGTCGGAGAACACCCAGGCATCCGTGTAGGTGCTCCACTGGCTCTGGCCGTGGCTCGTGATGTCGATGAACCCGGTCTGTGCCGCGTCGAGATGCGACACGTCGGTGCCGAGGGTCGAGTTGGGGTGAATCTGGATCTCCAGGGTCACGTCGTATTTTTCTCGCAGGATGCGGGGGATCTCGGAGATCGAGATGTATGAGGGATCGCCCACCGGGGCATTCAGGCCGGCGACAATCGGTTTGAGGAAACGCTTCTGCTGCTGCGACCGTACGACGGCCGGAAAACCCGCAATGACACCTGCGGCAACGACACCGCTACCTTTGAGCACCTGACGACGCGACACGCGACCGTTCTTGGATGCTCGCATTGGTCCTTCCCCTGGTTGATCGAATCCATGGCCCGCAAGACCCGGGTCAACGGCTCGAATGACAGGCGCTTCCCGACAAGAACGGGCGACGCCGCTATACGTGGGTGCAGTATGCGATATCATGCGTTTCGTGCGCAAACGTTCGGCCCCGAACCCGGCGCGAGACAATTCAAGAACTTGCGTTGCGAGTTCACCCGATGACCACGCTTGATCCGGATAGGCCGTGGCGCGGCTTCTCGGCGCCGTTGGGTCCATCAGGCGCGCACGCGCTCTACGGACCGCCGCCTTGGGAGTTCGAGGGCACCTGCGTCAACGTAAGCCTACGCGTTGGCGCCGCCATGTTGGCCCCTTTGGTCCCGGAACCACTACAGGTGGCGCCAGATCCCGTTGTCCGTATCTCGGTATTCGACTTCGTCTGCGATTGTGGCCTCGGTCAGGGTTTTGTGCAGCATCGCCCAGACCTCGCCCAGCAGGCCGAGGCTGTGATCGGAATCGGTGTGGTTTACGCCGGCAAACCCGGATATTGGCCGTCGCTCTTGTGGTGCACGTCCGACGTAGAGATGGCCGTCGGTCGTGAAATGTACGGCTGGCCTCAACGTTTGGGCTCGGTCAGCCTCACGCGACGCCCGTTGCGTGGCTGGGAAGCAGGCGATCGTGCGACCGGTCTCGTATCGCGCGGCGACCGCGCTGTGCTCTCGGTTGCCGTGACCTTGGAACGCACGGGCCAAGGAACGATGACCGGCGATAGCGGATCGCTCGACAGCCACATTGGACGAATGCCGATCTTCACTCAGACGACGCTCGCCGATCCGATGCGACCTGGTCTGATCGAACGTCGGTTGGTCGGAATCGACATCGCGAACGTTCGGGTCGAAGAGGTCTGGCGCGGGTCGGCGGCCGTCGAGCTGGTAGCACCCGAGACGGCATTCCTGCGGGACGCCACCGTCATCGAAGGACGCTGGCTGAAGATGCGTTGGACCAAGCCGTACGCCCAGAACTTGATCGCGGAATCGAGCGCCCCGGCATGACGCCGGCGGCACAGATGCGCGGCTTCGCGGCGCCACAGACCGCCGACGGCCGGGCCGCGCTATACGGCCCGCCACCTTGGCGTTTCGAGGGATTCGTTGCCTCGGTCTTCCTCGCCGTCGAGCGCACCAGGATCGCCGCGCTCGTGCCGCCGCCGCTTCGCCTTGCGGACGACCCGATCGTGCGCCTCAGCGTCCTCGATCTCGTGTGCGACTACGGTCTAGGGCCTCGCTTCGCGCAGGACAACCCTGATCAGGCACAGGTCGGGGAGGCGGCGGTCGACCTGCTGGTCGAGCGTCAGGGCCGCTTCGGTCTATGGAGCCCTTACCGATGGTGCAGTCGTGACGCCGTGCTTTCAGCCGGACGCGAATTCTTTGGTCGTCCCCAACGCCTCGGCGCCATGAGTCTGACGCGCCAGCCCTTTCGTGGCTGGCGTTCCGGCGACACGGTGAGCGGCCTCGTCGTCAGCGGCCACCGGGCGGTGTTCGAGTTCGCGATCACGCTCGAACAGCCCGCCAACGACCGCGCGACGGCGCACCGTTTGACCACCTACTCCCCAATCGACGAAGCCAACGATCACTACACGCAGACCGCGTTGCCCCATCCCGTCGTGCCCAATCAGGTGCTTCGGCGCCTGTACCGGACCCGGCTGCAAGGCATGGTGGCAAACCACCAATGGTCGGGCATTGCGGAGGTTCGATTTGGTGCGCCTGAACTCGAGCCCCTCGGCGAGGGCGTTCCCCTATACGGACGGTGGGCCGAGGAATCGTGGGTCATGCCCTATCCCGAGGACGTCATCGCTGTAGAAAGGGCGCCACCCTGAACGCATGACCGCCAACGACCCCGAGTTGCCGGTGACCGTGGCGGTGATCGACGGTCGCGCCCTTGGCGAGGTCGTCGCCCGCACCTATCCGCTCGGTCTCGTGCAGCGCTCTTATCTGCTGCGAGCGGCCATCAATCACTTTTACGTCGTGCAAACGTCGCGAGGGCGATACGCCGTCCGCGTCTCTCAGGCCCGCTGGCGTACCGAGGCCGAGACCATCTTCGAAACCGCATTCCAGCGCCATTTGATGAGCCAGGGTTGTCCGGTTGCAGCGCCGATCCTTACCAACGGT
>VGES01000136.1 GCA_016869765.1 Alphaproteobacteria bacterium
CATCCCCGGCACCGACGCCGTCGCCAAAACGGCACCCGACGGCTATACGATCGGTGCGCTGACTAATGCCGGCCTTACGATCGTCACCGCAATCGAGCGGCCGATCCCCTACAAGATCGCTGACTTCACGCCGCTCGGCGTGATTGCCTCGGATGTCACCGTCGTCACGGTGCGGGCCGACTCCCCGATCAAGTCGCTCGCCGACCTCGTGCAACACGCCAAAGCCAATCCCGGCAAGCTGACCTATGCGTCGGCCGGCGTCGGCAGCGTGAATTCGATCGGCATGGAGCTCGTCAAGCTAGCGTTTAGCCTCGAAATCACCCACGTCCCGCATCAAGGCACGGGTCCCGCCAACACGGCCGTACTCGGCGGCCACGTTGTCTTTGGCGCGACGTCGTTGTCGGCGACGTTGCCGCTTATCCGGGGCAATGAACTTCGCGCCCTCGTGACTGCCTCGCCGGGGCGGATTGCCCAGCTCGGCGGCGTGCCCACGATCGCCGAGCAGGGCCATCCCGAGTCGATTTTGAACTTCTGGACCGGACTGTTCGTTCCCGCCAAAACGCCACCCGACGTGGTGGCCAAACTCGCGGCCACGCTCGAGCGCGTGATGAAAACGCCTGCGACGATCGAACAGATCGAGAAGCTCGGCGTCATTTACGACTATCGCGGGCCCGACGCGACGCGCAAGCTGATGGACGACGAGATCAAGACCGTCACCAAGGTCGCCAAGGTCGTCAATCTGAAGTAGTCCGCCGCGGAAAGGCGATGTCGACGAGGCTTGGCGCGCGTACGATCGGCCCCGTGACCGTGCTTGGGGCGCTCGCCGTCTTCGCGGCGATCGAAGCGAGTCGCTACGGAATCGGATCGCTCAACGCGCCGGGGCCCGGTTTTTTTCCATTTTGGCTGGCAACGCTGCTCGGCCTCTGCGCAACCGCCGTCTTGATCGGCGCCCCCAGGTCGCCGCCGCCGGTCATGGATCCCGGCGTGGTGCCGTTTGGCTGGATGCGAAGCATGGGCGCGCTCGCGTTGCTCGGATGCTACGCCGTCTTGCTTGAGCGGGTCGGGTATGTGGGCACGACGGCGTTGGTGCTGGCACCTCTCTTTCGCATCGGCGGCGTGCGATGGCTCGTTGCCGCTCCGCTCGGGCTTCTCGTCGGCATCGCGAGCTGGGCCCTGTTCGACGCGTTGGCGCTCCGCCTTCCGGTGGGCGTGTGGTGGCGGTGAGGGCCGGCAATGGACCTCCTTCAGAGCCTCGGACTCGGTTTTTCCGTCAGCCTCGATCCGATCAACCTCCTCGCCTGTTTCATCGGGGTCTTGCTCGGGACCGCGATCGGCGTGCTCCCCGGGATCGGAAGCGTCGCGACCATGTCAATCCTTTTCCCGATCACCTACCACATGGGGCCGGCCGCCGCGCTCATCATGCTCGCCGGAATTTACTACGGCGCGCAGTACGGGGGGTCGACCACCGCGATTTTGGTCAAGATTCCGGGCGAGGCCTCGTCCGTGATGACGACGATCGACGGCTATGAAATGGCCCGTCAGGGCCGTGCCGGCGTTGCCCTCGGCATCGCCGCGCTGGGGTCGTTCGTCGCGGGCACGATCGGCGTCCTGCTGATCACGCTGCTTGCGCTGCCGCTAACGCGCGCGGCCTTGGCGCTGGGGCCGCCCGAAATTTTCGTCTTGCTCGTCTTCGCCTTCGTCCTGGCAGCGGCGGTCGTCGAAGGCTCGCGCGTCAAAGGACTGGCGATGGCGCTGGTGGGCTTGTTGCTCGGCACCGTCGGACTCGACGTTATCTACGGCATTCCGCGCTTTGCGTTCGGAACGACGCTACTGCTCGACGGCATCGGCCTCGTGCCGATGGTCATGGGATTGTTCGGCGTTGCCGAGGTGCTCATCAATCTCGAGCGCCGGATCGACCGCGTTGTCCTCGGCGCGCGAGTCTCGCGCTTGTTGCCGAACCGCGCCGAAATCAGGGAAAGCGCCGGCCCGATTGCGCGAGGCAGCGTGCTCGGTTTCGTGCTCGGGCTTTGCCCGGGTTTCGGCGCGGTGATCCCGCCCTTCATCGCCTACGGGATTGAAAAACGCCTGGCGCGCGATCCATCCACGTTCGGTCGCGGCGCCATCGCCGGCGTCGCGGGGCCGGAATCGGCCAACAACGCTGCCGCGGCCGGCGGGATGGTCCCGCTGCTGGCGCTCGGCATCCCCGGGAATGTCGTGATGGCGATTCTGCTCGGCGCGTTGCTGACGCATGGCGTCCATGCCGGGCCGCTGCTGGCTCGCGACCACCCCGACATCTTCTGGGGGGTGATCGCAAGCATGTACATCGGCAACGTCATGCTGCTGGTTCTCAACTTGCCTCTGATCCGGCTCTGGGTCGGCCTGCTCAAAGTTCCGTACGGCGTGCTTTTCCCGATCGTCTTGCTGCTGTGCACGGCGGGGGTCTATGCGACGTCGCGTGAACCGTGGGACATCGCGGTCATGCTGTCGTTCGGATTGATCGGCTACGGCATGCGCAAAACCGGCTACGAGCCGGCGCCGCTCGTGCTGGCGTTCGTGCTCGGCAAACTCGCCGAGGAATCGGTCAGGCAGTCGCTCCTAATGTCGAGCGGCCGCCTGGCGATTTTCCTCGAACGGCCGATCTCGCTCGCGCTGTTGGTGTGCGGCGGGCTCGCCATCCTGTTGTGGCTGGGTCGCCGCGCCGGCCGTACGCGAAGCGCCGGTTCTTAAGCCGCGTCGAGCGCGTCGCCCATGCGCCCGACGTAGTACTTGAGCTGGTGGTGGATCGCGTTCTCGAAGCGCGAGAGCCGCCCCGGTTCGAAATACCGGCTCGCCATGCCGCGTTGGAGCGACTCCATCATGCC
>VGES01000137.1 GCA_016869765.1 Alphaproteobacteria bacterium
CGAATGGCCGGGCTCGCTCGCCTCGTCGCCCGGCGCTCGCCCGGCCAACCCACCCGTGGTGCCGAACGCGCCCGTGCACTAACATTACAACCGGACCACTCCAAGGGGGCTGGTCACTGATGAAGTGCAAGAAACTTCTGCCGTTCGAGGAGGCGCGGTTGTCCGGCTCGGATTGTTGGCCGGGACCATCCCAACCGATCGGCTAGGAACGTTGCTCTCGGCCGTGAAGGCGCAGCGCGACCAGACCGACGATCCGCGTCTGGAGCAGATTCTCGACGAGATCGAACTTCGCGCCGCCGTCGAACTCGCCAAACTCGGCCAATTCGGCTGAAAAAAATCGCTAATAATCAATAGCTTGCGGGAGAGGCCCGGGGCTTGCTGGGCCTCCGGCGGCTACCTATACTCCGCGCCCCGAAAACGCCGGGTTTCCTGGCGCAGCAGGGCAAATGGCCATGGCTAGCAAGACCAAGAAAAAGCGAACCGCCACATCCAAGCCAAAGGCCAAGGCCGGGCGTCGTGCCAAGACCGGGGTCAGGGCCGCGGCAAAATCCAAACCCACGCGGTCGCTGAAGACAAGAAAACTCAAACAACGTCCCGTAGCGCTTCCAACGCCGCCAGCAAAACCAGCGAGACCACGGGTCGCCGAACCGCCGAAGCGTGAGCCAACAGCGCTCGAAAAGCGACTGCTGCAACTCGAGCGTTCTGGTAAAGCCAAGGCGAGCGGGCAGAACCTGCGCCAACGCATGTACCAGCGGGCGCGTGTGCCGCGAAACTACGTGCCGAGCGAGACCGAGACCTTCATGAGTCCACGCCAATCGGCCTACTTCAAGAATCGTCTACTGGATTGGCGGGAGGAGCTCCTGAAAGAGTCGTCCCAAACCATCATCAATCTCCAGGAGGGCGGGCTGGCCGAACCGGACCTTGCGGACCGGGCGTCGGCTGAATCCGATCGCTCGCTCGAGTTGCGTACGCGCGACCGTGAACGCAAGTTGATCAGCAAGATCGATGCAGCCTTGGAACGCATCGAAAACGGCATCTACGGCTTCTGCGAAGAGACCGGCGAACCGATCGGCCTCAAGCGGCTGATCGCGCGCCCGATCGCGACCTTGAGTATCGAGGCGCAGGAGCGCCACGAGCGGCGGGAGAAGGTCTACCGCGACGATTGATGGGCTGCTTGTCGGACGGATGGGCCTCGTCCATTGACCCGGCGTCGTTGGTCGTCTCCCGACCGACTAGGTTGTCAGGAATCAAAAGGGCCGATCCTTTCTGGACCGGCCCTTTTGGCTGGCAAGGACGGACGGTTAGAACGGCAACAGAATATCGAGCACCTGCTGGCCGTAGCGAGGTTGCTGCACTTCCGTGAGCTGTCCACGTCCGCCGTACGAAAGCCGACATCATGCGCGCCGATATCTCGTGGCGTACGAGCAGTTGGGGCGAGGCGGCGAGGGGCTTCAATCGCGTGCTCGGCACTCGTTATCTGAATCGCGCCCCGCTGGGCGAAGAGGAACGCAATCAAGTGATGCAGATGACGGTGTCCTACGCCCTGGCCAACGACCAAGCGGGCCTGGACGACGTGCGCCGACGCTACCGGAACCTCGTCGCGGAAACCCCTGACAAGGACGCCTTCGACGTCGTGACCTCGAACCCCGACCGCAGTTCGGTCAATTTCCGTCAGATTGCCACCCGGATCGCGCAGGTCGACACGCTCGACGCCTTCATCAAGCGGTATCGCAAAGACCTCAAGGAAAGTGGCGTCGGCGCCATCAATTGATATTCGGCAGATGACGACCTTCGTGCTCGTTCACGGTGCCTGGCATGGCGGGTGGTGCTGGGCCCGCGTCCGGAGGGGCTTGCGTCGCCGGGGGCATCGGTGCGTGGTGCCGACCCTGACCGGCCTGGGCGACCGGTCTCACCTGCTGTCGCGCTCGACCGGGCTCGAGGTTCACATCCGAGACGTCGTCGGGACGATCGAGGCCGAAGAACTCGAGGACGTGGTGCTGGTCGGGCACTCTTACGCGGGCCAGTTGGTTCCCGCGGTCGTCGATCGTTTGCCTGGTCGCATTCGCCACGCGGTGACCCTCGATGGGTCGGTGCCCTATGACGGGGAAAGCGTGCTCGACGTCGTTTCAGGATCGCTTCGCGATCGCTGGGCCGCCTCTGTGGAGGACGGCTGGTTGCTACCGCCTGCGCCGGCGCACTTTCTCGGGATCAAGGAGGCTCGCGACGTGGCCTGGGTGACGCGGAGGCTGACACCGCATCCCTGGAAAGCCATGAACGACCGGCTACGATTGGAGGGCAAGGCTTTTTCCCGCGTGCCAAAGACGTTCGTGCTTTGCAACGATCCACCCAAGGCCGAAAACCTGGCGCTGAAACGGGTTCGGGAGGATCGCTGGAACCTCGTGGAACTGCCGACCGGGCACGACGCCATGGTGACGGCCCCCGATGCCCTCGCAGAGGTCCTGCAACGCCTCTAGCGCCTTTTGTCAGGGGGCGAGCGCCCCTACGTAGGGGTGGCGTTGGTAAAACTGAGGACGAGGCTGTTCGTGATCAGGTGCCAGCCGTCGACCAGAACGAAGAAGATCAACTTGAATGGGAGCGAGATCAGCACGGGGGGCAGCATCATCATGCCTGTTCCCCGTCAGCACCCCTGAGACAGATTGATGTGTTTGGCTAGCGGAGGATTTTCGGCTCATCGTCACCGTTGAAGGGGATGAGGATGAGACCGATGAAACAGACGCCGCCGAACGGCACGGCTG
>VGES01000138.1 GCA_016869765.1 Alphaproteobacteria bacterium
CCCGGTGAGATCGACGAGGTAGGGAACAGGGTCACCCTTCACCTCTTTCGGATTCACGAAATGGGTCATGCCGAGCTTCTCGGCCAGAGTACGGCGAGCCGGGTTGATGTCGACGCCGACGATCATGTTGGCGCCGACCATGCGTGCACCCTGGATGACGTTGAGGCCGATGCCGCCCAGCCCAAAGACCACGACGTTGGCGCCGGCCTCCACTTTCGCCGTGTTGATCAGCGCGCCGATGCCGGTGTTTACACCGCAGCCGATGTAGCAGACCTTGTCGAAGGGCGCGTCCTTGCGGATCTTGGCCAGCGCGATCTCCGGCACGACGGTGAAATTGGCGAAGGTCGACGTGCCCATGTAGTGGTGCAGCGTCTTGCCGGCGCGCGAGAAGCGGCTACTGCCATCGGGCATCAGGACCTTGCCTTGCGTCGAGCGGATCGACTGACAGAGGTTGGTCTTGCGGCTGAGGCAGTACTCACATTGCCGGCATTCCGGCGTGTAGAGCGGGATGACGTGATCGCCTTTTTTCAGGCTGCTGACACCTGGGCCGACATCCACCACGATGCCGGCGCCCTCGTGCCCTAGAATCGCGGGAAAGAGTCCTTCGGGGTCGGCACCTGAGCGCGTGTACTCGTCAGTGTGACAGATACCCGTCGCCTTGATCTCGACCAGAGCTTCGCCGTGTCTTGGCCCTTCGAGTTGCACGGTCTCGATGACCAGGGGCTTGCCGGCTTCGTAGGCGACCGCTGCTTTGACGTCCATGCACTTCTCCCTCTGCGACGGTGAGCACGCTAGCATGATCGCCGGGGATCGGAGAGCGCGATTTCAGAAGAGAATACGCGTCGCCAGCTGGAGCTGGCTTTGGACGGTGCGCGGCGATACGCCGTCGTTGACACGGTCGCCGCGGTAGTCTTTGAGCTGCAGCTCCTCGCCGACCCAGGTGTTGAGGGCCGGGGAGGTGAGGGGTGGCAATCTAGCCGGCCTCCTGCGCGGTACCGCGTGTCAGCACCGACCCAGTCTTCTCGTCGGCGCCGGCTTGCTTCAACGAGAAGGTGACCGTGGTTCCGGTCCCCAGCTCACTCTCGATCGTCATGACGCCGCCGTGCAGCTCGACTAGCACCTTCGAGAGAGGCAGCCCCAGACCTGTGCCCTCGTAACGGCGTGCCAGGCGATTGTCGACCTGGCTGAAGGGGGTCAGGGCAATTACGATGTGCTCGGGCGACATGCCAATGCCGGTGTCGACAATACGTACCTTGACGATGCCATCGACCGGAGGGTCGGCGATCAGGGACACGGTCCCGCCAGGCTCCGTGAACTTGGCCGCATTGGACAGGAGGTTGAGAATAATCTGTCGTACCTTGGCCGCGTCGGCTGAGACGAAGAGGGAATCGCTGGGCCGCTCCACGACAAGCTGGAGGCGCGAGCGTGCGCACTGCTCGCGCATCAAGGCAATACAATCGTCGAAGACTTGGCGCAGGCCGACCGACGCGAGGTCGAGCTGGAGGCGTCCGGCGCCGCTCTTGGCGACGTCGAGAACGCTGCTGATCACCTCGAGAAGGTGGTGGCCGCTGCGCATGATGTCGGTCGCATAGCCGCGATACTTGAGATTGCCTGCGCTCCCCAAAACTTCCCGCGAGATCAGGTCGGCAAAGCCGATGATAGCATTGAGCGGCGTGCGGAGTTCATGCGACATGTTGGCGAGGAAATTGGTCTTCGCTGCACTGGCTGCCTCCGCCTGCAGCTTGGCCTCCTTCAGGCGCTCTTTGCGCTCCTTGATCTGCGTAAAGTCGCTGAGCACAAGAAAGAATCCGCCATCCGGGGTGCTGCTGCGGCTGGCCCGCAGCCAGCGGCCGTCGACAAGCTGGAACTCGCCACCCGAGGCGAGGAGGTCGCTCCAGTCGGGTTCGGTCCGTGAGTCGTTCGGCAGGACGATCCGCGTGACCAGCCGTTCAGCTACGTTCTTGAAGATCGCGGCGAAGTTCTCGGCGCCGCCGATCTCGCGGGCGAGAGGCGGGAAGAACATGGTGAGCTGGCTGTTCGCAGTCACCACGCGCCCGCTGACGTCGACAAGGACCATGGCGTCGTGCGAGCTCTCAAGCGCTGCGACGAGGCGCCCTTGGGCCGTAGGCTCTTGGCTTTCTCTCGTTCCATCATCGCGCGGACGTTTTCTTGCATCACCGCCATCGAGCGCAGGAGCTTGCCAGTCTCGTCATCGCCACCCTTGGGAATGGCTGTCTCGAACTCACCCCCGGCGATGCGATCGGCGACCCCGGCTGCGGTTGAGAGCGGTGTGCCGATGCGGCGGGCCAGCAGCAGTGTGATCGCGCCTGACAGGAGCAGCGCCAGGACGATCGCGGCGATGCTGAGCTCCTTGAAGCTGGCCAGCGCCGATACAGCCTTGTGGCGCTCGATGAAGCTATGGCCGACAGTCAACTCAGTGAGCAGGTAGAAACGCTGTATCACCTGCTCGGAGAGGAGTACGAGCTCGCTGTCGTCCGCTTGCGGGCTACGACGCAGCTCGTCCCAGCGCAGCACGAACCCGCGGATCTCACCGATGATTGCACGCTCAGCGTCAGCGAGCGAACGTTCGTCGGCGATGGCGAGATCCTCGAAGAAGGTCTTGGTTATCTGCGCCAGTCGCCGGTCGATGGCAGGTCGCTCGGCCTCCGGGGCAAGGCGGCGCTGGACTAGCTCCTTGTTCATCTGGGCGAAGTCGAGGCTTGCCGAGCTCGCGTAGTTCACCG
>VGES01000139.1 GCA_016869765.1 Alphaproteobacteria bacterium
CCTGACCCACGTCGTCGAATACGGCAAGGAGCGGGGGCAGGCGTTCCGGGTCGTCGATCCCGACGGCCTGCTCAAAACCGTCTAGCTGGGGCCTATTCTGCGGCGGCGCGGGCGTTCGACCAGGACAACAACCGCTCGCCGAGCATTTTGCCGAAGGTGATGGCCGGGGTGACGCTGGTGCCGGGGGCGTAGGCGTCTCCTGCGATGCGCCAATGGCCGAGCACCTCGCCTGCGGCGTAGAGACTCCCGATCGGTTTTCCGGCCTGGTCGAGCACGCGCAGATCGGCATCGACGTCGAGACCGGCGGGGCTCATTACCTGCAGCCCGAAACACTGAACGGCATAGAACGGCGGTTTCGCGATGGCGCGAGGCAGGAACTCGCGCCCGAACTTCGCGTCGAGTCCGCTCGCGACCGCCGCGTTGTATTCGGCCACCGTCCGGCTCAGCGCGGCCTCGTCGACGCCCATCTGCCGGGCCAGGCCATTCAAGCTGTCGTCGACGAGGAAGGAGGGGTGGGTGCCGAACGCGCCCTTGAGGGCCGCTTCCGACCAACGGGTCGTGATCTTCGGGGCGTTCTGCCGGATGCCCTCGTCAAACAGGATGAAGAACCGCCAGTCCGGTTGATCGCGTAGCGCGCACTCGCGGTGGTCGACGCTCGGGATGTCTTCGCGCACGAAGCGTTCGCCACGAAGATTGACGTGAATCTCCCAAGGGCGTCGTCGTTGGGGCGATGTCTCCAGCCAAATGTAGGCGGAGAGCGCATCGTGGGGGCCGCCGATAAAGCGCTGGCTCGACCGATCTTTCGGATCTTCGAGCACGCAGCCGTAGGACGGCAGCGCCATCTCGCCGCCCTTGACGCGGGCGCCGAGCGCGGCGGCCAACGCGAAGCCCGTACCCTTGGCCTCGGGATTGGAGGCGACGCCATAGGGCGTGCCGGGGGAGTATCGCTCGTAGAGCTCGCGGTTCGCGACGTAACCGCCGGTCGTCAGGACCACGTTCTCGCCCCGGTGCTCGGCGCTGACTCCGGTCCGACGATCGCGGACCTGTACGCCGATCACGGCGCCGTTCGGGGCCCGGAGGAACCCGGTCAACTCGCTCGATAGTTTGAGCGTCACGGCGCCGCGGGCGATTTCACGATCGAGCGCGCGTTTCAGGGCCTTCATCACCGACAGGCCGCCCTCGTTGCCCCACACCGAGCGGCGCGTGCGATAGGGCTCGTGGACGTCGAGGCAGGCGGGGCACTCCGCCGCAACGTCGAAGCCGTTGTCCATCAGCCAATCGAATGCGGCACCGGCGTGATCGGTGAACAGCTCGAGCAAGACGGGTTCGGAGGTCTGGCGGGTAATCCGCATGATGTCGCGGAAGTGCTCGGCCGCACTGTCCTCGATGCCACGGCTACGTTGCAGCCTCGTATCGGCTGCCGACATTTGACCGCCCGAGTACCACAGGGTGCCTCCCACGCGCTCGGCCTGTTCGATCAGCAGGACCCTGGCCCCCCGCAGCGCCGCAAAGGTTGCCGTCGGCATGCCGGCCGTGCC
This sequence comes from Alphaproteobacteria bacterium, assembly GCA_016869765.1. GTDB lineage: Bacteria > Pseudomonadota > Alphaproteobacteria > SHVP01 > SHVP01 > SHVP01. The sequence goes on from VGES01000139.1 coordinate 1,539, forward strand.
AGCGCCCACGACGATCACATCCCAGGTTGTGGTCATGCGTTCCTCCCGTCCCGGTGCCCAATCTAAACCACCGCCCGCCCCCCGGGGGCAAGCCAGCGTGCTATGGTCCTCCCGGTTTCGATCCGGGAGCAGTGATGATGCGCCGCTGGTGGTTTGGTGTGTTGCTGATGGCGGCGGCTTGGTTGGTCGGCGTGGCGCCGGCCTCGGCCCAGGCTTGGCGGACCTTTCCCGGCACCTACGCGGTCTTCGAAACGACCCTCGGGCGCTTTGTCTGCCGGCTCTACACGGCCGAGTCGCCCAGAACCACCAGCAACTTCATCGCTTTGGCCGAGGGCACGCGGGAGTTCGTCGACCTCAAGACGCGCCAGCGCGTCAAACGGCCATTCTACGACGGACTGACGATCCATCGCGTCGATCCCTCCTTCGTCATTCAGGGCGGTGATCCGGCGGGCGATGGTTCCGGCGGTCCGGGATACACGTTTGCCGACGAATTTCACCCGCGCCTGGCGTTCAATCGGCCCGGTCTCCTGGCGATGGCGAACGCCGGGCCCAACACCAACGGGTCGCAGTTTTTCGTCACGGTGCGCAACGCCATGCCGCTCAACGGCCGCCACGCCATCTTCGGCGAGGTGGTCGAAGGCTATGACATTGTCCAGAACATCGCCCGCACGCCGCGCGATCGCGAGGAGCGGCCACTGGTGCCCGTGGTGATGAACAAAGTGCAGATCGTGCGCATCGGAGATCGCTAGGGAGAGGATCATGCCCACCGTCCTTGTCACCGGAGCCAACCGCGGTCTCGGATTGGAGTTCGTCGAGCAGTACGCCAAGGAGGGCTGGACGGTGATCGCCTGTTGCCGCGATCCGGTGAACGCCAAGGAACTGCAGTTCATCGCGACTCAGCATCCGAAGACGGTGTTCATCGAGGCGATGGATGTCACCGATCACGCGACGATCGACCGCACGGCGGCCAAGTACCGTGGCAAACCGATCGATGTCCTGATCAACAACGCCGGCGTGATCGGCCCGCGCCGCGAGGACGGTCATCGTCAACGCATCGGCGGCATGGACTACGCCGAGATGGAAAAAGTGTGGCGCACCAACACCATGGGTCCGCTCAAGGTATCCGAGGCCTTTCTC
>VGES01000140.1 GCA_016869765.1 Alphaproteobacteria bacterium
AAGACATGTTCGACGATCCGCATCTTGCCGCGAGCGGAGGGCTCGGTCCGACGGTTCTGCCTGATGGGCGCGCCACTCGGTTGCCGATACTGCCGATCGAGATGGATGGGCATCGACCGAGTCAGGGCGGTACACTTGCCCGGCCGGGCGAACACACCGATGAGGTTCTCTCGGCAGTGGGGTTTTCCGTCGAACACATTCGCGATCTGCGGTCGCGTCACGTTGTCGGCTGACCTCAAAGTTCACACCACGGAGAGTACGGCATGGTCAATGAGGGGTTGGACATCGTCGGAATCAACGACGAGCTTCAGGACGAGGAACGTCTTGTACGCGATTCGGTCGCACGTTTTGTCGATGCCGAGGTGTTGCCCGTCATCGGACGACATTTTGCCGATCACACGTTCCCTAAAGACTTGATCGCGCCGATGGCGCGGCTCGGGTTGCTCGGCTCATCGATCGACGGCTACGGGTGTGCTGGTCTTAACGCGGTGAGTTACGGGCTCATTTGCCAGGAGCTTGAACGGGGGGATTCCGCCATCCGTAGCTTCGTCTCCGTTCAGTCCTCGCTTTGCATGTATCCGATTTTTACCTACGGATCGGAGGCGCAAAAACAGCAATGGCTCCCGGGTATGGCGAAGGGCGAGCTCATCGGTTGTTTTGGTCTTACCGAGTCTCACGGTGGTTCCGATCCACTCAACATGAATACGACCGCTCGCCGACGCGGGGGCGATTGGGTGATCAACGGATCCAAGATGTGGATCACTAACGCGCCGATTACGGATGTGGCGATCGTCTGGGCACTTACCGAGGAAGGAGTCCGCGGCTTTTTATTGGAGCGTGGAATGTCTGGATTCACCACACAAGAAATCGAGCGAAAGTTTTCGTTGCGCGCGTCCGCGACCGGCGCGCTGTTCTTTGATAATGTCGTCGTACCGGAGGCAAATCTGCTTCCGGGCTCAAAAGTCGGACTCAAGGCACCGCTGTCCTGTCTGACCCAAGCACGATTTGGCATCTCGTGGGGTGTCCTTGGGGCCGCGCAGGCCTGTCTCGACGAGGCGCTGCGTTACACCAAGGAACGCGTGATGTTCGGACGATCGCTCGCTGCGACTCAGGCGGTACAAATTCGTCTCGCCGAAATGGCTCGCAAGATCGCCGTTGGACAGACGTTGTCGCTGCAACTCGCGCGTCGAAAAGATCGCGGAATTCTGACGCCCGTTCAAGTGTCGCTTGCCAAATGGAACAACTGCCGTGCGGCGATCGACGTTGCCCGAGACGCTCGCGACCTACTGGGCGGTGCCGGAATCCTTGCCGAGTGCGCGCCCATCCGTCATGCGCTGAACCTCGAAAGCGTCATCACGTACGAGGGGACCGAGACGGTACATCAACTGTCGCTCGGGCGGGCGTTAACGGGTCTCAACGCTTTTTAAGGGTCACGCGAAGTCATTCGTCATGAGCCGACTCTCGTTTGCTGCGGTCCTGATCTCGAGGGTGAGCGGGACAGTGGTGGTCCCAGCATGTCTGCTGGTTGCCCTGCTGTTCGGCGGATGTTCAGGAGGAGGCGGCGACTATAGCGTCGTCCCAGTCGCGACGCCGACCACACCCGGGACATCACTAACTCCAGCACCTCCGGTAGCCTTCGCATGTACCGGCGTCCTGCGGAGCGCACAGGCGATCGATCTGGCCCTCGGCGTACCCGGCCTGAACAATAGCGGCGGCGCCCTGCTATTCAATCATCCCGGAGGTATCGCCAGTGACGGTGTCGCGCTGGCAATGGCCGACAGGATGAACAACCGGGTACTGATCTGGAAGCAGGCGCCGACGGGGAACATCGCACCCGACATCGTGCTCGGCCAGTCCGACATGATTCAGAGTCTTGCCGGCAGCAAGCCGGAGCAGATGAATTTCCCCGGCCAGCTGGTGTTCGGCGGCGGCAAGCTGGTGGTGGCCGATTCCGGCAACGACCGCCTGCTGGTGTGGAACAGCCTGCCGACGCGCAATGGCCAGGCTCCTGACCTAGTGCTGACCCTCGGCAGTCGTAACGGTAGCCACGCACGCATCGAATGGCCGTGGGGGGTATGGACCGACGGGCAGCGCCTCATCGTTTCATCGACCTCGATCGGCATGGTCAACGTCTGGAACACGTTTCCCGCCGCCGCCGAAACGCCCCCCAGCTTTACCCTGACCGCGCGCAACGTTAGCGGCGGGAGCGATTTCGGCACGCCGCGTAACATCGCGACCGATGGCCGGAGCTATCTGCTGATCGGCGATCACAATGCGCGCAATGTCACCGGCAGCGGTAAAGGCGCCTTCGTCTGGAACAGCTTCCCGACCTCGGATCAGCCGTATTCCTTCTACGGCACGCATGACAAATGTACGGCGGCGAACTGCGGCCAGTTTCCCGGCAATGGCGTCTTGGCGCCGGATGGGCGCTTCCTGCTGATGGCCTCACCAGTAATCAATATCTACAGCGGGGTGCCGGCCAGCGCCACAGCTCTGGCCAGTCCCGCGCTGCAACTCGGTGCGGGGATGCTCGGCAACATGGGCTTTAACGGCATGGATGGCAGCGCCTTGGCACTGCTTCCGGATGGCCGCCTGTATGCAGCAAGCTACAACGGCAACGCGATCCTCGGCTGGCGTAGCGTGCCGAGCGCGGCAAGTTCGCCCGA
>VGES01000141.1 GCA_016869765.1 Alphaproteobacteria bacterium
ATGGTCGACGTCGGGAAAGACGTAGGAGGTGGTCTGGTAGATCGGTTGCGCGCGGGCGCCGGTCACGGGATCGGGCTGCTGGCCGGCGTGCAGCGATAGCGTCTCGAAGCGGAAATGCCGCGGTTCGACCATGGCGGGCCTCGTCGGCGGGTGAAGGGCGGCGGACCTTAGCGCAGCGCAACAGGGCCGCAAAACGGAACCGCCCCGACCCGGGGACGGGGCGGAGCGGCTCACGATCGACAGGGAGGCAGGAAACCCGCGGCGCCCGGAGGCGGCCGGCCAGCCGTCGCTCAAGGGGGGTGCGACCGCCGGCACCGCCACAATGGCGCCGGTCTGCCTAACGAATGGTTAACGGCCCGGCGTCGCCTCCGCGTGGGTCCGGCAACGACCGCGACAGCGACAACGCTGGGGCGAAATCGCGCCCGACCGCTTTCAACCCGGTATGGCCTGCGATACATTCGCAAGTTATCGCTTGGGGGGCACGACGTGTCGGCCAGTACGCGCCGGGGGTGTGGCAAAGCGCGCATCCTGCTTTTGCTCTTCGCCGCCGGCCTGACCGTTGCGGGAGCCGCGCGCGCCGACGACGCGCCAGCCAAATGGCTGCCGCATGTCGACATCGAGGCCAAGCCGGGCACCGACCGCAACCTAGGCGAAACCGACTTCTTCCTGTCGCTGCTGCAGAACGACTCGACGCTGCTGTTCGGCAACGCGCGCTTCCGCCTCGACGACGACGACAGCCGCGAGGGCAATCTTGGCCTCGGCCTGCGCCACATGCTGCCAGCCGGCTGGAACCTCGGCGGCTACGGCTATCTCGATCGCCGCCGCAGCCCGCGCGGCAACGATTTTCGCCAGGCCACGCTCGGCCTCGAGGCGCTGTCCCTCGACTGGGATCTGCGCACCAACACCTACCAGGCCTTCGGCCGGCGCAGCTACGCCGTCGACGCCCTCAACACCGCCGAGCTGTCGGGCACGACCGTCGTCTTCCGTGGTGGCGAGGAGCGTGCGCTCTGTTCAGACCGGGGACATGGTGAACGCCTGTTCGGAGACATGGTGAACAGGTTAGTCGGCGTCCTGGCGCAGATCGATCTGGCCCAGGAGGTGGTTGCGATAGCAGAGATCGAAGACGCGGTCGGTTTCTTTCGCACGCAGGGCGAAGTGTTTTCCTGCGAACGCCTTCGAGCAGCGGATGCGTCGCCCCTTGAAGTAGAACCAGCCTTCGCGCTGGACGGTGCGGACATGGTCGCCGGCATCGTATGCGGGCGGCTCGATGGCGCCGGGCATGGAGCGGGGGCTGGGGCGGTAGCGGTCGGCGGGCACGGCCATGCCGATGCCGTCGTGTGGGCGTCTGTCGTTATAGACCGCGCGCCAGGCATCGAAGGCGTCCTGCGCCTGGTCGAGGCCGGCGAAGGCGCGGCGGGCCAGGACCTCGGCCTTCAGCGTGCGATGGAAGCGTTCGTCCTTGCCCTGCGTCTGGGGGTGATAGGTCCGGCCATGGGGCAAGCCAATATCCAGGTCCATCAGCCAGACCCCAAGAGCGGTATGCTCGCCGCGCCCGCCGCTGCCGCAGGGCGGGCCGTTGTCCGACAGGATACGCCGCGGCAGGCCATAGCGGCGGAACGCCGCCTCCAGCCCGCTACGCACCGTATCGGTCCGCTCGTCGGCGCACGCCTCGATCATAAGCGCATAGCGCGAGTGATCGTCCAGCACCGTGAGTGGATGCAGCCGCGCCCCGCCCTCCAGTGGCACATGACCCTTGCAGTCCATCTGCCACAGATCGTTCGGCGCAGGATGCTCGAAGCGGATGAAGCCACGCCTCTCGCCGGCCCCTGGCCCGTCCAGCAGCCCGTGCCGTCTCAGGATTGCGCCGATCGTGGAGGCCGAGGGGGCCGGATGGCCCCGGTTCTGCAGCACTTGGCGAATCTTGCGTCCGCCCCAGGCCGGATGCTCGGCCCGCACCGCCAGAACCTTCGCCTCGCACTCCGCTTCTGTCCGACCGGGGCTCGACAGCGGACGGCGCAACCGATCCTCGAGCCCGTCAGCCCCAGCTCCCGGTACCGGCCAAGCCACTTATATGCCGTCGCCGACCCAATCCCGAACCGGCGGCACAGCGCGCGCACGTTCGCTCCAGGCGTCAGCGCCAGACGACAGAACTCTTCCCGCTCCGACACCATCGAACACTCCCTAAACGGCATGGGCCTTCCTCCACTCCATGCCAGAAGTGTTCACTATCTCCCCAAACATCCGCTCGCTATCTCCCCGGTCTGTACAATCCTGAGCCTGTCGAGGGACGAGGATCGCGGCACGGCCGCTGGATCGGGACGAGGATTGGTACCTTCGTTACAGCAGCGAGAGTTGCCGCGTGTCGGCGGCGGGGCGGCGGAACAGGCCGGTCTCGTGGCGTAGCGGGCCGTCGTCGTAGCCGAGCCGCCGGCAGGCCACCGCGAAACGCTTGCCGAGGAACTCGGCATCGGGGCCGGAGCCGGTCATGCGGATGCCGAAGTCGCTCTGGTAGACGGCGCCGCTGCGCATCGCCTGCAGGCGCGACAGGACGCGCGCCTTGCGGTCGGGCGCGTTTGCCGCCAGCCACTCTTCGAACAGCCCACGCACCTCCATGGCGAGGCGCAGCAGGATCCAGCCGGCGCGCGTCGCCCCCGCCGCGCGGGCG
>VGES01000142.1 GCA_016869765.1 Alphaproteobacteria bacterium
ACGAGGCGCTGTGGTTGAGGATCGTCAGGCTGTAGAACGGATCGCCGAAGGCCGGCGCCTCGCTGTAGAGCATCGCCTGATAGTCGCCCTTGGAGAACCGTTCGGCGAAGGCCGTGCCGCTGGTGACGACCTCGATTTCGAAGCGCACGCCGATCTGCTTCAGGCTGTCGGCGATGAAAATCGCCTCCTGCTCGGCGTGGGCACCGGGCCGCGACGGGCTGATCGTGAACTTGGCCGAGAAGCCGTCCGGGTAACCCGCCTTGGCGAGCAGTTCCTTCGCCTTGGCGACATCGGTGCGGATGTACTTGTTCATGCCGGGCGTCATGAACGCTTGGTGCACGCCGGTCACCGCTGGTTGGCCGAAACCGCGGAACACGCCACGCACGATGGCGTCGCGATCGATGGCGAGCGAGATTGCTTCGCGCACCTCGGGCTTGGCGAACCGTTCGTCGTTGTAGCTGAGCAGGATCGAATCCCGGATGACGCCGGCGCAGTTCATGACCCGCACGCCGCGATCGCCCCGCAGGTTCTCATACTCCTGGAACGGCAGCAGGCCCGCGAAGTCGGCCTCGCCGCTCCGGAGGAGCTGCGAGCGCGTCGCCGACTCGGCCACCGAGAGTGTCACCAGGCTCGTCGCGTTGCCGCGCTTGGCCTTGTTCCAATAGTTGGCATTGGCCGTGTAGGTCGCCCGGTTGCCCGGGACGAAGTTGGCCGTCGTCAGATGCCACGGCCCGAAGTCCGCCGTGTTCTTCTGCAGGAACGCCGCGCCGCCATCACCGCCGGCGGCGTTGGCCAAGACCGTTTTCGAATCGAGGATCTGGAAATACAGATACGCGAAAACGCTGAGATCGAAGATGGTCGGCGTCTTGAAGTGGATGCGGACCGTCGAGGCATCGACCGCTTCGACCGTGTTCTCCGGACGGAAGTCGCTCGAGCTGAACAGGAAGAAGCGGATGATGCCGGAGGCCTTGATGCCGCGATCGAGGCTCCATTTGACGTCCTCGGCCGTCATCTCGTTGCCTGCCGGACTCTTGACGCCCTTGCGCAGCTTGAACTCGACATATTTCCCGTCGCGGTTGATCGACCAGGACTCGGCCAGGTGTCCACGCAGATCGCTCTGCAGGTCGGGCGGTTCTTCGCAGCCCTGGCCCTTGGCCTTGGAGGCTTCGTGGAACAGCAGCGTCGAGGCCTGTTCGGCCAAAAGGTACGCCGTGGCTCCGCCCTCGGCGTGCGTCATATAGTCGAGCTGTTGTGGGATCGCCGGCATCGCCTTGACGAGCGCAACCTGCTGCGCGGCGGCGCTCAATGCAACGCCGGTCACAATCACGCCGACGACCGGCGCGAGCATCCAATTCCTGATCATGGGTCCCTCTTTGTTGTGATCCCTCGACGGGTTCCCCCGCCACCCGGGGCGCATCCTAGACGATGTTGCCAACGCAATCTTCCGCATCGGTGGCCTTAGCCAACCCTGGCGGGATAGCCGCGCCGCGGGCGGGGTGGCGACTAACTGTCCAGCCAGTCCGACATCATCTTCACCAAGTCGTCGACCTCTTCCTTGGTGCCGGTGGTGGCCAGCGTCTCGTGCGGATGCGGCTTCACCGCGGCGTGTGGGATCAGCTTCGACGCATAAGGCATTTCCGCGTAGAGCATGTCGAGTTTGGACGCGGTGAGCAGCGTCGGCGCCTTCAAGAGTGGCAAACGCTTGTCGGCCGCGTAACTGAACGCCGCCTTGTAAGCGATGTGGCTGGTGCGCAAGCCTGCCAGCCCGTCGACCACGGCGTCGTGGAGGTAATCGGCCGACGGCAGCCCGGTGCGCCGCGCATTGGCCGCCGACTTCTGGTGCGGCGGCCAGAACAGGAAAACGTTGCGCTGGTCGTTGAAAGCCTTGAAGAACTGCGTCCCCTCCTGATCGATCGACTTCCGCTTGTCGAGCGAGGCGACGTAGTCCTTGGCCCAGGCGACCGGCTCGGCCTTGACCCCATCGAGGATGACTTTCTTCACCCGATCGGGATGTGCGATCGCGATCTCGGCCGCGATCGCCGCCCCCGTGTGATAGCCGTAGAGATCGACCGGCCCGAGGTCCTTGGTCAGCGGATCGATCGCCCGCCAGGCGTACTCGGCCACCTCGGTCATGCTGAGGTCGTCCTTGGCCGGCGCTCCGGACTGGCCCTGGCCGATGGTGTCGGGGGCGATCACGGTCCGGGTTTTCGCGAAGCGATCGATTACCGGCAGGATGGTGATCGAGGACGCCGGCGAGCCGTGAAACAGCACCAGCGGACGTTTGCCCGTGGGCTTGGCCGGCCGCGAGATGCGGTAGTGAATCTGAGTCTCGTCGATGTCGACGAAGCCGCGGCGCATGGTCATGGAGCACTCCAGGAATGGCAGGGGAATGGCGATCGGGGCCCGACACTAGCATTGCGAGGCGCCCCGCCGCTGCGGTCTTCCACCGCCGCCCTTTCGCGCCGCCCCGTCTTTTGCTAAGAGGGCGCGCGCGCCCTGAACGTTGGGCACCCGCCGGCCACGGCGA
>VGES01000143.1 GCA_016869765.1 Alphaproteobacteria bacterium
TGGGACCGCCCCAACGCCGCCGCAGTAGCGGCCATCGATTCCCTGGAACCAAGCGGCCAATGGCAGAAATATTGGGCAACTCCTTGCACTACCGCCGTTTAACACCGCCAAAAAGTTTGGTCCGACCATCTGACGGCTCGAACTTGACAGCCGACAACCCGCGATTTATTCTGTGGACCTAATTGATGTAGCGTCGCGACGAATTATAATGAGAGTGTTCGGGAATTAAAGGAACGTAAATCCTTGGTACGCAGGGTGTTTTCGGCTCTGCTAGCGGAGACTCACGATTTTTCGTAAGTCGGTAAACGCCGAAACGCTGTCACGTGCGTGATATCAAGGTCTTAATTCCCGGACAGCCTTCAATTAAATTCCTATCAGCAAACGCCATTCCAGGGGGATGGCAGGCGTTGCTAAAACCGTTTTTGGGACTGGGACGACCGGATCATGCGTTTCACGAGCCGCTCCTCGGCTTGGAAATCGTTGCGGCAGTTCCTTTGGTCAGGATATCCTTTGCACCTTGCGGGATTCCTAGACTCGGTGCCCACCTGACGTGGACCACATCGAGGAGATTCAGCGACATGCAGGACCAGGAGACTCGGATCTCGCGGCGGACCGCCATCAAGGGCGCGGCGGCGAGCGGTGTTGGACTCATCGTCGGGTGTGAAATTGCCGGACAATCCTCAACCCAGAAAACGACTCCGCCGGAGGTCACGATGGGATCGAACGACGAGTGGTTCGCGCGGCGTGCTTGGAGCGTGAGCGCGAACAAGGTCCTCCCGCGCGCCGACGGTACGAACGGCACCGTCACCAGCCTCGCCAGGCGGATTGAGCGTCCACGTTCCGCCGAGGATATCGCCGCGATCGTGAAGTCGCTTCCGGCGACCACGCCGATCGCGTGCGTCTGCGGCGGACACGAGTCGTCGGGGGTGGCGCTCGTGGCGAACCGCGACGCGGTGATCCTCGACCTCGATCGCCTCAAGTCGATCCAGTTCGAGTCGGCCGACGACGGAACCCTGGTCACGGTGGGATCGGGCGTGGTCTTCCGCGAACTCGTCGAGGCCGTCAAGGCCCACGGCGGCGCCTTGCCGGTCGGGACCGGTCCGGGCGTTGGCGTGGTCGGCTACACCGTCAACGGCGGGCTGAGCAGTTATTTCAGCCGGCGGCTCGGCCTGCTCGGGCAGCGCGCGGTGAAGATGACCGTGGTGACCGCCGACGGCGAGATGCGCGTGCTGACGCCGGAGGACGAGCTGTTCACGGTCATGGTCGGCGCGGGAAGCGCGCTCGCCATCGTCGTCGACATCACCTTCCGACTGGCTGGCGCCGGCGTCATCCAGGGCGCCGAGCAGCGCATCTTCGGGTTCGAGACGCGATCGCAGGCGGTCGAGTTCTCCCGGAAGGCGATGCGGTTCATGAAGGACCGGGTGATGCCGAACGATTCGGTCTCGCTGGAGATCGTCGTGACGGGCACCAAGGCAATCGTCGCGACGACGGTTTTCTACGACAACTTCAAAGGAAGCACCGCCGAGTTCGTCAAGCCGCTCGAGGACCTAGCGTCGCGCATGACCCTGCCGACGCTCGCGCGGGCGCACTGGGGCTCGTGGTACGAGGCCGCGGCGGCACTGTGGCCGGTGATCGCTGAGCAGAAGGGCAACCCGCTCGCGACCAGCTACCACTGCGTCGGCACGACCGGGATTCCCGTGGACGCCGTGCTCGACTTCGTGGGCGACGTGGTGGTCGGCGAGGCGCCGCTCGACGAGGCAGAGATGTCGATCGTCGAGATCCGGACGCTCGGCGGTGAGGCCCAGAGGGGCCCGCGGATACCCAGCGGCAACTGCGCTCACGCATTCTTCGTCGACCTCGTCACGCTCTTCGACGCCAGCGCCAAGTCGCCCGCCGAGCGACAGGCGATCGTCGATCTCACCAACCGGGTCGTCGACAAGGCTCGCGCGGTCCCGGGGCTGGTCGTCGACTTCAGCGGCACCCACTCGCAACCGGACGATGTCGACCGATCCGCAATCGCCGCCGAGATCTTCGGATCGGTCGAGATGGCCCGCGTTGTCGAGGCACAGAAACAGAAGGTGGACCCTGAGAATCGATTCAGGTTCAACCCCTTCGCGAAGTTGCTCGGGTGAACGGCGGCCGGTCGCGAGCGTCTCACAGACCGCCCCGGGCGGCGACACTCCGGTCGATGCTCTTGAGTTCCGCTTGAATCGATTGGCCGTCAGGTTCCGGCCGCCGTCGGCATTTTAGCGGCGATGGCTGTGCAATGATCAGGCGCCCAGCCGATCCAACGACCTGTGTACTTCGACTGTATTCGGTTATCGACGTTGATGTATTCGTTTGGGAGCCAACACTTTACGTTTCTTCCAGTGGTAGAATCGCGCGCTTTCTTTTCGTTGAAGTCTGCGAGTGCTTTGACGGCTCACGAACTCCGGATGATCGCACTTGAGTTTCCTATGCAGCAACGACGCCAGCAGATCCCGAACTTGC
>VGES01000144.1 GCA_016869765.1 Alphaproteobacteria bacterium
CCGCCGCAGGTGGCGGCGTTGCCGCAGCCGGCACCGCGGCCTGAGCCGCTGCCCAAGCCCGAGCCGCCCAAGCCCGAGGCGAAGCCGACGCCGCCGCCCGAGCAGCGCAAACCGGTGACCGCGACGCCCTTGGCCAAGCCCGCGCCGCCGACCAAGGCGCCGCAATTCGATCCGGACAAGATCACGCTCCTGCTCGACCGCACACGTCGGCCCCAGGCGGCGCCGCAACCCGAGGCGCCGAAGCCGGAGCAGCAGGCTCGGCCGCCCGAACCTCAGCGGCCGACCAATCAGGCGCGTGAAACCGGCGAGACCATGACGATCTCCGAGATGGACGCGATCCGCCTGCAGATCGAGCGCTGTTGGAACGTGCCGGCCGGTGCGCGCGATGCGCAGAACATGCGGGTGCGCATCCGCATCAACCTCAATGCCGACGGCTCGCTCAACCGGCCGCCGGAGATTCTCGACGAAGGGCGCATGAGCGATCCGTTTTTCCGCACCATGGCGGAGAGTGCCCGGCGCGCGGTCAACATCTGCAGCCCGCTCAAGAATCTTCCGCCCGGCAAGTATGAACGCTGGCGCGAAATCACGTTAACGTTTGATGCCAGAGAGTTGCTTGGTGGCTGACGAAGCAAGAGGGCAGGGGAGAACGATGCAGGGGCGGAATTGGTGGGCTTGGATGCCCGTGGCGTGGTTGCTCGCGGCGACCCTGGTGATGGCCGATCGTTCGGCGTTCGCCGCCATCGAGATCGACATCACGCGTGGTCAGGCGAACCCGCTGCCGATCGCGGTGACGCGGCTGGTCGGGGGCGACGAACGCCTCAACGCGGCGGGCAAGGACATCGCCGAGGTGGTGCGCGCCAACCTCGAACGGTCGGGTCTGTTCCGTCCGATCGAAGAACGCGCCTTCATCCAGGATCCCGGGGCGGTGTCCGGTCGTCCAAGGTTCGGTGACTGGCGCGTCATCAACGCCCAGGCGCTGGTCACGGGCCGGGTCACGGCCGAAGCCGACGGCCGGCTGCGTGCCGAATTCCGCCTGTGGGACGTGTTCGCCGAACAGCAGATGCAGGGCCTCGTCTACACCGCGTCGTTCGCGAACTGGCGGCGCGTCGCGCATCTGATCTCGGATGCGATCTACAAGCGGCTGACGGGCGAAGACGGCTATTTCGACACGCGGATCGTCTACATCGCCGAAACCGGACCGGGCGATCGGCGTGTCAAACGTCTGTCGATCATGGATCAGGACGGGGCCAATCATAAGTTCCTGACCGACGGTCGCGAACTCGTGCTGACGCCGCGGTTCTCGCCGACGCGCCAGGAGATCACCTACCTGAGCTATTTCAATCAGCGACCGCGCGTCTACATCTACAACATCGACACTGGCCAGCAGGAAGTGCTCGGCGACTTTCCCGGAATGACGTTCGCGCCGCGGTTCTCGCCCGACGGCAATCAGGTCGTGATGAGTCTTGCCCAGGACGGCAACTCGGATATCTTCGTGATGGACATCCGCACCCGTCGCGTCGAACGCCTGACGACCCATCCGGCGATCGACACCTCGCCGTCCTATTCGCCCGATGGCGGCCAGATCGTCTTCAACTCTGATCGTTCGGGGACGCAGCAGCTCTACGTCATGGACGCCAACGGCGAAAACCAGCGGCGCATTTCGACCGGACGCGGTCGCTATGCGACACCGGTGTGGTCGCCCCGCGGCGACCTCATCGCTTTCACGTATTTCATCGGCGGGCGCTTCTCGATCGGGGTGATGCGCCCTGACGGAACGGGGGAACGCTTGCTGACCGAAAGCTTCCTTGACGAAGCCCCGACGTGGTCGCCAAACGGCCGGGTGCTCATGTTCTTTCGCCAGGAACCCAGGGATGAGCGTGGCCAGGGCGGCAAGACGCGATTGGTGTCGGTCGACCTCACGGGCTACAACGAGCGTTTCATGGTGACCCCACTTGACGCCTCGGATCCGGCCTGGTCTCCCTTGGGCTCGGCCGGCCGATAGGCCAACCCCTGGAATCAGTGAGATTTGCCCGTTCGCCCTGGACAATTAGGGTTGGTATGACCTATGTTGCTATGCAGCATGGGTGGCACTTGGGTGCAAGTGTCGCAGCCGTGTACAGGTGTGTTGCGCCCCGGACCGGATAGGCTATTGTGCCGGTGCACTGAAAGGGACTTGCTCCTTCCGAAATCCCACGCAACTGCAAAGCGGTCACTGGAGATAATAACAATGCGCTTGAAGATTTTGTCGCTGTTTGCGGCCCTGGTTCTGGTGGCCGCCTGCGAATCCATGGAACAACAGGGCGCCGGTGCCGGCGGCCAGGGCGGCGCTCGCCCAGCGACGACGGCACCTGCATCGGGTCCTCAGGCCACGCCTGGCCCCGCGGCGCCGACGGCGCCTGCGCCTGGCTCGCAGGCCGATCTGGTCGCCAACGTCGGCGATCGGGTCTTCTTCGATTACGACAAGTTCGACCTGAAGCCGG
>VGES01000145.1 GCA_016869765.1 Alphaproteobacteria bacterium
CGCGGATGAGGTCGGCGTCGATGTTCACCTCGCTCATGTCGTTGACGATGACCGCGACGCGCTTGCCTTCGCGGTTGTTGAGGATGTGGTTCATCAACGTGGTCTTGCCGGCGCCAAGAAAGCCGGAAAGTACGGTGACGGGCAGCTTCGGTCGTTCTAAGGGCTGGGTCATGGCGATACTTCAGAGCGTGATTACGAATTCGGGCGCGTTGGGTGCGAGCGCCTCGCAGAGCTGGGGAAAGCAGCCGGCCTGCACCCCGGCGACCGTACCCTTCGCCTTGACGTCGCCCTTGCCGCATTGCTCAAGGGCGCCTTCAGCAAGGTTGCGACGCACAGCACATTGGTCGCAGATCATGAGCAGGATGTTCTGATCCTTCGCGACCTTGGCTAGGCGCTCGCCGACCGGGTCGCCCTCACGCAGACAGAAGAGATTGTCGTCAAAGAAGAACATCCCGACGACGCTCGCTCCATGCGAACCATCTTCCAGTTGCGGGAGGATCATGGCGGCAAGCTTGAACGTCGCCGCCATATCGGTGGCAAAGACATACGCGCCCTTCATTTCTTACGCTCAGTCATGTGATGTTTCCTGCTCATGGTCTGGGTATGCACTACTGCCGGTTAGTCTGCGCTGAACCGGCGCTCGAAAGCTCGAGAGCAAGCTGATTGAGCACCGACGCTACACCACCGGGTCCGTACGCATGGACGAGACGTGGCATCAGCTCCGTCATCAGCGCGGCAAGCAGCGTATCGTTGGGGATGCCGGTCCTGTCGCAACGCGCGATCACGGCGCGCACTTGTTCCAGCGCTTCCGCGAAGCGTGGCGGCAGTTCGACGCCGGAGGCGTCATCGACGGATTCGAGCAGACCTTGTGCTGGAAGCATGAGGGGCATCTCACCGTCCCTCAAAGCTGCGTTGGGTTGGGCGCATCGCCATAAACGGTCTTCGGATCGAAGGTCCGGGACGCCTCGGTGAAGGCGAGGCGGGCGGGCCCGCCAGACGGTCCCCGCAGTTCAACGGACCGGTAGAAGCAAGAGCGGTAGCCGACATGGCAGCTGGCACCACCGCCGCCGATCTGCACGCGCAGCCAGACGGCGTCCTGATCGTCGTCGATGCGCATCTCGACAACCGTCTGGACGAGGCCGCTGGTTGCGCCCTTGCGCCAGAGGCGCTGACGGCTCCGGCTCCAGTAATGCGCCTCGCCGGTGGCGATCGTTTTCCGCAGAGCCTCGCCATTCATGTAGCCCAGCATCAGCACCTCGCCGCTGATGGCGTCGGTCGTGACGCAAGGGATGAGACCATCGCGATCGAACTTCGGGGCGAGCGCCAAGCCTTCCTCAACCTGCTCGATCGTGGTGCGGGCGGCGAAGGGAGAAGGGGCGGCCGCGCCTGCCTCGTCAGGACTCATGCGGGGCGCTCCTGGGGCTGCCGATCACCGACAGGAACTCCCGACGGGTGGCAGCGTCGTCACGGAAGGAGCCCAGCAGACGGCTCGTCACCATGCTGACCCCCGGCTTGCGGATGCCGCGCGTGGTCATGCACTGGTGCGCCGCCTCGATGATGACTCCGACACCGCGCGGTTTCAACACTTCTTGGATCGTGTCCGCGATCTGCGCGGGCAGCGCCTCTTGGATCTGCAGCCGCTTGCCGAAGATCTCGACGAGGCGGGCGAGCTTCGAGATTCCGACGACGCGCCGTGACGGCAAGTAGCCGATATGCACCTTGCCCAGAATCGGGACGATATGGTGCTCGCAATGGGATTCGAGGCGGATGTCGCGGAGCACGATCAACTCGTCGTAATCGGCGGCGTCCTCGAAGGTGGTGGCGAGCAGGGCAATCGGGTCATCGCGGTATCCGGCGAAGAACTCCTCATAGGCGCGGACGACACGCTCGGGTGTGCCCTTCAGTCCCTCCCGGTCAGGATCGTCGCCGGCCCACTCGATCAGTGTGCGGACGGCCGCTTCCGCCTCGGACTGGCTGGGCCGGCGGCGCATCGTCGATGCGGAGCGGATTGAATTCGCCGGTCGGCTCCCGACCACCGCTGTATCCATGTCGAACCCTTTCCTGCAGCCACGCCCGACTTCCAAGGGTATATGGCTCTTGTAACAAATTACGCAACGTTATAACATTGCATGTCCTAAATGCAAGAATGGATAAGGCCATGACGCTCCTGTCGATCCAGCCCCGGCCCTGCACCGATTCCAACTGTCGCGGGCAGCATGCGCCGGCTGAACGGGTTGCGCTGGCAATGTCCCTCTGCGGCGCGCGAGGGACGCATTTAACGACGCTCAGGCGGCAGATCCTGGAGTTGCTCTGGGAGAGTGGTCGACCGACGGGCGCTTACGAACTGATCGAAGCGCTGAAGCTCAGGGACTCCCGCCCGATCGGGCCGCCCACCGTCTACCGGGCGCTCGAGTTCCTGATGTCCCAGGGTCTCGTCTCGAAGATC
>VGES01000146.1 GCA_016869765.1 Alphaproteobacteria bacterium
TACGTCGTCGATCGCCCCGAACAGACATCCGAGTTTGGCGCATATTCGCTGACCTATGCGGGCATCGAGGTCGAAGGCCTGAACATCAACGAGTCCACCCCGGGCCGGTGGTGGACCCATTATTTGAACTCGTCGCCCGCGATGCGGGAGTATACGGCAGCGGTCGGCGTGCCCTCCTCGCCGGGGTCGACCGCCTTGGAGTTGACCGGCAATCTGCTGGTCGTTACCACCAGAGTCGACGACAAGCCGGTCATCCGGACGACGGCGCGCGTTGGCTTCACCGCCGGCGTGGCAAGGGGGCAGTTGCTCTATCTAACCAAGAAGGACGGCACAATCATCGCGGGGCGTTATCCGTACGTCACCGAATACGTTTCCGACTTCCAAGTGGTTTCGCTGGAATTCCTGGATCCGAGCAATTCGGTCTATGCGCTCCGGCCGGCCGACCCGCTCGACATCAAGTTCGGTTTCTACTCGCCAAGCTCGTCATTTTGCTATCCGGGTGGGCAAGGCCCGCTCAAGCTCTAGAGCGCGACGCCGCGCTGTTCGGCTGGTGTCCGGGCCGGGCCGCCGGCCCGGCCCGGTCGAGCCATCGATTGGGCGCCCGATTGGCGATGCCTTGTTCATCGCATTGACAAGAACACCATAGCGATCTGCGATACGGTGAATCGCCACCAAAACCTAGGAACTTTTCAAACGGCGCTTCTGGGGAGAATTGCTCCGGCATCAACAGGTTTCTAAAGCCCGTCGGGTTTGGCGCGCTTCCACCAGGCGTCGAGCACGGCCCAGGCCTCATCGCCCAGCAGCCGCTCGTAGGGCCGCGGCCGTTGGCCGCTCGGCAGCGTCACCTCGGCCACAAGCGGTGCGATATCCATGCCGATGCGTTTTGCATCGGTCAGCAGGTTCGCGTAATAGACCCGATCGATACGCGCCCACCAGATCGCCGCGGCGCACATGATGCAAGGCTCCCAGGTAGTGTAGAGCGTGCAACCTGAGAGGTCGTGGCTCTTGAGCCGATTGCCGGCATCGCGGATCGCGTTGATTTCGCAGTGGCCGGTCGGGTCGTTCGCCATGACCACGTTGTTGACCCCCTCGCCCACGATCTTGTCGTTCTTGACCACGATCGACGCGCAATAGGCCCCGCTGCCATCGGCCAGCCTCTGGCGACAGATCTCGATGGTGCGGCGCATCCATTCCGTCTTATCCATGCTCGCCTCCCCGATCATTGCTTGAGCGAAAGGTTTGGTGCCTCCTCGTGTTCAGCCCGCATGGGTCGATTTGCGGCGCGAGCGAATCTTGGCGCCGAAGGCCTCGGCCAGCGCGCCCGCCATGCCGGACACATAGTCGTCGACGAAGCGCCGGCCCTTCTCTTCCGTGGCGATGTGCGAGGGCGAGAGCGCACCAGATGACGGAATCCGCGACAGATCCGGCGGGTAGAGATCGTAAATCGGAAAGTCGGCGGGCGCATGGCGCGGCGCCTTCGCCATGTCGACCAGTTCCGGATGGAGATACAGCATGACCGAGGTCTCCATCACGCCAGCATGCTCGAGCGGCCAGCCGGGGAATCCGTCGGGCCAGGCATAGTCGATTGTCGCGGGAGTGACATATTCCCAATACGGCAGCTTCGCGATCCGCATGTCCTCGATGCCGTCGCGGCCAAGCTCGCGCAAGGCTAGATCAATGCCTTCGACCAGGAACATGTTGTTCTCATAGTGGCCGTCGATCACGGCCATCTTGCGCACGCCGTGGCGCGCGAACTCGCGGATCACGTCACGCACTGTCGCAACAAGTGTCGCCGCGTCGAGGCTGGTCGTGCCCGTGAAGTGATTGCCGCCGCCCGATTTCGGCTGCGACTTGTAGCCGTAGCAGATGGTTGGGGCCACGAGATTACCGGTGCGGACCGCCACCCGTTCGGCCAGCGTGGTCGGGATCACTGCATCGCAGTTCATCGGCAGATGCGGCCCGTGCTGCTCAAGCGAGCCAACGGGCAGTATCACAACCGGCTCGTCCTCGCGCACCCGGCGATCATAGACGGGCCAGGCCAGATGTTCGATGCGCACTGCGTCGCTCATCGGCGGTCCTCCCTCGAGCGCGGCCTAGCGATTGGTCGGCCAGCGCGGCTGATTGTCGCTACCCCAGCGATTGATTCCGATCTCGGTCTCGGCGCAGCGCCGCCAGACCTCCGCGAGCGGAGGGATAAAGGCTCGGTTCTTGGCCTCGAGCACCTCGTGATCGGCCAGGATCGCAGGCATCAGCTCGCGCAGCTCATCGTGCAGCGCATCCTGGTCGACACGTGTCAGTTTGCCGTCCTTGACCATGATCTCGCCGTTCACGATCACGGTCTCGACCGAAGAGCCGTCCTCG
>VGES01000147.1 GCA_016869765.1 Alphaproteobacteria bacterium
ATCGTCAAGGGATTGACCGCGGGGTCTCTGAAATGAGCGACCGCGCCTTGACCGTCGATGGCGAAGGATCGCTGGGGACCGCCACGCTCGAAGGCCCATCGCCGGTCGTGGCCGGAATGTCCGGCGTGTGGATAGCGACATTTCTGGTCGGCGACGCCGGGCTTCCGGTCGGGAGCGGTATTGCGTTTGTCAGGCGGTGGCCGAGCGATTGGGATGTCCCGCAGTCGCGATCTGTCGATGAGCCAGGGTTTACGACCATATCGATAAGCCCGCCTTGTCGGCATCGCTGGCGCACGCGCCGGTCGATCGAATGGCATCCCTTCGATCACGTGTTCGAGATCGAGCTCCTTGAGGCAGTTCCGCCTGGAACGAAGATCGCCGCCACGTTTCGCGTTCGGGCTCAGACCTTTATCGAGGAGGCGTCTCCCCTGTCGGTTCGCGTCCGGTCCGGCACTGCGGCCTGGGTGGAGGTTAGTCGGCTTGTCGTCGAGGTGGTCGGCGCGGCGCCGGCGCGGGCGACCTTGATCGCGCCGAGCGACGTCGCGGTTGGCGATTCATTCGAACTCGTTTATCGCGTCGAGGACGAGTGGGGTAACCCGGCGGGACCGGTCGAGCGTCCGACGATCGAGGGAGCGCTGACGGAGAACCTCCCGGATCTGCCGGGTGTCCTGCGCTGGCGTGCTCGGGTAGAGAAGGAGGGCGTGGTGCGGCTTGGCGCGCATGGCGGGCTTGCTGCCGTGGTGTCGAACCCGATCCGGGTGCATGCGGCTCTACCCGAGCGTCGTATTTACTGGGGCGATATCCATGCTCAGTCGCTGATCGGCTGCGGTGCTCGCACGATCGACGCCTTCTTTCGTCATGGCCGTGACTTCGCGAGGCTCGATTTCGCCAGCCACCAGGCAAACTGCTTTCTGGTTTCGACCCCTGAGTGGCACGAAACGCAGGCTGTAACGGCCGGGTACAACGCATCGGGAAGGTTCGTTGCACTCCTGGGCCTCGAATGGTCGGCGGACACGGCCCGCGGCGGCGACAGGAATCTCTATTTCCCTGGCGACGAAGCTCCGATCACCCGCTGCAGCCACGAATACGTGGACGACAAGTCGGATCTGGAGACCGACCTGCCTGAGGCGGAGGATCTCCATGCCAAGTACCGCGGCACGGCAACGCTCATCGGTTTTCATGTCGGCGGCAGGACCACGGATCTGTCGCGGCATGCCCCTGCGCTTGAGCGTCTGATCGAAGTCCATTCGACACACGCCACGTCGGAGTGGTTCCTGTTCGAAGCTCTGTCTCGCGGCTACCGGATGGGTGTGACCGCCGGGAGCGACGGTGTCGATGGCCGGCCCGGGGCCAGCCATCCGGGGCATCAGGCGGTACGCAATGTACGCGGTGGGTTAATCGCCGCGTCGATGCAGGAGCTTACCCGGACCGGGCTATGGGAAGCATTGCAAGCGCGGAACTGTTACGCGACGACAGGCGAGCGGATCATTCTCCGGCTCTCAGCCGAAGGTCGCCCGATGGGCAGCGAGTTCGATGCGCCGATCGCACCCCTGCTGTCGGTGTCCGTCGAAGGGACGGCCCCCCTCGAAGCGGTTGAGATTTTTCGCGGGGTCACGCCGATTTTTTCGGCGGCACTGCGCCCCTCGAACGCTCTGCTTTCAAACCGCATACGCATAGCCTGGCGCGGCGCGACAGCGCCTGGAAACTTCTCTCGTGCGCGCATGCGGTGGGATGGCCACGCCCTACTGAGCGAGGGCCGATTTCTCGATGCGCAGGGTTACGCCTTCGATACACCCGACGAGGGAATCACAGCAGTCTCCGACCGCCGGATCGATTGGCGCTCGATGACGGGCGGTGACTGGGACGGGATCACGGCCATAGTCGAGGCGCCGCAAGACGCTCTGATCGAGGTCAGCACGCCGCAAATTTCGACCTCCGTTCCTCTGGTGTCGCTGATAGCGGGTCCGGCGTTGGTCCGAGACGAGGTTCCACTTCGTGAGCTTGAGGTCCGGCTCCTGCCGCGCGATCTCGGACCGCTATCCTGGCAAGGCACCTTCCGGGACCCTGACGGACAGCCAGGCTGGAACGCCTATTGGGTTCGGGTTCGTCAATGGGATGGAGCGTATGCCTGGTCGAGCCCGACATTTGCGCGCTTGGGGGAGGTAAGGGGCCAATGATCGAGTCATCCATCCACCTCTCGACGGGAGATGGTGAGATGCCGGTCTTTGTCGTCCATCCTGACGAGGATGGGCCGTTTCCGGTCATTCTGTTCTTCATGGATGCGCTCGGCATCCGCGAGGAGCTGCGTGACATGGCGCGG
>VGES01000148.1 GCA_016869765.1 Alphaproteobacteria bacterium
GCCGCTTCAGGAGACGATAGAGAACGTCGAAGACGACCGCCGGGCGGGCATTGCCGATGTGAGCAAAGTTGTAGACGGTCGGCCCGCATACATACATCGTCACCTGATCGGGGTTCGCCGGTGAGAAGACCTCTTTCGTCCGGCTCAGCGTGTTGGTCAGACGCAGCGTCATGCCCGCACCTCGAACGTGGCGATGTCGCTGTCGCCTGTGTCGACCGGCAGGAGACTCGGCCGCTGGGCCTCGGCAGCCTTGAGCTTCCGCAGCGTGTCTCGGAGGACGGACTCGTCGATATCGCGCGTGATGAAGACAATCCGGGAGCGACGGTCTTCACTCGGCCACTCCTTCAGCATGACCGCGGGGTGGAAGATGTGCTGGACGCCGTGAATGACCACCGGTCCTTTGAGACCTTCGACGTTCACAATTCCCTTGGTACGCAGGAAGTCCGCGCCCCGAAGCAGAAGCAACGCTTCGAGCCAGAGATCGAGCGCATCCCCGCGGATCGGCTCATCGATCGTGAGGCAAACCGCCTTGATATGCGCGTCGTGGCGATTGACGTCGTTGTGTTGGTGGGCGTGGCCGTGCCCGGCCGTTCCGTGGCCATGATCGTGCGGCTCGTCATAGGCCTCCGCCCTGAGCCAGCGCTGCACGTCCAGGGTCTTGGTCTTCGGATCGTAGAGGCCGGCATCGAACAGCACTGCCGGATCGACGATACCGTTCGCTGCGATGATCTGCGGCGCGGCGGGGTTCAGGCCCCGAAGGCGGCTCTGCAATCCGATCACCATCTCGTTCGTGACGAGGTCCGTCTTGGTGATCAGCAGGCGGTCGGCCACCGCCGCCTGCTTGACGGACTCGATCTGTCGATCGAGCGAGCCGCCGCTGTTGACGGCGTCGACCGTGGTGATGACCCCGTCGAGGCGATAGCGCCGCGCGACAGACGGCTCGGTCATCAGCGTGTGGAGGATCGGGGCCGGGTCCGCGAGCCCGGTCGTCTCGATAATCACCCGGTCGAACCACAGCTTGCCGCCACGCGCGAAGCGCCCCGGTGCCTCGCGCAACGTCTTGGCAAGGTCGCCCCGAATGGTGCAGCAGAGACAGCCACTCGCCATCTCGATGACCACGTCATCCCTGCTATGCGTCACGAGGTCATGGTCGAGCCCGATCTCCCCGAATTCGTTGATGAGCACCAGGGTCCTACTCAGCGCGGGCTGCTGGATCAGATGGTTGAGCACGGTCGTCTTGCCGCTGCCCAGGAACCCGGTCAGCACCGAGATTGGCAGACGCTGCGACGATCCATCCAGATTCCAGCTTTCCATGGGGCCTCTCTCGCCCGTTCAGGCCGCGCCGGCCGCGATGCAGCGCGCGCACACGCCTTCCACCTCGACCACGCGCCGCGCCGCATGGAACTCCAGGGCGGCGGCATGCTCGGACAGCAGGCGCCCGATGCGCAGGTCCTCCAACTCGATCGACGCTCCGCAGTTGCTGCAGAGGAAGAAGAGACAATCATGCCGGCGTTCCGGATGGGCGCAGGGAACGTAGGCGTTCCTGCTTTGGATCTTTGAGACGAGACCCTGTGCGATCAGGAACTCGAGCGCCCGGTAGACGGTGGGCGGCCCGACCGGGCGGGAGTCCCTCCGCTTCAGCGCTTCGATTAGTTCGTAGGCGCCCGTCGGCCGACCGCTCTCCCAGAGCAGTTCCAGAACCTGGCGTCGCAGTTTTGTTAGCTGCGCCCCGCGCCCGCCGCAGAGCGATGCGGCCAGCGCGACCCGCTCACCCGGCGCGTGCTTAGCGCGGCAGCTGGTATCGGTGCAGGACCGTGGCTCGATTGAAAGGAGCGTCATCACGCTATCCCTTATTGCGCAGAGAAAGCGCAATGTTATAACGTTGCGTTTCGGAATTACAACAGCCAAGTACCCGCGAAAGCCGGGTGCGGCCGTAGGAAAGGGTTCGACATGGATACAGCGGTGGTCGGGAGCCGACCGGCGAATTCAATCCGCTCCGCATCGACGATGCGCCGGCGGCCCAGCCAGTCAGAGGCAGAAGCGGCCGTCCGCACGCTGATCGAATGGGCGGGCGACGACCCGGACCGGGAAGGGCTGAAAGGGACACCTGAGCGCGTCGTACGCGCCTATGAGGAGTTCTTCGCCGGATACAACGAAGACCCGGTCGACCTGCTTGCCACCACGTTCGAGGAAACCGCTGCCTATGACGAGATGATCGTCTTACGTGACATCCGCCTCGAATCGCACTGCGAGCA
>VGES01000149.1 GCA_016869765.1 Alphaproteobacteria bacterium
GTCATTGGCGCTCACTCGAACATCCAGGATGGCGTCGTCATCCATTCCAAATCGGGCGCGGCGGTCACGATAGGAGAGCGAACTTCGATTGCGCACCGCGCTATCGTGCACGGTCCCTGCACGGTGGGGTGCGGCGTATTCATCGGATTCAACAGCGTGCTCTTCAACTGTGCTGTGGGCGAAGGCTGTGTCGTTCGCCACAACGCTGTCGTCGATGGCTGCGATCTTCCGCCCGGCTTCTACGTTCCCTCTACCCAGCGCATCGGTCCTACAACCGACCTCGCGACGATTCCGAAGGTCACGGCCGATGCCTCGGAGTTCTCCGAAGACGTCGTGCGCACCAACAACTCCCTGGTCCAAGGATACAAACGCCTGCAATCGGAGCTCTGAACATGTGCGACGCATGGCCTGACGGCTGTTCGACCCTCTTCCGAGCTCCCGATATCTCGAGGTCGCTGTCATGATCCAAATTACGCTGCCCGACGGCGCCCAAAACCATGTCGGGCCCGTTCGCAGCGTCGAGATGGCGGCCCGGCTGGGCGGCACGGTCGCCGATAAGGTACTGGCTCTGAAGGTTGATGGCGTCTTACGCGATCTCAAAACGCTGGTCGACGACGACGCCCATGTCGAGATCGTAACCCGCGATCACCCCGAAGCGCTCGAACTGCTGCGGCATGCCGCGGCGCATGTCATGGCCCAGGCTGTTAAGGAGCTCTATCCCGAGGCCCAGGTCACCATCGGCCCTACGATTGAGAACGGGTTCTACTACGACTTCGCGCGGAAAACCTCGTTCACGCCCGAAGACCTCGAGCTTATCGAGGCGCGCATGCGGGAGATCGTCGCGCGCGACGAGCCGATCGAGCGTGAGTTGTGGGCGCGCGACGACGCGATCCGCTACTTCGAAGCCAAGGGCGAGCGCTATAAGGCCGAGATTATTGCCGGCATTCCGGCAACGGAGACGTTGAGCGTCTATCGCCAGGGAGAGTTCCGCGACCTCTGCCGCGGTCCACACCTGACTTCGACAGGCAAGCTCGGCACCGCCTTCAAGCTGCTGATGGTCGCCGGCGCCTATTGGCGCGGGGATCACCGCAATCCGATGCTGCAGCGAATCTATGGTACCGCGTGGCGCGACCAGGCCGAGCTCGACGCGCATCTTCACCAGCTTGAAGAGGCCGAGAAGCGCGATCACCGGAAGCTCGGCCGCGACATGGACCTGTTTCACTTTCAGGAGGAAGCGCCAGGCGCCGTCTTCTGGCACCCCAAGGGCTGGACGCTGTTCCAGACCCTGATCGACTACATGCGTCAGCGTCAGGCGCGGGCCGGTTATGTTGAAATCAATACGCCGGACATCATGGATCGGAGCCTCTGGGAGCAGTCGGGCCATTGGGAAAAGTTCGGCGAGAACATGTTCACCACCGAAGCGAAGGAGGAACGTGTCTTCGCCTTGAAGCCGATGAACTGCCCCGGCGGAGTCCAAGTCTACAAGCAGGGGATCAAGAGCTACCGCGATCTACCCCTGCGCATCGCCGAATTCGGCAAGGTTCACCGGTTCGAACCGTCAGGTGCCCTGCACGGTCTCATGCGCGTTCGCGCCTTCACCCAAGACGACGCGCATATATTCTGCACGGAAGAGCAGATCACTCAAGAATGCCGGATCGTCTGCCAGCTCATCCTGAACATCTATCGTGACTTCGGCTTTGAGGATGTGCGGATCAAGTTCTCCGACCGTCCGGCGAAGCGGATCGGATCGGATGCGATCTGGACCAGATCGGAAGCGGCCTTGAAAGCCGCCGTCGATGCGACGGGCCTGTCCTATACGACAAATCCCGGTGAAGGCGCCTTCTACGGCCCGAAGCTGGAGTTCGTGCTGCGGGACGCCATCGGCCGCGACTGGCAGTGCGGCACCTTGCAGGTGGACCTCAATCTACCTGAGCGGCTGGGTGCCTTTTACATCGGCCCGGATGGCGAGAAGCACTCGCCTGTCATGCTGCATAGGGCACTGTTCGGATCGCTCGAGCGGTTCACCGGCATTCTGCTGGAGCACTACGCCGGAAAGCTGCCGCTCTGGCTGGCACCGGTCCAGGCCGTGGTCGCGACCATCACCTCCGATGGCGACCCTTACGCGAGTGAGGTCGCCGGCCTCTTGATGGCGCACGGCCTCCGGGTCGAGACCGATCTGCGCAATGAAAAGATCGGCTA
>VGES01000150.1 GCA_016869765.1 Alphaproteobacteria bacterium
CTTACGGATGTCCCGCGCTTTGTTGAAGTTGCTCTCCTTCGTGGGTTCAGCACCCCGAGCCTAACCGCTCAAGGCGGGCAACGCCTGTCCTCCTATTTCAACATCAACAGGGACATCCCCTCCGGCAAACCCGGGGCGATTCATGACGCGCTATGGATACGGATCGGACAAATCCTCGATCAATTCCATCCCAACGAATGTCAGAACTATTTCCGACATGCCGGGTATCATTCATCTTGATCGCAAAATGCTTTAGCTACTTGAATCCGCGGCGGGATTTTTCGAGGTGCCCCAATGCCTAATGCCTACGGCGTGAGGAGACGAGATCGCGCCGAATGACGCGCGGCCGAACCGATCGACACCCCCTCGTTCTGCTCGATGAACTTGGCGACTGCCGTAATGTCTTCGTCGAAGCCGAGCCTTGTGATCGCTGCTACGAACAGATCCGAGGCGGCGCGGTTGATCGGACAACCGACCTTGAGCTCGTCGGCAAGTTCCTGCCAGGCGCAAAGGTCCTTCAGGATGATCTGCATCGTGCTACCCCACGTGAAATCCCGCGTGACCACGTGCTGCCGGACCATTGCGTCGTTCGCGAGGCTGGACCCGGTACCCGCGGCGATCAGGTCAGCGAGCTGTGCCGAATCGATACCGGCCTTGATTCCCAATGTCAGTCCCTCGATCGCCGCCACGAGATTGGTCGTCGAGATATTGTTGTTGATGATCTTGGCCACCTGCGCGGTTCCCGGCTTGCGCCCGAAATCGAACACGACGCGGCTGTAGCAGTCGATCAGCGGCCTCGCGCGCGCCAGCGCGTCAGCCGGCCCCGACACCATGGATGCGAGCTTACCGTTCACCGCACCGACGACCCCGCCCGATATCGGGGCGTCGAGCGTCTCGATGCCGACTCGCGCTAGCGCAGCGGCGAGCCCTCGAATGTGGGCGGCGCCGGTCGTACCCAGGTGCACGTAGGTCCGGACGGCCGTGCCGGCGCACAAGCCCTGTGGACCAAGCGCGACATCGTCGTAACCCTCGGTGGTCGCGACGCAGGAAAAGACGATTCCACAGCGGTCGGCCACCTCCTTTGGACTGGCGGCGACGGTCGCAGCATCGAACCCGATGCAAGCGGCAGGGTTGGTGTCGTGAATCACGACACGATGTCCACGTGCGGCAATGTGCCCAGCCATCGGCCGGCCCATGCGACCTAGGCCGATGAAACCGATTGCCGAGGACTCGCGCGAGGATGCTCCCGCCCCATCCGCCGAGGGCGTGCCCGCGGCACTCATCGCGCTGCGTCCGTGCGCGAGAGCCGGACTTCGCCGGGCACGGGGACTACTGCGACTAGGGCGCGTCGCATGGGTCGGTCCGGAAGTCGGCGGGTAGAACAATCTCGAGCATCTCGCAGTCGTCGGAGTAGTTCATCACCCGATGGCGAATCCCGGGCGGCTGTATCCAGGACGAACCGGCGACCATCCGGAGCGGATCGTGCCCCTCCATCTGGGTTTCGATCCAGCCTTTCAGCACGTACACCATCTGGAACTGGACGCCGTGCGTGTGCCACTGCCGAACCTCGTCGGTGCACGGGGGAGTCATCCGGATCACCTGTGCTGTGGCCACGCCGCCGCTTGCGGCCGCGAAACCGAGGTCACGGTATCGGGCATACGGCCTGAGCCCGGGTTTAAAGTCGCGCTCGTCCAGGTGGTTGAACGCGAAACTCTGGCGCCCTCCGCCTAACTCCTGTTGCTGCATGTCAGCCTCCCTTCCGGTGCCTAGTTGTCCAAAGCGAAGGTGTTAGCCCATGATCTTCGTTCACGCCATGCGGGAGGCGCGGCCGGCGGCGATAAATTCGAGCGGCGGCTGAGCCTCGCCCGAGACTCCGCGCCGCGAGGCGACGCGGTCGGCGGGGGCCACGATCGATGGCTTCCGGTCCCGCACCCGGCTCAGAATATTGAAACCGCATCGATCGACTCGGCGATGAAGTCGGTCGGGTTGTTGTCAACGCCGGAGTAAAAATGCATCGTCTGGCCGGAGTAAAAATAGGGGATGTCCCGCCCTTTGTTGAACTTGGTGGGACGAGCGTTGCCTGTTGATGACGCTATGCGGCTTGCCGGTCCTTCTCAAGTTTTGTTTTGATCGCGTGCTCGGCTTGATGGGCAGCCAGGGCGGCTCTGAGCGTCGGCAGG
>VGES01000151.1 GCA_016869765.1 Alphaproteobacteria bacterium
GTGCCCGCCGGACAACCGGCGACGCGGGCGGTGAACGGTTACAACCCCGATGTGAAGCCCTATCCGTACGACCCGCAGAAGGCCAAGCAGCTGCTGACCGAAGCCGGCTTCGGCAACGGCCTCGAACTCAAGGGCGAAGCGGTGATCAACGTCTCCGAGATGCGGGACGTGTTCACGGCCGTGGTGCAGGACGTGGCCCGCGTCGGCGTCAAGCTGACCATCAACGAGATCACGCTGGCCGATCTGTTCGCCCGCGTGCAGCAGCCGGCGCGCTTCGGCGAGGCGAGCCTGTTCGGCTTCAACTTCGGGTCCGAGCCGACGATCGATTTCATGCGGCCGATCAACGCCTTGCACTCGTGCAACACGCTGACCAAGTGGATCTGTTTCCCCGACATCGAACCCACGATCAAGGCGGCGAACGAGGAGTTCGATGCCAACAAGCGCCGGCAGTTGTTGTTCCAGATCGCCAAGTACTACCACGAGCAGGCGCCGGCCATCTTCCTGCACGAGGAAGTGCAGGTCGACGCGATCAAGAACCGGGTGCGGAACTACAACCCGGTCAATCGCGTCGTGAACTGGCACGAAATCACGGTTCAGTAGCAGCGACGCCCCTCCACCCCCCGACCGATCCTCTCCCCGCTTCGCGGGGAGGGGCAGGGGTGAGGGGCCCGAAACGGCAAGTCATAGGAGACGCAACATGCCACGAACGATGCTTTGCGCCACGACGGCGCTCACGCTGCTCGCGGGCGCCGCGACAGCCGCCGAGTTGCGCGTCGGCAATGCCACCCTGCCGGCCGGCCTCGGCAATCCGCTGATCGAGGCGGCACATTCGTCGAACTTCGCCTACACCACGGTGTTCGACTTCCTGACCTACGGCACCCGCCTGGGACCACAGCCTGGATTGGCCGTGTCGTGGAAGAACACGAGCCCGACGACGTGGGAGTTGAAGATTCGGCCGAACGTCAAGTTCCACAACGGCAACCCGCTCACCGCCAACGACGTGGGCGAACTCATCAACTGGATGAACACGACCGACGGCAAGGTCAAGTCGAACAACGTGCTGCGCAACATGGCGAACGTGGTCGCCGCGCGCGTCGTCGACGGCTCGACGGTCGTCGTCGAGTCGAAGACGCCCGATCCGATGATCCCGGCGCTGCTCGCGACGCTCAAAGTCATGGACATGAAGCAGTTCAAGGAGATCGGCTGGGAGAACTTGGGCCGCAATCCGAACGGCACCGGCCCCTACCGTGCCACGTCATGGACGGCGCAGAAGGTCGATCTCGTTCTGTTCAAGGAGGGCTGGCGGCCGGGCAAGATCGACAAGATCACGCTCAACGCCCTGCCGGAGGTCGCCTCACGCATCCAGGCCTTCCAATCGGATCAGATCGACATCGCGCTCGAGATCATCACCGACGCCAAGGAGCGCATCGAAGCGGCCAACGGCACGCTGCACATCAGCACGGCGCCACAGGTCATCAACCTGATGATCTTCCAGAACAAGCCGAGCCCGGTGGCCGACGTCCGCGTGCGCCGCGCCCTCAACTACGCGGTCGACAAGGAGAAGTATGTGTCGACCATCATGAAGGGGACGGTCAAGGTGGCGAGCCAGCCGGCGGCCTCGACCGTCAACGGTTACGATGACACCATCAAGCCCTATTCGCTCGATTTGGCCCAGGCCAAGAAGCTGCTGACCGAGGCGGGCTTCCCCAACGGCATGACGCTGCAGGCCGAGGTCGTCACGACGTCGGCCGACCGGCGCGATCTCTATCAGGCGGTGGCGCTCGATCTGCAGAAGGTCGGAGTCAACGTCGTCATGCGCGAAATCACGCTCGCCGACCTGCTCCAGAAGGTGCGCGATACCTCGAAGTTCGGCGAGGTGACCCTTTGGGGCATGAACTTCGGTTCCGAGCCGACGATGGACGTGATGCGCTCGCTCAACGCGCTGCACTCGTGCAACGCCGACACCAAGTGGATCTGCTTCCCGGAGATCGAGCCCACAATCAAAGCCGCGAATGAAGAGTTCGATCCGGCGAAGCGGCTCGACATGCTGAAGAAGATCAACCGCTTCTACCACGACAACGCGCCGGCCATTTTCCTATACGAAGAC
>VGES01000152.1 GCA_016869765.1 Alphaproteobacteria bacterium
GGCGCCGTGGGCGATCGGGCCTTCGGCGATGATGCGGCCGACCTTGCGCCGCGGATTGAGCGAGGCGTAGGGGTCCTGAAAGATCATCTGGATGCGCGGGCGCAGTGCGCGGAGGCGCACGTTCGGCGAGGCGCGGTGCCCGGCCGGCCAAGCCGGTTGCGACGAACTGGGCGAGGATCGTATCGCCCACTTCGGCGACGGTCGGCAGCGGATGTGCCGGCCCGAGCCCGAAGCGTCCGCGCAGGAACTTGCGATGGGCGATCACCTGATCGTCGCCGTAAAGCACGAACGCTTCGCCGCCAATGTGGCGCGCGGTATCGTCGAGGAGTCGCGCCAGTTCGACGCTGCGTACGGTCGCGCCGAGTACGCCCAAGTAGCTGGTGCCGCGCCACACCGGGTAGCGGACGTTGATCAGGGTCTCGCGCGCGGTTTCGGGGTGAATCACATCGCCCCAGTAGAGTGCCTGCCGCGTCCGCGCCTCGTCGAGCGCCGCGCGCAGCACCGGCAGCCCGCGCACGTCGACCAGTTGCAGTTCGACCCCCTCCTCGCGCCGGAGCGCGAACGTCATCTGCCCGCGTTCGGCAATGAAGACGACCGAGCGCACCTGCGGCGTCGCCGCGAGCGCGCCGGAGAGGTAGTGGCCGAGCGCTGCCGGATCGTCGGGATTGATGGCGCCGGTCTCGAGCTGCCGGCCCAAGTGCTTGAGCATGTGCTCGGCCGGGTCGAGGTAATGCTCGATGCGCGCGACCACGACGCCGATGGTCGATTCCGACTTCTCGCGCAAGAGCTCGATCGTGTTGCGCCACGCGCTCCACAACCCGAGCGCGAGCACGATGACGACAGCCAGAAACACCAGGCCGCCGAAACCGAGCAACAGGCCGCGCGATATCCGGATCTGGAACGCGCGCGTCGGCACGGCTGCAGGCGCCGCCTCGACCGGATCGAGAGCGTTCATCGCGCCCCCTTCGCGAACGCGGCGCCGGCCCGGTTCATTCGTTGACGATCGGGTTGCGCAGGATACCGAGCCCAGTGATCTCGACTTCGACGATGTCGCCCTGCTTCATCCAATTCTGCGGTTTGCGATAGAGCGCGACCCCGGCGCAGGTGCCGGTCGAGATCACGTCGCCGGCGGTGAGCGGCGTGAAGGTCGAGATGTAGTTGATGAGGTAGGGGATCTTGAACAGCATCCGATCGACCGGCGTGTGCTGGAGGACTTCGCCGTTGACCCGCGTTTCGAGCGTCATCGTGTCCGGCTCGGGCGCCTCGTCGCGGGTGACGAGATAGGGCCCGAACGCCCCGGTCTTGGGGAAGTTCTTCCCTGGCAGGATTTGCGTCGTGTGCAAATTGAAGTCGCGAATGCTGCCGTCGTTGTAGCAGGCGTAGCCGACGACGTGGTCGAGCGCCCGCTCCTTGGCGATGTTGCGGCCGCCGCGGCCGATCACCACGGCGAGTTCGCCTTCGTAATCGAGCTTGTCGGAGATCTTGGGCTTGACGATCGGTTGGCCGTGGCCGACCTGCGAGCTCGCGAAGCGCGGGAAGATCATCGGGTAGTCCATTTTCGGCCGTACCGCCTCGTCGCGGTGGTCGGCGTAGTTGAGCCCGATGCAGGGAATCTTCTCCGGGTTCCAGATCACCGGCAGCATGATCACACGGTCGATATGGGCATCGCTCGGAAGTCCCTTGGCTGCGGCGGCGAGTTCGCTCAAGGCGTCGGCCGCAATGGCGTCGCGAAGCGTCGGGTAACGGTCGCCCAAGCGCCCGCTCACGGTCGTTAGCTTGCCGTCGGGCGCCACCGTCCCGTAGGCCGGCTTCCCACCGACCAGATAACTCGCCAACTTCATGCCGCACCCTCCTTATAGCGCTCATCCCCTACCACAGCCCGACTTATAGGGCTATCGGAGCGGTTGAACATCGGCCTTGCCTTCTAGGTGCAAGGGATTGATACTACTCGTTAATTCAACAACCCGGGGAACACCCGTGGGGGGCTACAAGACGGTGGCCGCAACAGCGGCCGTTATTCTCTTGTCGGTGTCAGCGGTAGC
>VGES01000153.1 GCA_016869765.1 Alphaproteobacteria bacterium
AACCCGAGCGTGCCGACGAGCGCCGCGGCCGCAGCTGCCAGGGCGAACGCCGCCGGCATGCCGAGCCACGGCGTGATGCTGTACTTCCCGGCGAGCACCGCCACCGTGTAGGCGCCGATGCCGAAATAGAGCGCGTGGCCGAGCGAGAGCTGGCCCGCGAAGCCCATCATCAGGTTCCAGGCGATTCCGACGTAGGCGAAGAGGAAGATGAGCGCGAGGACCGAGAGCTGGAAGTCGTCGGCGACTGCGGGCAGCACTGCGAGCACGCTGAGGAACGCGGCGGCAGCGGCCTGCTGCCGGCCGGTCATCCGAGCGCGCTCCGCTTCCCGAGCAATCCCTGTGGGCGCAGCAGGATCACCAGCGCGAGCAGCGCGTAGCTGAACAGCGATTTCATCGACGGCGCGACGAGTGCGGCGGCCAGAGCCTCAGCCACGCCGATCAGCAAGCCGCCGAGGAGCGCGCCGGGCAGGCTGGCAAGCCCGCCGACGATCACGATGATGAACGCGATCATCGTGAAATCGCCCGCCAGATACGGCTGGGTGTCGAAGAGCGGCGCGACCAGCGCGCCGGCGGCGCCCGCGCAGGCGAAGCCGAGCCCCGCAACGATCGCAAAAACGTGCGGGATCCGGATGCCGATCGCGCGCCCGCCTGTCAGGTTGTCGGCCGCCGCGCGAATCGCCTTTCCGGTCAGGGTGTACTTGAGCCAGGCCCAGAGCGCCGCAATCAGCGCCAGGGCGAATAGCGCCGCCTGGGTGCGCACCGCGTCCAGGCGCAGGAAGACGGCGCGATACACATCGAACCCAGCGGCGCCCTGGATGGGGCGCGGGTCCGGGCCGAACGCGATCGCGTGCGCGCCGGTGATCATCAGCGCGACGCCGATGAAGAGGATGAACTGAACGTGCTGGCCGGCCTCAACAAACCGGTTGGCGAGCAAGCGCTGGAACGCGTACCCGGCGACGAAGAGGAGCGCCGCCGCGATCGGCAGCGCCGCGAGCGCCGGGAGCCCGGTCAGCTTCCAGAAGAGATACGCCGTGTACATGCCCACCACGACGAGCTCGCCGTGGGCGAAGTTCACCATCCGCATCACGCCGAAGATGACGTTCAGCCCGGTCGCGATCAGCGCGTAGACCGCACCGAGCAGCAGCCCGCCGACGACGACGTTCGCGTACAGCTCGAGCATTGCCTCAGGCGCGCTCCGCCCACTTGCGCATCGGCAGCGCGGCCTTCGCCTGTGCGGCGCTCGCGGGCGCGACGACGACTGGCTGCTGGTTCTGCACCTGCAGCATCGGCACGCCGATGTTCGGGTTCTGCCCCTTGGCGTCGAAGGCGATCGGGCCACCGAACATGATGTGCTCGGCGATGTTCGCCTGACGGAGGGCGGCGTGCAGGTCGGCCGGCTTGCTAGATTTCGCGCGCTGGAACGCGTCCGCGACGACCAGGATGCTCTCCCAGCCGAAGCCCGAGTTCAGCTCGAAGCGGTCCTTCGGGAACTCCTGCGACCAGCGCTCGAGCACGCGCTTTGTCAGCGCGCGGCTAGGGTCGTACCAAGGCACCGAGACGAGATAGTCGTTCGCGTACTTGCCGACTGCGTCGGTGAACGCCTTCTCGTATGGTCCGGGGGAGCTCGGACCGTAGATCGCCATCGGATTGTAGTCCTGCTTGACCAGTTCGCGCACGATCAGGATGGCGTCGTTCACGCGCGTGATCGGCGAGACGAGGTCGGCGCCGGTCGCCTTCGCCTTGGCGACCTCGACCGAGAGGTCGCGGGCGCGCGCGTCGTAGCTGATGGTCTCGACGATCTTGATGTTGACGCCCGCCTTCTCCCACGCGCCTTTCACCGCGCCGCTGGTAGCCTGGCCGAAGGTGTCGTTGACGTGCATGAGGACGGCGGTCTTCGGCTGGAAGCTGCCGCCCAGGAGACCCTTGAAGAGATCCACGCCCTTGCCGACGATCTCGTCGGACGGGGGGAAGTTGCGGAACACCTGGGTAAAGCCTTGCTCGGTGATCTGCCGCGCCGAGCCGATGT
>VGES01000154.1 GCA_016869765.1 Alphaproteobacteria bacterium
CCCTCAACAAGCTCTTGGCGTTGCAACACTCGGGCTTTGGTCGCGGGGTGATCGCCCTGTCCGCCGGGAATCACGCACAAGGCGTCGCGTATCATGCACGCCGCCTCGGAATTCCGGCGACGATCGTCATGCCCCGCGGCACTCCGATGGTGAAGGTGCGCCATACGCGCGCCTTTGGCGCCCACGTTATTCTCGAAGGAGAGGATCTCGACGCCGCGAAGGTCGTGACCGATCGTGTTGCAGAAGCCGAAGGCCTAACCCTCGTCCATCCCTACGACGATCCGCTGGTGATTGCCGGCCAGGGCACGATCGCCCTCGAAATGCTGGAGGACGTTCCGACGTTGGACGCCATCATCGTCCCGATCGGGGGCGGCGGCCTGATCGCGGGCATCGCGACCGCGGCCAAGGGACTGCGTCCCGGAATCGAGATCCTGGGAGTCGAAGCGGCCCTCTACCCCGCGATGATCGACACGCTTGCCGGACGACCGGTCGTCAAGGGTGGTCTCACGCTCGCCGACGGCATCGCCGTCAAGAAGGTCGGAAAAGTCACTGCAGCCATCACCCGCGCCCTCGTCGATGACATCGTTACCGTCGACGAGACCGCGATCGAGACGGCCGTGATCCACTATCTCGAAATCGAAAAGACGGTGGCGGAGGGGGCCGGGGCCGTCGCGCTCGTCGCCCTCGAACAACACGCGGCTCGTTTTCGCGGCCGAACCGTGGGCCTCGTGCTGAGCGGCGGCAACATCGACTCGCGCCTGCTTGCCTCGGTGATCATGCGGGGCCTGGTCCGGGACGGACGCATCGTCCGGCTTCGCATTGCGCTCCGCGACACCCCGGGCGCCCTCGGAGAACTCGCGACCGTGTTCGGCCGGGCCGATGCCAACATCATCGAGGTCCTGCACCAACGCACCTTTTCCAACCTGTCGGCAAAGGCAACCGAAGTCGAAGTGGTGGCCGAAAGCCGGGACCAGGAGCATGTGGCGAGTTTGCTCCAGGCGCTGGCGCAGGCGGGATTCGAGGCCCGGCGCTTGAGTTAACCAAGGATGCCGGCGGACCCACTACGTATTGCCACGACTGTCGCCAAGTCCCCCACCAAGAGTAGAATGGTCGAGAATCGTGCGGGACCAGGTCGCGCTCGGGACGGAAGAAGCCGCCCGAAGCGTTGATAGGGTCGTGGGGAACGGCAAGCGCTAGGGCTGACGACCGAGACCATGGAAGCGGGTCACAACCAACCGATCATCGTCAAGAAGATCAAGAAGGGTGGGCACGGCGGCCATCACGGCGGGGCGTGGAAAGTGGCCTATGCCGACTTCGTGACGGCGATGATGGCCTTCTTCCTGCTGTTGTGGTTGCTGTCGACGACCTCGGTCGAACAGCGCAGCGGCATCGCCGACTATTTCACGCCGACCACCGCGACGCTCTCCAAGGTCAGTGGCGCCGGAGACATCCTGGCCGGCCGATCCCTCGCCGATGGGGCCCGTGTCGGGGACGGCGGATCCTCCGCCGTCATTGTCGCGGTCCAGATCCCAAAGGTCGCGACCCAAAAGGACATCGAGGAACTGAAGGCCAAGAAGGAACAGGAAGCCTTCGACGAGGCCAAGTCGGCCCTGGAGAAGACGATCTCCGAGAATCCGGATCTCTCCGACCTCCAGAACAACATCAAGATCGACATGACCGAAGAGGGCATGCGAATCCAGATCGTCGACCGCGAGGGTGGCGCCCTGTTCGATGCCGGAACCGCCAACCTGCGCCCGAAGACCCGCCGCCTTCTCGAACAGGTCGCCAAGGTCGTCGCGCAGCTCGACAACGATGTTTCCATCGCCGGTCATACCGACTCGGCGGCCCTTCCCCCCCGCCCCGGGGCCGCGGCCAACGACTATTCGAATTGGGAACTGTCGTCGGATCGCGCCAACGCCGGCCGTCGCGTGCTCATCGGTTCGGGAGTCGAAACGGCACGCATCCAGCAAGTGGTGGGCAAGGCCGATCAGGAGCCGTTGCTCGAAG
>VGES01000155.1 GCA_016869765.1 Alphaproteobacteria bacterium
CCAGGCTGTCGTGCAACGATACGTCTGGCCGCCGCTCTGGGACCCTGGCATCACGACGGTGCTGCTATGGCCGGGCTGGCTCGTGCTCGGAATCCCCGGCGCTCTCCTGAGCTGGTTCTGCCGGGAGCGTCGCCGCAACACGTGGTTCATCTAAAGGAGATGACGTCGTGGCCGTCACGATTCGGATTCGTCGGATACCCGTGGCCTTGCTTCGGCGGGTCGAGGCGCAGGCCGTCGTCGCTCGCATGTCGCTTTCGGACTACCTGATCCGTGAACTCGGAAGGACGCTGGGCCGACCTACAACCGCAGAGCTTCGGAAACGCCTGTCGCGACGGTCGTCCGTCACTCTGAACGAATCCCCGGCGGATGCCGTTCGCGCACTCCGCGGCCCGTTGGAGAGCCGCTTCCGGCGTTAAACCAGACAAGACAACTCACTCGTCGCCGAGCTTGAGCGCCGCGATGAACGCTTCCTGGGGAATCTCGACCTTGCCGAACTCGCGCATGCGTTTTTTGCCGCGCTTCTGCTTTTCGAGCAGCTTGCGTTTGCGCGTGACGTCGCCGCCGTAACACTTGGCGAGCACGTCCTTGCGCAGCGCCCCCACCGTTTCGCGCGCGATGACGCGGCTGCCGATCGCGGCCTGGATCGCGATCTTGAACATCTGCCGCGGGATGAGTTCCTTGAGCCGTTCGCAGATCGCCCGGCCGCGCGACTCGGCCCGCGCCCGGTTGACGATCATCGACAGCGCGTCGACCGGGTCACCGTTGACCAGGATCGACATCTTGACCAGCTCGCCCTCCTCGTAGCCGTCGAGCTGGTAGTCGAAGCTGGCGTAGCCACGGCTCACCGACTTGAGCCGATCGTAAAAATCGAACACCACCTCGTTCAGCGGCAGGCGATAGACCGCCACGGCGCGCTGGCCGATGTAGGTCAGGTTCTGCTGCACGCCGCGGCGTTCCTCGCAGAGCTTGAGCACGGCGCCCAGGTGTTCGTCGGGCACCATGATCGTCGCTTTGATCCACGGCTCCTCGACCTTGGCGAGCCGCGTTTCCTCGGGCCAATCGACGGGATTGTGGATCTCCTGCACCATCCCGTCGCTCTGGTGCGCGCGGTAGATCACCGAGGGCGCGGTCGCGATGAGGTCGAGGTCGAACTCGCGCGACAGGCGCTCCTGGATGATCTCGAGATGAAGGAGCCCGAGGAAGCCGCAGCGGAACCCGAACCCGAGCGCGGGCGAGGACTCGGTTTCGAACTGGAAGCTGGCGTCGTTGAGTCGAAGCTTGGCCAGGCTCTCGCGCAGGGTCGTGAAGTCGTCGGCCTCGACCGGATAGAGCCCGCAGAACACCACCGGCACGCTCGGCTTGAAGCCGGACAGCGGCTCGGCCGCCGGCTGGCGTTCGTCGGTCAGCGTATCGCCGACGTGGGTCTGGGCTACCTCCTTGATCGCCGCGGTGATGAAGCCCAACTCGCCGGGACCCAACTCGTCCACGGTCTGGGGCTTGGGCGTGAAGATGCCGACCCGCTCGATGACGTGGCTGGTGCCGGCCGCCATCATGCGCACCTTCATGCCCTTGCGCAGCACGCCGTCGCGCACCCGCACGAGGATCATCACGCCCAGATACGTGTCGTACCAGGAATCGACCAACAGCGCCTTGAGGGGAGCCCCGGCATCGCCCATCGGCGGCGGGACCTTCTTGACGATCGCTTCGAGCACGTCGTCGATCCCGAGCCCGGTCTTGGCCGAGACCAGCACCGCCTCGGAGGCGTCGAGGCCGATCACCTCCTCGACCTGTTGACGGGCACGTTCGATATCGGCCGAGGGCAGGTCGACCTTGTTGAACGCCACCACGATCTCGAGGTTGGCTTCGATCGCGTGGTAGGCGTTGGCAAGCGTCTGGGCCTCGACGCCCTGGCTCGCGTCGACCAGGAGGATCGCCCCCTCGCAGGCGGCCAGGCTGCGGCTCACCTCGTAAGCGAAGTCG
>VGES01000156.1 GCA_016869765.1 Alphaproteobacteria bacterium
GGTACCGCGTCTTGAGCACCGGGCTGACGCCGCCCGCCGCGCCGTTGGCATCCACGAAGTCGAGCACGACGTCGTCGCCGTCGTAGACGTAGTACTTCTCGCGGTTGCTCGAGGTACTCCTTGCGGATACCCGAGCCGTTGCCGTTGGTGTCCGCCCAGCGGGCAATGCGGCGATTGAACGTGTCGTATTCGTACTTGACATGCTGGCGGAGCGTGCCGCCGGCGATCGTGCCCGTGTAGTCCTTCACCTCGACGAGGCGGTTGCGGTAGTCGTAGATGAGCTGCCGCTCGTTGCCGTCCGGGTCGGTCCGCTTGACGATGTTACCTTCCTCGTCGTAGGCGTAGGTGTACGTGCCGTCGTCGGTGACCCGATTGCCGGCGACGATGGTCTGGGCTTCGCCATCCTTCTCGGTGCGGTTGCCGGCCAGGTTGTACTCGTAGGTATTGCTGTAGTGCGAACTGGCTGTGGTGTCGGAAAGGAGCTGGTTGGTGTCGTCGTAGGTGTAGGTGACCGGGGCGTCCCAGTTGCCGGTGGGGATCAGGTTCTGGTAGTTGGTGATCCGGTAGTTCTCGTCGTAGGCATAGGCGTGGGCCACCCAGCTCGTGCCGCGGCCGTGCTGGATGCGGGTCAACCGGCCGGCGTCGTCGTAGGTGAACTGGGTGCCGGAGAGCAGCAGCGTGCCGGCCAGGTCGGCGTAGAGGGAAGAACGGGGACATCACTCGTTTCGATCCATGAACCAGTTCTAGAGCGGTTCCAGCTTAAGTGTAGCGGTATCCGCAATGCTTGAAGTAGTTGCGGCATTCCTGTTCGGTGAACTGATCGAGGATTTGCCCGCACAGCTCCCAGAGCTTGTCGACGGTCCGCGCGGCGCCATCGCGCAGCAGCTTCTTGAGTTTCGCGAAGGCCAGTTCGATCGGATTCAGGTCGGGTGAGTAGGGTGGCAAGTAACGCAGTTCAGCACCAACCGCCTCGATGGCTTTGCGTACGCCGGTCACTTTGTGACTGGAAAGATTGTCCATCACCACGAGGTCGCCCGGTTGCAGGACGGGGGCTAGATGCTGTTCGACCCAGCTGCGAAATATCTCGCCGTTGATTGCCCCGTCCACCGTCAGCGGAGCGACGAACCCTACGGCGCGAAGCGCGCCCAAGAAGGTGGTCGTTTGCCAACGGCCACAGGGAGTCTTCTCCACCACGCGCGACCCGAGTAGCGAGCGGGCGTAACGCCGCGTCATGTTGGTTTTTGCCCACGTTTCGTCGATGAACACGACCTTGGCCGGATCGATCCGCGGTTGTGCGACGCGCCATTGAACTCTTGCTTCAGCCACGTCGGGACGATCTTGTTCACTGGCAATCAGCGTCTTTTTTTTCGAGACTGATCCAGCGCGCGACACGCGGCACAGATTGTCATCAGACAGGCCTCTTCGCCTTGTTCCTGTTTCAAGGCGACCTTCAGTTCACGCAGATAAATATCAGGCTGCTCCGCGAGCTTCTTCAGCAGCCAATCCGACCAAGCGTGCCACTTGGGCTTACGAGACGCTCGAGTTCTTGGTGTCACTTCGCCCGTCTCACGCCGCCGCTGCTTGAGTCGACGCACCCATGCTTCGGAGACTTTCCAACGCGCGGCAATCGCGCGCGTGCCTTCCTTCCTGTCGCACGCAGCAAGCACCTCGCCACGAAGTTCCGCACTATAAGGCTTCATCAGGTCACCTCCTTGAAATGACCCACTCTACCGAAATATCCTAGAGGGCGCTAGACGTTCGATGGAACCGCTCTAACGCCGGGCTTCGCGCACCAGGTGGCGCAGCTCGGGGACGATCAGCTTCTCCATCGCCAGGCGCACCGCGGCGGGTGAGCCGGGCATTGTGAGCACGACGGTTCGCTGCATGAGTCCGCCGGTGGCGCGGCTGAGCATCGCGGCGGCGCCGATATCCTCGTAGCTGAGCATGCGGAATA
>VGES01000157.1 GCA_016869765.1 Alphaproteobacteria bacterium
ATAATTCGTTCCCTCAAAAACGCACCCGTAGCGCGGGGCGCGTCCCGCAAGGCCAAGTAGCTCAGTTGGTAGAGCAGAGGACTGAAAATCCTTGTGTCGGTGGTTCGATTCCGCCCTTGGCCACCAAACACCTGTCCGCAGTCATCCAAAGTAGTCCGGTGGACCGTCTGCACTCCCATATCCTCCTATGTAGAACCGTCCGAACCGGTTCGGGTGCGTCCTTTGACATCCGTGGGCTACTGGGGGCAACATCGGGGGCAACTGACCTGACCCCGAATGGTGTTGCCCCCAGACGGCGCTTACCGACAAGGCGATCCGCGCGGCACGGCACGACGGCAAGATCGTGCGCCTGTTCGATGGCGGCGGGCTCTACCTCGAGCTCGCGCCGGCAGGCGGAAAGTGGTGGCGTCTGAAATACCGGTTCCTTGGCAAGGAGAAGCGCATCTCGCTGGGGGTATACCCGCACGTCACGCTGAAGGATGCCCGGGATCGGCGCGACGCTGCAAAGCGCCTGCTGACCAACGGGATCGACCCCAGCGAACAGCGCAAGGCCGAGAGGGCTGTGGTTACGGAGCGCGCAGCGAGCAGCTTCGAGGCCGTCGCCCTCGAGTGGTACGCGAAGTTCTCGCCGGCATGGGTCGCGAGCCATTCGAGCAAGATCCTCCGCCGACTCGAGCACAACGTCTTTCCGCACCTGGGCCCGCGGCCGATTGCCGATATCTCGTCCCGAGATCTTCTCGTCGTCCTGCGCAAGGTCGAGGGGCGCGGCGCGATCGAGACAGCGCATCGGACCAAGCAGAACTGCAGCCAGGTCTTCCGCTACGCCGTGGCCACTGGCAGGGCCGAGCGAGACCCCACGCTCGAACTGCGTGGCGCGCTCGCGCCGGTGGCCGAGCGTCATCATCCGTCCATCATCGACCCCAAGGGCATCGGCGGAC
This sequence comes from Alphaproteobacteria bacterium, assembly GCA_016869765.1. GTDB lineage: Bacteria > Pseudomonadota > Alphaproteobacteria > SHVP01 > SHVP01 > SHVP01. The sequence goes on from VGES01000157.1 coordinate 939, forward strand.
TGCTGCGTGCCATCGACGGCTACTCGGGTTCCCTCGTCACGCGATGCGCGCTGCAATTGGCGCCGCTGACCTTTGTACGTCCCGGCGAACTCCGGCGCGCTGAGTGGGCAGAGTTCGACCTCGGGAAGGGCGAGTGGCGCATCCCTGCCGAGCGTATGAAGATGGGCGCTCCGCACATTGTCCCGCTGTCCACACAGGCGAAGGCCATCATTGCCGAGATCCAGCCGCTGACCGGCGGCAAGCGATACGTCTTCCCAGGGGCACGCACGAACGGCCGGCCGATGAGCGAGAACACGGTCAACGCGGCCCTGCGACGCCTCGGCTATGCCAAGGACGAGATGACCGGCCACGGGTTCCGCAGCATGGCATCGACCCACCTGAACGAGCAGGGATGGAATCGCGACGCGATTGAGCGCCAGCTCGCGCACGCCGAGCGTGACAACGTCCGCGCGGCCTACAACTACGCAGAGCATCTTCCAGAACGTCGGCGGATGATGCAGGCATGGGCGGACTACTTGGATGGCCTGAAAACCGACGCGAAGGTAACGCCAATCAAGAAAGCGGCGGCATGACCGACTGCCGCGCCTAGCCCGACGGGGCGAAAACCGGGAACCCTTGCCCGGCCGGCGCGGCTCCCTCTCAAGGAGCCGTGAAAGGGCGCGACGATGGAGTTCCCGGAATACGTACCGGCGGCGGTGCGGGCGTACATTCAAGCGCGGATCGAGGGCGATTCTGTGGAGCCGATGGGATGGGCCGCATCCCTGGCGAGTGCCGAGGAAGAGCTTGCCAGAATTGATCGGGCAATCGAAGGGTATGTCCGGCGAGGCGAGGCCGACTATCCGCCTAGTCTGAGAATACAGAGAGCCGACGCGAAGGCCCATCGGGATAGGTTGGCTGACGACGTGGACTGCCTTCGGCGGTTTGACCGGCGTGAAAATACTGATCCA
>VGES01000158.1 GCA_016869765.1 Alphaproteobacteria bacterium
GCCGGCGGGGCGCCTGGCGCTGCGAGGAGCCTAGCCATCTATCCATCCATCCATGTGCGGTCGTTAACGACGATTGGGTTGTTCGCAAGTATCGGCGGGATCGAGCTCGGATTAGCTAGAGCGGGTCACCGTTGCCGCTTACTGTGCGAGATTGATCCCGGCGCCCAGGCAGTCCTCTCGACCAGGTTCCCCGACGTCGAGACTATCGGCGACGTTCGTATGCGGGCCGGCGCGGCCGACCGGCGAGTACCGGGCATGCGCCGATGCTCATCGAAGTCATGCATGTGGACGAGCGAATTGGCTTGTCGAGTTCAGCAAGGTCAGCGTAGCGGCTGAACATGCAGGCCTCGTCGTCAAGCCGCCGAAGACGGCCGCGAGCCGGCGGTCGATCCCGATCGGCGCCTCACCGGTCGCGCTGCTTCGACGGCACCGGGCCGTGCAGAACGAGCTGCGCCTCGCGTCCGGGCCCGCCTGGCGCGACCACGACCTCGTCTTCCCGAGCTCGGTCGGGACGCCGGTCCAGGAGTACATCGTCCGCAAGGTGCTGGCGCGCATCTGCGCGGTTGCCGAGGTTCCCATCATCCGCGTTCACGACATCCGCCACACCGCCGCCACGTTGATGCTGATCGCCGGCGTGAACCCCAAGGTCGTCAGCGAGCGCCTGGGACACGCGACGATCGCGATCACGCTCCAGACCTACACCCACGTCCTGCCGACGATGCAGCAGGACGCCGCCAACCTGCTCGAGTCGCTGCTAAACGCCGGTCCCGCGAAGCCCCGTGATCAATCCGTGATCAGAGCACTCGGCTAGGAGGCGTGCGGAGGCTATCCAGGAGATAGTCTCCGTTCAAAGCTGGCACGGGCGGAGGGACTCGAACCCCCAACCTTGGCTTTTGGAGAGCCCTGCGCTGCCAATTGCGCCACGCCCGTTCGCGGCCACCATTTTACCCCGCCAAACCACCCGGTGACCAGCAAACTAGCAGGCTGTTGAAGAACTGGTAGCTCTGGGCATGGACGTGGAGTTGGTTGGGCGGTAGTGTGGCTGCATCTCAATCGGAGGTGTGGCAGTGCGCGGACGGCAGAAGTCCCAGGCGTCGATGCTGGCGTTCGTGGACCCGGAGTTGCTGATCCCGGCCAGACACCCGATCCGGGCAATCAGGCGTCTGGCCGACGAAGCGCTCGCGGAGTTGTCACCGCTGTTCGAGGAGATGTACGCCGAGATAGGCCGACCATCGATCCCGCCTGAGCATCTGCTCAAGGCATCGCTTTTGATGGCGCTCTATTCGGTTCGGTCTGAGCGCGCCTTCTGCGAGCAACTCAGCTACAACCTGCTGTTCCGCTGGTTCCTGGGGATGGATCTGCTCGATCCAGCGTTCGACCACGCGACGTTTTCGAAGAACCGGGCGCGCCTGATGGCACACAAGGTGGGACGGGAGCTCTTCGACGCGATCGTCGGGCAGGCGCAGCGGCGTCATCTCCTGAGCGCGGAGCACTTCACGGCCGATGGGACGCTGCTGGAGGCGGCAGCAAGCGTGAAGAGCTTCAAGCCGCGGGATGGCAGCGGAGATAGGCGAGCCACCGGACGATCCGGGCAACCCGACGGTCAACTTTCGGGGACAGAAGCGGTCCAACGCGACACACGCCAGTACGACCGACCCGGAAGCACGGTTGGCGCGGAAAGGACGCGGACGCGAGGCGCGGCTGTCGTTCATGGCGCACGCGCTGATGGAGAACCATCACGGCCTCTTGGTCGACTTCGTGGTGACCGCGGCGACCGGCACTGCCGAGCCTGACGCGGTCCCCGTGCTCCTGGATGGAGCGCGCGAGCGCGGGTTCCGCCCGAAGACGCTGGGGGCCGATAAG
>VGES01000159.1 GCA_016869765.1 Alphaproteobacteria bacterium
TCCCTGGATGAAACTTCGGGCTCTGGTCGTAACGCCGGTGCGATCTGCCGGTACTCGATCGGCAGTCCGAACTTCCGTCTCAGCTGGAGTAGATAATCAGTGTGTACAGAGACGGTAATCGCCTGACAGTCGTCGCCCGCCGGAGCGGGGATCAGGCGGCGATAGTCTGGCTGGATTCTTGGGCGTTGTCCTCCTTGACGTTGTCGTTGGCGGGGATGTGGTCCTTGAAGGCGCGAGCGGGGGTTCGGCCGTCCATGCCGCGGCCCTGGTGGGGCCGGGTTTCGTTGTAGGTTTTCAAGTAGAAGTCGAGCGCGGTCTGCATCTGCTCGACGGTCTCGAACCAGGTGCGCCGGCCCTCGACCCGGAAGTGCTCGTCGAGCAAGGTCCTGTGCAGGCGCTCGACGATGCCGTTGGATTGCGGGCGGCGGACCTTGGTCTTGCGGTGCTCGATGCCTTCGAGCTGCAGGAAGAGTTCGTAGGGGTGGCGGTCGGGCCGGCCGCAGAACTCGCGACCGTTGTCGGAGAGCACGGTCTTGACCGCTACGCCCTGCGCCTCGAAGGCGGGCAGCACGTCGGTGTTCAACAGATGCACGGCGGTGACCGGCATTTTGTTGGTGTAGAGGCGGCCCCAGGCGTAGCGCGAGCGGCAGTCGATGGCGCTTTGCAGATAGACTTTGCCGACGCCTTTGAAGTGCCCGACGAAGAACGTGTCGACGGCGACGAGATCGCCCGTGAAACCGGCCTCGATGTGGCGTTCGCGGAACTCCGGGCTGAAGCGCTCCAGGGCGGCGATCTGCTCGTCGGAGAGCGTCACGGCGCGCTCGGCCGTGGCCCGTTCGAGGCGCAGCAGGCGCTCGTGCTTCCCGAGCAGGCCCTGGCGGCTCCACACGCCGCGCACGCCCGAGGAGCTGACCTGGACCCCCTTCAGCGCCAGTTCGTTCGCCACGCGCAGCGCGCCATGGCAGGGATGCGCCAGGGCATGGGCCAGGATGGCGGCCTCGATCTCCTCGGCCACCCGGTTCGGGTGCGGCCCGCGCGGCCCGGCCACCTTGTCCACCAGGCCGGCGGTGCCGAAGGTCTGGAAGTTGCGGCGGATCTCGTAGAATTGCTGCCGGCTGTATCCCGTGATCCGGCACGCCTTGCTGACGTTGCCGAGGTCGTTCGCGAGCTCGAGCAAAGTGAGCTTGCGTCGTGCTATCTTCTGTTCCGTGGTCATGTCGGTCTCCGTTCGGGTTGGATCGATGTCTTCGCAAACACCATCCTAACCCCGACCGGGGGCGGCATGGCCACGCCGGGCGCCGCTGCGCTCGGGGCCTACGGCCCCTCGCTACACGTCGCCCGGCGTGGCCAATCTGTCAGGTCAATACCGTCTCGGTTCACATAGCCCTCTTCCCCGCTCCGAAAATTATTTTATATCTAAAATAATTTCCGCTACAGTCCCGGCGCCGTCGGCGTGGGGTCGGTGGCGTGGCGAATAGGGATTGCGAAGCGATGTGGCGTCCGCCCGAGCGCATCAAATGGAAGCCCGATCCGGGCGCGTGGCCGAGCGCCGAGACGGCTGCGGCCTCGCTGCTGTTTTCGCCGATCCGCATCGGCGCTTTGGAACTTGCGCAGCGCACCTGGGTGCCGGCGATGGTGCCGTGGCGCGCGACCGACGACGGCTTCGTGACGCCGGCCGTGCTCGGCTGGTACGAGCGCTTCGCCGAGGGGCGGCCCGGCGCCATCGTGGTCGAGGCGACCGGCATTCGCGACATTCCCTCCGGCCCGCTGCTGCGGATCGGCGACGATCGTTTCTTGCCCGGACTCGCCGAACTGACCGAGACGGTGCGGCGCGCCAGCGGCGGCCGGACCAGGCTGTT
>VGES01000160.1 GCA_016869765.1 Alphaproteobacteria bacterium
AAGTACTCGTAGGATTGCACCGCTTTGCAGCCGTCGATCGTTTTCTTGAGCGCGGCCGGAAGTTTTTCGTACGCGCCCGACATGTCGGCGAAATAGGTCGAGCCGCCCTCCTTCGGCAGTTTGACCGCGTAGAGGCAGGAGCCGACCGCCGGCCGCGGCAAGTAGATTTGGTCGTAATGCCAGCCGACCTCGTGATCGGACAAAATGCCGATCGCGCGGCCGTTCCTCTTGACGTTCGAGACGTAGAGGATCTCGGGATGTTGCGCGGAGAGATATTCGGTGCGCACGTGAATCTCGAGTCCGCCGAAGCGCCGGCTGAAACCGACCAGGTCGTCCTCTTCGAGCTGCTGACCGTGGAACACGATCACTTGATTCTCGAGCCACGCATTCTTGACGGCTGCGAACGCGGCGGCGTCGAGCCGGCGCATGTCGACCCCGCCGATCTCGCCGACGAAGTTCGGCATGATCTTCCGTACACTGATACTCATTGGCGATGCCCTCTCCTCTCACCGCCTACTCTGCCAACGTCCGGAGAGGCGAACAAGGGTGACGTCGTTTTGGCACGCATATTGACGCCAACAGGAGCTCCCGATGAATGACATCTTATACCACATGATCGCCGGCGCGCCGGCGCCGGTCGCCCCTTACTCGCACGCGGTCGAGATCGGCGGCTGGCTGTTCGTGACCGGCCAACTCCCGATCGATCCCGCAAACGACAAGGCACCGCTCCCACGCGGGGTCGCGGCGCAGACCCGTCTCGTGTTCAAGAACCTGTCGACCGTACTCGAAGCGGCCGGCGCGACGCTCGCCGAAGTTGTCGCGGCTCGCGTGTTTCTCACCGACTTTTACAGAGATTACGGGCGCATGAACCGCGTCTACGCGACCTACTTTCCGGCCGGCAAACGCCCGGCCCGCACCTGCGTCGGCGTCAACGGGCTCGCCCGCCGCGCCCTGGTCGAGATCGACTTCATCGCCCGTAAGCCTGGGGCGGGGAAACGGCGCCGCGCCCGCCCGCGGAGCCGGCGTTGACCGACTTGGCCGCCGCTCGAACGCGACCCTATACTAAGCCCGACTTAAGGCCGGGAGGACGAACCGATGAGCGCACCTATTCCTGAGACGCCCGTGATTGGGGCGGGGCTCGACCGCCTGCGCGCACCGATCGGCCGCGCCTGGCACGCGCCTGGCTACGTCTACAGCTCGCCCGAGATGCTCGCGCGCGAGAAAGAGAACTTGTTCATGAAAGACTGGCTGTTCGTCGCTCGCGAAGAAGAGCTCGAAAAGCCCGGCGATTTCATGACGCTCCGAATCCTGGACGAGCCGGTGCTGCTGACGCGGGCCGCCGACGGGACGCTCAATGCGTTCGCCAACGTCTGTCTCCATCGCGGCGTCGAAGTCGCCTCAGGCCAGGGCCACACCAAGGAGTTCATGTGCCCCTACCACGGCTGGCTCTACGGCCTCGATGGCCGGCTGGTGGGTGCGCCCTACATGAAGGAAGCCGAAGGTTTCGATCCCAAGTCGTGCCGCCTGCCGCAGCTCAAGATTGATAGTTGGGCCGGCAACGTGTTCATTTCGTTCGATCCGAACGCGCCGCCGCTCGGCCAGTTCCTCGAGACTTTCGTCGCCGATGTCGGCTTCCTCAAGCCCGAGAAGTGCCGGCTCGCCAACAAGATCGCGCTCGAGCTGCCGTGCAACTGGAAGTTTGCGGTCGAGAACTTGATGGACTTCT
>VGES01000161.1 GCA_016869765.1 Alphaproteobacteria bacterium
CGTCCGAGAGCGTGTAGCGCTCGACCATCTGCGGCTGCGAGGCGGTGTTCTCGTCCCAGCTGAACAGCGTGTCGAGGACGGCGCCCATGTGCATGGCGGTGATCGTCGCCGTGGTCTGGTAGCCGTCGAGCACTTTCAAGTCGGCGTGGGGGACGACCCTCAGCACCTTCTGCGCCAGCGCGTCGCCGGAAGCGAGCGCGACCAGCGCGGCGCCGGCCAGAGCCGTCATGCGCATGCGTACCATTCGTTTACCTCCCGTTGGTCGGGGTGAAAAAGGCCACCCGGTCGGATGGTGCACCGTTTCGGCCCAAGACAAAAGGTCGCATTCTGTCGCGTGAAACGACATTTCCCGGGCATGAAAAGGAACGGGCGCCCGCCAGGGGCGCCCACGGCGGGCGACGACGGTCAGTTTTTCTCGATGTTCCAAAAGACAACGGTGTTGGCCTTGAGGATGCCGGTGACGTTCTTCCGCCATAGGAAAGGTTGCTGGTACTGGCCGACCGGCAACAGCGGGATGTTCTCTTCCCACAGGCGCCTATGCAGTGTCTCGGCGAGCTGTTTCTGCTTCACAGGATCGGTTTCGTTGATGAAGGCTTGACGCACCTTCTCGATCTCCGCGTCGCAAGGCCAACCGAACCAGCCGGCATCGCAGGTCGTGGCCGCGGTAATGTTCGTCATTGGATGTGCTCCGCTCGCACTCTGACCGGTGTGGAAGAGCGTCCAGCCGCCGGTGTCCGGCGGGTCCTTCTTCGCGCGGCGGGCGACGATCGATCCCCAGTCCTGGAGTATCAGCTCGACATTGACCCCGATCTTTTTCAGGTTCTCTGCCGTCACCATGGTCCAGGCTTTTACGAACGCGATTTCAGCTGGCCCCATCAGCACTACTTTCTCGCCTTTGTAGCCCGACTCGATCATCAGCTGCTTGGCGCGTTCGAGGTTCTGCTTCTTGTACGGCTCCGATCCCGCCTCGGTGCCGTAGGGCGTGCCGCAGATCCAGATAGCATGGCACTCTCGCCAATACTTCTGGGGGCCGATGCCGGCAGTCATGTATTCCTGCTGGTCGATCGTCAGGGCCAGCGCCTGTCGCGCCTTGATGCTGTTGAAGGGCGGATGCAGTTGGTTCATTCGCAGAAGACCGTAGCCTTCGGTTGGCCAGATCGTACCGACGACGACATCGGGATTGTTCTCGACCGTCTTCACGAGGTCGATCGTGGTCTGGTCGAGGAAGTCGACCTCGCCGGCATTGAGGGCGGCGAAGGCTGTGGCGCTGTCCGGGATGACGCGGTACTCGACGCGATCGACTTTCACGATCTTGCCGCCGGCGAAGCCCGAAGGCTTTTCGCTCCGCGGCACGTAGTCCTTGAACTTGTCGTAGACGACCTTGGAGCCCGGTACCCATTCGGCCTTGTTGAAGACGAAGGGCCCGGAGCCGATCGGCTCAGTGATCGGAGTGTTCAGATCGATCAGAGCTTCCTTCTCGCGATAGATGCCGGCAAGGTTCGACGCACCGCTGATGGCGAAGAGAATGTGGCCGAATTGCTTATTCAGCTTAATGGTGAACGTCTGATCGTCGACGCGCTCGATCGAGGCCAGAAACGGTTCGATCGAACGGCCGAGCACCTCGCGCTTCACCAGGCGATTCAGCGAGGCGACGACGTCCTTGGAGGTGACCGGCGTGCCGTCGTGAAACTTGAGTCCCGGACGAAGCGTCATCGTGTAGGTGAG
>VGES01000162.1 GCA_016869765.1 Alphaproteobacteria bacterium
GATCGCGCCCTCGATCCCGCTGCTGGACGAGGGGGCGGACGTGCGCGCGGCTGTCGCCAAGATTCGCGCGGGACTGATGTCCCGAAGCGAAGCTGTAGCGGCCCTCGGTTGGCGCTCCGAAGATATTGACGCGGAGCTTTCGCAAGACAACGCGAGGGCAGACCGCTTGGGCTTGACGCTCGACTCCGATCCGCGTAAGACAACTGGGCAGGGGCAAGCCCAACAGGAGACCACGAGTAATGCATGAGCTACTGACGCGCGCGGCGGCGTTCGAGCCGTCGTCGTTCAATGCCGAAAGCGGAACCGTCCAAGTCATCTTCTCCACTGGCGCGGACGTGCAACGCCGCGACCATAGCGGCCTTTTCATCGAGCGGCTCAACATGTCCGCGGCGAGCTGGGACCTCACTGCGTTCGACGGCGCGCCGGTACTTGACAATCACGACCGGTTTTCCGTGCGCGCGATCCTGGGCGTGGTCGAGCGGCCCGAGATTACCGGCGGCCGCGGACTCGCAACGGTCCGGTTCGGTACGCGGCCCGACGTGCAAGCCATCGCGGCCGATGTGGGCGCTGGCATCATTCGCGGCGTATCCATCGGGTACACCGTTCGCGAGTGGACCGACTCGACGGAAAGCGGCGTTCGCATTCGAACGGCTCGCGGGATCAAGCCCGTGGAGCTATCTTTCACTGCGCTGGGTGCGGACTCCGGCGCAACCATCAGATCAGAGGGAGGGTCATCCATGGACCAAGAAAAAATTCGAACCCTGGCTGCGGGGTTGGGAGTTCCGCCGGAGTACGCGGACGCTCTTTCGCAGCGCAACCTGCCCGACGCCGATGTCCGGCGCGAGATGATCGCCGAGGCATCGCGGCGCCTTCCGCAAATCGACACCCGGCGGCCGGCCGAGGTCTCGCCGGTTACCGAACCGGAAGCTCTGAGCGTCGCAATGGGTGAGGCGTTGTATTGCCGCACGAATCAGGCGCACCAGCCATCGGAGCTGGCGCGCCAGTTCGCGGGGCGGCGGTTCGCTGACATGGCGCGCGCGCTGCTGCTGCATCGCAACCTGAACTCGATGGGTTCCGATGCCGAAGTCATCACGCGCGCGGGACAGCATGTCACGGGCGACTTTGCCAACGTGCTTGGCACGCTTGCGGGGAAGGTGCTGGCGGTGGCCTACTCGGCGGCTCCGAGCGGCGTCAAGACGGTGGCCTGGCGCGCCGCTCCCCACGCGGACTTCAGGGGCCGCAACATCGTTCGGCGGGGAGAGCTGCCGACGCTCGATGTGGTACCCGAGGGCGCTGAATATAAGTACGGCAGCATTGCCGACGGCAAGCAAAGCTACAGCATAACGACGCGCGGAAAAATTTTCTCGATCACGCGGCAAGCACTGATCAATGACGACGTCGGCGCGTTCGCCGATCTGGCGGCGGGTTGGGGGTTGGCGGCGGCGGAAACCGAAAACGCGGCGCTCGTCGCCAAGCTTACGGAGAACAGCGGAACCGGTCCGACTCTCGGCGATTCAGTTGTGATGTTCCATTCGAGTCACGGCAACGTTGCGGGCAGCGGCGCCGCGATCAGCGATACCACCCTGGGCGCGGCCCGTCTGGCTTTGCGGACGATGAAGGGGCTCA
>VGES01000163.1 GCA_016869765.1 Alphaproteobacteria bacterium
CGTCAGATCGATCGCAACCGGAAGATCGATGTGCGTGAGCGCATCAGTCGCTTGGATCAGCGGCGGGCGATTCGCTTTGAAGCCGAAATCCGCAAAAGTCAGTTGCACGTCGGCGTTGTCGATCGCACCGTCTCGGTTGGCGTCGGCTTCGACGAGGAAGTTCGCGTCGCCCAACCGCGCGCCGAATGATTGCGCAACGATTGCCGCATCAAGACCATCGACATCCCCGTTCTGATCGGCATCCCCCGCGACAAACAATCGCAGGCTGTACGCGCCCGAGGTGACCGCGTCGGTACCGGCGATACGAAGCAGATTCAATCCTTCGCGGCTGACGGCGAATAGCGCGAACGCATTTCCAACCGCGGTACGCTCGATTAGCGGCGCGAGCCCTTCGATGGCCGGCACCGCAGGTTGCAGGCTGCTGCCGGATCGAGCGGTCACCTCGACGCCGACAAACACCTTGTCTTCCAGGGTCGAGCGGATTTCGGAGGCTCGCAATGCGAACGCGAGATCGTCAGCCACTCCGGCTGCGAGCGTGCCGTGATAGTCGTCACCCGCGAACTGCCCCGGCCCGCCGAGGTTCGCGACAAGCGGTGTGACTTGCGGCGTGGCGCCATAGCGAATCGCATTGCCGCTCGCGGGCGCGGGCGCCGTCGATATCACGAGCAGGTGCGCATCATCAGCCGCGTAACCGTAGCGGCGGGTAGCGTTCGAGAATACATTGTGCGCGGAAATCAGATTGCCTCGCGTATCGTAGTCGTACTCGATGCGCGTGCCGTCCGGGCCGATCAAGGTGCTGATCCTCCCCTGTGCGTCACGGACGAATTGCACGGCCTCGCCGGTAGAACTGATGAGCGTGTTGTCGGTGAAGTACAGCCGGTTGCCGTTGGTCAGCCGCTGTTCGACCACGCCATCCTCGGCGCTCAAGTGATAGACGGTTCCATCCGGCGCCGTCAGGGTGTACTCGGGTCCGTCGAACCGGCCGCTCGCGGGGTTGTAGGGCCGCGCTGCCGCCAGATCGTAGAAGCCGTTCGGATTGCGGCCGAGGGTCGCGCGCGCCGAATCGAGACGGTAGTCGACGCCCGCATCCGCCGTATAGGCCGGCGTGTAGTACGTAATTTCCGGGTGCTCGTGTTTCTCGGGCGTGAAGCTGAAGGCCACGCGGCGGCCATCGGGCAATGTCAGATAAATTCGCGTGTCGTTCTGGAACGGCCGATAGACGCCACGACTCTCCTGCCCGGTCGGCGCAACATTGGTCTGGATGTCGCTGTCGCGGTTGACGAGATGCCAGCCGTGACCGAACGAGCCGGTGCGCTCCCGGTCAAGCGAGTCGTAAGACCTCGCCACGTTGATTATTGCGCCACCCAGATTCACGGTGAGATCGGTTGTGCGTTCGACATAAGCCGCCGGTTTCTCTTTGGTCGCGGCCTCGATGATCGCTTCGGTTGTACTGCTGCGCCCGCTGATATCCGTGGCGCTGAGGCGCAATCGATAGAACCCGTTAGCCAATGCCGCCGGATCGAAACGAACCAGTGCGCCGCTCACTGAGGCGTGCCCGCTGGCGAGTGTGGTAAAGGCGTCCGAGCCGAG
>VGES01000164.1 GCA_016869765.1 Alphaproteobacteria bacterium
ATTGCGGCAAAACCAGCGAGAATCGCACGATGGGGGCGTGGCAGGGCGGTCAAGCCGACGATCCTGCTGCGACGGACGTTGTCGCTACGCGCCTCCACCTTCCAACGGGACCAAGGCCGGGCTATTCTGCCGTCAATCGGGGGCGGATAGGCCGCCTATCTGGGAAATGTCAGTTCAAAGTTGAAACGGCACTTCCGCAATTCCCACGGTGCTGGTCGGGCCTGACACGAACACCCCTCCGGCGGATGGGTATCGGGCGAGTTCGTCGGCCGGCCTGTTGCGACGCGAGCTGGTGACGACGATATGGTCGAGAGCGGGCCCGGCGAACGTGACCATTGTCGGGTACTTCGCCGGAACTTCCACAGTTGCCAGCAACTCCCCGTGCGGCGAGATTTTCAGGATACAGCCGCCGCCGTACATCGCGATCCAGTAGTTTCCGTGCCGATCGACCGAGGCTCCGTCCGGATCGCCGAGACCGTCCGGGCATCGGAACCAAACCTCGCGGCCGCTCGCGCGGCCCGAGCCGAGATCGTATTCGAACCGGTAGACAACTCTTGCGATGCTGTCGGCATGATACATCGTTCGGCCGTCGGGACTGAACGCCAGCCCGTTCGAGATGACCACCCCGTCGGGACCCTTCCGCAGCGCCGTGCGGTCCATGCACCAAAGCCCGCCGTTCGGCCCAGATCGCGTCACGTCCATCGTTCCAGCCCAAAACCGCCCGACGGGGTCGCAGCGTCCGTCATTCATGCGCATGCTGGTCGTGTCGTAACCCGGCCTCGCGAGAACATCGAACCGGTTGGCTTGCGGTCGAAACAGATAGAAACCATCGCGCAGCGCCACGATCAGGTTTCCATCTCCGCTCGGAGCGAGCGAGCCCGGCTCGGACGGCGCCCGCCACGATTGCAGATGCGCGGTTGCCCAGTCGTATCGGTGGATCCGAAATGCCGGAATGTCGACGAAGTACAGCGCCATTTCGCCCGGCACCCAGACGGGCCCTTCCGCGAGTTCGTGCAGCATCGGCGTAAGCGGGCGAAACTCCATCACGCAACCCTCATCAAAGTCCGGCCGAGATGCCCGATTGTCGGTTCGAAGCGGCGCCCCAGTTCCGATCGGGGTCCGGCCAGGGGATCGAGCTCACAAGGGTCCGAGTATAGGCGTTCTGCGGCGACTTCAACACGGCGTCGGGCGTCCCGGCCTCCACGACGCGCCCTTTCTCGAGGACGATGACGCGGTCGCTGACCTGGTACGCCGTCGCCAGATCGTGGGTGATGTACATTGAACGACTTCAGCATTTGGTGCGATCGACTTTCCTTTCATTCCGGGATCGGTGATTACGGGCCATACTCTCACCGGTTACTCTCCGGTCTGTTGGGACGTCATTCTGCGGCTCATCAGCCCGCACCTCGCCAGTGGAGTTCGAGGCATCACGGTGTCGTCCGTGAGCAGCCCTGTGCGGAGCCGAGCGGGTCGTGTCCCCGATAGTGGTGTAGGAGACCGCTGAGCGGCCCGCCGGAGCGACCGCCAGGAGTCTGGCGTCGGCGGGCCGCTCAGCGGCCACCGTGGCGATCTTGGGTA